>NZ_JBALBW010000017.1:0-54068 GCF_036919895.1 Nostoc sp.
GCACCGGCTCGTTTATTGCAGTTGAATATATCCGAATCAGAATTAGCCCGTCGTCGTGCCAATTGGCAACCTCCTGCTCCGCGTTACACTAAAGGTGTGTTGGCGAAATATGCCAAATTGGTATCTTCTAGCAGTCTTGGTGCTGTGACAGATTTAGATTTGTTCTAAATAATGTGAACTACCTACACTGGACTGACAGTACGGTGTAGGCTTCCCAATTCATTCAAAATGCAGATATCCCTAAATTTCCCAGAATTTACCTAAAGGCGAGTGCCAAAACTTCAACATATTTTCATGAAAAATACTTTTTAACGTCCAAAAGTTAAAGCTTCTAAAAAGTAGCCACTTGCACCTTTGACATCAGAGTACATAGCTTCAATAATGTTCTTACGTAAAAATCCGTACTCGTATAGAATTTTTGTTTGATTTATGCTAAACATACTGATAGCTAAAACCCGATCCGGCTAGCTTTCGGTCAGCTTTGCTTTGGCAAATCAAATGAAATTACTATATCAACTGGCATTCATAGGGTTGCATTATGCTTTTCTCGAATTTAACAACTAGGTTAAAAATTAGCTCAAAAAATAATAAAATAGACGCAGATTTTTGGACTAAAACTAATATTGTGCTACTCACTGGATATTTAATCGCTCTCCCCATTTTTACATTAATAACTTTATCCTTATTATTGCCTTTATTCACTGCTAGCTTCTTCGCTTCAATTGGAACCTCGCACTACTCTACATCGATTCCTTGGATAGACGATCCATCTGAGTGCGAACATACCGGCAGAAACTGGCGCGATCGCAAATGTTGGGATAATGAACACAATCCCATGTTCTGAATAGATATCGCACAATTGCCTAATTTGACAAAACAGGCTAACAACCTTGGAATTAGATCAAAATGGATATGTAGCCTGTTGTTTGTCCAACCTTGAATCAACCTAAGTTCGTGCGAAATCTGCAAGAAACCCATTTAAATCGTGCCCGCGCCAGTCTCAGACAAGCCCTGTCTTGGTATGGATATCTTCGCAAATCAGGACAGTTGTCATCTAACCCAGAATTAGCAGGTTTGATGAAACCGGAATTGGAAGCTTTGAACTCCACACTCAAAAAGCTAGACTCTAACGTGATTAGAATTGCTGCTTTTGGTTTGGTGAGTCGTGGTAAATCAGCAGTTTTAAATGCTTTGCTGGGAGATAAAATTCTGCAAACTGGGCCTCTAAATGGTGTTACTCAATGGCCCCGTTCGGTGCGGTGGCAGCCCGGTGGGAAGGTATTAGTAGAATTAATTGATACCCCCGGCTTAGATGAAATTGAGGGTGAGTCACGGGCAGATATGGCACGAGAAGTAGTGCATCAGGCGGATTTGATTTTGTTTGTTGTATCTGGTGATATCACGCGCACTGAGTATCAGGCACTGCTGGAATTAAGGCGATCGCAAAAACCCCTGATTTTAGTATTTAACAAAATAGACCTTTACCCAGATACAGACCGGGGAGCGATTTACCAAAATTTACAACAATTGGGTGCTGGACATCCCGAAGCGAAACCTCTACTACCTGATGAAATTGTGATGGTGGCGGCGGAACCAGCAGTAATGGAAGTCCGGGTTGAGTGGCCTGATGGACGTGTCAGTTATGAATGGGAGACACCACTACCCCAAGTAGACGAACTCAAAGAGACAATTCTGAATATTCTGAATCGGGAAGGGCGATCGCTTCTGGCTTTAAATGCTCTCATCCAAGCACGGGATGCAGAAGCCGCCATCGCTCAAAAAACCATCGAATTACGCGAAAAAGAAGCTGAAAATATCATTTGGCAGTTTACCAAATACAAAGCTTTAGCAGTAATGCTCAATCCCATCGCTTTCTTAGATATCCTTGGCGGAACTGTTGCCGATTTAGCTTTAATTCGCGCTCTCGCTAGATTATATGGTTTGCCGATGACTAGCTATGAAGCTGGGAAAATTTTAAAAACGATTTTATTTAGTTCTGGTGGTTTGCTACTAGGGGAATTAGGTAGTAGTTTTCTTTTGGGTTTAGGTAAAACTACGGCTGCAATAACCAGTGGTGATAATCCCAGCAATATTACTGCTTTTGCTGGCAGTGCGATCGCTCAAGCTGGTATCGCCGGTTATGGTGCATATTCAGTTGGCAAAGCCGCCCAAGTCTATCTCGAAAAAGGCTGCACTTGGGGACAGTTGGGCGCTAGCAGCGTCATTCAAGAAATTTTATCTCAAGTCGATCAGAATACAATTCTGTATCGCTTGCGACAAGAGCTAGGCATAAAGTATTGATAATAAATAAGTTTTATTAAGTATTTGTTACCGTTTACAAGTGTTTATGAACTTCTATCAAACTCCTCTGACAATTGACTGACATTCTGAATTTGGGATGCAAGATTAAGGGAACAGGTTACAGGGAACAGGCTATAGGAAATAAAACTATTCCCTATCCCCTAATATCTATCTGTATAAATTAAAGGTGAAAGGATCATGACAACTACCTTAAACTCATTTGAAACTGCTGGGGCGGCAAATATTGAAGAAGCGATTACTGAAGCCATTAGTGAAGCGCGGACAACTTGTGAGCTAGATGGTAGTAATTCTGCGGGTTGTGCCGTAGCTTGGGACATTGTGGAAGAATTGCAAGCTGAGAAAGCCGATCAACAGCGAGCAAAATTAAAGAAAACCTCTTTGGAAAATTATTGCGATCGCCATCCAGCTTCTGTAGAATGTCTAATCTACGACGTTTAACTTTTCCGTAAATCAGTTATTGCTGATTGCGTTATTTGCTTAATCGCCTCTAAATCAGGTGATGGTGTTTCACTTTCCATTCTCAACCACAAAAGATATTCGATATTCCCAGCCGGGCCAGTGATCGGCGACCAAGTTAAGCCTTTGTATTTCCATCCTAATTCATGGGCTGTTTGCAACACCTGGAAAATAGCATCAGCTTGGTCGTTTGGATCTCGCACAACGCCTTTTTTACCCACACGGGATCTGCCAACTTCAAATTGTGGCTTGACTAACAACACAGCTTCTCGGTTAGCTTGAGTTAGTTGCCACAAAGCAGGTAGAATTTTAGTTAAAGAAATAAACGATACATCAACTACCGCCAAATCAGGAATCGGGTCATTTTCGCCATATAACTCATCTGGTCGTAGTTGCCGTAAATTGGTGCGTTCCCGCAAAATCACCCGCGAATCATTTCGCAATCGCCAGTCAACTTGTCCGTAACCGACATCAATACCGTAAACTTTTTTAGCTCCAGCTTGCAAGAGACAATCAGTAAAACCACCAGTAGAAATCCCACCATCTAAACAAATGCGCTCTACTACAGGAATGGCAAATACTGACAAAGCTTTGGAAAGTTTTTCACCGCCTCTAGAAACAAAAGGCGATCGCTCTTTAATATTTATTTGAGCCGAAATATCAACTTCTGTACCAGCTTTATCAACTAACTGCTGATTAACAGTAACTTCCCCCGCCTGAATTAACCGTTGTGCTAGGGCGCGAGAAGAACATAAATTTCGCTCTACTAATAGTGTATCGAGTCGCTGTTTAGCCAATTAACTTGATTCTCCTGGTAAAATTAAAGCCAAAGCAAGATTGATGATTTCTTCTTGGTGAACCAGCTTTTCTAATTCTTCGGCTTCATAACGACCTTCTTCTACTTCTAAGGAAGCCTCATCAATGGCATTTAAATAGGCTTCTGCTAAGATTTCTAACAATTCTTCTGGCGCGAGATAATAGCCTCCAGCTTTACGCCGCTTATTTTCTCGTTGAATTTCCCGAACCGAATTCCGAATTGAGACTTCCCAAGAGCGAGCCGTGCGATTTTCAGCTTGTTGTTTAATCAGATTTAACAGCAAAATTACTGCATAGCTACGAATCGTTTTGATAATGTGATTTCGGCTCATTTCCTCTAATTCTTCAACTATAATCAATGCTCCTTGAACATCGCCCTTAACAAGCAAGTCTTTCAGGGTTAATAATTCCTCCATAATCAGTGCCTTAAACCTCGCTAACTTCTATTGTGGCGGTTCTGGTGCGATCGCAGTTTTCTTAAGTCCACCCCGCATTTCCTTACATCAATGTCTTTAAAATTATGCTCTATTTCGTCTTTTTTATAGGCTGGATTTTGAGGAAAAACTAATGAACCTGGTACTAATACATCAATTACTGGAGGGTCTAAAACATTAAAACGAGTTGGTTTAAGATTTCCTCCTATCCAAACAGGTTGAAGTCTCGTTGTACTACTAATTAATGTGTCAGACAATAAATAGTTTATTCTTTTGTATTAAGAAAAGTAAACGCACCTTGCCAGTCAAGCCAAAGTGCGATATTTGTTAATTCCACTTATGCGAACTTTGTTTGTATAGTTCCGCGATTCTTAGCCACCAGAGCTAGATGCTAAATATCGATCTCGCTCAACTCGCGTGTGATGTGATCGAATGGTTCATCTACAAAAGCAGTATTAACCACACCTGCTGCTGCTACTTGCTCCTTAATCAGATCCTTGAGAATTTGGATACCGCGAACGGTAGGCCCAATAGGCACTCCTAACGAATTGTAAGTTTCCCGCAGTCCTTGCAGCACACGCTCATCCAATACATTTGTATTCCCAGCAACCAGCGCATAGGTGGCGTAGCGAAGATAGTAGTCCATATCCCGCAGACAAGCCGCATAGCGACGAGTTGTATAGGAATTTCCGCCAGGACGAATCAATTCTGGCAGTTCTTCATATAACTTCAAAGCAGCTTGCTTAACAAGTCCAGCCGCATTAGAATTTATTGCCGCCGCCGCTTGTACTCTTGCTGTACCACTGTCAAAGTAAGACTTTAGGCTATCGATCGCATTCCGGTCAAAATACCGACCAGCTAAGTCATAATTCTTAATTAAACTTGTTACCGCATCGCGCATTCTTTTTTCTCCCAATCTTGCTATTTATGGTTTGATATTTATTTGGCTGCACTTACGCACCAGCAAATTTTTGTGCTATTTAAAATAGATTTGGCACAAAAACAATCTATCCACTATTTAAGGATTCTATGCCAAAGTTGACCCATATATGATGAACTTTCCAGTTTTGTACAGATGATTGCTGAAAGGTTAATATAACCTGTAATCCAGATATCTGTAGCACAGGCTACAAAATCCCCTAATGTCTAGTATTTAAGATATTTCTGGTGTGTCACGGCTTGATTGAGATCAGCAGGGTTAGGATGCTTTGGAAGAAAGATTCTGGTTTACTTTAGGAAATTGGTAGAGAAGGAGTAACAATGACTACACCAAAAGAACTCTTGAAGAAAATTCAAGATGAAAAAATTGAACTGATTGATCTCAAATTCATCGATACAGTAGGAACTTGGCAGCACCTCACACTGTACCAGAACCAAATCGATGAGACTGCGTTCACTGATGGCGTACCTTTTGACGGTTCCAGCATTCGCGGTTGGAAAGCGATCAACGAATCAGACATGACGATGGTACTCGACCCCAACACAGCTTGGATCGACCCATTCATGGAAGTGCCAACGCTAAGTATAATTTGTAGTATTAAAGACCCCCGCACAGGTGAACCGTATAACCGTTGCCCCCGCGTTATTGCCCAGAAAGCAATAGATTACCTGGTTTCCACTGGTCTTGGTGACACAGCGTTCTTTGGCCCTGAAGCTGAGTTCTTTATCTTTGACAGTGCTAGGTTTGCACAAACTGCTAACGAAGGCTACTACTTTTTAGATTCCGAAGAAGGTGCTTGGAATTCTGGGAAAGAGGGTACAGCCGAAAAACCCAACTTGGCTTACAAACCACGCTTCAAAGAAGGTTATTTCCCTGTTTCACCAACAGATTCTTCCCAAGATATGCGGACAGAAATGCTGTTGATGATGGCAAAATTAGGTGTACCTATTGAAAAGCATCACCATGAAGTAGCTACTGGTGGTCAGTGCGAACTAGGTTTCAAATTTGGGAAGTTAATCGAAGCGGCTGACTGGTTGATGATTTACAAATATGTCATCAAGAACGTTGCTAAGAAATATGGCAAAACCGTCACCTTCATGCCAAAACCAATTTTTGGCGATAACGGTTCAGGAATGCACTGTCACCAGTCGATTTGGAAAGGTGGACAACCTCTGTTCGCAGGTGATAAGTATGCTGGTTTGAGCGATATGGCGTTGTACTACATTGGTGGTCTTCTCAAACACGCACCAGCGCTGTTAGCAATTACCAACCCTAGCACCAACTCATACAAGCGCTTAGTACCTGGTTATGAAGCTCCTGTTAACTTGGCTTACTCCGAAGGGAACCGTTCTGCTTCTATCCGTATTCCTCTATCTGGTAAGAACCCCAAAGCCAAGCGTTTAGAATTCCGTTGTCCAGATGCTACATCTAACCCCTACTTGGCATTTGCTGCAATGCTTTGTGCTGGTCTTGATGGCATCAAAAACAAAATACATCCTGGTGAACCCTTAGATAAGAATATCTATGAACTCTCCCCAGAGGAGCTTGCAAAGGTTCCGTCAACTCCAAGTTCTTTAGAACTGGCATTGCAAGCACTAGAAAACGATCACGCTTTCTTGACAGAATCAGGCGTATTCACGGAAGACTTTATCGAAAATTGGATTGACTACAAGCTTAACGAAGCCAAGCAGTTGCAACTGCGTCCTCATCCCTACGAGTTTTACCTCTACTACGATGCTTAATTAAGAGTCGTATCTAACTAAAAAATAATAAGTTTTGCCACCCTAAAGAGAGGGTGGCTTTTTTTTCAGAGTTGTCAGTTGAGACATTCACTCAAAAAATCTAGCTTATAATTCCTGAAACTTAGCTCATGGAAGCGTGGCTGGGGCCATAAATCATCCGAGTGTTAGCATCTACCTTCCCTTGAATCGGATTCCAGTAGTTAGATGCTTCTTCAGGAAGACCAAGTTCTTGTGCAGCCCGCATCAGTATTGATTGTTGGCGATTCTTGACTTGCTGATGTTCACGCACCATTAATGCACGAGATTTATCTGCAATAGACATAACCATAGTCCTCTCTATTTGGTGAATATATAATTTTTGTTTTCTCACAAGAGTAATATAACAATAATTCTGTAACATAAGCTACTTTTTACATAAATTTATATTTACTTTTGCTGACAATAGTCCAATTCATGGCACAAATACAGCATTTGCAAAGTAAGTTACGATCAAATATATAATTTACAAAAATTTACATAATTTATGACAGTTACCTACCCACGTAAATTTCAGAATGTTTTAGGTGCTAGAGAGATATTGAAACGGGTGGTATGCGATCGCGAAATCCATTTAATTACCCTCAACCGCTACCGTTACAGCGAACAACGCAGTTGCAAAGACCTGACTGACCTAATTGAACAACTGAATGGACAGCCACCAGAACTGGTGCGGGATTTGTCTCATCACATCTCAGATGAAGCTCGTCATGCCATGTGGCTAACTGACTTGTTGGTAGACCTGGGAGCAGATATCGGTAAGCCGCCTGGTTCCTCTTATATCAATGAATTTGAACGCCTGCTAGACCACGAACAACAAGATCCAGTCCAAGAACTCGAAGATTTTGTGATTTCTTCCCTTGCGGCAATTAACGCCACCGAAAAACGAGGTTGTGAGTATTTTTCTGCCCACATTTATGCACTTAAGCAAGCACCACAGACAGAAGAAAACATCAAAATTCGGGAAACCATTGAAAAAATTCTCCCAGAGGAAGCAGGACATGTCCGTTGGGGTAATCGTTGGCTAGGAGAACTCGCGCGTAAGAGTCCAGAACATCAGCAAAAAGTAGAGCAAGCCAAGCGAAAATATACCGCAATTGAACAAGCGGCATTTGAATCAGGAATGGATATTACCTTGGGTGCAGAACTACGACGAGTTGCCAACCTAGTAGAAGTGGCAAATACTATGCCGCTTTGGCAACGTCCCCAGTATCTAATGGAACGCTTACCCCAGACTTTGTTAGCTCCTGAGTTGCAATTTACTAGGATTCAGGCTGCACAAAAGGCTTGGCAGCGCGATCCTCAGATGTTTATCGAGAAGTTTGTGCCGATGTTCCTCACCGGTATCCAGAAAACAGAAAATAACCGCAAGAAAACAAAAGTGTAAAGGGTATTGGGAATTGGGCATGGGTTATTTCTTTAATTTCCTTTGTCTCTATTCCCTTTTCTTTAAGTAAAATTCATCAAAAAAGAATTTAAAAAGGCCAAATGCAAAATTTTGCATTTGGTCTTGGGTGTAAAATAATTAAGTGAGTAAGATAATCTATTGAGTTATCAGATACTTCTTAATATCTACTTATGTTGGTAGCCATTTGTGAGCAAAAGAACCAGAGTGGAAGATTGGGTCATAAATAGTAATATATGTTGCTAAGTGCAATCAACTTATACTACTTGTGCGAATCTATCTTCTAGATAAGCTCAAATGAAATAGTTGCTCATATAGAAACCAGCTACTCAATGAATAAGAAGAAAACCTGTTGGGGAATAAAGTGAAGTTGCTTTAATACTGTTTCTTCAACAAGCAAAATGTCTAAATTAGATGTGCTTTAGATTAACTGATAGCCAAAGTAACATCTATTTTTAGAGTCGTTGAGGATTGAGACGCAGAGCTTCCCAGGAATATGAGCATTTGAGGAGTTGTTAATGCTGTTGATCGAGGCACTTCATTTGATTTGCGTTTTGATCGTCAGGACTAACACCAACTTATGATATACAAAGCTTGCAGTTGAAATACTAAGCGATCGCTGAAGATTTTCGTGTGTCAACTGTATATATCTCTGCCAGAAAAACTGTGTGAAAAATGTTAACACAACAACGTGTTTTCTGGTAACTTGGTTCTTTTGGAAAAAGAGGCATTATCCTACGGTAGTTAAACCACAACATAGGTAATTCCGAATTTTTGCGTTACTTCCCTACGCCCACTACCGCGATGACGTGGCGCATCATCTGGATTTTGTTCAGATGCTGCCGAGAGCCACTGTTCCGAAACAGGCGTGGAAAGTAGCCCAGTTGATAAGTGATTGACCATTGCTTGGCAGTTAGAAGCTAAGGGGCCGAACACCAGACTCGATACTAAAAGTGAAATGGCAGCACGCATAGCAAATGTCTATTTTGGAACTCTCCACTTCACTGATACTTAGCTTTTTGATTAATATCCGGACAATTCATCAAAAAGTATTCTGTTTTACTGAAAATAAACTCTTTTTATCCTCCGTTTAAATGTTCGACTAATAACCAATTACCAAAGTGGTTGTAACGACCCCACAATGTAACTAATTGTTGGTGAGGATAAGCGCTTAATTGCTCGTCAATATGCGATCGCAAAGTCACAAGCTGCCAATTTTGCCCTTGATATGCAGCTGGTGCTGTTACCGCAAATCTGTATTCCTGCCGATCCAAACGGGAGAAAATGCCTTTGAAACAGTTACTTTCCCGAATTAATGCCTTGTCAAAAGCAGAGTCAGGGTACTCATTCTCCGATGGGCAAGGGCAATAACCACTATCTGGATAGGCTTGTGGGTTATTTAAGTAATACAGTTGCCAGTGCAGCCAATCCGAACGATTGGGTGGAAGATTAAATAAAGGAATAATTGCTGTTTTTGAGCGATTATCTGCTAATAAAGCTGTTTGCAGCGCCCGAATAGGTAAATGCCTCGGCTGGCAGTTTAACTCAACACACATCGCTGCCGCCATCCCTGCTGCTTGACCAATGCCCATAACCACAGGTTGTAATCTGGTGGCCCCATTGGCAATGTGGGAGACAGAAATGTTCTTTTCACAAACCAAGAAACCATCTGTAGTGGCTGGAATTAGGGAGTTGTAAGGAATTGTAAAGGGAGTTCCAGTCCAACGTCCGCCCCAACGGATAGATTTTGGTTGCAGTGAGAATTGAACACCAGGATAATGATGGTCATTAGCGTAGTTACCAACTGCGATCGCATCATTAAATATAGATGCAACTCTCCCTTCAGCGATCGGCAAAATATCCTGTTCTCGGACAGTAGTTAGCCCCACTAAGCGGCGGCTTTCGCGGTAATAAGGATGCAGTGCAAAAGCTGTAGAAGTGTGAGGAAATACTTTTTCTGCTAAACCATAGCGGCGACCAAGCTGATTTTGGATAAAATGGGCAAAATTTTGACTGTGCCAGCGAGATTCTTGGATAAATTCACCTCTGGACACATCTGACTCTATCAGCCGCCCTAATCCTTGGCCGTAGTCATTGCCACAGATTGGCCAATTAATCATGAATTGCCCACCAGGTAAACGTCCATAATTCAAAAATGTCTCTGCTCCATAACTATCCCAAGCGCCTGTAAACTCTGAAGGATCATAGTTAGGGGCAGCCGGAATTTCTGGAGACATCGCATCACCAAAATCTTGCATAATTACTACATGAGTAGGCGCTTGTACCGGATATTTCTTGGTGAAAGAGTTAAAATCCACTGGGGCGCTGGGTTCTCCCCATTCAGATTGCAATTCCCAGCCCCAACGGTAAGGTATCTCAGCTAAAGCTAATAAATCTCCCAATTCTGTGCCGTCGAGAATAATTTTGGCTGTGACAGCAAAATCAGCAAAGCGCACACCAGTAATAGAATTACCTTGGCGGAACACATCTATTGGCACTTGTCCAAAAATCCAGTGCAGATTTGGCAATTCCTGCACCCAATTGGCAAAAATCTCCGCCCCAATTCGAGGATCGTAACTAAAAAAGCTTACCCAACTGTTATCTAATCCTCCGGGCTGTCGTTGTCGCAATTCCTGCAAAAACGCACCCCATAACCCCGTTTGAAAAGCTTCTAATTCGTTACCATCGGGTGCAGATACTCCAGCTGAAGTTAGCATTCCCCCCAACCAAGAAAATTCACTTACCAGAATCGTTTTGGCTCCCCGTCGCGCTGCTTGGATAGCAGCCGCAGTGCCTCCGGTTCCACCACCGACAACTAAGACATCAGCTGTGTATGTCTGATTAACCATTGCTTAATTTAGACAGGACTTAGGCAAAAAATAACCCAAACCTTGATTTTCTGGTAGGGGTAATATCCTGCGGGAAGCCATTTTGCGTAAGTCCTAAAAATACTCAGAACCTTTTTAATAGAAATGATGATTGTGGGTGAGGAGACGAGGTGTATATATTCAAGAATTTGTCTAGACTATTTTTAAGCAGATGATAACAGCAGTTTTCGCTACTCCCACGCAGCCTGAAAAAAATCGCGTTCGCAAAACATAGCATAACGATAGGTTGAATGCACAACAGAATTGGTAGTGGCATAATTGTCAACAAAACTTTCTAATTGTTGTGTTAATAGTTGAAATTCTGCGCTCCTGTAAGTACAAATCCAGTCTGCATATTGATGATTAGGAATACCATTACGAGCTAATTGTTCTCCCAAAAAGGTATACAAACGCATACAGGGAGACATCGCCGCCGCAGTTAAACCCACATCTCCACTCCAAGCAGTTGCTAACAAAAAGTCAGTATAGCGGCGGGTGGCGGTTCCAGGTTCCACAGAATGCAAATTGACTCCCCATTGAGAAGCATAGCCACTATGCAGCCCCAGTTCTTCTAAAACTCCACTAGCTAAGTTATGAAACGTGGTGAAACCTAACCAGTCTGGTGCTTTAGCTGCGGCGATACTGTACGCACGGGCAAAAGCTTCTAAGAAAAAAGCATCTTGCCCTACGTAGTAAGCAAATTTCACCGGCTCAAGAGTACCATCGCCAATGCCTCGAACGAAAGGATGCTCTAAGCAAGCTTGAGCTAAGTCTTGATTTACTACCCATAATTCATTAGATAAAGTCATTTGTCGTTTGTCATTTGTTTTATCCTCTCAAAAAGGAAACACTTAAAAAGGGAAGAACTGGAGTAAGACTGAGCCAAGACTTCCCAAAAAGTCAACGAAACTGGGACTACCAGTGCTTACTTGATCGTTTACGGGTGTTTTCAGTTCTTTAATAAAAGCCTGGGCTGTTTGTGTTCCAGGGGTATTGTTTTGAGATGTAAACAACTTTTCAGCAACTTGGGCATCTTGGAATGCACCTTGTCTATCTAGTATTTGGTAACGGGCGACACCACGAGCTAAATAAGCGCCTGCAAATTCTGGTTTAATAGCGATCGCTTGATTAAAATAACCGATTGCTTGCTGTTGGTTGCCTTTTTGCCCTTCTGCTATGCCTAAAGCATAAAATTCATCTGGTGAAGCAATTTGTGATGGGATACCAACTGCACCTTGGAAGTTAGCACCATTTAGGTAAGCACCTTTCATTTCTGCATTTGCTAGATAGGTATTTCTCAAATCAGTACCCGCCAAATTTGCCCCACTAAATTTAGCTTCGCTGAGATTAACACCAAATAAACTAGCGCCACTCAAGTTTGCACCTCGCAAATCTGCGCCGCTCAAGTTTGCACGACTGAGGTTAGCACCTGTGAGATTAGCACCGCTCAAATTGGCTCCAGATAAGTCAGCCATCACTAAACCTGCATTAGTCAAATCACAGTTTTGACATTGTTTGGTTGCCAATAATTGTCTAACATGTTCAGAATTTGCCGCTTGTACGCTTGTTGTCAAACTAATGGTGGTTAAAAATACGGCTGCACCGAGAATTTGGTTCTTCATATTCGCGTAATATTTATTACTCAATATTCAATACTAACTGAGACGGATTTATACCTCAGCATTATGATATGAGCAATCTCAAGAATTTGACCTCTGTAGTTACCTATATTACTTGTAAGTTTGAGTATAGTGCTTACAGGTTGGGTTTAATACACCGTGTTGACCAGGCTATACCTTCTGGTGCGTCTGCTAGGCGATCGCATTTCCGCATTGTAGAGGAATAACCAAGCTATCAATGTCAAGCACAATGATGCATCTATAGGATAGTCAAAACTGAGGTAACAACACTAAAGTCTGTGCAAAATATCGTTTTAAATCAAGCATCTCTAATATCCAAATAATGAGGATTTTCTTTAATCAAGTAAATCAGTGAAGCCGTGGTAAAAAGATAAATTTGCTCTTGGATGTCCTGATTTTATATAAATATGAGACTATAGAAACATTAAAGCAGTTAGAAAAACGTGAGTCAGCAAGACAAACTCTTAGAAAAAATTCTCTCTGGGACTTCTGATACAGATATCCCTTTCGCCCAACTGTGGCAACTCTTATATACACTAGGCTTTGACGAACGGATTCGTGGCGATAATCGCATTTTTGTCAAAGCCGATGTTGAGGAAATATTAAACCTGCAACAGAAGAGAGGAAAAGCCAAAAGCTATCAAATTAAACAAGTTCGTGCAGTGATTATCAAATATAAGCTAGGAAGTAAAAATAATGTTTCGCTATGAAATTATTCTCTATTGGAGTGAACTAGATCAAGCCTTTATTGCAGAAGTACCAGAATTATCAGGTTGTGCTGCTGACGGTGATACTTATCAAGAAGCCTTGCATAATGTAGAATTAGTTATGCAGCAATGGATAGAAACAGCTAAGGATTTAGGACGTTTGGTTCCTCAACCTAGACCGCGTTTGATGTATATATAATTGACTCGCCAACTAAGTCAAACTGAGTTTTTAGTATCATCAGAAATATTTGGCACTATCTACCATAATCGTATCTATAGGACTCATCTTTGATTTTTGAAATACCCGTAGGGTGCGTTAGCTTTGGCGTAACGAACCCTACACATACTTAGAATTTTTCAAAAATAAAATACTATTCCTATATAGCAGTTCTAAATCATTCGTGAAAACTTAGATACCCGACTTATTTAATAAATCGGGTATTGTGTATTTGAAAATGTTAGTTACTGGCAACCTTACAAATTACCATAATATGTGATTTGTATTTGTCGGTACTATATTGAATAAGTTCTAATCCAGAACGTTCTAGTTCTTGCAAAAGTTGGGGGATTTCATATTTATGATGTCGCCAAATAGTAATTTCTTCCCCTTCAGAAATTTCAATATTTTTATCTATCCCCATCCGACTAAAATTTATAGTGTAATCATGATGGAATCTCATATTGGCAACTATGCTATCGGTTTTCAAATCATACTTTCTCACCAATTCACAATCTTCAGACTTAATCCCAATCTTATTTTTAACCCATCCATATATTTCTTCTACATGATACTTGCAGCCACCTCTGACGTTTCCATTCCATGTAGAGTTAGAGCCAATCTCATTAGTGAACACCAATAAATCATTTTTTTCCATGCTGTCTCTAAAGTTTTTGAATACCTCGTCTCTATTTTGATGGTTTCCAATAGTGACACCTAAATGTAAGAATATTTTTGCTTTATTATCAATTTCAAGACTAGCTTGATTTTGAAATAAAACTTTGGGTACACAACTATTTTCTATATCAATTGTAGAACTGATAAACTCAACTCTTGGAAACCATTTTTTGAAATTATCTCTGGAGACCTGAAGCAATTCTTCACTAATATCCAAGGCAACATATTTATTTACTTTTCCTAACTCATTCAGTCCTAGAATAAACTTTTTAGCTGGATATGAATTACCTGCGCCAACGTCTATAATATTTACTCTTTCACCAGCTTTAATATTGTCATCAATGTATTTAAAGTTATCTTTTAAAAGGTCAATTTCTACATTTGCTCTTCGATACCATCTGGGAATAACATATTTCAAATAAAAGTCGTCCCATATTTTTGCACCTCTACCTTTATAAGAATACTTTAGAGGTATTTCTCGTTTGACTTCTAATGCATTAATTATCCCTAAAATTTCTTCTTCAGAAAAAATAGAGTAGAACTCAGAACTTGGCTTTGCTGTGCGACTGATAGCAGTTGACATATCTGAGGGAAGTTGGGAATCGCTATAAAAATTTTGAGCCATTATTCTTGTTCTTTGGTATTCAAATGGACTAGCCGCAATGCTTGCCAAAGACGTATTTTCCCATGCCTCTGTCCCCAAATTTAGAATTGTCACCACAAATAGATTCCATATTCGCCATTGACCAGTTGTTTTTTTACAATCAAAGTGCGAGATAATTTTCCAAAGATACAGGGGTGCATTTAAGTGGTTCAGCAACCAGAACTCCGAGAAACTTCGTCGATACAGTCGATGCAGCGTGTGCTTAAGAGTTTAAGCACTTACCGATGGACTTCGCTAGGAGCATTGGTCAGCCTGTTGCTGTTGACGATCGCAAATGCCGTTACCCCCCAACTATTTAGATGGGGAATCGATCAAGGTATTAGCCAAAACAACCTCCAAATTGTGCTATATAGCGCCGCCTGGATGGTACTCGCCGCGATCGCTCGTGGTTTATTTAACTTTGGACAAAGCTATTTGGCAGAAGCCGCATCTCAAGGTGTAGCTTATGACCTGCGAAACAAGATTTTCAGCAAAATTCAAAATCTCAGTTTCAGCTATCACGACCAGGCGCAGACTTCCCAACTGTTAACCCGTGTCACCAGCGATATTGAGCAGATCCGTACCTTTGTGGGAACTAGTTTAATTCAGGTCATTGGTGGAATTGTCACACTGGTGACTATTGCGGTAGTTTTGCTGGTGATGAATTGGGAACTAGCACTAATTACCCTAACAGCAGTACCCATATCAGCATGGTTGATGGCACAATTTGTCGGTCGCAATAATAAACTTTTTCGGCAAGTCCAAGAGCAACTGAGCGACCTTAATGCCGTATTACAAGAGAACTTGCTAGGAATACGGGTAGTGAAAGCCTTTGTGCGGGAATCAGCCGAAAGGTCGCGTTACACGACCCTAAATGATGGTTTAGTGAAGGCAAACATGAAGACCATTAACGCCATCCACAATACCTTCCCGTTTATTTTTTTGCTGAGTAACTTGGTAACACTGGCAGTTTTCGGCTATGGGGGAGCGCAGGTGATTGGGCGTAGGTTCTCCATTGGCGAACTGGTGGCGTTTAATTCCTACTTAGCATTGATTCTCCAACCGATTTTGTTGATTGGATTTGCTGCACCTGCGATCGCTCAATCAGCTGCTTCTGCGGAACGAGTTTATGAAGTTGTTGATGCTGAGGTAGAAATCCGCGATTGTCCCGGTGCTGTGCCATTTGAAACCTGCGGTGGGAGAATCACCTTTGAAAATGTTTCCTTTCGCTATCCGGGAGCCAGTAACGAAGCTCTCAAAGAAGTTTCCTTTGAAACCAAACCCAACGAACTAATCGCCGTTCTAGGGATGACTGGTTCCGGGAAAAGCACAATTATGAACTTAATTCCCCGCTTTTATGATGTCACCGGGGGAGCAGTTCGCATTGACGGAAGAGATGTAAAAAGTTTTACACTTAAAAGCCTACGATCGCGAATTGGCATTGTATTTCAAGAAACCACTCTTTTCTCTGGCACACTCCGCGAAAATATTGCCTACGCCAAACCCAATGCAACCCTAGAGCAAGTAATTGAGGTTGCAAAAACCGCCCAAATGCACGATTTTATTATCAGTCTACCCGATGGTTACGAGACGATTGTGGGCGAACGGGGTGTGGGTTTATCTGGTGGACAAAAACAAAGAATTGCGATCGCTCGTACCTTACTAACCGATTACAGCATTCTGATTTTAGACGATAGCACTTCAGCCGTAGATGCCGCTACTGCTGCCCATATTCAAGCCGAACTAGATGGCTTAATGCGCCAAAAAACTTGCACAACTTTTGTAGTAGCTCAACGTATTAGCACCGTTAAGAATGCCGATCGCATTTTTCTAGTTGATAAAGGCCGATTGGTAGCTCAAGGGACTCACGAGGAATTGATGGAAACCAGCCCTCTCTACGGTGTGATTTTGGAATCTCAGGTAAAGACGAAACAAAAAAACGATCCCAAACTAACGTAAATAGCATCGCTTGAGATTTTTATAACAGCCTTGTAATCCAAAATTCAAAATCTAAAATTGCTATGAGAGGCACTATTCCCGTTGTTGCATCTGACGATCGAGCGAGTAAGCAAATCTCCACCCTGCAACGCTTTTTGCAATATCTGCTACTTTATCGCAAAGAAATTCCCATCGCCCTGACATTAGTATTTATTGGGGCCGCAACCCAAGCAATTGGCCCATTTTTCCTCGGTTGGTCGGTCGATCGCCTAATTGCCCAAGGTAATTTGCAGGGACTCTTAATTTTATTAGGGCTACTAGCGCTGAATTACGGACTTGGCATCATAGCAATTCGGGGTCAAATTATTCGAGTCGGCTGGATTATGCAGCGATTGCTGGCTCAATTGAGGCAAGATATTTTTACTAAAATCCAAAGTCTGCCCCTCAGCTTTTTCGATCGCAGCGAAGCGGGCGATTTAATGAGCCGTCTGCTAAATGATGTCAATACTGTAAATCAGGCATTTGGATTAACCATCGCCCAAATGCTGGGCAACGTTTTCAGTTTGGTCGGCATAATCATTGCTATGCTCTCCATCAACCTGCAACTTGGATTGTTGAGCAACCTGGTTGTGCCACTGATGATTTTTACCACAAGTTTGTTTGCCCGTTGGGCAAGAGCCAGGTTTCGTGTTACTCGACAGACTATTGGGCAGCTTTCCGCCAAGTTGGAGGAAGATATTGGCAGCGTCAGAGAAGCACAGGCATTTAATCGGGTACAGATGAATATCGCAGAATTCGATGTTCTTAACGCCGCCAATCGTGATGCCAACGTCGAAGCTGTAGCAATTACTTCCGCCTTTTTGCCCTCCATCGATTTTCTCAACACACTTGCAACCGCAGGTGTGCTGGCTTACGGCGGCTATCTCGCAGTCACTGGATCTGCAACAGTGGGTGTGGTGACATCCTTTTTACTTTACGTCCAGCAGTTCTTCCGCCCGATCCAGATTCTCAGCCAGTTTTACACCCAAGCTCAATCTGCTTTCGCCGGATTAGAGCGAATCTTTCTATTACTAGATGAACCGTCAGAACTCAAAGATGCACCCGATGCGACAGAAATGCCGCCCATTCAGGGGAAAGTGACATTTGAAAATGTCAAGTTTGGCTATAACCCAGATCAATTGGTTCTTAAAGGCGTGAATTTGCACGCCTATCCAGGACAGATGATTGCATTAGTCGGGCCGACTGGTTCGGGAAAAAGCACAATTATTAACTTGATTTTGCGCTTTTATGATGTCTCTGGTGGTGCAGTGAAAATTGATGATATTGATGTGCGTAGCGTTACTCAAGCAAGTCTACGCCGTCAAATTGGCATCGTTCTACAAGATAATATTTTGTTCAGTGGCACTGTCGCCGAAAACATTGCCTTTGGCGCTCCCTATAGTACCCAAGCTGATATCGAAGAGGCTGCACAACTGGCAAATGTGCATGAGTTCATTACCTCACTGCCACAAGGTTATACAACCCAATTGGGTGAACGGGGAGCGCCCCTGAGCCAGGGACAGCGACAACTAATCAGTATTGCCCGTGCGGTGTTGATTAACCCCCGAATTCTGATTCTCGATGAAGCCACCAGTAGTATTGACACACGCACAGAAGCGCTAGTACAAACTGCGATCGCACGTTTGCTGCAAGGTCGAACCAGCTTCGTAATTGCCCACCGTCTCAGTACAGTTACCCAGGCAGATAAAGTATTAGTAATTCAGCAGGGAGAAATTGTAGAGCAGGGTACTCACGTCGAACTCGTCAATCAGCAGGGTGTTTATGCCAACCTTTATGCCTTGCAACTGGGTGCAGCAGACACAACGGTTCTTCAAAATGAAAAGTAAAATATATATAGCTCAAATTTACCAATTGTCAGAAAAGGAATGAAGCTACCTAACCTCGATTCACAAACCATCGATCGCATCATTGAGATGGCATGGGAAGATAGAACATCTTTTGATGCTATTGAAGCTCAGTTTGGGCTGCTAGAGAAACAGGTAATTGCCTTAATGAGGCGCGAAATGAAAGAATCTAGTTTCCAAATGTGGCGAGAGCGAGTCACCAAACGCAATACAAAGCATTTATCTAAGCGAGAATTTATTGCAGGTCGGTTTAAATCGCACAATCAAAAAACGTAACTAATTGAAAGCAAAATGACGAAAGTTACACTCTACATTGCAGCTAGTTTGGATGGCTATATTGCTCGCAGCGATGGCGGAATTGATTGGCTATCAATCCTTGATATAGAGGGGGAAGACTACGGTTATGGTGATTTTTACGAATCCATTGATGCGATTGTTTTGGGCAGCAATACTTATGAAGTAGGGCTTGGTTTTGATGAATGGCCTTATCCGGGCAAGAAATCTTTCGTTTTCACCAAACGCCATCTCCAATCTGACCGTGAGGACGTTGTATTTGTTTCCGATCCAGTCAATAACGCCTTAGCAAATATAGAGGCTCAAGGTTTTGAAAATATCTGGCTAGTTGGTGGCGGAGCATTAATCAATTCGTTTCTTCAGCACAGTTTGATTGACGAATATATTATTTCAACTATTCCAACTATCTTAGGTAGCGGTATACAGCTTTTCCCACCGCCTAGCCCTGAAGAACAATTGGATCTGATTAACTCGAAACAATATTCTAGTGGTTTACTGCAATCAAATTATAGGCGAAAAGTGAATCACTAAAAATGTATAGCTCATAATTACGCTTTAGGTGGCGATAAGTTCAATGCACCAAACTTCGGGGAATTTAAACACCACCTGAAACGTCATTGCCGTTTTTAGGAATCGGATATTTTTTAATTACGAATTAAGTTTAAACAACCTCAAGAAGCTTCTGAACAGCTTCGCTAAACTGCTCGTAAGGAGAAACTCCCACGATGGTTTCTGCTAAATTGCCATCTTTGAAAATTAAAACTGCTGGAATACTGCGAAGACCGAATTTTTTGAAAATTGGCTTATTGTTATCAACGTCTACCTTCACGACTTTGGCGCGGCCTTTGTATTCCTGGGCGAGTTGATCCATTAACGGACTGACCAGCCGGCAGGGGCCACACCAAGTAGCTGTAAAATCAACAACAACAACTTTCTCTTCACTTCCATTTAAAACAACATCAAATTCACTTTCTTCAACGTAATTAACTATCTGAGTATCAGTAGACATTTTTTTATTCCTTAGTATCAAACTAAAATTGCAGTAAAAAACTCACTATACAAACTATACCTCCTTCTGCCTGTCAGATTCACCAGTCACTTACATTGAGAAAGCCCCGCAACTGACTTTTGCTCACTAGCGGGGATTTGATAATCTTATGGTGCATCATGCGATCGCTACCAACCTACCTAATCCAAAAATCTCACACCTTCAAGACGTAGAAGCGTCATCTCGATCGAAAAGTTCTAACAAGCCAATTGTGCCTACAAAAAAAGTATAAGTAGCATACTGGATTGGTATCTTTTTTATTGAAGGTGCATAAAAAGCTGCTATAATACCCAGGGTAAAATGGCACGTCATGGCAAAACGCTCAATCCAAAAAATTGGATTCAGGCTGCTTGGTACATTAATATTAGTTAGTCCGGCATAAATATTCCACGATTCTAATCCAATTGCACTGGTTATAAGCACTGTAGATATAACTTTTACAAAAGGAAAAATGTTTTTCTTTATAAACTTTAAGTTCATGCCGTTCACAAAAAATTATTGAAAATACTGATAATTCTCAGTAAAATAACACACAAGCTTATCGGTGAGGACTTACGCAAAAAGTCTCTCAAACTATTATTTTTCCGTGTTCTCTGTGCCTAGCATTTCCGTTATTCATGCGTAAGTCTTAATGTGCGTTATCTAAAATTATCCCTAAGTCAACCAATCTTATATCATAATTCCCGTTTTTGTAAAAGCCTCTAAAAAGATCGACACAGTGGATTAAATCTCCCACACCCATGAACACTACGAGTAATGAAAATTAAATAACCAGATATAAAAAAAATGACAAAAGTGTGGAATAATACATTGGAGATAAGTTTAATTGCACTCCATAGATTAGATTGATACAAAATGTAAAGCTATGATTGCTCAATATTACAACTCAAGTCACGTTGAAAATGACTTGCTTAAACAGATCCAAATTAAAGAAAATCAGCTAAGAATTGCCCAAGAGTCTAATATGCTCTATGTAGTAGAAGCATTACAGAGTCAATTATTAAGGTTACAGAGTCAGTTGTCAGAGCCGCAAGACGTTGAAGTTCAAGCGTTGATGAGTTTGCTAGACAATTAAGATTGTAAAATTTTATTGCAAAGTTTATTCAACATGTAAAAACTCTGTTATCAAAAAGCAGATCATACCCATTGTTATGCCTGGGTATAGCTGAGTTGCTATAGATCAATAATTAACAGTACAACAAATAGCGATCCAAGGTCTTATAGCCTTTCCTAATCACATGAGTTACATCATAGTCCCCTCATCGCTTGCGGGGAGGGGGTTGGGGGTGGGGTTCTTGTACTTCACTTGACTAAGAACCGCTATATAGAAGCATAATAATTCTTACTTAGATAAGATTTAGATTTTTTGCTGAGTAGGTGGTCTTTTAATCTGCCGCACTAAATCAATCTTAAGAACAGGTTTTATTGAGGACAGTTGTCTTTGTCTGAGAATTTGAATTTCTCTCTCAATCGAGTCTTTTCCTTGCCTAAAAAAGTCTTGAGAATTATATGGAACTAAGTCACGGGATAAACTTTGAGTTTGTGCTGGAGTCAAATTAGGAAGGGGTTGTTCAGCATTGGCAGAAGTTTGTACAGCCAGTAACAAAGCTATTGAAACCAGCAAGGGTTTGATGTTTATACATCTGGCGAATATCAGGTTTAACATGATTGATACATCTGTTGCGTAAATCCTGCTTCAAACCATCTTCGGTTGGTCTTACTATAATCAAAATACACTTATTGGCTTACTAATTACCTCCCACAAATGGGTGAATTAATCGGCTAAACTACCTTATCAATATCTGGAACTGGCCGATCTGATTTAATGTGCTAAAGGTTGGGTGGATACGCACTAATTGGGGGATAGTATCTATTGCTTCAGTGATAATGCTGTAGTAGGTACTTCTTGTCTGTAACAGCAAATACTAAATCATGAATTGTATTTTATACAGGTATTCTTTCCTAAATTCAGGCAATTATTAGGTGATATATTGGCTTAACCATAGTTTTCGGAGATTTTAGGCTTGCTAGTTGTTAAATCATATAAATATAATTGATACTAAAATATATCAGTATTTTAACTGTTGTCTTAGCTGTTAATACTTACCTAATATGTAGCACAATCTTTTTCATATCTTAGTCATTGTGAAATCTCTTCTACAGACTTACTTAGAACAAGAAATCTGGATACTAGTACGAGATAAGTGGTATTTCGCCACAATTATTGGAGCTTGGGATGATTTATTGTGGTTTAAACATAGAACTTACAACAAAGATACAGAGGAAGATACTCTCTGGGAAATGGTTGTAAAAATCAGTGAAGTAACTGCTATTGATAAAGTTAGGTCTGTTATTAGTAGAAAACCAGACGTGCTTATTTCACGGCTACTAGAAACTGAGCAAGGCATAAACGATGGTTATCATCCAGATCGCGAACATTAATTAGCTTAATAGTAAAAATACCTGCTTGTCTCCTAATATTAACTGATGAAAATTGAGACAAGCGGTATAAATCACTACTATAAAAAATTAGCTAAGACAATAAAGATGTTTGCATAGCGGAGGTTAAATACTAATCTGATAGACTATCTTAAATTTGAAATTATAAAAGCTGGTAGCCCAGGGCTGATAACTAACTATGAGTGAAGCCTTATTCTGTATCGAAAATCTGCGAGTTGCCTATCCTCAACGGAGTGGAGAAGAGGCAAGCTGGGCGGTTGATGATGTATCTTTCACCTTGCAACCAGGTGAAAAAATGGGATTGGTGGGAGAGTCGGGTTGTGGTAAGTCAACTATCGGGCGGGCAGTAATGCGTTTACTACCAGCCTCTAGTCGGATTGAGGGACGGGTGACATTTCAAGGACAGTCAGTATTTGACTTGATGCCTAACCAGTTGCGGAAGTTTCGAGGAGAAGCGATCGCTTTAATTTTCCAAGATCCCATGACACGCCTCGATCCGTTGATGACGATTGGTAAGCATTGTATCGAAACCCTCCAGGCGCACTCACCAGAATTATCAACGCGAGAAGCCAAAAAAAAAGCACTTGCTACCTTAGCAAAGGTGAATATTCCGGCTAGTCGCTGGAATCAGTATCCCCATGAGTTTAGCGGTGGAATGCGCCAACGGGTTGCGATCGCATTAGCTTTACTCCTCAACCCCAAGTTGATTGTTGCTGATGAACCCACCACCAGCTTAGATGTTACTGTCTCGGCGCAGATATTGAAAGAATTAACTCGTCTGTGCGGTGAAGAAAACATGGGATTATTGCTGATTTCTCACGATTTAGCAATGGTAGCTGAGTATTGCGATCGCATTGGCGTAATGTACCAAGGCAAAATGGTGGAAATGGGTTCTACAGAAACCGTATTTAGGGAGCCTCAACATGAATACACGCGATCGCTCTTAAAAGCAGCTTTACACATTCAAGCAGTAAAAGATGATGGAGAATTGATAATTGCCAATGACTCAGAAAAGCAATTACCGATTATTAATGATAAATCCCCAATTTTGAGTATTACTGAACTCAAACAATACTATACGATAGAGCCTAACTTTATCGAACGACTGTTTAAGACACAAACCCAGACAATAAAAGCAGTAGATGGGATTGACTTGGATCTTTATCCAGGAGAAATTCTCGGCTTAGTTGGGGAATCAGGTTGTGGTAAAAGTACGCTGTCACGAACAATTTTGCAACTAATTCGCCCCACCAGTGGCAAAGTAGAGTTTTTAGGACAAGATTTAACTAAACTGTCGCGTCAAGAAATTCGCTCCTCACGGCGACAAATCCAAATGGTTTTTCAAGATCCTCATGCTTGTCTTAATCCAGCGATGACGGTGGGACAAAGTATCGCCGATCCTTTATTTATCCACAATCTAGCCGATCCGATTAAGGCAAAAGAACAGGTTTTTTGGATGCTAGAGAAAGTTGGTTTAACACCGCCAGAAGTCTATTATGAGCGTTATCCATCAGATTTATCTGGGGGACAACAGCAAAGAGTTGCGATCGCTCGCGCTTTGATTACTCACCCCAAACTTTTGATCTGCGATGAACCAGTGAGTATGTTAGACGCTAGCGTGCAGTCGCAAGTGCTGGATTTGATGTTGCAATTAAAAGAAGAATTTGAGTTAACCTATCTGTTCATCACCCACGATCTTTGGTTAGCGCGATTTTTGTGCGATCGGATTGCCGTGATGAATGACGGTAAAATTGTTGAAATCGGTCTGACAAAAAAGATTTTTGCCAATCCTCAGCACCCTTATACCAAAACCCTACTAGCTGCTGCTCCCTTACTAGCACGCGCTTAACTAAACAAAGTCAGGACATAATAAGTAGTAAAAATCTCCGATTCCCCTATCTGCGCCTCTGCGGTTAATTGATTTTTGCAAATAATTTACGACTACTATATCTAGAGAAAAAAGTTTATTTTTCCTGACATGATAAACTTATATAAGTTTGGGGGTAGTGATGGTATTTAATTTCTCAAAAATTGGCTGGTAAAACTGCCCCCAGACATTGACATTTGAGATGTCAACACTAGTTATAAATGCTGGTGTCAATAATTGCAGAGGTCAAGCTAATTTACAGGGCAAAAAATATCTAAGAAATTTTAACCAGACATTTACCTACCCTTCAACTACCTCGGTTATGGTTTCTAAAAATATAGGGTAAATAATTTCACCTTAAGCACACGATTTAGCCCGCCTAACTTTGCATCTCAGCAGCATTTACAAAACTCACCGCAATTGTGACGATTAAGCTAGAATTATTAAAGGTTCTTTACAGAGTTTTGCTAATCATACCTAATTCTGTTAAAAAAGCCTAGCATTCAAATGTAAATCTCAAAACCCCATATAGAGTTCACCAAAAGTTTCTATGACGCTCCCAATTCGCAACGTCGCCATTATCGCCCACGTTGACCACGGTAAAACCACCTTGGTTGATGCACTCCTCAAACAATCCGGCATTTTCCGCGAAGGCGAAGACGTTCCGGATTGCGTTATGGACTCCAACGCCCTAGAACGGGAACGGGGTATTACTATCCTGTCTAAAAATACGGCGGTTCGCTACAAAGAAACACTAATAAATATTGTTGATACTCCTGGACACGCTGACTTTGGTGGCGAAGTTGAACGCGTACTCGGCATGGTTGACGGATGTCTTCTAATTGTCGATGCCAACGAAGGCCCCATGCCCCAAACACGCTTTGTCCTCAAAAAAGCTTTAGAAAAAGGGCTACGCCCCATCGTTATCATCAACAAAATTGATCGTGGACAAACTGACCCCCACGTTGCTGTTGATAAAGTGTTGGATCTGTTCTTAGAATTAGGTGCAGATGAAGACCAGTGCGATTTTACCTATCTGTTTGCCTCTGGTATGGCAGGTTTTGCGAAGGAAAGCCTGGAAGCAGAATCGGTAGATATGCAACCCCTGTTTAACGCGATTCTGCAACACGTCCCACCACCAGTAGGCGACAGCAATAAGCCTCTGCAATTGCAAGTTACAACCCTAGATTATTCTGAATATCTGGGACGGATTGTAATTGGCAGAATTCACAACGGTACTATCCGAGCAGGACAACAAGCAGCTTTAATTACAGAAGATGGCACCATCGTCAAGGGTAAAATTACCAAATTGATGGGCTTTGAAGGACTAAAGCGCATAGACATGGAAGAAGCAACCGCAGGTTATATTGTGGCGGTGGCTGGTTTCGCTGATGCTTATATTGGGGAAACCATTACTGATCCCAGCAATCCGCAAGCTTTACCACTAATTAAAGTGGATGAACCAACCTTGCAAATGGCCTTCTGGGTGAACGATTCGCCCTTTGCTGGTCAAGAAGGTAAGTTGGTGACTTCCCGTCAAATACGCGATCGCTTATTCCGCGAACTCGAAACCAACGTTGCTTTGCGGGTGGAAGAAACCGATTCTCCCGATAAATTCCTTGTTTCCGGTCGTGGAGAACTCCACTTAGGTATCTTAATTGAAACCATGCGTCGGGAAGGCTTCGAGTTTCAGGTATCTCAGCCACAGGTAATTTACCGCGAAATCAACGGTCAACCTTGCGAACCGTTTGAACTCCTGGTGTTAGACATTCCTGCTGATGGTGTGGGTAGCTGTATTGAACGCCTGGGACAACGCAAAGGCGAAATGCAAGATATGCAACCAGGTAGTGGCGATCGCACCCAACTAGAGTTTGTCATTCCCGCCCGTGGTTTGATTGGTTTCCGGGGTGAATTCATGCGGATGACTCGTGGTGAAGGCATCATGAACCACAGCTTCTTAGATTACCGTCAACTGAGTGGCGATATTGAAGCCCGTAATAAAGGCGTTTTAGTCTCATTTGAAGAAGGTGTTTCTACCTTCTACGCCATGAGAAACGCTGAAGATAGAGGAGCATTCTTTATCACTCCCGGCACAAAGGTTTACAGAGGTATGATTGTGGGAGAACACACTCGTTCCCAAGATTTGGAACTAAATATCTGTAAGACCAAGCAATTAACCAACCACCGGGCTGCTGGTGGCGATGAATTGGTGCAACTGCAAGCACCGATAGACATGAGCCTAGAGCGTGCTTTGGAATACATCGCGGCCGATGAATTGGTGGAAGTTACACCCCAATCTATTCGCCTACGGAAGATGTCGAAGAAGTTGGCGAAACGGTAAGTAAAGCAATAACTTAATTGATTTAAAAAGCCCGCTGATGCGGGCTTTTTATTTTCTGGTAATAGCAAAATGAATAACTTAATACCTGAGTGGGTAATATAACACTGTGTAATTCATTGTGTTCACTGTCTGGTGTATATATATGTCGTGGAATTCCACAGTCTTTAGTATCTGTGCTTCCGGCAATTCTTGGTTATGGGCTGCTTGGAGTAGCATTGATGATGCTTATAATTTTCTAGAAAAGCCTGAAAAACAGTTAGAGATTGATTGCTTGTTTTTTGCTGAAGCTGCTTCTAAAGAAAATGCAATAAAAACAGCTCGTAACCTATTGGGTACTGACATTAAACAAATAGGCAACGAATGGGCAGCAGAAGTTTGTAAAGAGATTCACAAGCAACCTCACATTAATGCTAATCAACCTGAAGTAGTCACTAATGAGCTTCAGCTATGTTTAGATCAACTTCATTCATTAACTGGATTAAGTGCTGTAAAATCTACCGTTCAAGAGTTGGTAAATATTGCAAAAGTAGCCCAGATGCAAGCTCAAGCGGGTATAAAAGCTCCTTCAATCACTAGACACCTCGTATTCACGGGAAATCCCGGAACAGGCAAAACCACAGTAGCTAGGATTTTAGGCGAGATATACAAAAATCTTGGTGTTCTATCAAAAGGCCATTTTCTTGAAGTAGATCGGACTAATTTAGTTGCAGAATACTTGGGACAAACAGCACCCAAAACAGCAAAAGTAGTTGAATCTGCTCTTGGTGGTGTACTTTTTATTGATGAAGCTTACTCCCTTGTTCCAGACGGACGCGGCGATATGTACGGACAAGAGGCAATCAATACTCTTTTAAAAATGATGGAAGACTACAGAGAGGATCTGGTAGTTATTGTTGCAGGATATAAAGGGGAAATGTCTCGATTTATTGAATCTAATCCTGGTCTAAAGTCCAGATTTGCAAGGTCGATTCACTTTGAAGACTATTGTCCGTCCGAGTTAACCGAGATTTTTAAAGTCAGGTGTGAACAGCACGGCTATCTGTTCTCAGAGAAGACTTTAGAAGCAGTGCATCTCTTAGTTAATCAATTTGAACATCAAATAGGAAAACTTGGAAATGGTAGATTTGTGAGAAATATCTTTGATCGTTGTATTGCCATTCAATGTAACCGTTTAGCAGCATTAACCCAACCATCAAAAATAGACCTCAAAACCTTTCAATCTGCTGATGTTCCCACTCATGAGCAACTGGCGGAGTATCTTGTTTGAGAATGTCAAAGTATCTACTACCCCCATTGCGATCGCCAATTATCAGCATAGAATTACAGAGTTGTAAGTCACTTATCACAAGCACCACAGTTCTTGAGGCGTATGGTGAAAATCCAGTAAAATACAAGGTATGAAATTCGAGTGGGATCACCAAAAGAACCAAGCAAATATTGCAAAGCATGGACTTGATTTTGCAGACGCGCCCAGAATGTTCAATCTACCACTACGTATTTCTCTAGACGAACGTCAAGACTAAGGCGAGGATCGATGGATTGGGTTGGGAATACTTGATGGACGTGTTGTGGTTGTAGTTTTTACAGAACCAGACGAGCAAACAATCCGAATTATTTCACTTCGCAAAGCTCTGCCTTATGAACGAAAACGATATGAACAATTCCTCAAGGACGAACTGGGACAAAGTTGACTCACTCACAGAAAAGGAAATTGATACATCTGATATTCCTCCGTTAACCGAGGAATTTTTCGGTAAGTCACGGTGGTGGAAACCTGTAACACCAATGAATGTTATTGTCCAAGTAGATCCTGAAACGCTGGCTTGGTTCCAATCTCAAGGCGAGGATTATGAAAAGAAAATGGCTGCGGCACTACGCATTTATGCAGAGGCTCACAAGATGTAAAGATGTTTCATGAAGAAGGAAGTTGAACAAGATTCTGTCCCGCATTCTTCGTCTATGTACTCATGGGCGGGGTTAGGGACTAGCCTCAATAAACGTGGATCGGATAAACCAAATTATAGAGCGGTTTCAATAAGAACATCAGGCACAACCCCTCAGACACAATATCCAGGGTTATTGGTAAAGGCGCTATACGTGTTTCAATAAGAACATCAGGCACAACCCCTCAGACACTGTGAATTTTGGGTGGTGTTGGGTTAAAAAAGAAACATGAAAATTATTAAACCCATCACCAATTGGTTAGAAAACCGCGCTTGTGCCCCTACTTATGGCGGTTGGGTACTAGCAGCAACGGCTATTTGTTTTTTTGGAGCAGGTATCAATACGATGGCTGGTTGGCTGTATGCCATTAGCGGCATCAGTTTTGCTCTTTTGGGTGTAGCAGCCATCTTACCGCCGCGATCGCTCACAGGTCTATCCATCACCCGCAGTCCCATACAACCTGTGTCAGCCGGCGACGATCTGACTGTGGAATTAGAAATCCGCAATCAGACACAACAGCCTGTCAGCTTATTGCAAGTCGAAGATATACTATCTTTCGTCTTAGGGAAACCAGTACAAAAAGCAATTGAAACAATTCCTAGCCAAGGTAGTTACCGTTGGGTATATTACCACCCTACCCAGCGCCGGGGCATTTATCGTTGGCACACTGTCGAACTAGGTTCAGGTGCGCCTTTGGGATTGTTTTGGTGTCGCCGTCAACGTGATTGTGCTGCGACAGCGATCGTCTATCCCACAATCTTACCCTTAGCTACCTGCCCCTTAGTGGACGAAATGGGGCAAGAAGAGAGCAAAAGGGGAGATCCTCGTGGTAGACCATTGCAGACAGCGACAACAGGGCTGGTGCGATCGCTCCGTCCTTATCGCCTTGGAGATCCCACCCGCCTAATTCACTGGCGAACTAGCGCCCGTTATGGTGAATTAAGGGTGCGCGAGTTAGAAATGGTAACAGGTGGACAAGAAATAGTTATTGCCCTTGATAGTGCTAGCAATTGGGAAGAAGAAAACTTTGAACAAGCAGTAATTGCCGCAGCTTCACTGTATTTCTACGCACAGCAACAGCAATTAGAGGTGCAACTATGGACAGCATCCACAGATTTAATCAAAGGCGATCGCTTTGTCCTAGAAACCCTAGCAGCAACCACAGCCCTAGAAGATGCCAGTTCAGTAGTTCCTAAAAGTTATCCTTTGATTTGGCTGACTCAAAACCCCCTGAGTGTTGCTACTCTTCCTCAAGGTAGTCGCTGGGTTTTGTGGCCAAATATTTCTTCACCAGCAGAACAAGAGATAATCAATCGCGATCATCCTGGTATTTTTGTGCAGAGCGATCGCGCTCTACAACCCCAACTACAAAAAACATTAAATTCGTATTAATCAATACTTTAGACAAAAAATCACACCCTAGAAGGGCTATACTAACAAAGCCGATCTCTACAGATTGTAAAGGTTTTAGCCTATAGAGGCAAGCTTTGTTCGTATAGCCGAAACTTCTAAGTATTCGGGCAATAGTCTGCCTCAAGATACAACTTGATTTTTGATTAGCTTAGAAGTTAAACTTCTGTGATTTTTAAGATTTTTTCTGATCCCAGCACACCGGACATATCAGCCTTTGAGCGAGAGTAAAACAATTTGGGCGGGTAAGGTTGGGGAAATACACCCAGTAATCCCTTAGTGCGACTGAGGTACAATGCAAAGAAATATTTAAATTATGAGCGACATGATCACATCAGAACATAACACAAAATCCAGCGATAGAAGCCTAGAGGCAATGCGGCATTTTTCCGAACAATACGCCAAGCGGACTGGAACATACTTCTGTTCTGAACCTTCTGTTACCGCAGTTGTGATTGAAGGGCTAGCCAAACATAAAGACGAACTAGGTGCGCCTTTATGTCCCTGTCGCCATTATGAAGATAAAGAGGCTGAAGTTCACGCTACATATTGGAACTGTCCCTGTGTGCCAATGAGAGAACGCAAAGAGTGCCATTGTATGTTGTTCCTCACCCCTGACAACGAGTTTGCTGGCGAAAAACAAGATATCTCTCTCGAAACAATTAAAGAAGTCCGAGACAGCATGGGATGAGCGAAACCATCCCCCAAGAGTTTTGGCAAGGCGTAGAACAGTTCAATTCTGGTCAGTTCTACGCCTGTCATGACACTTTAGAGGCTTTATGGATTGAATCTGGCGAACCAGAAAAAACCTTTTATCAAGGCATTCTCCAAATTTCTGTAGCACTGTATCATTTAGAAAATCGCAACTGGCGAGGTGCAGTAATTCTACTTGGAGAAGGTGGCAATCGCCTGCGCCGTTACCCATCTAGTTACGGCGGTGTTGATATAGATGAGCTATTGAGTCAGAGTGCAGCATTGTTAGCGACATTACAACAAATCGGGCCAGATAAGATTACATCTGGCGATCTAGGTGAAAATCAGGTCTTATCTTTACCTAAAATTGTGCTATCTACTGATTGACATCTGGTAAATTAATTATGCGTTGCTCGAAATCCTTCGTAGGCACAATTTATGAATTGTGCCTACGTCATTTTCACTCAGATGCCAATTACCTGAAACCTTGAGGTTGGGGGTAGCGTCACTATTTCAGCCAGTAGTTATCGGAAATCACTCCAGATTGGATATTTCATATCTGGATAAAGTACTTGAGATAATTAGAATGCAAGCTGAAATCCTAAATCCCCAATTGCTATGATGCCCTGCTATCAATTGCCCATATCCCAGATCCGTCGCTTGGGATTAGCTTTAATGCTCCCAGCTGCACTCTGGGGCGCTTTTGTCTTCCCTACCCAAGTGCAAACCGCTACTGCACAAACATCTAAAGACAATCGCCCCCTCACCATCCGCGCTGATGTGCAAGAATATGATGCCAAAAATCAAGTAGTCACCGCTCGCGGTAACGTGCAAATGTTGTATCCTTCTCGTCAGATTCAGGCAACATCTGCTCAAGCACAGTACTTTAGTAAAGAGCGCCGAATTGATTTCAGTGGCAACGTCTATATTTTGCAACAGGGCGGTAACAGTATTCGGGCAGAGAAGGTAACGTATTTAATTGATGAAGGGCGATTTGTTGCCTTACCCCAATCCAACCGTCAGGTAGAGTCTATCTACATGATCGAGGAATCAGATAATGGTGGACAAACCGCGACACCTGCCCCAAAAACACCCCCTTTGAAGCCTTCTAATTAGCATTTACCACCAAGAAAGGGTGCTTCCAGCGTGAAAATTGTTTTAGAGAATATTCACAAATCTTACGGCAAGCGAGTAATTGTCAATCGTGTCAATATTTCTGTTGCTCAGGGCGAAGTCGTTGGTTTACTAGGCCCCAATGGGGCTGGTAAAACGACGACCTTTTACATTGCCACAGGTTTAGAAAAGCCCAATCAAGGAAAAGTTTGGCTAGGTAATCTGGATGTTACGGGAATGCCAATGCACCAAAGGGCGCGACTGGGTATTGGCTACCTAGCACAAGAACCAAGTGTTTTCCGCCAACTCTCGGTACAGGATAATATTCTTTTGGTGCTAGAGCAAACGAATGTGCCACGATGGGAGTGGTCAAGACGACTCACAACTTTATTGCGGGAGTTTCGCTTGGAAAAATTAGCCAATAGCAAAGGAATTCAACTTTCTGGTGGTGAACGACGGCGGACTGAATTAGCAAGGTCTTTAGCTGCTGGCCGAGAAGGGCCAAAATTTTTACTTTTGGATGAACCATTTGCGGGAGTCGATCCGATCGCAGTCTCAGAAATTCAGCAAATTGTCGCACAACTGCGCGATCGCGGCATGGGAATCTTAATTACAGATCATAATGTCCGCGAAACCCTCGCCATCACCGATCGCGCCTACATCATGCGTGAGGGACAAATTCTCGCTTTTGGTGCTGCTGACGAACTCTACAGCAATTCCCTCGTGCGGCAATATTATTTAGGGGATAATTTTCAAGTTTAAATTTACAATTATTTAGTTAATAATTTCAAAGGCTATTTTTATATTTAATTGAAATTAAATTAAATAAATTAAAATTTTAATCTAATTTATTCGATTCTACTTTCTTACCCATTGAAAACTAAATTTTGATTCTAAATACAGCCGTTTGCAACTAAGTTTTGCAACTAAGTGAGGTAAATAACTTAGACTTCAACACCAAATCTGAAGACTACTTTTATTACTTCTGCCCCCTGCCTCTTGCTTCCTGCCTTCACCAGGGTTGCCAATATTTAACTGTTCAAATTGCTTATGATATCAAAGAACTTCCCGTCTTTCTACAAGCTCCGTTTGCTGCTACCTTTGACGATCATGGATCGTTACCTTGCTAGCGAATTGTTAGCGCCGTTTTTGTTTGGTGTCGGAGCTTTTTCATCACTTGGTGTCACCATTGATGCTGTATTCGATCTGATCAGAAAAATTGTAGAATCTGGGCTACCCATAGACATTGCCATTCAGGTTTTTTTGTTAAAGTTTCCCAACTTTATCGTTTTAGCCTTCCCGATGTCTACGCTGCTGGCTACTTTGATGACCTACAGTCGTCTTTCTAGTGAGAGCGAACTAATTGCCCTGCGTGGTTGTGGGGTTAGCGTCTATCGCATAGTGCTAACTGCTGTGATGTTGAGTCTTGTAGTCACAGGAATGACATTTGTATTCAACGAACAAATTGCACCGGCAGCAAATTACCAAGCAGCGATGACTCTGGATAAAGCCCTTAAATCAGACAAGCCCACTTTTAATCAGCAAAATATTTTCTATCCCGAATACCAAGATGTTACACAGCCTGATGGCTCTAGAAATAGAATATTGACACGCTTGTTTTACGCCGACCAATTTGATGGTAAGCGGATGAAAGGTTTGACAATTATAGACCGCTCAACAAAAAATCTGAATCAAATTGTAGTATCAGAATCTGCCCAGTGGAATCCTTCTCAAAATGTCTGGGATTTTTACAACGGTACTATTTATTTTGTTGCTGCCGATCGCTCTTATCGCAACATCGTCAGATTTGAACACCAACAACTGCAACTACCGCGCACGCCGTTAAGTTTAGCAGAAAAAAGCCGTGACTATGGTGAGATGAATATTGCCGAAGCACTAGATCAACTACAAGTAGAACTTCTCGGTGGCGATCGCCAAAAAATTCGTAAACTCGAAGTGCGGATTCAACAAAAAATTTCCTTACCTTTTGTATGCGTAGTTTTTGGCTTAGTAGGTGCAGCAATGGGAAGTATCCCCCAGCGAACTGGAAGAGGTACCAGCTTTGGGATTAGCGTTGTAGTTATTTTTTCATACTATTTAATTTTCTTTATTAGTGGTGCGATCGCGCAAGCAGGTGCCCTCTCTCCCTTTATGGGCGCTTGGTTGCCTAACTTTCTTTTCTTGGGAATCGGTCTATTCTTGTTGATGCGAGTTGCCAAACGGTAAATTGAGGGGGATGAAGAATAATAATTTTTCCCTTGCTTCCCCATCTTCCCCTCATCCTCACACTTCAATTACGGATGATAATTTCGACATTCCGGTGCATCTGGATTTTCCTTGCAGTATTCTTCAAAAGAGACTTTGGCTGATACCATACCCTCAGCTTTCTGATGAGCGGCTTCTGCTTGAAGTTCTTCTACCTCATCCCAAGCGGCTGCACAGGCTTTAGAATAAGCACCTTGTTCAGTGCAAATAGCGCGAGACTGTTCAATTGCTTTTTGAATTCTCTCCTCCAGCAGTAGCGCTTTTGGCGCTTCTACAAAGTCGCTTTTAGTTAAAATGTCGGTAATTGAGATGATACCCAAGAGCTTGCCTTGAATCACAGGTGCGCGATGAATACCAGTGTTAGCAAATAACCGGGCTACGTATTCCACACCCAAATCAGGATTGACCACAATGCAGGGCTTGCTCATAATCTCGTAAACCCAAACTTGCTTTGGATCTTTACCGTAGGCAATTACCTTATAGACAATATCCGTTTCTGTGACGATACCATAAGCATCATTGTCATGGCGACGATTCACAACCAGCGCCCGCAATTTTTTTTCCTTCATCAGCGCCACTGCTTCAGCAACAGTCGCCGAACCCCGAATGGTAACTACGTTTTTGGTCATGATATCTTCAGCTCTCATCATTGCTGTAGTCTCCTGGTAAATAATACAGTGCGGCACAGCGCCCTCAGAGGCGTATGTATCGAAGCATTGCAGCGCACAGTTTGCTAACTAGAAAGTAAAAAAGTTGAACTTTTGTCCAGCTACAACAATAAACTTAGAGCAACTGTCAACTCCTGATGATATCCAATGTGACCGATACCAAAAAACTAACCATAAATTGCCATAACTTTCTCAAAAATCTTCCCAAAGGCTCCAGCCACTAAAAAGTAAATTTTTGACTACTACATGTCTATTGGTAATGACTAATAACTGATGGAGAAGTTAGGATGAAATCAGTATCTAACTTTAGTTGAGATATTTCCTATTGAGGAAAGCAAAAGCATTAAACAGCAACACCTTCAGAACCCGTCAAGTTTTCCTGATTTCGAGTAAATTTCAATTACCAATCCCATGCCACATCCTTATTATCCTCCCGCATACTTACGCTATCTCAAAGCCAGGTTATGGAATCTAGGGCGACCTGGTTTTTGGGGAACTGGAATTTTTTTATCTGTCGTAGGGCTAGTAACCTGGGAATACTGGTCAAACCCAGATATTTTTGTTTATAAGCAAAAAAGCCAAGTCTCTTCACAAACGCCTGTTGACTCTTCCTTGTCAGCAGAAAATAGAGCGATCGCAGCCGATATTGATAACCTACCAGTTTTGTTTAATGACTTTGAACAAGCAAGTCTCTCAGCAACGCCAAATACTCCCAAAGAAAAGACTCAGGAAAAAAATAGCACGAGCTTATTAGAAGATGTAATTAACAAACAAAAGTCTGATAGCGATACCAAGCTAAATCCTGCTTCAGGCGTTAAGGGTGATACTCCCCCAATTTTGAAAAATCCCTTTGTTGTCCAAGCAGAAAATTCGTTGCGGATGGGGACGGTTGATAGTAATAACCAGTTTCTAGGTCTTAATACCTTAACTGCACCATCTGAAGCAACAGGGGACGAACAAACATCCTCTAGTCTGGGAATTGGATTCACAAATCAAACTAGCAAGACTCAAAATTCTGTCTCCATCAACCCTCTGCAAGCAGCACTCAACCAATCGACAAATCAGAAGCTGTCTAGCTTCAATGGGACTTCAACAGTGCCAAATACTGTGGGTCAAGTCTCTGGCTCAGGAACAACGTTAATGCCACCTATTAACAGCTTATCCAGTCAGAATTCTCTACCAAGTAATGGATTAATTCCGGGGGCGGGCTACACGTCAACGGGTACGAACTTGCAGCAAAATCCCTACAGTAATTTAAATAACGGTCAGGTATTGCCTAATACTGGGTTAACTACTGGTACAGGTTATACATCAACGGGTACGAACTTACCGCAAAATCCCTACAGTAATTTAAATAACGGTCAGGTAGTGCCTAATGTATCACCAATAACGCCCCCAGTTACCTCTGGCGCACCAAGTAATATTTCACCTTACTCTAACCAGATGCCAGGTCAAGGCATTGTCACCCCCATAAATGGTAATTATGGTTTGCAGCAGCCGACACAATTACCACAGTCTAATTATGGCAATTCTAGCTTGCAGCAACCAACACAGCCTAATTATGGGAATTATGTGCAGCAGCAACCAACACAGTCTAATTCCTTATATCTTCGCCAACTTCGAGACAAGTATAGAAGTCCAGGTCAAAACTGATTGTAAGTAGGTTACTTGACTAAATAAAATTTAGCTAGGGTGATTGTGGGCTATTTGGAATCATCGGAACTTCTGGTGTTTCAGGTTGTTGATGTTGTCGTTGTAAATATTTACTCAATACATAAGCCATATCTCCACGGGTAACGGGTTTCAATGGGAAAATATTCCCTTGGGCATCTGTGTTGAGAAATCCCTCACTAGCTACTGTAGCGATCGCTTTTCTAGCCCAAGTTGGGATGGACTTTTCATCTGGATGGGAAGCCAGAATCTCATTAACAGCCTGATCAGGAAACTGAAATACACCATAAGCCTGGGCGAAAATAGCCAGAGCTTCTGCCCTTGTCACCTTTTGGTTAGGAAAGAATTCATTGCCCCGATAGCCTTTCATGATGTCAGTTTTTAAGACTGTCTGTATATCATTAAATGCCCAATAAGAACGTGGAACATCTGGAATAACTAAATTTTCTTTGCTAACAGCTTCTCTTTTATCTAGCCGAAATGCTTTGACCATAATTGACGCTAATTCGGCCCGACTCAATAACCTTTCTGGATAAAATTTGCCATCAGAAAAGTTTGTCATCCATTTAGCAGCAGTTACCTGTTGAATGGAATCAGATGGGATTACAGAAGTAGTTTCTGGCACTTGAGCAATAGCTGGTAAATTTTGTAGTAGTGCCACTAAAGATAGAGTAATTGAAAGCTGACGCATTACCATAACCACTTTTAGCTGTTAAATGAATTGAAAAAACTACGTTACTGAGATTAAGGCGAAGTTTGGTATTCCTAATAACCTGTAACTCAGCTAGTGACGAATTTAGGCTGGACAATGTTGCGTAGCTACGGAGGGCGTAGCTTTTCCTTTGTTCCCAACACTAGGATGTTTTATTTTTTGTAAATTCCTAATAAAGGAAGTAGAAATCAGCAAAAACTTGTTTTTTACCTTTCATCTTTTGACGTTATCTGCCCACTAATATGGACTATAGTCAGTTTTTCAGGAGTTTTGGGAATGACAGCAGCAGATCCCGTAAAGTTGATGAAGCAAGAAGTTGGCAAAGCCGCCGCCGCCCTAGTCAAGTCGGGTTCCATTGTGGGGTTGGGTACGGGGTCAACTACAGCATATACGATTCAGTATTTAGGCGATCGCCTCAAGTCTGGCGAACTCAAAGATATCATTGGCATTCCTACCTCGTTTCAGTCAGAAGTGCTGGCGAAACAGTACGGTATCCCTCTCGCCACTTTGGATGCTATTGACCACATAGATATTGCCATTGATGGGGCAGATGAAGTCGATCCGCAGAAGAATTTGATTAAAGGCGGTGGTGCAGCACATACCCGTGAAAAAGTCGTAGACTACCTAGCAGAACAGTTTATCGTCGTCGTCGATAGTGGTAAGTTGGTAGACCGCTTAGGTTCTAGTTTCGCAGTGCCTGTGGAAGTGATTCCAATGGCAATTACTCCTGTTACCAATGCCATCAAAAAACTCGGTGGTAAACCAGAACTCCGCATGGGTGTAAAAAAAGCTGGCCCAGTGATTACTGACCAAGGAAACTTTGTCTTAGATGTCAGATTTGACTCTATTGAAGATCCAGTCAGCCTAGAAAAGATATTGAATAACATTCCCGGTGTTCTGGAAAATGGTATCTTTGTCAACTGTGTCGATTTAGTTTTAGTTGGTGAAGTTAAAGATGGTCAGCCATTAGTGCGGCAACTATAAGAGTTATAGATTTTGGATTTTAGATGTCTCTAAAATCCAAAATTAAGTAACAGATTTAGTTCATCAAAATATTAATTTAACCAAAATTTATCTAACTCTGCATTAATGAATTGTGAAGTTTATTCCCATTTTTATACAAGCCTGTTACTTAGACCGACATATAGGACTACTATTTGATTTTTGAACAAAATTACCTATTTTAGGGTGTGTTAGAACGGAGTTCGTAACGCACCTTACGTATCTTTTCAGAAATCAAACCGGATTCCTATAGCAGTAATAGTAGTAACAATACTGATATTATTACCATCAGCAATAGTCACGTTTTCGCAGACATTAATTTTTTGATAGTGCTAATCATCCAGAGTATAAAAAAATATTATAAGTAATAGTATGGAAAAAAGCGTTATTAATGCCAGTCTTTCTACTCAAAACCTAACCTTTCGTCCAGGTGATACTCCTGTATCATTTGAGGTAACTGTCAATAATGATAGCGATCGCTTTGTCAATTTTCAGATAGAAATTACCGCCGCCGGAGAAACCCGGAATACAGGATATCGCTGGTATCGACTCGAACCAGAGGTGGCAGCAGCTAAACCACCAGGAAGTAGTACCATATTCCAAGTCTTCATATTCAATACACCGATTCCGGGATTTGTCGGTACTGTTAACCTGATGGTGAATATTTTTTCACCCCAATTAGCACAACAGTGCAGACTTGTGCTGCGCCTGAAAATCGAGCGAGATAACAGACCAACACATTTAAGTGTAGAATTACCTGTGCGAGAGTTCCAAGTTTATCCCCGCAATTCTGTAGATATACCAGTACGGGTGCGGAATTTGGGGCAACAACAAACTAATGTGGTGCTACGTTTTACAGGTGTCGATCCATCTTGGCTGACAGGTAGTGCAGAACGCCGATTATCTCTAGATCCAGGTGGATTAGCAGAAGCCACATTTCAATGTCAACCTCCTTCTGTAGTCCAAGCGCCCAGTCAAAATTACCCTTTTACTATTGAAGCTGTTAGCAATAATGGTTATCCAACCAATGCTGAAGGTAACATTGAAGTTTTGCCAGTAGGTTTTATAGATTTTACCACCACCCAAAAACACCTAAGAATTCCTAGTAAATCGGCATGGTTGCCTAACTGGAAATCTCATACAGCTTCTTTTGAATTACTATTTAAAAACGCTAGCAACCTCAACCAGCAAATTAATGTGCAGGTACAGGGTAGAGACTGGCGAAAATGTACTTTCAAAAAGCTTCCTGAAATTGCCAACCTCCATCTAGGAGAAACAAGTAAAGTTATCCTCGATGTGAAAACAAAACGCCCTTGGGTAGGAATTGGCAAAACTCTCTTATTAGAAGCCAAATCTGAATTATCCGACCAACGTTTAGGGAGTACAGACCCAGCTACGCAGACATTAGAAGTGGAGACTCAGCCAATTATACCTCTATGGCTGCAACTGGCTGCGATCGCACTATTAGCTGCACTCCTAGCATTATTACTGCAACCAAGAGATGTAATGCATACACGTTCCGTAAACTCAGTCCGTTTTAGTGGTATTGGTTTATCTGTGGTCAGTGGCTCAGATGATTGTACATTAAGACTTTGGAGAATTGGTGCTGATAGTTTAGACCCCGACGATACAGTAACATACTCTGGGCAACCCGTTGCTTGCGATCAACGCCAACAGCCCAAGGGTTTGATGGCAATTACCGATGACGCTGTAGAAGTCTTACGCTTCATGCCTTTACAAAACGATCGTGTGGCTGTTGGTTTAGATAATGGTGTAATTGAACTCAGAGATGTACCATCAGGTGCAAAGATCGGTCAACTTCAAGACCTTAAAGATCCTAAAGCAAAAGGCGATCGCGTTTTTGACTTAGCTTTCACATCAAACTCACTTAATTTATTCAGTGGCTATGGCAGTGGTAAAGTTAGAATATGGTCAAGACCAGCGCCTAACAGCGATTTTCTGCCAGAACCGCAAGTTATCGACGGACAAAGTACATTGAGACTATCAGGTTTCCAAGTCCGGGCATTAAATCTCAGCCCAGATGCAAAAACTCTAGTAATTGCTGGAAACTTTAAGCGTTTTATCTTGTGGCAATGGAATCCAACCCAATCTGATAAACAATTCCCAGCTTTATCAGTGCAAAGTCTAGAAAAACTAGACCCATTAGTTGGGCGTGAAGACTATATTTGGGGATTGGCTTTTGTTCCTAACTCGGCAGAAAAAATCCTAGCAACCTCCGATTCGGCAGGATTCATTACGATTTGGAATTTGAATCAGTGCCAAACTCGCAAAAATTCCAATCCCCAGGAAAAAATAAATGAACTCAATTGTTCGCCAATAGATCGTTGGGCAGCATCAAAAACATCTGTGCGTAGTCTAGCATTTAGTGATGATGGTAGTCTCTTAGTAAGTGGTGGCGATGATGGACGAGTGGTAATTTGGTACTTAACCCCCGAACATAAACTCGACAAAATAAAGGCAGCAGAAGGTAAAACAATTTACCAAAGTTCTAAAAAAATCAATAGTATCGACTTGAAAACTAATCAAGGAACCATGATTGTGAGTGGTAGTGAAGATTTTCAGGTCAAACTACACCGCATCAAATAAGGAAGTCGATAATATGCAAGCTAAATTCAATCCGCTACAAGTTATTATCAATCCACCTGGAATTCAATTTGGGATGCCAGGAGATACTATCGAACTTTATATAGTTGTGATTAATCAAGGAGATCAAAGTGCAGTTGTTGACTTATATTTCGTTTTTGACGAAGTATTTCAAAATTTAACCGGTTGGTCTAGTTCGCCTAGAGAAAGTTTAGCATTAGCTCCCCAAGAGAATAGTGACGAAGTAAAATTTGAGTTTCAAATCGCCGCAAATGCTCTCCCCGGAACCTATGACTATACATTAGTCGTCGATTCCCCTCAACATTATCCCCAAGACACACCCATAACCTTCCCCAACCAAATCAAGGTTCTGCTCAAAGAACAGACTTCAATTCGGGTGAATGACCCGACATTTTCCCTTAGACCGAACACCAACCCTAACAAGCCGCTAATTTTCAATCCTAGTGAATTTCTGCAAGTGGAGGTAATAGTTGATAATCGCTCTTATCTCGTAGACAGGTTTCGCTTGAGTTGCCCAGATTTAGACGAAGACTGGTTCACAATCAATTATCCGACAACTGGATTTGAGGGTACAGGGTTGGTATCTGATGTGACTGCACTAGAACTCAATCCTGGTACTCAAGGTCAAATATTGTTGAAATTTCACCCACCTGGGGATACCCTGGCGGGAAGCTATTCTCCGACAATCCGTTTGTATTCAGAAAACTCTCCCGATTTAGTATTACTAGATTTGGTATATATCCAGATTCCAACAAATTATCGCCTAGATATAGAACTTAATACCATTTTGGCACAAGTTAGCCGGAGTCTTGGCAAGTACGAATTATCAGTAACAAACCAGGGGAATATTGTCCGAGAACTGATATTAGACTTAAAAAGTCGAGACGAAGAACAACTATATACTTACAAATTTGATCCGACTGAGGTCAGATTATTACCTAATAAAAATGCAGTGGCTAATTTGACGGTCAAACCTAGACCTTGGTGGCGACGACCTTGGTTTGGTGCAGGGTTAGTAGTGAACTTTCAACTCGATATCAAAGACCAAGAAAATTTACCCCTACCCAACACATTACCCCAAGGAAATTTGGTATGGAAACCTCGTCCTTGGTGGCAATTTCTTCTGTTAATTTTGGCAATTTTAGGATTATTGGGAGGGATAGGATTTATCATTTGGCGAATTTTAAACCCCGATCCTTTAAGATTAGAAAATTTCAGTGCTAATAATCCTCGAATTACTGAAGAGGAGGATGAAGTAGCTTTAAAGTGGGATATTCACAATTATCAACAATTGCAAATGTTGATTCTGATGGTTAAAGGTTCCCAAGCAATTCAGCCAATTACCTATGATTTTAGGAATGGCATTCCTGAAACACTAGGTAAAGGAAGTACTAATCAAATACCCCCTTGTCAGGTACAAGAAAAACAAGAGCTAATTTGTAGCAATGTTAAAACGGGAGTTAAAACCAAAGGAAGTTACACTTTTGAATTACAAGCTTTTTATCGTAATGGCATAGAAATCCTTTCTCCCAAGACTCAAGTCGTAAGCCAAACAACCCAAGTAGAAATAGCTGAAAAACAAATTGCTGAAATGCTTAGTTTTCAAACAGATAAACCACAGTATACAAAGGGTCAAAATATTCTTTTAAGTTGGACAATTGCCCGTCCATTATTATTGGCAAAAGTTCAGCTTGCTGGTAGTGCAGATGATGGTACATCATATAGCGAACCAATTACTTATAAATTTAGTCAAGGCAATCTTGCAGACCCCAAGCTTAAAAAGCTGTGTACACAACAAAATCAACAGCTACGATGTACGAATGTTCCTCTAACAGCATACAAAGCTGGTAAATTTGGCTTTGAAATCAAAGCTTTTTCTAATAATGGAAGTGATAAAGTTAGTGCTAAAAAGACTGAATCTAAAATAGAAATATTGCCTAAACCATTTAAGATTGTTTCTTTCACAATCAACGGTAGCGAACAACAAAATCTAGAACTGAAAGAAGGAACAACTGCTACTCTGAGTTGGAGAGTAGAAGGGGAAAATATTCAGGTTAAACTTCAGCCATACGGGGATGACGTTCCACTAGCTGGCTCAAAGCAACTTCCAGTCAATCTAGCCTTCCCATCTCAAATTTCGCTGCAAGTTAATGATATATCTGGCAAACAACAACCCCAGCAAAGAGGGTTTGCAATCACAGTTATCAAAAAAGTAGTGCCTACTCCTATACCTAGCATTAACCCAATTCCACCTCCTCTGCCACCCAACAATAGCCCATTTAAGAATCCCTTACCTCTAAGGCAAGGTTTTTAATAAGCATTAGCGATCGCTATTGGTAAATTAATTGTTAAGATATCTATCCAGCACAATCTTACTTACCAAAATTTCATAAACTATACCTTTTGAGCGATGTGAAAAGCAGAGATGTATGGAAATTGAAGAGCGCCTCCAAATTTATTTCCTGGTTTTATGAAAACTCCGACGCTTGCGCCCATTTTCCAGCAGGGGTTTTTGCAACGGAACGACTTCAGCTTCATTACTCTCGCGTGCTACTCGAATCAGCAACCCAGCAGCTATTAAGCTAGCAATCATGGAATTACCACCATAACTAAACATGGGCAAAGGTAAGCCAGTAGTCGGAAGAGAACCTGTAGCCACACCAATATGGAGCAATGATTGTCCTACCATCAAAATCGTCACGCCGATCGCTACCAATTGATGCACTGGGTTTTTAGCCTTCAGCGCCACAATTAATCCGAGAGTGGCGAATGTCGCTAAAAGTGCCAACAACACTATACTGCCAACAAAACCAAACTCCTCGGCGAACACCGCAAAAATAAAATCGGTATCCTGAATGGGTAAATAAAACAGCTTTTGTTGAGAAAGCCCATATCCAGAACCCCAAGTTCTACCAGAACCCACGGCGAGTAGACTTTGCACCAACTGGTAGCCATCTCCTGTAGCATCCGCCCAAGGATTAAGGAATGACATCACCCGCTTACGTTGATACTCTTTAATACTAATACTGAGTATTGCCAACATTACTCCACCAATTGCGGTTCCTCCCAGGTACTTGTAAGGTAAGCCAGCGGCTAAAGCAATTAGCCAAATAGTCATACCGCAAAGTGCTGTTGTACTTAAGTTAGGCTGGGCAAGAATTCCTAAAAGTACCAGACCGAAAATACCCAACCAAGCCAAGCGAATCCGCCAACTGATTCGTTCCCACTGACCAAAAAGCCGCGCACTTTGTAGTACCAAAAAGGGTTTAATTAATTCTGAGGGTTGAATCGGAATCGGCCCGATCGAAATCCAACGCGCTGCATCAAAAGCCTTTTTTCCCAATCCTGGGATCAGTGTGACAAAAATTAACGCCAAAAACAGCAACAAAAACCAATGGGATACTCCCAAAATTTTCTGCAATGGCAAATTAACAATAATATTGAATCCGATTAAGGAAACTAAAACCCAAAGTAGTTGACGCTTAAAGTAGTACAATCCATCATTCTGACGGGCATCAGCGACAGGATAGGATGCTGAAAATAGCATTATCAAGCCGACGAACAGCCAAATCAACGTTAACCAGCGCAACAACCGCGCTTCTAGTGCCCAGTTGGAGACTGAACTATCAAAAATTGGAATCAAACGGCGTAGATTCACGATCGGTACAGGTAAAAAGTTAAGAATTAGGAGTTAGAAATAAAACTCATAAATCATAACTTATAACTCATAAGTAGTCTTGAAAACCATAAATCTTAGAGTTGTCAACTTTAATACACGGCTATTTGAATATTTCTGATAAATTGCCTTGGCTATGCCCACCGTACCATTAGAGGGAAGTAAGTTACGCATACCTGTTATTAAGCCTTGCCGCTACCTAACAAGTACAGCAGCGCCATCCGAACGGCGATACCGCTAGTAACTTGCGATTGAATAAGACTAAATTCTGGGTCATCCATCAATTCAGAACTAATTTCAACACCACGATTAACGGGGCCTGGATGCAAAACTTTGACATTAGGTTTACAAAGTTGCAACTTTGTGCGTGTAATGCCAAATAGCTGATGATATTCTCGCAAACTTGGCAGCAAATGAGCCGTCATGCGTTCTTTTTGCAAGCGCAGAGTCATCACAAAATCAGCGTTTTGCAAAGCTGGTTCTAGCTGCCAATGTAGAAAAAGTTGGGGAGTGGGGGAATAACTTTTAACTTCTGTCTCTTCAGAGATATACTCGGCAAATAACTTGGGTAACAGGGTGGGTGGGGCTGCGAGATGCACTTCGGCACCACTAGCGATTAAACTCCAAATATTCGATCGCGCCACGCGAGAATGGAGAATATCTCCAACAATGGCAATCTTTTTCCCCTTTAAAAGTTTCATTCGGGGACTGGCTGGGTCAATTAGAGTACAAATAGTAAATAAATCTAGTAGTGCTTGGGAAGGATGCTCATGTTGACCATCACCAGCATTGAGGACACTAACTCGTACACCTAAACGATCCATCTCGGCCGCGATCGCATTTGGTACTCCTGCCTCTCGATGGCGGACTACCATAATATCAGTTCCCATGGCCAAATAAGTCTTCGCCGTGTCAAGAATTGTCTCTCCCTTAGTCATGGAAGATGTGGCGGCGGCGAAGTTAAGCGTATCTGCACTTAAGCGTTTTGCTGCGAGTTCAAAACTGCTGCGAGTCCGGGTAGAAGATTCAAAAAATAAATTTGCCACCACTTGTCCCTGCAAGGTTGGCACTTTCTTTGTCCGCCGCGATAGCACCTCTTGAAAAGAGGCTGCGGTTTGCAAAACAGTATCGTATTCAGTGGTGGTGAAGTCAGCTAGGGAAAGAATGTGATGACGATTCCAGGTAGTGGTAGGCATATTTGGAGACTGGGGACTGGGGACTGGGGATTGGGGACTGGGGGAGATGAGGGAGATGAGGGAGAAATAATCAATGCCCTATGCCCCATGCCCTATGTTCTATGCCCCAATCCCCAATCCCTTCACGTTGGTAAATGGAAAACATTTAAAGCTAGAGAAATTAGGCTAAGGAATGTTAAAAACCCAATTGTATCTAGCATTGTAGTGACTAACGGGCCGCTAACCAAAGCAGGGTCGAGTTTCAAGCGTGTCAAACCCATTGGCAGTAAAGTGCCGAGTGTAACAGCCACAATTGTATTAGTTGCCATGACCATGCCGGCAATTAAAGCCACCCATCGCTCTTGGGGTCGCGCCCAAATTAAGGAAAGTAGGATCATGGTTGTGGCTAAAGCTACGGCTGTACCTAAACCAGCTAGAAGTTCTTTGCGAAGAATTTTCATTGTATCTTTGGGTGTTACCTCACCCACCCCTAAGCCGCGGATTGTCACCGTTAATGATTGAATACCGACAGTCCCGCCAGTGTTAGAAAAAATCGGCATGATTACTGCTAGAACTGGCACTGCGGCAATTACAGATTGAAATGGCGCGATCGCACTGGCTGCACCAATATACATTGCCATGATGCCCAATAGCCAAGGCAAGCGGTTGCGGATCGTGAGTAGAGGAGAGGATAAAGCAACTTCATCACCACTCACACCTGCCAGTTTTTGGATATCTTCTGTGGCTTCCTCTTCCAAAATATCCATGACATCATCAATGGTGACAATGCCAACCAACCGGTCTTCTCGATCAACTACGGGGATAGCGATTAAGTCGTAGCGCTGCATAATTCGCGCCACTTCTTCTTGAGGGGTTTCAGTTCTAACTTTGATGACGCGATCGCTAGCAATATCGTTGATGGAAACATCAGGAAAGGTAAACAGCAGCTGGCGCAGTGAAACTACTTTTACCAGCGTCCGGTTGTCATCTGTGACGTAGGCGTAGTAAATCGACTCCTTGTCTTCATCCTGACGGCGGATTTTGTTTAGGGCTTCACCTACAGTCAATCCTTCTCGCAACCGGACATATTCGGTTGTCATCACCCGCCCAGCAGTGCCTTCTGGATAGCCGAGAATCGTTGCTGTTGCTTGTCTTTGTTCTGGACTCAGTTGTTGCAATAGCCGTTTGATTACCCCAGCAGGTAATTCATCAAACAATTCTGCCCGTTCGTCGGGACTCATCGCTTCTACAAGTTGCACTACTTGGACATCATGCAGAGAATTAATTAGTTCTTCCTGCACCTCTGTTGGCAGATATTCAAATACATCAATTGCCTGACCTTTGTTGAGTAAACGGAATGCGATCGCGCGTTCTTTCTCAGGCAATTGTGTAATGTAATCTCCCACATCCACAGGTTGCAAGCGATTTAAATCCCATTTCAACTGGTTTAAATCGGTAGTATCAGTCAACAAATCACGAATATCTTGTGTGAGCATGATATATATCTCCTAAGTCTCCCCCGCGCTGGGAGACTTCCTCGCCAGTTCAGAGGAGGTTGATACTGCCATCTGGTGGACTACTGCCCATAAAATTTCAACAACTCAATATCGATATCTAAATTAAGGCATCGCTAGTCATCATCCTAACCCGGAATAGCAATCTCAGGTAGATACTAAGAGTTTTGATCGCTTAGACATGGTGGTAAACCAAACTGTTCATTACCTGATTTAATAATTGAATTTACCTAAAAATACTGTTTACTCACCTTTGAGGCAGCAAAAGCAAAATTCTTCAAAGTAGTGAGATGCAAAGATGTAAATAACTTTATCCTTTTAAACAAGGATATGTTAAGACAATACGAGATAATTGCACTACCAGCATTATGCCCATAGATTTACGGGAATTTTATCAGGCTACCGATCCCAGCAGAACTCTGTTTGTTAACAATAGCTCTGATGGCAAGTATTATATAGATTTTTCCTCGGTTCGAGGTGGTGATATTCTTGGCAAGCTGAAGCAGAAAATTACTTTTTTTAAGCCCAATGAACCCACTTGCACTTTATTTACTGGGCATATTGGTTGTGGAAAATCGACAGAACTATTACGCTTACAGGCAGAACTAGAAAAGTTAGGTTTCCATGTAGTCTATTTTGAGTCTAGCGAAGATTTGGAAATGACCGATGTGGATATTGCTGATGTGCTGTTAGCGATCGCTCGGCGGGTGAGTCAAAGTCTGGATAAAATTACATTGGAGACACCCAACAAATTTAATGAGTTGCTGCAAGGTGCTTGGAAGGTCTTAAACTCCGAGGTGACGGGGGGGAAACTTAAGGTTCCGGGGGTTGGTGATGTGGGTTTATCGGCAGATAAAGATAAGCTTTCTCTGTCTGTGGGTATTGGTGAAATCACTAGCAAGATGAAAAATGACCCAACGCTGCGAGAAAAACTCAATCAGTATTTAGCACCGCAAAAAACTAAACTGCTAGAAGCGATTAATCAAGAATTATTGGAACCTGCGATCGCTAAACTCAAACAGCAAGGTAAAAATGGTTTGGTGGTAATTGTCGATAATCTTGACCGCATAGATAATCGTGCCAAACCTTGGGGTCGTCCGCAGCAAGAATATTTATTTGTCGATCAAGGTGAGTTCTTAACAAGGCTTAATTGTCATCTACTCTACACCATGCCCTTGGCTTTGAAGTTTTCCAACGATTACGGAATGCTGACTCAGCGTTTTCCAGAAGATCCCAAGGTGTTACCAATGGTACCTGTACAAAGGACTGATGGCAGTGTTCATCTAGAGGGAATGGCACTCATGCAGCAGATGGTACTAGCCAGAGCTTTTCCTGATATCACACCAGAGGAGCGTTTAAATAAAATTACCGAGATTTTTGATAGTGCGGCTAGCCTAGAACGGTTATGTAAAATGAGCGGTGGTCATGTGCGGGACGTGCTGAGGCTGCTTAATACTTGGATTATGGAAGAAATGAGTCTTCCCCTAACCGGTGCAACCTTAGAGCAAGTTATTCGTTCTCGACGGAATGAAATAATGTTGCCGATTTCTGATGATGAGTGGCAATTGTTACGTCATGTCAAGGAAAGGAAAAAGGTGAGTGATGACCAAGGATATCAAAAATTGATCCGCAGTCGGTTTGTATTTGAATATCGGGATGGTGGCGAGTCTTGGTTTGACGTTAATCCCATTTTGGCTGAAGCCAGAGAGTTGAACGTTCCTTAACGGTAGGGTGTGTTACGGCTTCCGTAACGCACTATCTCATGTTTTCGGTGCGTTACGCTTCGCGGTAACACACCCTACACGCACAACATAAGTTTATGAGTCCAGAAAAACCATCAGAAGATAAGCATGTAAACAGCGATGTTGACGACGGGCTACACCTACGCTCTCTGAGACAATTAGCTTGGGCGATAGAATCCTCTGTGGGACAGTTTAAGCTGATTTTGGCCCGGTGTAATTATGATAGCTTGCGCGATCGCCTCATCCAAAGATTACGGGAAATCTGCCAAGTCGAAATTCGCGTTTTGGCGGTGCAGCAATCTAACAGGACTCTTTATAGTGCCATTCAAGAAGCATTCAGCGAAGAGATACCAGCCTGTGTAATGGTTGTGGGTTTAGAATCAGTGCAGAATTTATCTGTGATGTTAACTTCTGCGAATCAGGTGCGGGAAGAGTTTCGCAAGAATTTTGCTTTTCCCTTAGTGTTGTGGATTGACGATGAAATCTACAAACAACTAATACAGCTTGCGCCAGATTTGGAAAGTTGGGCAACTACGAGGAATTTTGATATATCAACACAAGAATTAGTAGATTTTGTCACCGAAACGGCTAATTCTTGGTTTAGTAATAACTTAAAATTTAGCGTAGATGGATATATTAAACTGGAAAATGAGTTAGAAGCAGCGCAAAGATATTTACTCAATCAGCCAGATGCTTATAATTTAGAAATTAAAGCTAACTTAGAATCTTTATTAGGTTTTGTCAGACAGATAAATAATCATAAAGATTCGGCGCTACAGCATTATCACAAAGCTTTAGAACTTTGGCAGCAAAATAATAATTTAGAACGACAGATAAAAATCCTCGGTGAGATTGGCTTTTGCTATTATCTCAAAGCTTTTAAACATCAAGATATCAATAATCCAGATTGGCAAGCAACTTGGCATTATATTCAAGAATATATAAATTTTATTAGCCAGTTTAACAGCCCAGATTTAATTGCTAATACAGTAGTTAAATTCGGTGATATCTTGCGAGACTTGCAAAAGTGGGGAATGTTGCAGAGTCTTGCAGAACAAGCATTATTAGTACATCAAACTAACAACCAGCCAAGGGAATTAGCCAAAGATTACGGTTTTTTAGCTGAGGTGGCTTTGGCTAAAAACAATTGGGTTGAAGCAAATCAGCGTGTTCAGCAAGCATTGAAAGTTTTTGCTGCGATTCCCAATGTGGAATCAGCGAGTATATCAGGGGTTGGATCGGAGATTTCCGAAAGAGATTTAAAATCAAAAGATTTTAGTTTATATCAGTTTATTTTAGGTCGTTCTCAATACCATTTGGGTCAAATTCAAGAGGCAACTCTCAGCTTAGAAACTGCTAGAGATGTGGGTAATCCCCTAGAAGATGTCAGGCTTTACTTGGATATTCTGAGATTTTTGCAGCAGCTTTATTTTGAGCAGAAAGAATATCTCAAAGCATACAAAATCAAACAGCAACAGCGTTCTATTGAACAGCAATTTGGTTTGCGGGCTTTTATTGGTGCGGGTAGATTAGAAGCTACAAAACAGGCGCTTGTAGAGACATTGCGCTCAAACTCTCCCCAAGGAAACATTGCCCCAGAAATTGCTGCATCTGGTCGCCTATTGGATGTAGAACGTTTAATTGAACGCATGGGTCGCCCTGATTATAAGTTGATAGTAATTCATGGGCAATCGGGTGTAGGTAAAAGTTCTCTAGTGAATGCGGGATTAGTACCAGCTTTAAAGGATAAAGCGATCGGTGTTCAAGATTATATGCCGGTGGTAATGCGGGTTTACACCAACTGGGCGGAAGAATTAGGGAAGCTTTTGGCAGGGAGTGAGGAATCGGGAGTTTGTAGAGACGTGATGAATCGCGTCTATTCTGAGTCGGGAGAGTCAGAACCTCAACGTTCGACCTTTGAACTCGGAAGTTCGACCTCTGAACTCGGAAGTTCGACCTTTGAACTCGGAAGTTCGACCTCTGAACTCGGAACTCCGACCTTTGAACTCGGAAGTTCGACCTCTGAACTCGGAAGTTCGACCTCTGAACTCGGCACTCCGACCTTTGAACTCGGAACTCCGACCTCTGAACTCGGAAGTCCGACCTCTGAACTCGGCACTCCGACCTCTGAACTCGGAAGTCCGACCTCTGAACTCGGAACTCCGACCTCTGAACTCGGAACTTCGACCTCTGAACTCGGAACTTCGACCTTTGATATTCAAAATACCCACTCTTTACTTCTCTCGTCTTCTTCACGCCCTAATGCAGACGCGATGAATCGCGTCTCTACAAAGTTTTTAATTACTCAACTACGCGAAAACGAACAGCGCAACCTGCGGACGGTGTTAATTTTTGATCAATTTGAGGAATTTTTCTTTGTTTACACCGAACCTGCACAACGGAAGCAATTCTTTGAGTTTCTGGGAGAGTGTCTGAATGTTTTATCAGTAAAAGTTATCTTATCGCTGCGGGTAGATTACATCCATTACTTGCTAGAGTGCAATGATTTGCCTAGTCTCAAGATTATTGGCAATGACATTCTCAGTAATAATGTGCTTTACAAGTTGGGGAATTTCTCACCTGCTGATGCGAAGTCAATTATTCAGCGTTTAACTGAAAATACTAGTTTTCGCTTAGAAGATGCTTTAGTTGAACAACTGGTGCAAGATTTAGCCGGAGAATTGGGCGAAGTTCGTCCCATTGAATTGCAGGTTGTGGGGGCGCAACTGCAAACGGAGAATATTACAACTCTGGCAGAATATCGGCAGCGTGGTACTAAAGACGAATTGGTTAAGCGTTATTTGGATGAAGTTGTTAATGATTGCGGCGTTGAGAATCAGCAAGCAGCAGAAATATTACTGTATTTGCTGACGGATGAAAAAGGAACTCGCCCGTTAAAAACTCGTGCTGAGTTGGAACGCGATTTGATGCCGTATTTCTCGGAGATCCCCCCAACCCCCCTTAAGAAGGGGGGCTTAATTTCTTCAACCCCCTTTTTAAGGGGGTCAACCCAGGCGGGGGGATCGGAAGCTAGGGCGGAACAAGCTTCTGAAATTAGTAAATTAGATTTAGTGTTAGAGATTTTTGTCCAATCTGGCTTGGTGGTTTTGCTACCAGAAAACCCGGCTGACCGTTATCAACTGGTACATGACTACATCGCCGCCTTTATCCGCCAGCAACAGGAACCGAAGTTAAAGCAGGTGATGGCGGAACTGGAAAAAGAACGAGAACAAAGAAAACTGAGTGACGCGAAACTGAATAACTTTCTCAAACGCGCTCTTTTTGGTTCCGTCGCCGCAGTATTAGTATTCGCTGGGTTGGCAGGTTTATCATGGCGATCGGCAGTAGAGGCAAATGAGCAAAAAAAACAAGCCGATATCAATGAAATTAACGCTATTGATAATTCTTCAGAAGCGTTTTTTGTCTCTGGACAACATCCAGATGCTTTGATAGCAGCTTTAAAGGCAGGTGAAAAACTCAAACGCACATCTTCGGCACTAAAAAGAAGCGATACCCGAATGCAAACTGTAGCAATTTTACGGCAAGCAGTTTACTTAAAGTCCAACGAGAAGAAAGAAAATCGTGCAATTGAGGTAAATACCTTAGAAGGGCATAGCAGTAGTGTCTATAGCGTAGTCTTCAGCCCCGATGGCAAGACACTGGCTTCTGGCAGTTTAGACAGCACGATCAAACTCTGGGATGTCAGCACAGGCAAAGCCATCAAAACCCTGACTGGGCATAGCAGTACGGTCAATAGCGTAGTCTTCAGCCCCGATGGCAAGACACTGGCTTCTGGCAGTGAAGACAAGACGATCAAACTCTGGGATGTCAGCACAGGCAAAGCCATGAAAACTCTGACTGGGCATAGCAGTTCGATCATTAGCGTAGTCTTCAGCCCCGATGGCAAGACACTGGCTTCTGGCAGTGAAGACAAGACGATCAAACTCTGGGATGTCAGCACAGGCAAAGCCATGAAAACCCTGACTGGGCATAGCAGTTCGATCATTAGCGTAGTCTTCAGCCCCGATGGCAAGACACTGGCTTCTGGCAGTTTAGACAGCACGATCAAACTCTGGGATGTCAGCACAGGCAAAGCCATGAAAACCCTGACTGGGCATAGCAGTATTGTCACTAGCGTAGTCTTCAGCCCCGATGGCAAGACACTGGCTTCTGGCAGTGCTGACAACACGATCAAACTCTGGGATGTCAGCACAGGCAAAGCCATGAAAACCCTGACTGGGCATAGCAGTATTGTCAATAGCGTAGTCTTCAGCCCCGATGGCAAGACACTGGCTTCTGGCAGTGCTGACAACACGATCAAACTCTGGGATGTCAGCACAGGCAAAGCCATGAAAACCCTGACTGGGCATAGCAGTATTGTCATTAGCGTAGTCTTCAGCCCCGATGGCAAGACACTGGTTTCTGGCAGTGAAGACAAGACGATCAAACTCTGGGATGTCAGCACAGGCAAAGCCATGAAAACCCTGACTGGGCATAGCAGTATTGTCAATAGCGTAGTCTTCAACCCCGATGGCAAGACACTGGCTTCTGGCAGTTTAGACAACACGATTAAACTCTGGGATGTCAGCACAGGCAAAACCATCAAAACCCTGACTGGGCATAGCAATTGGGTCAATAGCGTAGTCTTCAGCCCCGATGGCAAGACACTGGCTTCTGGCAGTTTAGACAGCACGATCAAACTCTGGGATGTCAGCACAGGCAAAGCCATGAAAACCCTGACTGGGCATAGCAGTAGTGTCATTAGCGTAGTCTTCAGCCCCGATGGCAAGACACTGGCTTCTGGCAGTGAAGACAAGACGATCAAACTCTGGGATGTCAGCACAGGCAAAGCCATGAAAACCCTGACTGGGCATAGCAGTAGGGTCAATAGCGTAGTCTTCAGCCCCGATGGCAAGACACTGGCTTCTGGCAGTTTAGACAAGACGATCAAACTCTGGGATGTCAGCACAGGCAAAGCCATGAAAACCCTGACTGGGCATAGCAGTAGGGTCAATAGCGTAGTCTTCAGCCCCGATGGCAAGACACTGGCTTCTGGCAGTTTAGACAAGACGATCAACCTCTGGGATGTCAGCACAGGCAAAG
>NZ_JBALBW010000018.1:0-15103 GCF_036919895.1 Nostoc sp.
CCAACACAAGCTGAAAATTCATCAAGCTTTTGATAATATTCACAATTCCGTGTATTACACGGTATAGCGTTGTGTCTGAAAATTTGTTTTAAATATCCAGCCCTATTTTAAATTCATCATTCAGCAGAATTCTCAACGTTTACCATGTTTCATCCGTTAGTTTCGCTCTCAATCTATTCATAACTATTCTCATAATGGGAATTGCTGGATTCATACAGATTTGACAAATATTCCGTGAAATTACTATAAAGAATCAACGATGAATTTTTTAGGGATGTAGCAAATATCCTGATGTAACCTGGTAATTGCCGTATATTAATCACTATGCTTAACGAAAAAATTAATATAGCTTGTTTGAAACTTTATCGAAACAATTTCTGTCTATCTAAATAATCCGAATTTTCACTCTGGTGGATAATTTTAAGTATACACAATACTGTGTTTTCAATAGCACGGCATCATTAGTCTAAAAATCTAGTTATAACTAGCTATTTCAATTAAATGGTTTCGATAGAGGTGTAAATAATGACTGATATGAAGCGATCGCTCAAAAATATTTGTAAATAAAGAAGTTTTGGCACAAAAACTACTGCATATTTCACCCCAATAAGCCTGAATGAATAAATATATGATGAATGAGGCGTCAACCATGAATCGAATTCGTGACGTAGTACAAAAAGCTTTAGCAACTGGCTATTTGACAGTGGAAGCTGAAAATCAACTACGACAATTGTTGACTACCCGATATGACTTGGAAGATTTTAATGCTTTCATGACTTTGCAAGAAGCTGCCATGACTGGTAAGGTCAAGCAGGAGTCTAGGGAGCGGTGTGGCATCAAATAGAGACGTAAGACGCTACATCCTCACCGACGGGAGCGTTTATCATCATCCTCAAAATCCTCATCATCATCAAAAAATTCCCAATCATCATCATCGGCTTGATTGGTAGTCGGCGGCTGATAAGGGGGGACGATTACACGATAATCGGCATCATAAACCGATTCAGTTTTTCCCACAGGTGTATTTTTTGGCTCGCGGTAGCTGTAGGAGTAAACTGAACCAGACTGAGAACTGCTTTTGGCTTCTGATTGACGTTCGTAAGTCTTAGAGTCTCTAGCAGGTTCAGGTTGAGGATTACGGGTAGGCACTTCCTCTGATTTTTCATCAAAGTTCCAATCATCATCTCTATTGCCATTTGTCTCCCAATCATCAAATACCTCACTGCTAGTAGGCTCTTCTTTTTTACTAGCTGGTGGTGGACTGGCAGGGCGAGATGTAAATTCTTCTCTCTGGGTTGCCTTTGCCCGCGCTGAAGTTGTGCGTCGGCGTTCAGGTGTTTGGCGTTGTCCTGCCACAAAATAATTCGATAAGTTAAACAAGGTAGCAATCAATATAGATGTGAAAGCACCTGTGGCAGTACTGAACAAAATCCATATCGCTAGTGGTAATGGTTGAGTTCGCACGCCCAAAAATACTAGCGATAGGGCAGGTGAGAAATTTTGGACTAACAACAGCGTTAGTCCTCCCAGTACTGCCACTAATAGAATTAAGCGAATTACAGCCATAGCAATTTTGTCAGTTGTCAGTTGTCAGTGGGTAGTTGTCAGTGGTCAGTTGTCAGTTATCAGTCTGATTATTCTTCACTAATTACTGTTCGCTTACCTACTGACACTATCAGCCATCTCTATCATTACCCTTTTAGGACTATTGTGAAATTTCCGATGAGTCCACTGAGGGCATTAGCGACGGCCTTCCCACCTCTGAATTGGGATGCAGTCAATATCTAGTTGATCTAAAGCACGGGCAACTACAAAATCAACTAAATCCTCGATGCTTTGAGGATTATGATACCAGGCGGGAATAGCGGGGACAATTCTCACTCCAACTTCAGCTAGAGAGGTTAAGTTACGCAGGTGGATGAGGCTAAAAGGCGTTTCACGAGGAACAATGACCAGTTTTCGCCCTTCTTTAAGTTGGACATCTGCTGCCCGTTCTAGTAAATCGGAACTCAAGCCAACCGCTAGCTTTGCCACTGTACTCATGCTGCATGGAATAATTATCATCCCCAGAGTCGCAAAGGAACCACTGGCAATCCCGGCTCCAACATCACCCCAAGGATGGCAGCGGAGTTTACCCGAAAGGGCAACTCCAGCTTGCTCTCGCCAAAATTGCTCTTGTGCGGTTGGTTCTGGTGGCATCCGAATTTCCTGTTCTGACTGCCAAACCATGTAAGTAGATTTAGAGGCAATCAATTCAATACTATAATCCGCTTCTAGCAAAAATTTGATCGCGCGAACAGCGTAAATCAGACCAGATGCGCCCGATACGCCTAAAATTAGAGGTTTAGTGTTATTTGACACGTAGCTTTTAATTAATTTTACTCATCCTCGGAGTAAGGGTCTAGGTCATCAGGCTCCATGTCATTTGGTAAGTATAAGTCTGAAAGCTCTTCGTGAGAGCCATTACCAGTTAGACCTTTGGGTACACCATCGCTGCCGACTGTTACCAAATCAATTTGTTGACGGTAGTAATCGACACTCTTAACTTGGACGGCGACGCGATCGCCTAATCTATAAGAAGCGCGATTTTTGCGACCAAACAGTGCCTGCTGTCTGGCGCGATATTCATACCAATCATCTTTGAGAGAACTGACGTGTACCAACCCTTCTACCCTCAAAGGCACACCAGGATTACTGCTGGACTCCACCTCGGCGGCTGGGACTTCAATTTCCACAAAGAAACCGTAGGATTGAACGCCGGTAATCACACCTTGAAATACCTGGCCGATGCGTTGCTTCATCAGTTGGGCTTTTTGCAGTCCAGCTAAATCGGCTTCAGCTTCTTGGACTTCTTTTTCTCGGTCGTTGAGTTGGACAATTACCCTAGTCAAATCGCTTTGCAGTTCTTGTTGCAATTCTGGGGGTAAAACGTTCCAGTTAATTTCCTCGTGGCTGGAGGAGTGGCGCAGGTTAACCCGCTCTCTCACACGGGTATTGCGGCGATCGCGTCCGTTTTCGAGTAGGGTGTAATACACTCTCTGCATCAGCAAATCTGGGTAACGCCGCAATGGGGCACTAAAGTGGACATATTGTGGTAATGCCAGACCAAAGTGAGATCCTTTAGTAGTGCTGTATGCCGACGGCTTGAGGGTATCTTGCAATAAGTAAGTCAGAACTTGCTCAGAGGGAGATTCCGCAAAAGCTGTGGTCAAATGTTGATAATCTAAAGGTTGGATATCGACTTCTGGATCTAATGTGAGATCAACGCCTAAATTGACTGCCAATTTCAGCATTTCCTGGACATCTTCAACATCGGGTGTGCCTTGGACTCGCCAGATAGCAGGAACACCAAGAGCATTTAAGTGAGTTGCTACCAGTTGATTAACTAACAGTACCAACTCTGTGAGTAGCGATCGCACTGGTAAATCATTCACCACCACAGCGCCGAGAATCCCTTCATCATAGTAGGCGTTTTGGCTGGGCGGCAGATTCAACTGGAGACTACCACGATTCAATCGTACCTGTTTGACGGCTGTTTGCAAGGCTTGGAGGTCTTGCAGTATTTGGACGACCTGTGATGATTTATCTTGCGCTTCACCTGTGAGAATTGCTTGGGCTTGTTCTGTACTCAATGCAGTCTCGACGTTGATGACACTGGATTGAATTTCCCACTCCAGCACTTCTCCCGATTGGGGATCAATGGTAATTAAGAAAGAGATGGTTAAGCGATCGCTCCCAGGTACTAAAGAACAGCGTTCTGCTACAACTGGAGGCAAAATTGGTAACACCAATTCTCCCAAATACACTGACTTACCGCGTTTGAGTGCTTCTCTATCTAAGGCTTCGTCAGGTTGCACATAGTGAGAAACATCGGTGATATGAACGCCTAAAAGCCAATTTCCGGCTAAGTTTTTTTCTAAACTAAAAGCGTTTTCTATAATTTTGGTGTTGCCATTTACCCCTTCAATGGTGAGAGTAAACAAATTACGCAAATCTAGCCGATTTTTCAGGTCTGCTTTGAGTAGCTTTTTAGGCAACTTAGCGGCGGCTTCTAAAACATGATCGGGAAAAGTCCGGGAAAGGTCGTGTTTGCAGGTAACTAAATCTATATCAGCAGCAGCTTCGGCATCGCTACCGAGGATTTGCACTACTCGACCAAGGGGAGGATATTGTGCCAATGGGTAACGCAAAACTTCCACATGAACCAGGTGATCGATCGCTTCTTCTAACTTTGCCTCGTTAGGTTGGATCTTGAGTTCAAACAGTAATCGGTCATCTAAAGGCACAGCCCGGAAACCAGTTTCCACCTGCTTAATTCGTGCCAATAAAGTATGGTTAGAGCGTTCGAGAATTAGCTTCACCTCCCCTTCAGGAGAGCGGCGACGGCTGCCTTCCTTGAGAACTCTTACCAAAACGCGATCGCCATTCCAAGCATTACTCAAATGACTTTCGCGGATGTAAATATCCTCGGCTCCTTCCACATCTTGAATAGCAAAGCAAAAGCCTTTACTAGAACAACGGAGTTTTGCCTCGATTATTCCCTCTTCTGAAACGCGGCGATACTTGCCCCGTTCTTTCACTAAAATACCGATTTTTTCAAGAACATCTAAAGCAATGTGAAGTTTTTGTAAGCTTTTTTCATCTTCACAGCCAAGTTTCTTTTCTAAAACCTTCCGAGCTACCAATTTATCATCGGTGAAATTGGCAAGGAGTGTAGCGATTGAAAATTCCATGCAGTGAACCGACCTTTGGTCAAAAAATCATTTGTTGTTTAATCTGGTTCATTCCTGTATACCCTCACGGCTTACAGAAACAAGCTGGAAACGAATTGCCCCGAGGCAAAGCTTCCTAAGTTCTAATGAAAGGAAGCCCAACCTGACAAGAGTAGGAAACTACTCCGGCAGTTCCGAGCAAAGGAAGCCTACCCACGGACAACTCTGGGCATCTACGAACTTCTCACTGCACGATGCTCTCAGAATTCGTCTGCGTTCAAGTTCCTTCACCTAGCCAAACTTAAGATTGCACGCCTGTTTAAGATTTAGCCCCGCTAGTTAATTACGCGACGGGTTTTTGAGAAGTTGGGTTTTAGATAATCCATACTACCCAAAAGCGCTATGCAGGGGAGCCACTGCCGTCAAGTGGCATGGAAACTACAGGTGTTTGATTGTCTAGAGTGAAGGTAATTTTACGCCATTAGAATCTGATTTTTAACTAGGAGGAACTGCCGGTGAACCCAATTTTCCCACATGTAGAATCGGTAACAATTAGGTCAGCAGCTTAATAAGCAGTGAGGGCGAACCTTATCTCCATTATTGTAGATTTAGAGCGCACTTCCAGAAAATAGTTCTAGATATCTAGTTGGGTAATCAGTATAGCATTGCAAGCAAGACTACCCAGACAAGTTAGCACTAGCCAAAAGTTTCGTCAAAAAACAGCTACTGCTACAATTGGGACACGGGACAAAGCATAAAAAGGGACTGGGGATTGGGTATTTAGGATTAAAATAATTCCTTCCCAGTCCCAAGTCCCCGATCCCAAGTCCCCAAAAGATTTAAATTGGTAGCAGTATTATGTTGGCTCAATTCCAGAGCTTGTATCCCAACGGCAGCCTGATTTCTGAATTAGTGCAAATTTTTCAAGGAAAATATATTGTTCGGGCAAGCGTGCAGATTGAAGGTGTAACCCGTGCGACGGGTATGGCAGCAGCAGAAACAGTAGAAGCCGCAGAAGACCAAGCCAGAACTAGGGCGTTGATAGTTTTGGGTATTACAAATGCACCACCCGAATCAGTGGCATTTAGCTCAAATCCAATTTCCCCAGCACAGGTAAATCCTTCTTTGAATACCAAAGCTGGATTGAGTGAGTTTACTTATGCTTCTACAAAAGAGGGGGATTCTGTTGGTAGTCAATGGCCAGGGGTCAGCGACAAAGAAATATCTATCGCGCCCTCTAAAGTCCGCAACATCAAACCAGAAGTAATAACAAACAATAATGAACAGTATGAGTACAGCAATGCTGCACCTCTACTCAGCGATACCTATAGCCAGGATTTAGGTCAAAACTTTCCTGTGACTACCAACCGAGAGCTAGAATTCGATCCTCCAGTTGAAAAATTAGAAATAACTTTTGATAACCAGGTAGAAAATCAAACATTTCCACCAATTTCTGCTAATAATGTCACACCATTTACACCCCGGAGTTACACGCCTCAAGAGGATGTAACTACCCCATCTGTGACAGGGAAGAGAAAGAAGAAAGCTGAACCCGTGGATTTATCAGATGTCATTGCTAAAACAGATGTAGAACTTCAGCGTTTAGGCTGGACACCAGATCAGGGACGGGAGCATTTGATTAAAACCTACGGTAAGCGGGGTAGAACTTTGCTCACTGAAGAAGAATTACACGGATTCCTCAAATTCCTTCAATCTGAGCCTGACCCAATAGCGGGATTTTGATTAGTCATTGGTCATTAGTCATTAGTCATTTGTAAGGGCTAATGACTCATAACGTAGGCTATTGAAACAGTAATGAAGCTATGGAACCTGGGAATTTTGCTGAAGTAATTGCTCAAACAGATGTTGAGATGCAGCGACTAGGCTGGACAACAGACCGGGGACGGGAGCATCTCAAAAAAAATTATGGGAAGCGATCGCGTACTTTACTGACAGAAGTAGAATTACTAGAATTCCTTCAATACCTTGAATCTCAACCGTTAGATGAAGTTGTGACTGCCAAAATTGATGTTGACACCGAACAGTTATGTTGGACACAACAGCAGGGGGAAATTAATGCTGAAATCGAACAATTATGTTGGATGAAAGAGGATGTAGTCCCTCCGTCAGTGACAGGAAAGAGAAAGAAGAAAGCTGAACCCGTGGATTTATCGGATGTGATTGCAAAAACAGATGTCGAACTTCAGCGTTTAAACTGGACACCAGAACAGGGACGGGAGCATCTGATTAAAACCTACGGTAAACGGGGACGTACTTTGCTAACTGAAGAAGAATTAGATGGATTTCTCAAATACCTGCAATTTCAGCCAGACCCAATAGCGGGATTTTGATTTGTCATTAGTATATTAGTCATGGTTGGGTTAAGGCAAAAGACGCGATGAATCGCCGTCAAGACAAAAGCCCGATTATTGTAGAGACGGCGATTTATCGCGTCTTTGTGATGATTTATCGAATCTTTAGCGATCTAAAATTTTTATCAAAAAACCTTAACCGAACTGTATTGGATTGAGGATGAGGTAAACCAGGGATATAAATTGTATATTATTTAATTCTCATTCCTAAATAGTTGAGCAGTCCACCCATTCCAAAAATAACCCCTCTTCATAAGTGAAGAGGGGTTATTTTTGAGCTTTAAGGGAATTAAAAGTGGTAAATCACCAATCGTGAGTATTAATTAACAGCAGCAACTGCTGGACGACTACCAGCAGCGTGGCGGTCAATCACTTGGTCAATCAAACCATAATCTCTGGCTTCCTCTGGTGACATGAAAAAGTCACGTTCAGTATCTTCAGCAATGCGCTCAATTGGTTGACCTGTATGGTCAGCTAAATAGTCATTTAGCCGCTTCTTATGGTACAAAATTTCCCGCGCCTGAATTTCAATATCAGTCGCCTGTCCTTGAGCGCCACCGAGAGGTTGATGAATCATAATCCGAGAATGGGGTAAGCTCATCCGCTTACCCTTAGCACCAGCGCTGAGGAGGAAAGCGCCCATACTCGCCGCCAATCCGGTACAAATTGTACAGACATCAGGGCGAATGTGCTTCATAGTGTCAAAAATGCCCATACCAGCCGTCACTGAACCACCGGGAGAATTGATGTACATATAAATGTCCTTCTCCGGGTCTTCAGCATCCAAGTACAGCAGTTGGGCAACAATCAAGTTAGCAATGTTGTTGTCAACTTGTTGTCCCAAAAAGATGATGCGCTCACGCAACAGCCGTGAGTAGATGTCAAAGGCGCGTTCACCTCGACCCGATTGTTCAATAACGATAGGAATCATGGAAGCGTGTTTGTGGCTACTTTAAATACATTTTATCGGTGACAGCACAAAACTGGGGTTGATCTCTACTGTTCTCAAGCAGATAACTTAAACTTTTATCCTTTTTCTTTGCTTCTTTGCCTCTTTCTTAACCTCTAAAGGCACTTTTTAGCCGGAAAAAGCGTCTAAGAGAATATCCCATGTCGGGAAAACAAATCAAAAAACTCCAATTATCGCCAATCTCATAATCTCGGCCTTTGCTGGATAACTTTGGCGATGTACTCATTAAACCGATAACCGAAATCCAACTTGCTTAGGGAATTGTGTTAGCTTTCAGTAACATTTTAAACATTTTTTTAGGATTTCCCTCAGCAATTATCAAGTTATTTTTGTTAGATTCGGTAAATCGATAGTACGAGGTGTATTCAGAATAACCAGTCCTAATTGAAATGCTATCCACTCACAAGAGACGTGCCATGCTGGAAAAACTTATACAAGCCGCCATCATCACCTTCTTGCTCCATTTGATAGCAGGACTTAGCCCAAATACTTTAATTCAGTCAAAGACAGCATCACCTGTGCGAGAAACACCACCAAATATTGTTAGTTTGCTATTGCGATCTTTTCAGTAAAAATATTTCACAACTTATACAGGTGTCGGCGATATCAATGACATAAACTAGCACCTCCTACCCAAGGAGTAACTCGCTTGTAGGATTATCTTACATATACATACCTGTCGAGGCCAACACTCTTGGGAACAAGGTAGACTGAGCAAATAAGGCAACTAATTTGCATTTGATCATGACTAATCGCCTTGCTGAAGCTAAGAGCCTCTATCTCCGCAAACACGCCGAAAACCCCATTGATTGGTGGCCTTGGTGTGACGAAGCACTTGCAACTGCAAGAGCGCAAAATAAACCGATTTTTCTCTCCATTGGCTACTCTAGTTGCCACTGGTGTACTGTCATGGAAGGCGAGGCTTTTTCTGATATTGCGATCGCCCACTTCATGAATACCAATTATCTTCCCATCAAAGTAGACAGGGAAGAAAGACCTGACCTCGATAGCATCTATATGCAAGCTTTGCAGATGATGAGCGGTCAAGGGGGTTGGCCTTTAAATATTTTTCTTTCCCCAGAAGATTTAGTGCCATTCTACGCTGGGACTTATTTTCCTGTAGACCCGCGCTATGGTCGTCCCGGATTTTTGCAGGTGTTGCAAGCTCTTCGCCGTTATTACGACACCGAAAAAGTAGAATTACAGCAACGCAAAGCCTTAATTATTGAGTCTCTGCTCACGTCTGCGGTATTGGAAGACGGTACAATAACTGAGCTTGAAGATCGGGAATTACTTCGCCAAGGTTGGGAAACTAGCACAGGTGTAATAACTCCTAATCAATCTGGCAATAGCTTTCCGATGATCCCCTACACAGAATTAGCACTGCGGGGAACTCGATTTAATTTTGAATCTCGCTATGATGGCAAACAAGTTTGTACCCAGCGAGGACTAGACTTAGCGCTGGGAGGGATTTATGACCATGTAGCTGGTGGTTTTCATCGCTATACTGTTGACCCAACTTGGACAGTACCGCATTTTGAAAAGATGCTCTATGACAATGGGCAGATTGTGGAGTATCTAGGAAATTTATGGAGTGCAGGAATACAAGAACCAGCGTTTGAAAGAGCGATCGCTGGTACTGTAGAATGGCTAAAGCGGGAAATGACCGCACCCGAAGGTTACTTCTATGCTTCTCAAGATGCCGACAGCTTCACCCAAGCCACGGCTGTAGAACCAGAAGAAGGAGCTTTTTATGTTTGGAGTTACAGCGAAGTACAGCAACTGTTAACACCTGAAGAATTAACGGAATTGCAACAGCAATTTACTGTTACCCCTAACGGTAACTTTGAAGGACGCAATGTTTTACAAAGAAGGAATTCGGGTAAGCTGAGTGCAACGCTAGAAACCGCACTGAGTAAGCTGTTTATTGTTCGCTATGGCGTTGATTCTGAGTCTTTAGAAACTTTTCCCCCGGCTCGTAACAACCAGGAAGCAAAAACCACTAATTGGCCAGGTCGCATTCCCTCGGTGACAGATACGAAGATGATTGTCGCTTGGAATAGCTTGATGATTTCTGGACTAGCTAAAGCTGCTGGCGTTTTCCAAGAACCATCATATCTGGAATTAGCAGCACGAGCCGCGAATTTTATCTTGGAAAATCAGTTTGTCGATGGGCGTTTTCAGCGACTCAATTATCAAGGTGAACCAACCGTTTTAGCTCAATCTGAAGATTACGCTTTGTTTATTAAAGCTCTGCTAGATTTACAAGCTTCCAACCCTGAGCATCAGCAATGGTTAGAAAAAGCGATCGCTATCCAAGATGAATTTAATGAATTTCTCTGGAGTGTGGAATTAGGTGGTTACAATAACACATCAAGCGATTATAGTCAAGATTTAATTGTCAGAGAGCGGAGTTACACAGATAATGCGACACCTTCAGCCAATGGAATTGCGATCGCTAATCTTGTTCGTCTCGCTCTACTCACTGATAATCTAGATTATTTGGATTTAGCAGAACTTGGTTTGAAAGCTTTTAAAAGTGTGATGCATCGCGCTCCACAAGCTTGTCCCAGCTTATTTACAGCTTTGGATTGGTATCGGAATTCTACCTTGATTCGCAGCACCACTGAGCAGATAAACTCGCTGATCCCCAAGTTTCTACCAGCATCTGTATTTGCCCTAACATCTGATTTACCAGAGGGAAGCGTTGGGTTAGTTTGCCAAGGTTTGAAGTGTCTTGCACCAGCCGAAAGTGTAGAGCATTTATTGCAGCAAGTGGAGAAAAGTCAGGTGAGGGCGTGAAATAGTTTTATTTCTCCCAACTAGAATGTTACCAGCAGGTCATACAGTCCTGATCGCAACTTTCTGCGCGGTTGCTCATTTGACTCCGTATAGTGATGATGCCTAAACAGACCAAGGATTAACCATTACAACCCCTGTCCCAGCAAAATCTTTTTCGTTACGGGTGACAAGTGATAAAGAGTTATGAATTGCAATCGCTGCAATCAGAGAATCCATGACAGGTAGAGGTCGCCCATTCTGTTCTAGTTGCCCGACTAAATTTCCCCACAACACCATTGTTGAGACATCTATACTTAAAATTTTTTGTTGAAAACGATTGGGTAGGGTTTCATTCAGCCAAGTTGTTAAAAATTCTTTCCGCTTAGATGCAGTAATTTTGCTGATGCCTTTAGCGATTTCGCCAATTGTGATGACGCTCAGGTAAAGCGTTTCAGGCACTTGGGCATCTAGCCAATCTACAACTTGTTGATTTGGTTGTTTGGCAAAAAGTTCGGAAATCAGGCAGGTATCAAGGAGGTAATTCATGGAGTGAAGGCATCGCGGGCGAGGCTGCGCTCTCGATCAATATCTAGTTCTTCGGTGAGTTCAGCTAGGGGGGATTGACGGAAAAACTCTGAGAGTTTACTTGGTTGATCTGGTTGGGTGTTGTTTTGTGTGGTCAGGCTTTGGGCAAGGAGTTGAATGATGTACAGTTTATCGTTGGGGGAAAGCTGAAGGAGTTGTTGTTCGAGTTCTTGGATAGCCATGATGGGGTTTAAGGGAAGATAAATTTATTCTACTTTCAGTGTCAGGGGTTAATCTAGTTTGACTTTTGACTCGTTTTTTACTCTCTATTTTTTTGACGAATGACTATTAACTCATGTAGCAAATTAACCGCAATTGTTTTAGCTGGCGGTAAAAGTTATCGCATGGGTCAAGATAAAGCCTTGATTCCCATTGAAGGAATACCTTTGTTACAGCGAGTTTGTGCGATCGCTCAAAGCTGTACCGATACTGTTTATATAATCACTCCCTGGCCAGAACGCTATCAAGATTTGCTTTTACCTGGTTGCCAATTTATCCGAGAAGTACCTTTATCTGGAGATTCTATAGCTCACGGGCCTTTAGTTGGTTTTGCCCAAGGACTAGCCGAAGTGCAGACAGAATGGGTGATGTTGCTAGCTTGCGATTTACCGAGGTTGCGGGTTGAGGTGTTGCAAGATTGGGTAAGTAGACTTGATAGTGTGGGGGATAATGCGATCGCAGCTTTAGCTCATCATCCTAAAGGCTGGGAACCTCTGTGTGGTTTTTATCGCCGTCGCTGTTTGCCCCAACTTTTAGAGTTTATCAATCAAGGGGGGCGATCGTTTCAGCAATGGCTGCGGCAATATCCGGTAGAAGTTTTGCCTTTATCAGAACCCAAAATGCTGTTTAACTGCAATACACCAGAGGACTTGACTTTAAGTTAATCTTTATATCTGATGGTATTAGGAAATAAATATACCCGAATTTCTCACCAGATTTTTCAAAGCCTTATAAAACCTAGATTTAGACTTTTCATGCTTGATCAAAACTTTCAACCATCAAAAAAGTCTGAAACGTTCTTTTGGTAAAGGTTATGGCAAATGTGATTGCAGGTGCAGGGCTTGTGAGAAATACGGGTATAGACTAGATTATGCTTTGTAAAATTTCGGCAGTTTTATAGTTGGTGTCACCAAGTGTCAAGTTCATAGAAATTTATATTCAATTTTATTAGCAAAAATTATGCAATGTATTATTTGTAAAGAAAATAAGTCTGCTACTAATTTTAGTAAAGAACATATATTTCCTGATAGTATAGGAGGAAATATTACTTTAGATTGTGTTTGTAAAATATGTAATGATATCCTTGGTTCCTCAATAGATTCAAAGCTTACTAACCATGAGTTTGTACAACTAATTCGTCTGGCTTTAAAAATTCCTGGAAAATCAGGAAAAATTCCTAATCCGCTTTACGAATCTTATATCGCTGGTACTCAAGAAAAAATTAGATATATATTTGATAATTCTGGTAATCCTAAAGAACTACAACAGGTTTCTTCAAAAGTTGATATTGAATTTGAAGATGATGGGGCATTAAATATTCATATAGAAGTTTGTACAAAGCCAGGTGATGAAGCAGACAGAAGGAAACTAATAGATAGGGCTTGCTGAAAAAGTCGTATTTAAGCCAGATCAAGAATCAGTTAACAATGCTTGTAAGTGAAAATATAATTCATTATATGAACCAATTTGAGTGAATATAATATTTTCTAATCATTCCAATCTAAAAATAGGAAAAACACAGTATTTTCTAAAATAGATACAAAAAAAAGTCATAATTATCCGCCGCAGTAATGCGGAAAGATTCATGACTAGAAAAGTTATAGCAATGGCTGTTTCAGAAGTATTAGAAAGTTTGGTCATTAGTCGGTCGAGATTATATCTTCTTTTAGCCTCTCCAAATTTCCCTTCAATACAATTACGCTCTCTCTCGTCTAATTGTGTCTGTTTTTTTGTCTCTTTACTGATATTCTTGGGTGGTCGTCCTAATGGTATACCACTAATTCTGATTCCTCTTTCTTTGCACCATTTTCTATTGTCTTTGGTTCGATAAATCTGGTCTACATGCACAGATTCTGGGTAGTGTCCTGTTGCTATCCTAAAAGCTTCTACTTGCGCTTTTAAGTCGCTTGATTCATTAAAATTATCCCAACTAATTCGATCTAAAAATACATAACCTTCATAACAACTAGCTGATAATTTGGCTCCAAATTCTACTGATGAGCCAGCTTTCCCTCTAATGATTGGACGGACATGAGGTTGTGTTAAACTGACTATTCTATCGTCAACACGAGAAAGATTATTCTCATACATGAATAACTGTTGCCGATATACTTCATTTACAACTAATAGTATTTTATATTTTTGGGCACTCAGCCACTCCAGCTTGGCTCCAAGGGCTAATAGGCTATCTATATGTACTAGGTTTCTTTTCAGATATTGTAGTTGTTTTTTTAAAGATTTTCTTCTTTGTTTTTTCGATGGTCGTCGTTTTTTTGCTACGTCTAGATATTCTTTTCTCGCTGTATTTCTATAAGTTCTGGGTTTTTTATTTTCGTTGTCATCCAATTCTTCATACAGAATATCTATTATTTCTTCGGTTTGCTCTCTCGCTTCGTTCAATAATCCTAAATCTGTTGGATATTTAATATCTGCTGGTATACAGGTTGCATCTAATTTTAATTTTCCTTGATTTATTTCTTCATTTCTTTCTTCTTCTCCTCCTCCATTGTTAATAACTTTTTTTCAGTTGCTTCTTCACTTTCTTCCTCTCGACTATTTTTGACCATACTTCGATTCATTCTATTCACTAATCCAATATCTATTCTTTGTCTAAAATGAACGAGCATTGATGCTTCAAATGGTGCTTCGTTACTATACTTGTTCAACCCTATAAAGTACTGTAAATAAGGATTTTCTCTGATTTGTTCTACTGTCTCTCTATCACTGAGTCCCAATCTTTCCTTGATTATTAAAGCTCCTATTGCTGTCCGAAAGGATTTTGCTGGTGCCCCCATTTCCAGAGTGAATTGTTTGGCATATTCGTCTTCAAATTCTGACCACGGAATTAAATTAGCCATTATGACCCATCTATTATCCTCTGCTAATTGCCCCTCAAATGGCAGTTCAAACTTTTCTATTGGGGTAGGTAGGGTCTCAATTTTCCTATACATTTTCTATACTGATGTTAGGGTTTTGAGCTATTTTACCTGATTTTCTTGCACTTTTTACCGACAAGGCGACCTCAATTAATATTTGTACAAGGGTTTCAGCTTTAATCAGCAAGCCCTAGATATTACCAACACAAAATTAAAAAGAAAGGGTTTAACTTTATTATCTGAAGAACAAGAAAAGCAAATTTTAAATGCTCAACCTATTAGTAGTGAACGACCTCTTCTACATAAACAATTGAAAATAGATACAATTTTTTATAAACGTGCAATTATAAAAATTGCATATGAGTTAGCTTATTATTGGCTGGGTTCAGATTATCTTAATGATACTATGGGAGAATTATTACGATTAATCATTTATCAAGATTTTCAAAAAGAGCGTTGGCATAATAGATCAATCGATTTTAATATTGATTTATATAGAACCCATTTGACATCTTTTACTGTGTTGAAGTAAAGTGACGGCAAAAGTCGTATCCAGCAGTTATGCCATACTCTAGCAGCCTCACAGAT
>NZ_JBALBW010000019.1:0-4083 GCF_036919895.1 Nostoc sp.
CTGGGGACTGGGGACTGGGGACTGGGGACTGGGGACTGGGGACTGGGGACTGGGGACTGGGGACTGGGGTGGGAAAAAATTATTTTAATCTTAATACCCAGTCGCTAATCCTCAATTTCTAATCCTTAAATACTCAATCCCTAAATCCTCAATATGTTTGTATATCTATCCAAGTTACTACCACTATTTTTTTATCCACTCGGATTAGCCTGCATCAGTTTGGTAGTGGCATTAGTCACATTGTGGAAACGACCGCGCACGGCGGCGATCGCAATTGCTTTTGCTCTAACTTTATTGCTATTTTGTAGTAATGCTTGGATCGCTAAATCATTAGTGCGATCGCTAGAATGGCAAAATCTTCCGTTCGCTCAAGTACCAGTTGCAGAAGCGATTGTGGTTTTGGGTGGCGCAACTAAATCAGCTTTTTTCCCAAGACCTACGGTTGATTTAAGTGAATCAGGCGATCGCGTGATTTATGCCGCCCAACTATATCGCCAAAAAAAAGCGCCTATAATTATTCTTAGCGGGGGGCGCATTGATTGGCGTGGTAGCGGTTCGCCAGAATCGGCAGATATGGCAACAATACTCACATCTATTGGTATTCCATCTGAGGCGATCGTTCAGGAAACTGAATCTCTTAATACTTATCAAAATGCTGTAAATGTCCGAAAAATTTTAGAATCTCGTAATATTAAACAGGTATTATTAGTTACTTCGGCAATGCACATGCCGCGATCGCTTCGGATTTTCCAACGTCAAGGAATTAATGCTATTCCTACACCCACTGACTTTTTAGTTACTCAGGGTGAACTGCAAGAACTTGGTGGCACTCCCAAAGCCTTTATACTGAATTTATTACCTGATACCGACAATTTGCACCAATTTACCACCGCTTTAAAAGAGTACATTGGTTCTTTTATCTATCGTTTGCGTGGTTGGCTTTAATAAAGTTATGAGTTATTAATTAAGTGAATCTTTCCCGAATCCATTATTCTCCATTTGTCTATTGTTAGAGTCGATGAGCGGATGGAGAATAACGGATTCGAACCGATGGCCTCTGCGGTGCGATCGCAGCACTCTACCAACTGAGCTAATTCCCCTTAATCGGTGCGAAGTCAAGAGTAATATTACTCATTAACTCAATACACTATCATCATATAGTATTCTAACATTCAGTTGCCGATGGTTGAGGCTCTTTTTGGGAATAAACCTTCTGCACCCGTTCCAATTCCAAATCACTGAGATAATCAACAGTCCAGTTACAGCAACGCTGGAGCATGTGAAATGGGTAAGTGTTCGCTACACCTACAACTTGCATTTGCGATCGTTTCGCTGCTGCAATACCTGCTGGGGTATCTTCAATTGCCAGACACTCGTATGGTTGAAGGTTCAATTCAGGATATTCTTTATTTAAGCGTTTTACTACCAGTAAATAACCATCAGGTTCTGGTTTACTGGTGTTGATATCATCACCAGCGACAACAACTTTAAAATGTTGGGCTAGTTTGGCGCGATGGAGTACCAATTCTATTTCTTTACGAATCGCGTCACTAACTAATCCTAATTTCAGATTCCGCGATCGCACTTGAAATATTAAGTCTTCTACACCTGGATATAAAGGCAGTTTCTCTATTTTCTCTAGTTCCACGACATAGGCTTCTGCTTTGCGGTACAACAACTGAGTCAAATAGTTTTCGTTAGCGACTCTACCACGATTAGCGAGTAATTGCTGAAAACAAGCGCGATCGCTGCGTCCTAAAGAAGCTTGACGCTCACTCACCTTTTGGGGTTGGAGATTTTCTTCAACGAGAATCTCATCTATCAGTTGCAGGTGGATTGCTTCATCGTTAATGATGACACCATTAAAATCAAAGATAACTGCCTTTAAACTCATGCCATTATGCCAAATGCTGGAGATCCAAGTCCCTCCAAATCATTATTATCTATTGATGTGGGAGTATAACGACGGACATTTTCAGTTGCGAGCGGTTTAACGCCACTAGTTACCTGATTTATCCACTATACATCCTGCGATCGCACAGCTTTAAACCCTGCTGCACCCATATTTGCATCTATGCTACCAGTAGCATAAGTAACTGCTGCACTGGAATTGAGATATCCACCTGTAATCCCGTGGAAATTTTGACTGCTGTAGGACAAGGGAATTATGACATCATCTCGTTGGAAGCGATATCTACGACGGGCTACGCCTACGCTCTCTTTCTCCCAATCAATTCCTATCAGCGTAACGCCGTAACCCGTCTTCATCAATCAAAAGGCGCACTATAGGGGATAAAAAACGTTCCCAGATTGTATCTTGACGCACTGCCATATTGTGTCAGAACTCTAAGCGGCTATTTAGACCAAAGTTATTTTCTTTACAAATTTTAATACATCGGGAAAACATCTGCTTTCTCTCTGTGGTGTGGGCTTGACTTTTGTAACCTAACTTATTACATTTGTAGTATACTTCAAGCTAATCTCTAAAAGTAGTTCTTCAGCTTCACGAAAACTGAACGAACCAAATGAAGGACACAAAACATTTAAATTGCTACAACTAACTAGTAGGACATCAAGTTTAAATTCATAGGTAAGCAAGTTCGTAATAACGTCTTTAGTGCTAACTACAAACCCTGAAAATTCTTAGATAAATTATCAGTGCCATAAGCTAAATCCAAAATATAAGAAATTATGCCTTACGAAAAATTAGAAATTACCACACCAGCACCTGTTTTCTCTTGGGCAAATCACTCTTTAGGCCCAGACGAAACCAAGATGGCTAAAAATGTAGCATCGCTACCATTTGTGTTTAAGCATGTGGCATTAATGCCAGATGTTCACTTAGGAAAAGGTGCTTTAGTGGGTTCTGTAATTGCGACCAAAGAAGCAATTATGCCTGCTGCTGTTGGTGTGGATATTGGTTGTGGGATGAGCGCTATAAAAACGTCATTTACCGCCGAACAATTAGAAGGTAAACTGAAGAAAATTCGCCTGGATATTGAAGCTGCAATTCCGACTGGGTTTAACGAAAACAAAGACGTTGAAAAATCTGTTATCAACTGGCAACACTGGGATGATTTTAAAGACTTGCATCGTGGCGTGCAAGACTTACAAAGTAAAGCAATGAAACAGATGGGTTCTCTCGGTGGAGGAAATCACTTTATTGAAGTGTGTCTCGATACAGAGAATCAAGTGTGGCTGATGCTGCATTCTGGTTCGCGTAACATCGGCAATAAACTCGCCCAGTGTCATATTCACACAGCTAGAGAATTAGCAAAAATGGCAGGTAATAAATTACCTGACCCAGATTTGGCTCACTTTGTCGCTGGTACGCCAGAATTCCAGGCGTATTGGCACGATTTGCAATGGTCACAAAATTATGCGCGTGTCAACCGCGATGTGATGATGGCGCGTTTTAAGCACATAGTTGAGAAGCATTTAGTCGGTGGAAAGGCAACTAAACCTTTATTACAGGTTAATTGTCATCACAATTACGCCGAGAAAGAAGTGCATTTTGGTGAGGATGTATACGTTACTCGCAAGGGTGCAGTCCGCGCCCAGACTGAAGATTATGGAATTATTCCTGGTTCGATGGGGGCAAAGTCTTTTATTGTTAAGGGTAAAGGTAATGCTCACAGCTTCTGTTCTTGCTCCCACGGTGCAGGGCGTTTGATGTCTAGAAATAAGGCAAAAAATGTCTACACACTTGATGATTTGATAGAGCAAACAAATGGTGTAGAGTGCCGCAAAGATGAGGGCGTGTTAGATGAAATTCCCGGCGCTTATAAACCTATAGAACAAGTAATGAAAAATCAAGCTGATTTGGTTGAAGTTGTAGCAACACTTAAGCAAGTTCTTTGTGTTAAGGGCTAGATTTTTGTGGAGTGGGCAGTGCCCACTTTTTTACTTTTTAAATATAGTAAAAACTCAGTGATTAAAGACGATACTAAAAAGTAGCTCAATGAGATGCTACTTTTTTTCGGAAGCATGTATAGGACTAATATTTGATTTTTGAAAAGATACGTAGGGTGTGTTAGCGTCAGCATAACGCACCAAAACCTTGGAATCAGGTGCGTTACGGCT
>NZ_JBALBW010000020.1:0-41201 GCF_036919895.1 Nostoc sp.
GGGAGGGGTTGGGGGTGGGGTTCTTTCCCGCTTCACCAGGAGTAATTGAGGCGTGTCCAGTGAGGTGAAACACATCAAAGTCATCAAGATAGCGACTCCACACCTTACCCAACTCGCTAACGCAACCGCTTTCTTCCACCCGCAAATCGACAGCAAAATCTTGCGTATCAGCCAGAATTCTCGCCTCTTCCTGTTCAAACTCTAACTTTGGTTCCACATCTTCCGGGTCGGTTGCCATAAACAATACTCGCAATTGTCGTGCTTCTACAGAAAACCCTTCAGTTTCTTTCTCAATCCAGCGCAGAGGCAAAACCACCGGATTAACCCGCTTTACCAAAAAATCCTCACCATCATGCAGCACTTCCCAAGGTAGATGCGCCAGTTTTTTATCAGTATCAATGGCAATTACCAACCCCTCACCGCGACAGTCAGCAATTCCCCGACTCAACCAGCGTCCGTCCCCATCCAACCAAAAAAATAACTGCTTCCCGATTCCTGGTAAATTGGGCAGCAGTTTATAGTAATCTCGTTCGCCTTGCTTGAGTAAATCAGCGATTTCTGACAATTTCAGGCGACGTGATTCATAGTGATTTTTTTGAGGTAGCCAATACCTGAGTTCAACTGTTTCCTGCGTACTTTCCCGAAGTTGAATGCGGATAGTTTGCACTTATTTGCTAATAGATTTGAGGATTTCCGTGATTTCCTCTATAGTAGCTTCTTCGAGTAAAATCCTGTTTCCATTATCAGGGTCAAGAATGACCACATCAAATTGCTTCCCTGGATGAGATTTATGCCATTCTTGATACCATTTGCGAATTTGTTCAGCTAAAGCCGCAACACCACCCACAATGCCGACAATGGTAGCAACAGCTGCTAGAGTCGCCTCTTTTTGGCTAGGAACTTCGTAGCTTCCCGATATTCCAGGAATTTCTAGCAAAGCCTCGGCTGCTGCTGGTGCGCCTTCACCCTCAATACCGACTTGAATTTCTGCCATAAAGTTACCTGCGAATTTATACAAGATTCTGTATATTATCAGTTGAATTGGGGATAAGGTTCACGCAGACGTACAGAGAGGATTGTAAATTATTGACTTTGTGTTGTATCAATTGTCTAAAATAAGGCAACAGATGCAAACCTGGAAACCCAGATTGAATCTGACTTTCAAGAATTACAAATTATATTAGTTATGTCTCTTGCTCCTTGGCGAAGTGCGATCGCTCATGCACTCCATCGCAACCGCAGTCTTGTTTATGCCCGTTACCTGCAACTAGCAACAGTGCAGCCAAACGGTCGCCCCGCTAATCGTACCCTAGTCTTTCGCGGCTTCCTAGAAGATACAAACAAGCTAAGATTTATCACAGATACTCGTAGCGCTAAAGCCGACCAGATACAGCAACAACCTTGGGCGGAAGTTTGCTGGTATTTCCCCAATACACGAGAACAATTTCGCATCAATGGCGATTTGACCCTAGTCAGCAGTGATGATTATCACCAGGATTTACACCCAGCCCGAACCGCAATCTGGCAAGAACTGAGTGATGCTGCACGTTTACAGTTTGCTTGGCCTCATCCTGGTAAACCCAGAATCAAAGAAGCAGAAGCCTTTGAGCCATCACCACCCGATCCTGTTGAACCAGTCCCTAATTTTTGTCTACTGCTACTCGACCCAGTGCAGGTAGACCATTTAGAATTACGCGGCGAACCACAAAATCGATGGCTTTACCACCGTAATCAACAGCAAGAGTGGTCTAGCGAAGCAATTAATCCGTGATTTAGTCAAGAGTCAAAAGATTGACCTTTAACCCTTGACTTTTAACTAAATGCCAGCACCATCTAAAAATTGCTGGATGGTCTTATCTTTGAGGTTGCACCAGCGAGTATCGTGGGTTGGCTCATCTTCTTTGGTGGCTAAACAACCCACTAAAACAGGAGTTTTTTCTGAAGAATTGGTGCGCTGAAGAGTTTGTATTTGTTCTTCCAACGCCTCAATTCGGTCTACTAAAGCACGAATTACTTGAGCTTCTGAATCTGGTAAGTTATTGTGTTCAAGAGGTGAAACCCGAACTCCAGAACGATACATGATGCGCCCAGGCACCCCTACCACAGTACAGTCTGAAGGCACATCTCTGAGAACAACAGAACCAGCACCAATACGGACGTTATTCCCAATTTGGATATTGCCCAGTACCTTTGCTCCAGCCCCGACTACGACGTTTTCACCCACAGTTGGATGACGCTTACCACATTCTTTACCAGTACCTCCAAGGGTGACACCTTGATAAATTAGGGCATAGTCTCCCACGATCGCAGTTTCACCAATTACTACACCCATCCCGTGGTCAATAAACACGCTTTGCCCAATTGCTGCACCAGGGTGGATTTCAATTCCAGTCAAAAACCGAGCCACGTGAGAAATCAGGCGGGGAATAAAGGGAAGACCGACAGTATACAGCCAGTGAGCCAGCCTATGGAATAGCAGGGCTTGCAAACCAGGGTAACAAAATAAAACTTCCAACCAGTTACGGGCAGCTGGGTCACGTTCAAATATGATACGAAAGTCAGCACGCAGTATAGATAGCACGAGATAGCACCCTCGGAAAGCACAACAAGCTACTCTCCCATATTATCCTCTCAGGCGTTGCACGTAAGAATTGGGAATTGGGAATGAAGAAGAAACAAGGGAGACTTGTTCAATTATTTCCCCCTGCCTCCTCTGCCCCCCTGCCTCTACTGCTGCTCCACTGTCAGAGTGTAATCGCGTTTGACCCCAGGATTAAATGTACCTACCCAAATCCGATAAGTGCCACTTTTCCAGTTGCGATCGCTAACGCTAGCATCTTTGCTTTTGCCAGTGTCATCGCCGCAACGAATCGTACTTTGATCTGGGCCTTGGATCGTTAAAGTGGTGTCGCTTCCCCCGCTATCTACTTGTATTGTCAGCTGGGAAAAGTCTTTTTCTAAAACCATAATATGATCTGGATTGGGATCGGCAAAGCCTATACATGCTTTTTGATCGCGATCGCGGTTACTGATGGCAGACAATGAGTAAGAACCACCTGTAAACCCCTGCACTGTCCCTTGTGCTGCATTAAAGTTTGCTGATAAGTTGAAAGTACCAAAATTCGCTGTTTCTGCGATTACAGGAGTCGCTGTGATGGCAGTAAGTATAGCCAACAACCAGCCGCCGGTAAACTGAAGTCGGGGGCGACAGTATTTCATAGTAGCCCTCCAACAGGCTGTTAAATTAGTAATGATATATACATATTCTAATGAAAAAATTCCAGTGAAATTTCAGTTGGTTGTGCCACATTAAAATGTGCCACAATAAAGGGTTTTGAGAGTAAACGGCTAATTGCTAGGCAATCTCTTGATATAAACAGCAACTACGATTCTTCAACTGATGATTTAGATGTGATTACCTCTGTTGGACGTAGGGTTTTCTCTCCTAAATAAAACCCTCTACGGACGATTTTAGTAATTGTTTGGTCTGCTAGATCATTTCTTTCTTCACGATCGACAACACGGCATAAATTAAAATCTGGTTGTGTACTTTGCAGTTCTATTTCTATAGGTAATACATGACGCTTTGCTAGTATACCGAGAAACTTTCGATTAACCGCCCCCACAGACTTGGGTAAACGCTGGATAAACTCTGGGCTGGGATTGGAATTCTGTTCTAGATAATCCAGTAATGCTTCTAATGCATCACCAATTTCTAGCAGTTCTAAAAATAAATCTTCAGCGTTTGCTGCGGTTTGAGTTTGCTGTTCTCGCAAGGATTGTTGTAGTAAAACATTTTCCTTTTGGAGGTTGCCAAATTTTTGTATGGTTAAGTCGCACTTCTCTTTACTGAGAATAAAATTAAACATGGGAAACCTCTTTTGATAATATTGGTAAAGTTTTAGTTGCCCAAGTTTGCACTTGGGGATGAGTATGGTTAGTCAGAAGCTGACAAAGCGCGATCGCTCTTTCTAACTGTCCAACTATTTTATACACTTTAATCAGCCACATTTGGGCTTGAATGTAATCTTTACTATTCGGGTCTGTAGAGCCTTGGCAGTAGTCTTCGAGATATTTTATCGCTTTGGGATAACGTTCCTCTTTACAAGCTATAATGCCCTCTGTGAATAGTTCTGATAGCGTCATCGGTAAAGGCTCTCGCTCTAGGCGTTCTTCTTGGGCAGACTGAGCGATCGCTTGCTCTAATCCATCAAATTCTGGCAATAACATCAGTCTAGGTGCTGGCTGAAGCAAAGCTGATAAATCACTATATTTGAACTGCTTAATGGTGGGCAGTATAGGACGCAAATAGTCGGCAATGATGCGTTCCTCTGGTTTTAATAAGCTTTTTTGGGCTTTAGCAATGATATCCACAGGATGTTTTTTCTGCTTCATTGCCACTGCTACAGCTTTTGCAATTTCAGCTTTCGATGCTGCTGGGGATACACCCAGAATGTCGTAAGGATTGTATTCCATTAGATACCTTTAATTAACGAATCTTTAGGCTGTGGTAAATTTCTTGAAAAGCAGGTTCCTCTGGACAAAGTTCATAAGCCCAACGACCTAATTGCTGAATTAAATCAAAAGATGAATCGCGGTTTTGGATACCTTTAACTAAGGTATTAATAAAAAATTCAGCTACATAGCGAGGAATAGAGTCATGTTGTGAGTATTTGGCACGAAGAACAGCTTCATCAAAGCGATCGCATTTCATTAAATTTTGAATATCCTTCAGTTCTTGGCTAAATCCGTAAACTTCTTGGACATTTGGATCGTCTGGACAAAGTTCATAAGCCCAATATCCTAATTGATAAATATCTTCAAATCCTAAATCCCGATTTTGGAACCCCTTGATTAATATATCTACACAAATGTCTGACACAATATTACGTAGACGTTGATGCTGGGATTTCTTAGCACGTTGTACAGCTTCTTCAAATTGATTATCTTTTAATAAATTCTCAATTAATTCTAATTCTTGGTTAAATTCAATTCTCTGAATTAAGTCAATTACAATAGGATTCTGATTGTCAATTTCTTTTATTTTTTGTAGTTCTCTTAGGGCTATTGCTGGTGAAATTTGTTCATTAGCAATTTGTTCGCGTATTTCTTCCGCCTTATACTCAGCTAGATAACTTCTAGCGTCTCTACTTCCTAAAAGATCGTACCAAAATTGGGCAAACTCTAAATTTTCTTGAGATTCTGATATTGCTTGACGTTGTAATCCACAAAGTCTGTCTATTTCTTCTTGCCAATCCTTACTAGCTTGAATTTCTGGCTTTGCTTGCTTCAGAGGAATAATTGCCTCTCGCCATTTTTGCTGTTGTAGCTGATAGCAACCTTCGTGATAAGCGACAAATTTTTGAGCAAATGCTACGATATCAGAATTATCTGTGGTTGAGGGTTTAAGTTGAATTGCTCTTTGGTAATCTCCTTCTAAACAAGCAGCCATAGCTAATCCCCAATTTGTATAAAGGGAATTTAGAATTTTTTGGTTAGCATTTGTCCTATTGTCAAAAATACCTTGCCATTCAGGAAGGTAATGCTGATAACAACCAGGTGTGATAAATATATCCTTTATTTTCATTCCCCACTTTGATGGCTCACCCATGAGGTTTAGAGATACTACTTCTAATCGGTAGCTATCGCGTAGGTTTAAATATTCAATAATATTTTTATCTTTCCAAGTATCTATTAATACTGTTATCTGGCGTTTTAATTCCAAAGAGACTGAGGTAAATTGTACAGGTTTATTTTCTAGCCAAGGCACATCTTTAAGGGTCGGATCTTCAGTTATATTTGCCAACGCTGTTGAGAATGAAATTATCACATCTAACAACTTTATAGGGTCAGTTTTAGCAAGATAATAATTTGCTATTGCCCAATTATGTAATGTAGTAATATTAGGCTGTGAAATCCAAGCTTTTTCAGCTTTATCGGCAATAATTCTCCAGTTTTTCTCTTGCCATACTTCCACTTCTAAACGTGGCTGAATATGCTCGTTGAGATTTTTCTCAACTAACGGATCTGAACCAAATTTTTGGATGAATTCTGTACTTTCTGTTTTAGCATTTTCCCAATTTTCAGCTTTTACTAGTTGCTCTATATTCTGTAGTCTTAGCAAGCGTTGGCGTTGGGAAAGGTTTTTGATAATTTCTTGTTGCTTGGCAATATTAGGAGTAGTCAACCCAAGCCATTCTTTATAAGCTACCTGTAAATTTTCTTGTTGGGCGTAGGCAAAACCCCGTAAGTAAGCAGCTTGTTCTCCAGCTATAGCTTCTAGGTGAGTTAGTGCGGTTGCCCATGCTTGAGTTTTAATTGCCACAAGTGCTAACCGGATTTGGCAGTATGTAGAGTTGGGTAAGAGCAATTTAGCATTTTTATAAAGGGATGCAGCCGCCTTAAAATCACCCGATTTTTCTGCTGCTAGCCCTTGGCGATACTGTTCTCTTCCTTTAAGTGTTTGTTGTAACTTTTGGAGTAAATCAAGTCCATCAGAGCGAGAAAAGTTAATCAGGGCATTTTTTAAAAGTGCGATCGCTCTCTGTAATCTTCCTTCACTTTCAGCTTGTTGCACCTTTTTTAAAGCAGCATCATAAATTTCTTCTTGTTGGACTTGGGCAAGACTTGCAGCGATCGCCTTTTCTAAAGACTCAGTAGAATAAAGCTTTTGTGCCTCTAGATAAACTGCGATCGCATTTTTATAAAACCGATTTTCTGCCTGAGACTGGGCCTGTGTCACTAAATTCAAAAACTGCTGTCGCCGTTGCAGTTCTTGTTGGTGCTGCTTGATTACCCGCGAGATGCGATCGTCGTGGATAATTTTGGTACAGCGTTGATAAATGGCGATCGCATTTGCAAGTATTTGCGCTTCTAAAGGATCGCCTGTATCTTGCTTGAGAATGGTTTTAGCATTAGCAGCTAGTTTATCTACTTCTGCTACTTGATAGCGCCACTGCTTTAGTTGCTGGGTAAGATTGTCTAACAGCTTCCCCAGCAGCAATTGACAAATCAAACGCTCCCAAAAACCTGGTTTTCTCGACCAGACTGCGAGAGCTTTTTCTGCAATCATTACCGCTTCTCGCAGACGTTTGTTTTGGGCTAATTGTGCGGCTTTTTGACTGGCTTCTTTAGTCTGTGGCGCTTGCTTCCAGGCATCAACAATGCCCACTCCCAGTAAATTTTTAGTTAAAGCATTCAAACTATCGAGGATGCTCATTAAGCGCCATCCTTGCAGTTAGGGATTTTTAACACATCCCCTACGTCTATATCATCTTCCCGCCCTTTGAGTTGGGGGTTGGCTTTAAGCATTACTTGCCAAGAGGTTCCCTTACCACAAAATTTTTCGGCGATCGCGCTGAGGTAATCTCCCGATTTTACAGTATAGGTAATTGGTTTTAGGGGTTCCTTAGCTGTCACAGGAGCATTATTAACTGGTAGTGTTGGGCGATCGCTAATAATTGGATCGGGAGAAGAGACAGTTAATGTCTGTAACTGCGGTTGCAGGAATATAAAACTGCTCATTGCTCCCAACCCAATGCCGATAATTAGCAGCAGTAAAGCAACTCCTAGTTGCCATTTGCTAATTTTCACTTGTTGCAGAGGATTTTCTACCTGCGGTAATTCTTTAAGCATCCGAATTACAGAAAGGTCGGTGTCACAGTTAGGACAAGTATCACCTTCAATTTCTTGGTAATCACACACAGGACAGTCGAGCTTCATCTTCATCGCGTTAGCCCTGTGACAATGCTGTTGCTGGGTAACTCTTCATTTATCCAACGCTTGACATCTGGTTGCAATTCATTCCATAAGCGATTGGCTTCGTTTCCATCATCGCTTTCCATAGCGCCAAGCATCCGAAAAAGTTTGTCAGACATGGCATTTGCTTGAGTAGGTGCAACTGCGTGGGCTTGACGGATTGCTAAAAAACAAGCTTGAATAAGCTGGACTTGATCGGGTAGATTGTCAAGTTCTCGTCTTGCATCTTCACTCTGAGATTCCATCTTGGAGAGGTTATTGGTGTTGATGGCATCTTGCAATTCTTGACTTAGTTTTTGTAATCGTTCCTGCTGTGGTTGGGGAATTATGGAGCCGCAAAGTTTAACTACGCGATCGCATTCATTCATTAGGTACTCGGCTTGTAGGCTTTCCTTAGACATAGATACCTGGAATTTTTTCAAGTTTGCACTAGCGCGATCGCGTAAATCGCTGCGTTCCTCTCCAGTCTTCGGATCGATGATTTGGTTACTTAACTGCACCACTGGTAACGCTAACTTCAGCGCTTCTTCTACACCAAGATGAGTTAAGTTTTGGTCGTTGAGTTCTGCGATCGTTTCTTCTAATCCCTTATATATTTTCTCATCTGAGCGTCCCCGCGAAAAGGTGCAACTCACTCTTTCTGAAGGGTCATTTTTTAATGTCGCAGTCATCCCTAGACCATTATTTTTTTCATCTAACTCCAGGTTGACTAAAACTTCTGTCCCTCTTGGATAAGATTGGTTTAAACCCAACCAAATATCTCCAATACTGTCATCTTCATATATCCCATCCAAATCTTCCCTTACTTGATCGGGGCTGAAAAACTTAAAGTGAATCAACCGTTGTCCATCAGCAGCAATTTTAAAAGTGTGGGATGTCGTCACTGGTAAAATATCACCCCGCTTAATTACTTGCTCTCTGTCATCCACCAGCTTGATAAAATAATCACGGGATACTGTTGTTACTTTGTCTGTTTGTCCAGCCGCGACAATTGCTGCACCCTCAGCCACCGCATACATCGGGCGGGGATGCACCATTACTTTATCGGCTCCAAAGGCTTCTCTGACTTTGCGTTGGACTACAGGAATTTGGCAAGAACCGCCAACCAATAACACTACATCTATCATCTCTAGGTGATGTTCAGCGTCTTCTAGTGCTTGGCGGCAAATCTGAATCGATCGCTCCACCAAATCAGAAATTATTTCCTCAAATTGCTCACGAGTGATTTCTACTTCAATCGGAATGGCAATACCCAATTCGTCGAGTAATTGAGTAGCGGGAGCAATGCGAGATACTGTAGCAGTGCTTAGTTCAACTTTGGCGCGTTCTACTGCTAACTTCAAATCTGCATTAAATCGCACTCGTTGATAGTGCGGCATTTTGGTAATCAAGCCATCAATATCAGCAATTCCTTCTTCCTGGGAAAATTGCTGTTTAACAAACTTGATAATCCGAGAGTCAATGTCATCTCCTCCCAACCATAAATCCCCAGCTTTTCCCAGTTCAATAAATGAAGTTCCTGCTGCTTGAATCACTGAAGCATCAAATGTACCACCGCCAAAGTCAAAAACTAAAATTGTTTTAAAATCATCCCCATTTGGAGAAAAACCGTAAGATATGGCCGCGGCTGTGGGTTCCGGTAGCAGTTCTAAGGGAGTGATTCCAGCTTTGAGTGCAGCTGTACGGGTTGCATGACGTTGTTTGTCATTGAAGTAAGCGGGGATGGTAATAACTGCTTGGTCTATGACTTCGCCTGTTTTACCAATTCCTTGGCGATAAGCTTGGGCATTTTGCACAACTTTTTTAAGAATTTCAGCAGAAATATCCTCTGGCTGATATTCTTTGCCTCCTAGCCAGACTGCAATACCGTTGTCTGTTCCCTGACTTGGTTGAGCAATTTTGTAACCAAATTCTGACTTTTGTTTCTGTACGGCTGGATCACCAAAACCTCTTCCTATTAGGCGCTTGATGGAAACAACAACGTTTTCAGGGTTAGCTCTAAGTTGGTTGTAAGCTTGCTCTCCTACCAAAAATTTATTTTGCTCACAAGCAACGACCGATCGCGTCAGTTTCCTATCTGGGGGCGTGTTATCGTTAGCTGTCACCACTTCCACTTCTGCTAACTTAAAAGCAGCGACAGAATTAGTCGTCCCTAAATCAATGCCAATTGCCTTGCCCATTACCGATCGCTACCTGAGTATTGTGTAAATTATTTCTGATATATTTGATACTCGCTGCCACGTCGAACCTAAATTTCTCAGCCAGCAGCCAGTACCTATCCAAAGATTACAAATACAAATAGCAAATGCTACAGAAAATCTACGTAAATATCATGGGAGAAAAAAAGGCAGAAAGCAAAATACATCATAGTCCCCTCCTCGCTTGCGGGGAGGGGGTTGGGGGTGGGGTTCTTTTACTTCGGGCTATACCTTCTACACTTTGACTCGTTGTGAAAATCTCACGAATTATTAAGTTGGAAGAAAACACCACCTTTAAGCGATCGCGTGTCAGTTCCATAACTGCTGACTGTAAGCGATCGCAATTTATCAAAAAACGGTTTCCCTAAAACTTCTGCTAGTTTGAGAATTGGTACTTGACGCTCTAACAAATTCTGGCTCTTTGTCCAGTCAAGATATATGTAGCCTTGGTTGGGTAAGGGAATAGCAGCGATACTATCTTTGAAATTGGGATTGTCAATTAAGGAATTATCCTTAGTTGTAAGAATTTCATCCATAGTTTCTAAGTCAGAAGTGAAAATTTCGTAATTTCCTAAAGCTGTATGCAATCCCCGCACTTTTGTTTCAATAGTGAAAGATGCTCTTTCTTTAACATCACTTTTTTTAGTCGCCGTAGTTAACTCTGTCCAAGCCGAGATTTTTTGCTTGTCTTCCTTGTCTATAGTCAGGGTATTAATGCTCAGTCCGTTAGATGATGCGATCGCATCCAAACGAGCAATACCTGATTCTACACTCTCAGATTTTTCTACTACAAAAATCCAATGAGGGTTTGTTTGCTCTTTCGCAGGTAACAATGCTACGGCATATTCTCCTTGTACCCAGCTAAAAATATCCTCTGGTAAGTTTATCCCCCAGCGTTTTTGAACATCCACCAAAGGTTTTGCTAACCGAGAAACAACATCTTCCCCAGAACCATATATAGTAGCTGTTGCTTGGCTCCAAAGTTTGGCTAAATCACTCTTACCCAAATTACTCAAATTTGAGCCGGAAATTGCCAAACCTGCGGATGCTGGAACATAGTGCAATGCTCCCACAGGTTTAGATAGTGGCGAGGATGGAGAAAGAATTTCCGATGAAGTTAAAAAGGTGGTTTCTGCTAGCAATCCTTTGGGATTCAACGCCAGAGAAATAATTTCACTATTATAAAGTTGTTCTGGTAGTTCTAAGCCTTGCCATTTTGCCACAACGGGAAGATTCAAGAATGCTACAGCTACACCCCCTTTAGGTAGTTCTTTGGTAGCTTTTTGATATTCGGGGGAGCTAGTCAAGTTTAGATCGGGTGCTTGGACGTTATTGATTGCATCTCGTAATACTTTCGGATCGTTAGCAAACAACACAAAACCTTCACCAACAACCGCACCTGCAAGCAAATCCTTTTTTGGTTGATTATCAGAAATCAGCTTTACGCCTTTGTATTGTTCAACAGCTAAGGTTGCGCCAGCTAACGCCCGTTTGGAAAACAACAACTCCAGAAACTCGCGGCTTTTCTCTGGTTGCTTGGTTGCTAGTGCTAACAGATACCCTGGCTGCTGTCCGTTTTCTGAGTCCCGATCGATATCTAAGGTGGCGATCGCTAATGTAATTTCTTTCCCTAACCAGGGTTGCACGTCTTGTTTATAATCTATGCCACTCTTGGCAAATAAACTGGTTTTGAGTTTAGATAGTTCCTCTTCACGATCCAACGCCTGTAACTGATCGGGATTGGCTAGCAATGAAACCATTGCAGGAGATAGTTTCGACACGAATATTGCTGCACTAGGCTGGGAGGTAGAAGCAATCAGGTTAGCCGGATTTTTGGCGAAAAACCAGTAAAAGCCAGCGATCGCAATTACTAGCAGTGCGATCGCACCTGCGACGATAAAACCAATAAATGAACGTTGACTATTCACATTAAACCTTTAAAAAAGACGGTTTACAGCCATTTAAGCAGAAAGCCTAGCAGAATTTATCAGCCTTCTTGAGAATGGATACTCATGCAAAGGCAGAGATTTTCTGTCACCATAAAATAAGATTAGGACTGTTTATCGGGAATTCTTTTAGTCAACCCATGAACCAGATTAGTGTAGAAGAACTGGCAAAACGTCTTTCCTCTGGTGATGGAAGTATACAGCTAGTGGATGTGCGAGAACCAGAAGAATTGGCGATCGCTAGCATTGAGGGCTTTGTCAACCTACCTTTGAGTAAATTTGCCGAATGGGGAGATGAAGTACCTACCCTCTTCAATCCCCAAGCTGAAACCCTTGTATTATGCCACCACGGTATTCGCTCTGCCCAGATGTGCCAATGGTTAATTGCTCAAGGTTTTACAAATGTGCAAAATATTTCGGGCGGTATTGACGCTTACTCCATCTTAGTAGACCATTCAACTCCCCAGTATTAGCTCGTGTTTAGGTGCATTACTCAGATGGAATGGAAATTAACTCTTCCATCTGGCTTTTGTGATTGTGAAAACATAACTACATCAAGTTAGCAAGTTTCTCAACTTGCTACATCCTTACGGAACTTTTCCACCCAAATATTCGCTGCGATCGCCGCAAAAATACGTATCCCATAATACTTTTATCAGTGTAGAATAATGCAAAAATAAGCTGATAAAGGATGTTATAAATCCAAACTTTCAGCCTTGGCTGCAAAAGCCTAAATTCTATTTAGAGTGCAATTTTAAAAGGTGTTGTGCGTGAACCTTAAAATTAATTATCACAATATAATTCTATAATTTGTTATCTTAATCAATTATTAATATTCTTTTTTTTCGATCAAATCCAGAATTTTTTCCAGAATTTGATTAAAATTTGCCTCTAGCAAAACATACCCTATGGAAGTCCAGTTAACAAATCGACAACAGCATATACTTTGGGCAACGGTACGTCACTACATTGCTACAGCAGAGCCTGTTGGTTCAAAGGCTTTGGTCGAAGAGTACGACTTGGGTGTAAGTTCAGCCACAATTCGCAATGTCATGGGCGTTTTAGAAAAGTCTGGATTACTCTACCAACCACACGCTTCTGCTGGACGAGTACCATCAGACTCAGGCTATCGCATTTATGTTGACCAGCTAATTACACCTTCTCTGCGTTCGCGCAGCGTGTCGCAGACAGACGCTACGCATAGCTTGCTTCCACGTTCGCGCAGCGTCCCGCAGGGAAGTGGTACGGAAGCTTTAGGGCGAGAAGTAGAAGTAGCACTGCACAAGCATCTTCAGGGGGAAGATCGGAGTTTAGAAACCCTACTACAAGGAGCCGCGCAAATTTTAGCAACCTTAAGTGGTTGCATTAGCTTGATTACCATGCCGCAAACGACTACAGCGCTATTGCGACATCTGCAATTAGTGCAAATTGAAGCTGGGCGGATTATGTTAATTGTTGTTACCGATGGTTATGAAACGCATTCCAAATTGATGGATTTGTCGCCAATATCAGAAGAAACACAACGGGATTCAGAGGTAATCGATCGCGAGTTGCAGATTGTTTCTAACTTTTTGAATACCCATTTGCGGGGGCGAAGTCTGTTGGAATTACCCAACCTCAACTGGAGCGAACTAGATCAAGAATTCCAACGCTACGGGGAATTCTTGAAAAATTCAGTTGCGGAATTGACTAGTCGCACTCTTGCGCCGACTGCAACCCAAATTATGGTTAGGGGTGTATCAGAAGTTTTGCGCCAGCCGGAATTTTCTCAGCTACAGCAGGTACAAACAATTATCCACCTGCTGGAAGAAGAACAAGACCAACTATGGCGATTAATATTTGAGGAACCAGAACCAGAGGATGCTGGGAAATCAAGGGTAACGGTTCGTATTGGTGCAGAAAATCCCTTAGAACCGATTCGCAGCTGTACTTTGATTTCTTCCACCTATCGCCGAGGTTCAATACCAGTTGGAAGTGTGGGAGTTTTGGGGCCAACACGTTTAGATTATGAAAGTGCGATCGCAGTTGTGGCATCTGCTGCTGATTACCTCTCAGAAGCCTTCAGTTATTTTAATCCGTAATGTAATGTTTATGGATAAGGGACTTCCAGAAAAATTTATTCAGATTATATTTTTCTTACTCCCTCAGCTAAGATCCCTCTGCAAGAACTGCTTACACAGCGATTGGTTATTTTTTTATTTGGAAGTCCCTTGTATTCCTGGCTTATGACACAATTGTGCATATCAGTAGATGAAGAGTATTTAACTGGTGTACTTCTGTATGTTTTTTCAAACCTTAAAAATCTTCATCATCAACAAAAAATTCGGCATCGTCTTCTAATCGAGAATTACCCTGGCCAATACCAGTAAGTCCCCACAGAGGTTGCAGCAGTGCCATGCCAATTAACCCGACAACGGCACTAAAAGCCAGAACTAAACCCATTGGTATTTGAATCGATTGGAATGTTAAGAATTTTAACGATATGGGTGTGGCATTTTGGACTGAAATAATTGCGATCGCAATTACCCAAACCGCTACAACTAAAGATGTAAAAAAAGGAGCGAGAGTTTTCATATTTTTACTGAAGTGAGGAGTGAGGAGTGGGAAGTTATATATAGCGTTTCTCGGTCGAGTGAGGTACACCGGTAGGGGCACGGCACTGCCGTGCCCTTACACTTCGCTGTTAATAGAAGTTAAGATTTCTAAATTAATAATTCTTAACTCCTAACTCCTTTTTCTTATGATTCTAATTGGGCAATGACACTCTCTAACTCTTGGGCGATTTTGGTGAGTTTTTCAGGAGTGTTGGTTTCGAGATAGACGCGCACCAGTGGTTCTGTACCGGAAGGACGCAGTAAAACCCAGCTACCCTCTTCCAAATACAGCTTAATACCATCTTTACGTCCTACTTCCTTGACTTGAATTCCTGCTACCTCTGTAGGTGGATTTTTAGTAAAGGAGTCGATGACGGCTGTTTTGTGCGCCCCTGTGAGGTGCAAGTCTAGGCGGTTGTTGTAAAGTGGGCCATCGGCTTCTGCGATCGCTTCTGCCACCATTTGACTTAGTGGTTTGCCTTCATAAGCGATCGCTTCTGCCACCAGCATATCGGCTAATACCCCGTCTTTTTCGGGAATATGCCCGATAATACTCAATCCACCTGATTCTTCCCCACCAATTAATACAGCAGTTTCGCGCATTTTTTCGCCGATGTATTTAAAACCAACTGGTGTTTCGTAAATTTGCAGCCCATTTTTAGCAGCGAAATTATCCAGCAGGTGGGTTGTAGCCACAGTGCGGACTATCGCGCCAGTTTTACCTTTATTTCTAATTAAATGTCGTGCTAGAACTAACAGCACAGTATTGGGAGTGAGGACAGTTCCTTGCTCATCAACGATACCAAAGCGATCGCTATCTCCATCTGTCGCCAAACCCAAATCAGCGCGATCGCGAACTACTGCTTCCACTAACTCAACTAACTGTTCTCCTTTGGGTTCCGGCATTCCACCGCCAAATAAAACATCCCTCCAATCGTGAAAACTTTCTAGCTGAACGCCACTATGTTGTAAAACTTCATCTAAATAGCCGCGAGAGGTAGAATATAGCGCATCATACTTTACCTTTAAATTAGCGCTTTTGATTCTTTCTATATCAAGTAGAGTATAGATAAATTGCAGGTAATCTGGTTTCGGATCGAAAATTGAAATTGAACCTGATGGTTTGCTCCCAGGCAACTCATCCGATGCACTTTCTAGATTTGCCACAATAGTATCAGTAATCTCTGGAGTGGCAGGCCCAGCATAATCGGGTATATATTTAATTCCACAGTAGTGTGCTGGATTATGGCTAGCAGTAAACATCAACGCCCCTGCGGAATTTAGGTGACGGGCGTTGTAGGCAATTACTGGTGTGGGGCAATCCCGATCGGTAATTTTCACAGTCCAACCCAAGTCTGCCAGGACTTGGGCCGCCATTTGGGCAAACTGGTCAGCTAAAAAGCGAGTATCGTAGGCAACAAGTACTGGTCTATCTTTTTTGTAAGCTGTTTCCAAATAAGTGGCGATCGCTCTTGTTACTTTTCGTACATTAGGAAAAGTAAAGTCATCGGCAATAATCCCTCGCCACCCATCAGTGCCAAATTCTATCTTGCTGGACATTTTTGCCACTTGCTCCCGCTTACATAATCAGTACTATAAAAGCTTCCTGCAAAGCGTGTGTAGCAGCAATTATCACTCGAAGTTCTTTTCTAAGAAAGCCTTAGCTTAAACTTCTCCCCACCGTATTTTCTCTCACTGTTTCTGAGCAATGTCAACCCCCGATCGACCTTTTGCCAGTTATCACCTTTGGTCTCTAGTTGCCCCAGCGACTGGGCAAGAACGCTGGCATTGCCAGATGAGACGGGGGTTTATCAAAGCACGGCAACACGAACCACAAGTCAAAGCTCTTTTAGGACAAGCCACCGCACCCCAGAGGATTGGCATACTCGCCCAAAAAGGCATTTATGAGTTTCATCATCACAGCTATCTATTGAAGGAAGCAGATGGCGTAGAAAGGGTTGCACAGCTACTGAAATTAGGCAACTCAAGCGTTCAAGTTCAGCAACGCGTACTGCAAATTTTGCAAAAATATCACGATGCGCCGTTGCTTTTGGATAAAGATATTATCGAATTAACTCCGGGTGATGAAGGCTTTCCCAAACCGATAGTAGTTGAGCAAGAAGATTATTGCTTTCGCTTATATGCAGCTATGGACTGCGTTTTTATTGAGTCTGATAGCACTTTACATATTTTAGATTTCAAAACTGGTAAGTCGGCTTTTGACAAACGACAAGCATTAGTTTATTTATTAGCGGCTCGTTATCTTTACCCTGGACGAGAAGCTGTCGCATCATTTTATAATTTGGAAATATGTAAAAAGTCTGAATTAATTAGTATCAATAATAGTGAATTAGAATCTTTAAAATTTGATTTAGCGAATGTTGCCCACAAGCATCAGCACGATTTGCACAAATATCAGGAAGAAACTACTAATTTTAGTAAAATCTTCCCTCCTAATCCTGGCTCTCACTGCCGCTTTTGCCCATTTAATTCCATCTGTGAGTTTGCCGATTTTAAGCAGCATCAATCATATCCACTGCCCAGTTTAAGAGTTAATAGCTAATTAGTTTATTTACCTTGGTTCAATTTTCAAACAAATCTACTAAATACCCGTATTTTTACTGGACTGATTCTCTTCTCCTATCAGACAACCTAGATGTCAGATACATTGATTTTTATCTTTGGTTGTAAGGAGTTAAGATTAGTGCCATTAACCGTAAATAAATTCGTATTTAGATTTGTAGGAATTTCGACGTTTCTTTTACTTCTAATATTTAAGGGGATTTTACCCCAAACTGTTTATGCATTGCTGTCGTCTCTAGATGCTTGTGCTGTTCAAGCTGAATGTGCCTCTGCTGGCTCAGAATTAGTTCCTCCTGCGAAGGCTGCAATTAGCACAACTAAAGCTCAAAATGAGCAGGTTCCAAATAAAGCTCAGGAGGGATATTGTTCTTTCTATCCACTTAATTTAGTTTGTGGGTCACAAGGTCAATCTTCAGTTATTTATAATTACAAATTCCACCAAACAGTACATTACAGGAGGTCTGGTTATCCTGACAAATTTGTAACTCATCATTTTAGAAGTTGGCGACCTGTACCAGGAGCAATTAGAAGTTTAGTTCAATATCGAGGTAATGAATTTGGTGGTGGTTATCCTCCATCTGGTGATTATGTAACGTGGATTCATTTAAATGATGGAGATGGTAATAATCAAACTCATGGGGTCGTTTATGAATACTCAACTGGCGACACCATGACATGGAATGATTATGCAAATTATTCTAACAATAATATTGAGGGAGAATGGATTAGCGATGTGGTTCGTGCTGATATACTACCAGAGAATTCACCCCTTCGTGATAGGAAAGATTAACTTCAATAAAAGCGCGATGTGGCTGTTCAATTACTAAATCTTCATCAAATTAGAGGTTACTAGTATGAATTATCTTTCTACACTTCTCCAAAAGATTAAAGAAAATCCAGTTATGTACATAGATAAGCCATCAATTACTTGCCTTTATTTCTTTGTCGGGGGTATTTAAGTCAACTAAGTAACTTAGGATTAACTCCTGAAGGCTACCCAATGGAAGGATTTCAAGAATGGATACAAGAAAGAGAAAAAACTAATTTAACTCAATCTTGGGCTGGAATACTTATATTTTCCTGTGGTAGTGACAGAAATGCTTTCTATAGTTTTTTTGAATTATTTGAAAAGTTTATAAAGCAGAAAAACAATTCAAAAAGGCAAGAAAGTGAAGACATTTTAAGGCTTCGTCAGGATTTGATGTTTCCTCGGTTTGATATTTACAAGGAGATTCTAGGTGCTATAAAGAAAAGACCAGGAATGTATCTAGGAACTAGTTCAATTACTAGACTAGATATGCTTTTACGAGGATATAGTTTTGCTAGAAGAGAAGTTGGCGTACCTCCAACTGAGCCAGAAAGGGAATTTGAAGGTTTTCAATCATGGGTTGAAGATAAATATGGAATTAACTCAGGTCAGTCATGGTCTAAAATAATTCTTTTCTATTCTGTAGATGAGCATGAGGCACTACAGAAATTTTTTGAATTGTTTGAAGAATACTTGAATCAGAACAAGAGTTCAGAAGTAGACGAAAATTGTAGTTAGGCAGAGAGTATTAAGGTGCGTTAGCCTACGGCGTAACACACCCTACGTTTTCAGGGTTCTTTTCCTAATGCCCTAATTTAAAAGGGTGGCAATTCTTTAAGAATTGTGAAGCGGATATGATTAATCGCCAAATCACCGATGGGGATATCTTCTTTGGTTAGCCGCGCCCCTTTGCTTGTCACGGTTTCAAAGGTGATACCTTTGCCAATTTCAATGTGATACCAGCATAAGCCCATAAAAAAGCGCGTCGGATAAGGGCCACCTTCACCGATATCGTCAGGATTTGATTCCATTGGCAACCAACCAATATTCGGGACGTAGAATTCTAGCCAAACATGATTAAAGTCAGGTTGTAGCGGTACTCCTACTAAGTCACTATGGGGTGGACATTTGTACCTGCCTACGGTGCGGCAAGGGATACCATTTAAACGGGATAGAGCAAGTAAAACGCCGACATATTCGCCACAAGAACCAACACCCCGTTCTAAAACTGTATCTGGCGTGTCAATGTAAGGTTTAATACCATAGGATAATTCATCGTAAACGTAGTTGCGGATGCTGTGCATTTTCCGCAGCACATTGGTTTCAGAACCAATCGCTTCTCTGGCAGCACGGCGAACAATGGTAGTATCCATTGCTAAATCGTCGTCATCCACTAGGTAGCGTGTTTGTAATTCTGGGGAAAGTTCAGGAACGTCTTCTACATCTCTGGGTGTAATCCGATATTTAATTCCTCGAACTTCCAAAAGTGCTTTCCAGCCAAATATATGCCGTTCGCCTGGGGCAAGAGAATCAAATTTAAAGACTGCTACACGTTGCCCTTCTATCACTTCTTCGGTAAAGGGTATACCAATAGGTTCAACGTGTTTCACCTTTTGACGCTCAGTTTCCGATGGTAGAGCAATGCGCCATTCGACATCGGGTAAATTAACCTCGTCTAAAGGTGCAATTTCCTCAGCATAAGACATTTCAATCAGATAGCCATTGGAAAGGGCGTAACGCTTATCTGGTTGGTAATGATAATACAGGGGATGAATAAAAGTGCGATCGCGGAATGTTAGCTCATGACTCGGATCGGCATTGGGGTTATCCCGGATATAAGGTTCCTCTGAGGCGTAGGCGATGTAAATACTTTCTTTGCCTGTTTCGGCATTTTTATGGATTGCTATGCCTGTAGGACATTCAAAGGGGGTCAGAACGCTGAATTGCAGTTCACCTGTGGCCCTGTCCATCGCGTAAACCGATTGTTCGGTGCGATCGCAAATCCATAGCATTTCCTGAGTTACAGCTAAATTCTCTATGCCAACGCCTGGGGCATGAAATCTGGTAATTTCTTTTCGCGTTTCGCGGTCAAAAATCAGAATATAGCCTAGCCTTTGGCAGCTGACATAAACTGTTGTTTCCCAAACAGCAACGCCATCAGCCTGATAAGGCAATGTTACAAAATGTTCTAGACCCAAAGCATTGAGGTTGCACAAGTAAACACTATTTTCTTGGCTCACCCAGAGGGTATCTTCCCACACCGCTATACCAGTGACATCAGTAAATTCTTTAACTTGATGGGGATTAAGAATTTTGCTGTTGTCAGAAGTGGGATCGATCTCCAGTAGATGCCCTTTAATACTGTCAATGGCAATTAGTCTATCTTTGATGAAAGTAATGCCACACAGGGTAGCAGCAGTAAGCGGTCGAATTGTTCTTTGCCCAAACATCTGGCTAACGGTCAAAGTGGGGAGTGCAAAACTCATAAAACCTTGGGGGAAGTATAAAAAACCCTCACCTTTCGGTAGGGAGGAAACATGACTCAAGCGGTTTTAAGCGCCGTCACAGCAATTGCTGGATATGGAAAATCCTCGTCGAGCAATGGCTCCCCTAATTGGGGTAGATGAAGAGTGGTGAGTTAAAAGACTGCCCACAATGGGCGTTGCTCTTACCAAGTACATCTAGTGGTTCTCGATCGCCACGTTTACAGCGAGGTACTAATAATTATCGGTACAATATGTTCCGATAAACTCTTTCGTGAGAAATAATACTATGTCAAAAAAGGAGGAATTTACAAATGTTAAGAATTACATATACACTCATACAACTGGGCGATCGCCTTAATGTAACTTTAGAAGATGCAATTCTTGCCATCACTAAATTATGATCGAATTTTGTAACCATTTGCTGTGACCTACACGATGTCTGCTAATTCTCTGCCTGAAGGTGCCGCCGTTTGGCATAGTTTAGAAGTTGATAAAGCGCTAGACCTGCTTAATAGTAATGCAGACAGTGGCTTAACACCCCAAGAAATTCAACAGAGATTGCAAAAATACGGCCCCAATGAACTTGAAGAAGTTGCTGGCCGTAGTGCTTGGGAAATTCTGCTGGATCAGTTCAAGAACATTATGTTGTTGATGCTGATTGGCGTAGCTCTAATTTCTGGGTTTTTAGACCTGATGCGTTTGCAGTCGGGCGGATTGAAGCCTGGTGAAGTGCCATTTAAAGATACGATCGCTATCTTAGCAATTGTCATCCTCAATGGCATACTCGGCTATGTCCAAGAAAGCCGCGCCGAAAAAGCCTTGGCAGCTTTGAAAAAAATGACTTCTCCCTTAGTGCGAGTCATCCGCGATACCAGACTGGTGGAGATAGCAGCGAAAGAACTAGTTCCAGGGGATGTAATGCTGCTGGAAGCTGGAATGCAGATCGCCGCAGATGGACGGTTGATCGAACAGTCGAATTTACAAGTGCGGGAGTCGGCATTAACGGGTGAAGCCCACGCTGCTAGCAAACAGGCAACATTAAAATTGCCTGAAGAAACAGATTTAGGCGATCGCATCAATTTAGTCTTTCAAGGAACCGAAGTACTCCAAGGACGGGCGAAGGTTCTGGTGACTAACACCGGCATGACAACAGAATTAGGCAAAATTGCTGCCATGTTGCAAGCGGTAGAAAATGAACCTACGCCGTTACAGCAACGAATGACTCAACTAGGTAACGTCTTAGTTACAGGTTCTTTGATTCTCGTTGCGATCGTTGTTGCTGGTGGTGTCATCAAAGATGGAGGTTTTAAAAACATCCAAGAACTCTTGGAGGTTTCCTTGAGTATGGCTGTTGCTGTGGTTCCAGAAGGTTTACCAGCCGTAATTACCGTTACCTTGGCACTGGGAACCCAGCGAATGGTGCGCCAAAATGCCTTAATTCGCAAATTGCCAGCAGTGGAAACGTTAGGTTCTGTAACTACCATCTGTTCTGATAAAACTGGCACGCTGACTCAAAATAAAATGGTGGTGCAATCGGTTTTCACTAATAATAAAACTTTTCGCGTCACCGGCGAAGGTTATGCTCCCACAGGAGACTTTCAGTTAAACGGCCAAAAAACTTCCCTAGAGGAGTCTCCAGAAATCTCCGCGTTATCAGTTGCCTGTGCCGTTTGTAATGATTCGGTGTTGCAAAAAGAACAAGGTGAATGGGCGATTTTGGGAGATCCGACAGAGGGAGCATTAGTCACCTTAGCGGGAAAAGCGGGAATCGAAAAAGACCAGTGGAACAGTAAGTTACCTCGCGTTGCAGAATTCCCATTTTCCTCAGAACGGAAGCGGATGAGCGTGATTTCTCAGGTAGAGGGAATCGCCACAGGTGACGCATCTTCGAGAGGTATTGACCCGGCAATTTCTGGTTTTCTCCAATCGGAACCTTATTTAATGTTTACCAAAGGTTCTCCAGAGTTAACCCTGGCACGTTGCACTCAGATTCATTTGGGTAATGACACGGCTACTTTAACCGAATCACAACGCCAGAAAATTTTGGCAGAAAATGACCAAATGGCGAGTAAAGGTCTACGGGTGCTAGGTTTTGCCTACAAACCCCTCACAGAAATCCCGCCAGAAGGTTCCGATGAAGCATCTGAGAAAGATTTGGTCTGGCTGGGATTAGTGGGAATGCTAGATGCACCACGCCCAGAGGTAAGGGCAGCAGTGCAACAGTGCCGAGAAGCCGGAATTCGCCCAGTGATGATTACTGGCGACCACCAATTGACAGCACGAGCGATCGCTACCGATTTGGGAATTGCTCAAGAAGGCGATGCCTCCGGCAACCCCTCCGGTGTACGCGTTCTCACCGGTCAAGAATTGCAACGGATGACTGACCAGGAATTAGAGCAAAACGTTGACCTGGTGAGCATCTATGCTAGGGTTTCCCCAGAACACAAACTGCGAATTGTCCAAGCACTGCAACGCCGGGGTAGATTTGTGGCGATGACAGGCGATGGTGTTAACGATGCCCCAGCCCTCAAACAAGCCAATATCGGGATTGCAATGGGTATTACTGGCACTGATGTCAGTAAAGAAGCCAGTGACATGGTGTTACTTGATGATAACTTCGCCACTATTGTCAGCGCCACCAAGGAAGGTAGGGTTGTTTATACCAACATCCGCCGCTTTATTAAATACATCTTGGGCAGTAACATTGGTGAAGTTCTCACAATTGCCGCCGCACCTCTAATCGGTTTGGGAGGCGTTCCCCTGACTCCCTTACAAATTCTCTGGATGAACTTGGTGACAGACGGTTTACCAGCCTTGGCATTAGCTGTAGAACCTCCTGAACCGGATGTCATGCAACGTGCGCCTTTTAGTCCCCGCGAAAGTATTTTCGCTAGGGGATTGGGTTCTTATATAATTCGCATTGGGATAATATTTGCCATTATCACCATTGCCTTGATGTGGTGGGCTTATCAACATACCCATGCTGTCGGGTATCAAGGAAATCCCGAAGCTTGGAAGACGATGGTTTTTACTACCTTGTGTATTGCCCAAATGGGTCATGCGATCGCCATTCGCTCCAATAACCGACTGACCATTGAGATGAATCCCTTCTCCAATATTTTTGTATTAGCGGCTGTGGTCGTCACCACGATTTTGCAGTTGATGCTGGTTTACGTTCCACCCCTGCGAGATTTCTTTGGTACTCACTACTTGAATATGCAAGAATTGGGAGTTTGTATTGGTTTCAGTGCCTTAATGTTTGTCTGGATTGAAGCAGAGAAAATATTTTTGCGGATTATGGGGAAGAAGGCTGTGTAAATTGGGCATTGGGGATCGGCGATTGAGAATTGGGTATTGCTTATTCTCCTTGTCCCCCCAGTACCCATTCCCCATTCCCCATTCCCCAGTCCCGATTCCCCACCATGTACCTGAAAACTCTAAACCTCCGACAATTTCGCAATTATCAAGACCAAAAGGTTGAGTTTAATGCTGCCAAAACAATTTTGGTAGGTAATAACGCTCAGGGAAAGTCGAATTTGTTGGAGGCGGTGGAGTTGCTGGCGACATTGCGATCGCACCGAATGACCCGCGATCGCGATTTAGTTCAAGAAGGGGAAACCATAGCTCAAATTAATGCCACTCTTGAACGACAAACAGGTGTTAGCGACCTGACCTTAACCCTGCGCCGCAATGGTCGCCGTAGCGTTGCTATCAATGGTGAATCTATTCGCCGTCAAATGGATTTTCTCGGCGTTCTCAATGCAGTGCAGTTTTCCAGCTTGGATTTAGACTTAGTACGCGGTGGCCCGGAAGGTCGCCGCAATTGGTTAGATACACTCTTAATTCAACTGGAACCAGTTTATGCTCACATTTTGCATCAGTATAGCCATGTACTACGTCAGCGCAATGCCTTTTTAAAACGCCATGTAGAGACGTTAAATGCAACGTCTTTACAGTCAGAATTAGCGGTATGGGATGCACAGTTAGCTACCACAGGAACCAGAGTAATTAGACGACGCGATCGCGCCATTCAAAGATTAGCTCCCATTGCTAGCGCTTGGCACGCCAGTATTAGTGGCAGTACAGAAGTTCTACAAATTAAGTACATGCCTAATATTCCTTTAGAAAATAACCATCCAGAAGAAGTGCAGCAAGCTTTTTTAGCAAAAATTCAGCAACGAGCGATCGCTGAAATGCACCAAGGCACTACTCTGGTCGGCCCCCATCGAGACGAAATAGAATTAACCATTAACCAGACACCTGCTCGTCAATACGGTTCCCAAGGTCAACAACGAACGCTGGTTCTAGCCTTAAAATTAGCAGAATTACAATTAATTGAAGAAGTCGTCCAAGAACCACCCCTGCTATTACTGGATGATGTTCTGGCTGAATTAGATTTATCCCGCCAAAATCAATTGCTTGATGCCATTCAAGATCGATTTCAAACTCTGATTACTACCACTCACTTGGGTTCTTTTGATTCCCAGTGGTTGAAGTCCTCCCAAATTATTTTTGTCAAAGCAGGAGAAATAATCCCAAATCTATAATGATTTATATATTCAATTTTAGTCTCTAGATATCACAATTTTGTCTTGAATATTGTATAATAAGAATTGTAAAAAATAGAATTATGTCTGTATAAGTGCGGTATATCAGATAATTTACTGGATTATTTATCTCACAAATTATTCAACTTATTTAGTTGCACCATCAAGGAGTAAAGATTCTTGGAAAAACCGTTAACATCTTCCCCTGAAAGTAATCCAGATACCTCGGCTGGTGCAAATGCACACTCAAAATTCTACATACCATCTCTGGATGGGCTAAGAACTGTTGCTTTCTTAATTGTCTTTTTATCCCATGCAAAAGTTGCCGAGCTTTTTCCTGGAGGCTTCGGCGTAACAATATTTTTCTTTCTCAGTGGCTATTTAATAACAACTATTCTTAGGCGAGAATACGATCGCTATCAAACTATTGATTTTAAGCTTTTTTATACAAGACGAATACTACGTATTTGGCCCTCATTTTACCTAGTGTTATTTTTAGGGGCTGCCTTAACTCTCTTAGGATTTATTCAGGGAGAAATTCGTCTACCAGCCTTTTTGTCTCAGTGTTTACACTATAACAATTACTATACAATTTTTTCTCCTAATGGAACTACTCCCGGTAGTGGGGTATATTGGTCTCTCGCTGTCGAAGAACACTTTTACTTACTTTTCCCCCTGATTTATCTAGCTCTACGCAAACTGCGTGTAACTCCACACAGACAAATGCTAGTGCTTTGGGGATTATGTTTAGCGACCTTACTCTGGCGGTGTATTCAGGTTTATAGTTTTGGAGCATCTTCAGAACGTATATTCTATGCAACAGATACTCGGTTAGATAGTATTCTATTCGGTTGTGCATTGGCAGTTAATAATAACCCCATGCTGGATAAACAGTATTATTCTAAAAAAACATGGAACTATTTACTGCTGCCGATGGGAGTAATCTTGATTATCTTTTCATTTTTATATCGCTCACCTGAATTTCAACAAACCTTTCGTTATACTATCCAGGGAATTGCTTTATATCCAATATTTATTACCGCTATTCGCTTTCCCAGTTGGGGATTATTCCCCTTGCTAAATTTAAACTGGATGCGTTTTTTGGGTGCATTATCTTACTCTTTGTACCTTGTGCATTATACTGTGATTTTCACAGTAAAAATGTACTTACCCCAATTGCATAAATTTATGCAAGCCGGAATTTCTCTATTAATTTCTGTTGGATTGGCATATATGATTTACCAGTTTATAGAGTTGCCATTGGGACGGCTACGCAAAAAGTTCTCACGGGCATAACAAGTCCTATATATAAAAAATTTTTCCTATTGATTATTGATGTTTTTCTAACTTTTTAAAGACCTTGAGAATCAAAAAAGTCAGCAGAGCAGCAATCAATCCTAACTGCCATAAACCACAGCCGGCAGCAATTCCTAATCCAGCCGAAACCCAAATAGCTGCTGCTGAGGTGAGTCCATGAATTTCAAGTCGCTGTGATTCTTGAGAAGATTGGCGCACAATTTCTCCAGCACCGAGAAATCCTACACCGGCTGCAATCCCCTGAATGACGCGGCTAAGTGCATCAGGACTAGTTTGCAGTCCTCCTGTTTGCATAATTATTAAGGTAAACACAGCAGAACCCAAACTCACCAGCGTATGAGTTCTTAAACCTGCCGGTTTGTGACTAATTTGGCGTTCTAAGCCAATAATTGCCCCGATAACCAATGCAAGGCATAGTCTGAAGCTGATATTTAGCCAATCATTGTTTTCTAGATAGTAAGTATTTGGCAATGTTTAGTCTGGTGTAGAGAAGTAGATCACTTTACATACATACTACAGCACGGTGTAAATCTAGTTATCCTGGCAATTAACAAAACTTGGCACAAAATAACCTTGTTAAAGCTCAATACAGTTCAGTTAAGCGTTTTTTCTTCTCTCTGTGTCGCGCCAGTTGCTACAAGTCAGGGAACCTGCCCAACGCGTAAAAAAATTAACTGAACCGTATTGTGTTAAAGGTAAGTAAATTTCCGCACAGTCTAACGCACGAAACCCTTGATGATGGTGCGTTACAAACTGCGTTCTAACACACCCTACAATATCTAATTTTGTTCAGAAATCAAATATGATTCCTATCTATTGTTGAGATTATCTTTCAATAAGATATTTTGCTATCAAAACTAAATAAAGATTTCGCAATCAAATTATGACAACGATTGCAATCTGTATAAATGACGTGAATTCTAACTGGATTAAATAGTTTCTCAACTATTTAAAATCAATAAACTATGAAATTTTACCTTAAATTGCTAGATTTAACCCATACACTCAATAATTAAACATAATAGCGCCATCTACAACTCAATCAAACAACTAAACCCCTGTTTCAGGGAATGGAGGTGAAATGAAGGAAAATATTTGATTTCCAAAGGAGTTGAATTACAGCAAGACTTCGTGTAATTAACAATTAACCACTAAATAAGGTCAGCAAATTCAACCTAAATCTAAATGCTGGAAACTCTAGCTAGTAGAGAGTCAGTGGATTTATGGCTGATAAAATACCAGAAGGAAATGCCTGTGGCTACAAATAGACAACTAACAAATTGAGTGGATAAACTCTACTGGCTAGACCAAATAAAACTACAAGACCGCACTAAAGTAGGCGACAAAGCATTTTACTTGAGCAGAATCATGCAGCGTGGCTATCCGGTGGTGCCTGGTTTTGTTGTTTCGGCAGAAAATTTGCGGCAATTTCTCGAAAATCTTAATAGTTCAGAGTCACTAGTGGCTGACTTACCTCATTCTTCGTTACACCTAGATGTCGCTAATTGGCGGCAACTTCAGCAGGTAGCTGGTCGCTTACGCCAAGAAATTCTCACTGCAACCGTACCGCAGCAGTGGGTGAGTACAATTTTCCAAGCAGCTAGGGAATGGCAAACTAGCTGTTTAATTCTTCGACCGACTTTGGCAGTATCAACTGCTACCCCAGCCATAAAGAATGTATCTGGTTTACTAGAGTCGGTATTTTGTCAGCGCGAACCGGAAGCGATCGCTTGGGCATTAAAATGTACCTGGAGCCAGATGTTTCGTGCTAGGAGCCTACTATATTGGCAACGAGCAGGAATTAACCTGCAACAAATAAATCTAGCAGTTTTGGTGCAACCTGTTGAAAATGCGATCGCTAGTGGTTTGCTAAAAGCCAATTCCTCTGGATGGGAAATTGAAGCCACTTGGGGATTAGGAATTGCGATCGCTCAAGGCGAAGTTCAGCCAGATGTGTACTACATTCAACAGGCAACTGGGGTTGTGCTTGAGCAACAGTTGGGCAATAAAATGCTGGCTTATGGTGTGGATAATTCTGTACTTGGAGCTTTTTCGCAACCCACGTCTAACTCAGTGCTAACACCAGATAGCACTTGTCTGAATACCTACGTACTTCCGGAAGCCCAGCAAAAACAGTACGCCTTACAAGAAGAATACTTACAAGAAATAATTGCTCTGGGAACTCAACTGGTAAGTGAACTAGGTAAAACCTTTATCATTAAATGGACTCTTGCTCAACAAGCCACATCTAGCAAGCTCTACATCACACAAGTTAGTTCTCCTCAATCTATAATTCCCCACGGACAATTCATTAGGGGACTAGGAGCAGCAGGAGGACGTGTTGTGGCCACTGCCCTAGTTATTACTAATTCACAACAGAAACCCGAGCAACTACCCAAGGGAGTGATTTTAGTAGTACCAGCGATCGCTCCTGATTGGCTACCATTACTACACCAAGTTGCTGGTATTATCACAGAACAAGGCGGATTAACCAGCCATGCTGCTATTCTTGCCAGAGAATTAAGGATCGCAGCAGTCGTAAACGCAAAATCTGCCACAACCTTAATCCAAACTGGCGAACGACTATTGCTTGATGGTGACAGAGGAGAAGTTTATCGAATCAAAGGAAACTCAAAGGAGGAGATGGAAAGAGGTAGAGAGCAGGAAAGTGGGAGACTGGGAGGAGACAATATTCTTTTTCCAAATTATCCCAACCCCAAAGCGCATCATCTTCCTGTTACTTCTCATCTTCCCATGATTGCTACCCAACTACTGGTTAACTTGAGCCAGTCCAGTTTAATAGAACAAGTACAAAGCTTCCCTGTGGATGGGGTGGGATTGTTGCGCTCAGAATTGATGGTACTAAATATATTAGACGGACAACATCCCAATAGTTGGATTTTAGGCGGTCGGAAAGCAGAATTATTAGAGCGTTGGTCTGAGCAGATTATGCAGTTTGCTCATGCTTTTGCACCAAGACCAGTTTTTTATCGTTCTTTGGATTGGCGATCGCAAGATTTGCCATCATTGAGTGATAGTTTAGAATCTTCGCCCCAGTCGATGTTGGGCGAACGCGGCACTTTCAGCTATTTACGAAATCCCGCAGTATTTGAGTTAGAACTACAAGCTTTAGCAAATGTACAGCAAGCTGGTTACAGTAATGTGAATCTCCTGTTGCCTTTTGTGCGGACTGTGGAAGAATTTATCTTTTGCCGTCGCAAAGTTAAGCAAGCTCTTTTAACTGAGGTGTCACAATTTCAATTGTGGATGATGGCAGAAGTGCCAAGCGTACTGTTCTTACTACCGGAATATGTCAAAGCAGGTGCAGCCGGAATTTCTATTGGTACAAACGACTTAACCCAATTATTGCTGGGAGTGGATCGAGAACAAGGAGAGCTAGCAAAAGTATTTAATGAACGTCATCCGGCAGTTATGAGTGCGATCGCTCAACTGATCCAAATGGCTAAAAGTGCCGGTATACCTTGTTCAATCTGCGGTCAAGCACCAGCCCTCTATCCAGAAATTATCGATAAATTAGTGGAATGGGGGATAACTTCCATTTCCGTTGAACCGGAAGCAGTTGAGCGAACATATCAGGCGATCGCTCGTGCTGAACAACGCCTAATTTTAGCAGCAGCCCGACGAAAACTTAATTAGTTAGGAGTTAGAAGCGGAGCGTCTCAGGCTCCGCTTGGGGTGAAAAGTTAGGAGTTATAATATTAATTTATCACTGCTAAATTACCCATTGTATAGACTATTTTTTAGATGCAGAAATTGGTGGCTCCAGAAGAATTATGAGGTCAATTGTTGGGAGGTTGGTTTATGGGGTTTTGGGAGGAAGACTCAATAGAGTACGACATATTCAAGCAATACGAATATGCATTATCTGCAATTGGTGTGGATTTTGGCAGGTAAGACGTGCAAGATATCTTAAAAGTATGTTGTTTTGGACTTGAAGATGCTTTAAAAGCCGTCATTGCTTATTGGATTTGGTTACAGCAGCAAGAAAAACCAATGGAATATCCTAGTGCTGTATTAATCCGCGCACTTAACGAACAGTGGAAACCAATAAATTGGCGTGATGAATGGCTTAGTTTACCCCAACTGCAATCTCAAGGGCAAAGATGGTATGAGAGTGCTGCCAAGATTTGGGGTTATGATCTGCGTAATCAAACTGTTGCAAATATTGCTTATGATCGAGGAAAAGAGTACATTGTATTCACTAACAGTAAAGAATTGCTGGTAGAGACTGCATGGCGTTGGGAATGGGAACGAGTACTTAACTACGCAACCACTTGATAAATAGATATTTTATGTCGCTAAACTACTACGAATATATAGATTCTCTGGATTGGCAGGAAGTCCGAAAACTTGCGTTACAACGATCTGGGCGTAAATGTCAAATTTGTGGAGCAGTAAATGATTTGGATGTTCATCATAATTCCTACGATAATCTCGGTAATGAACGGGAGCATTTAGAAGATTTAGTAGTGCTGTGTTCTGAGCATCATCAACTCTATCATGATTCATTAGCTGAGGTTGAGAGGCTTGCAGACCAAAGATTGGAAGAAAGACTACTTGGAGCTTTACTCCAGCAAAATCCTGCTTTCATTAAAAGCTTATCTGATTTTCCTGCTGATATTTTTACATCTAGTTTGAGAAGAGAAGTTTTTAATTACTTATGTTATGGGGCTAATGAGGAAAAAGCGATTGATTCAGTAATCATAGCTGGCTATTTAGCCCAATGTAAAGTTTTGGAAGCAGAAGAAGCTGAAAAATTGCTAAATAATTGGGTTAGTTCTTCACCTAACTTACAGAATGCAGAAATTTATGCAAAAGAACTATATAACTTATATCTACGCCGACAAATTCAACAGTTACCTGCTAAAATAACACGGCTTAATCGAAACTACCAGCGACCTATTATCGAATTAATCGATACTATACAGGCATCTATTCAGGTAATCGCTAACAAAAGTGACACAAATCAACTAATTCATATATCAGATACTTTAATCGAAACCTTTGAAAATATAGTAGAAAGAAATCGAGGTATAATATTACCTGGCATTCCTTGTGGATTTTATGACTTGGATGCAATGACAAGCGGATTTCAGCGCTCTGATTTAATTATTGTGGCTGGACGCACGTCAATGGGCAAGTCTGCCTTCTGCTTAGATATTGCTTCCAATGTCGCTAACTATAAACTACCAGTTTGCATCTTTAGTTTAGAGATGTCAAAAGAACAAGTTGTCTCACGCTTATTGTCAGCAGAAGCACAAATTGAAAGTAGTTACTTGCGGACAGGTCGCATTACTAAAAGTCAATGGGAACCCCTATCACGTGCAATATCAAACTTGGCTGAACTTCCAATTTATATTGATGACCGTCCAAATCTTAGTGTTGCTAAAATTCAGTCTAAAGCCCGCCAAGTTATGCTCGAACACGAGAGTTGTTTAGGGTTAATTGTGATTGATTATATACAGTTATTGACAGGAGACAATGATGAAAATCGTGCGCGGGAGTTAGCAAAGATTACACGTTCTCTAAAAGCACTAGCCAAAGAACTCAATGTTCCTGTAATTGTATTATCTCAACTTAACCGAAGTGTTGAATCTCGAACTAATAAAAGACCAATGCTATCAGATTTAAAAGAGTCAGGTTCTATTGAGGAAGATGCTGATTTAGTAATCATGCTTTACCGCGACGAATATTACTCTGCTGATACTCCCGATCGAGGTATTGCAGAAGTCATTCTAGCTAAACATCGTAACGGCCCTACAGGAACAATAAAGCTTTTGTTTAACACACAGTTTGCTTGCTTCAAGAACATTAAGTTTTAAATCATTAAGCTGCGCCCATCAGGCGCGTAGTTATTCACATTGGCTTTTATCAAAAATATGAGTGGTAATTTTGATAAAAAACCTTCAATCATCCAGTGTTGGAAGTGTTAGTATCAGTTGATTGTGACTCGATAGGATATACATTTTTGGGTTGCCTAACAAAACCTAAAGTTACTCGTTTCATAATCCAGTACAAACCGGCAAGCACCACAAAGCTGATAGCAATAATTACTAGGGGCTGTTTACCGAGAATTTCTTCTACTCCTTTGGTTATTACAGCATCGGGTTGAGTAATAAAATCCCAACTGTTGAAACGCAAAAATCGTCCCCAATAAACACCAACAGCGCAGAGAAAATGTGTAATCAACTCAACGCGCCAAATCCATTGGCTCTTACCGATCCGATGTAAGTAGTAACCCCAATTAATTAACGATATTACATAAGCTTCAAATCCACCTAGAATTACTACCAAATACACAGGAATTAGTACCAAAGTAATCATCCATACCGATTGAATCGTGCGGATATCATCTATCAAGTGAATTACATCAGTCAACAAATAAGGTGCATTCGGTAAGAAAGCATAGAAAACTAAAAATCCTAGCCACCAAAGCCAAGTGCCACCGCGCCTCATGCGAAATAACCACACACTCAAAGCCAAAGGTATAAAAGCCAGAAATAAATTCCAAGTCATCCAACTCATATTAATTCGCAAAACCTGTAGAACTCTGGCTATCAATTCTTCTTTCATAGGTGCTATCTCAGAAGACGTTTAATTGTTTTAGATTCACTCTATAGTGTTAACATTAGTAATTGACTGATAAAAAACTTTACCCCCAAAGAAATTTATTTACTCTAAGAGCAGACAAGGCTTTTGTGGCACTTAAAAGGAAATGCACACTGATAGCTGTCTGAAATTTAAAGTTTTTGTATCTTTCAGGCTAGGGGATGAAATTTATCAATCAATCAGCTTAAATCCCTAGTATAGCCAGAAAATCACCAGGGTAAAATCTCCAAACGAAACGAAGCCTGAACAACAAAAACGCCAGGAATAACTATGCTATCCCTGTCTTGGCTATTATATTGATTTCATTTTGCCCCCTTTTTTAAGGAGGGCAAAAGAAGTTCTCAAATCACTAATGCAGTAGCACTCGACTACGGGGGCCGATCGCTTGTTTGGGTGAAACGGGTATTGTACAGCTATTGGTAGAATCCGGCGAACAAGCAGTTTGAACAAGGGTTGCAGGGTTAACCTCTAGGGAATTACCGTTACTGAATTCCATATTAGATGTACTGGAAAGTGATGGAGAATTAGAAGGATTAGAGCCAGATGTGTAGGTTGTAGGTGTCGGGGAAGCGATCGCACTACCACCACTAACTACAGGTGCAGGAGCGATCGCACTACCATCACTAACTACAGGTGCAGGAGTGGGCGTACTACCACCAGTAACTACAGGTGCAGGAGTGGGCGTACTACCACCAGTAACTAAAGGTGCGGGAGTAGGCATACTACCGCCAGTAACTACAGGTGCGGGAGTGGGCATGGGCATACTACCGCCAGTAACTACAGGTGCGGGAGTGGGCGTACTACCACCAGTAACTACGGGTGTAGGAGTAGGCGTACTACCACCACCAACTGGCGTGGGAGTTATAAGGGTTGCAGTTGCAGGTACTTTAATTGTTATTCTCGCTAGAGGGGAGTTAGTCATTTCCAATGATGTCACCTTTGGCGAACCTGGGATATCCGATTTGAAATCAAAGACTGTGGGAGTTGCACCACCATTGCGATCGCTATATCTGACTCCATATCCACTCACTTCAAAAGTACCCTGATACTGATTTCCAGTGTTTGGATCGGTGACAATACCAGTGTATAAGGCTTTTGTGAGATTAAATTCATCCTGAACCACTCCTTGAAATGTGGTTCCTGCTAATCTTCCCTGGTATTTATAGGGTGTCAACTCACCGCCAGAGAGAATCGGCGAATTCAGAACACCATTAAAGGAGACAATCGGAATGCCTTTAAAGTCAACAAAATAATGCAGACTACCATCAGAGCGTGTTTGTACCTTCACATAGCCTGACTTGTATACAGGAACATAATTAGGATTGTTTTTAGTTCCTAAGTTCCGCGAGTAAGCGCCTGTGTCGTCTGTATCAACGCGAGTCGTGCTGCCATTGAAATTAGGATTAATACTAGGAAGTTGGATAGTCCCTGATAATGTACCAGTGCTTTGAATGGTGATTTGAGCAAAAGCACTTGTTCCAGATGAAGCAATGATGACTGCGGCTAAACTGCTGCTGCTAAGAACAACACAACCTAATTTAGTTGATGAATGTAATTTCATGAAAAATTTCCTCCTTTAATCACATATCAAAAAAAATACGCACGGGTTTTTCTTGCTCTCATTGGGCAATAAAGCATTTCGTACTGAACAAGCCAGTATGAAAATAGCGTATTTGATTACATCTACATCAGTACAAAATTAAAACCGGAAGGTTGCTCTTAATGCTCCAACAACTAAAGCATCGTTAGCCGCATTGTGATCGGGATTGAAAATAACGAATAAGCCTGGAGTCAAGGCGATATTGTCGCTTAATTGGGCGCGGTAAAAAAGTTCTACGTGAATTGATGTGTCACTACGTCCGCCTGCGGTTCCGCCATCAGAAAAGTTGGGAAAATTAAAGCCATCGGGTAAAGTACTCGAAGTAATTTTGGGCGGTTGTCCGACGAGAACGCCTCCTAAATTTCCAGGACGCAGCAAGTTGGGAAAGGCTGCAAACACCATCCAGTTTGTAGTTTCTACACTTCCAGGAAGGTTTAATGGTTTGGAAGAAGTAAAGCCACCCCAACCGCCTAACTGCAAGTTAGGATTAATTCGCCAAGCAAGGGTAGCACCAATGGCTTGAGTATTGAAAGCTGTAGCATCTGCAAAAGGCGAAATCAATTGAGAATCGCCAATACCACTTCCCAGTAAGCCATCTGGGGAGTGAGAATAAAGATAATGTACGCCGATATCGACGTTGTTGGTGGGTGCTAAACTTAACTGAGCGCCAGTAGTAAATCTACCGCCAAATAATCCACCCTGGTTGATGTTGCCAGAATAATTGGCTATTTCTGCACTATAAACGCCTTGTAAACTGATGCGATCGCTAATCTGCCAATCAAAGCCTATACCACTAGTGCCATTGCCAATACTTAAAATCGGGTTACGCTGACCAAATAGAGAGATTGCGCCGTCGCTAGAACCTTCTAAAGGGCTAATACCGCGAAAGGTGTTGATGGGGTTGACTCCCGCCGTACCTACGACAATTCCCAAGCGTTCCGAGACGAGAAATCGATAAGATAGTTCACTAACAACTAGATTGTTGTCTGTATTTGACTCGAAACCCAACCGCCCCATATTAGTAGATAGCAACGAGGCATTAGAACCTAAATTACCAGCAGACAGCCCTGTTAACAGTAAATCTCGCCCAGTAAATGAAGTTGCTAAGGTTAGTTGGGCGCTACTTGTGAAAGTCAGATTGGTTTTTCCTTGACGTTCAGGGACTCCATCTCTAGGAAACAAATCGACATCGGGGCTATTGGTTCCCTGGACGCTAAAAATGGCTTGACCAAATAATCTGGTAGTTGTGGAAAAGCGACTGGCTTGTAATTCAGTAGTTCGTTCTTCTACAGCCTCAACCCGCTGCTGTAATTGCAGCAACTCTGCTTTGAATTCGCCCTGTAACCTTTGCAGCAGGACTAAATCTTCATTCTTAACAGGATTAATTTTATTATTTGCGTAGGCGTAGCCCGCCGCAGGCATCGCTTCGTTAATCTTCTCTAAGCAAGCATTTAAACCAACCGCAAACTCATAACGGCTGATATTGCGGTTTCCGAGATAAGTCCCATCATGGTATCCTGCAATGCAGCCATAGCGTTCTGCTAGAGATTGCAAAGCAGCAAAAGCCCAGTCGGAAGGTTGCACGTCCTTAAGTTGCGACACCGAAGTGACTTGAGACATTGGGTTGTCTGAATCTGGAGACTGAGGAGATAGAGAGAATTCTTCTGTGTTTTCTTGGTTCTGTGCAACTTCTGTTACAGGCTGAATATTTTTTAATTCAGGTAAGTTAGGGGAACTTATGAATTGAATTTTCTCTCTACTCTTTTTAAGTATATTTTCGTACTTATGCTTGATTGCTGGTGAGGTAGTTATATCTGGCTGCACAAATTCAGGCGGTGTAATCTCAGCAGGTGAGACAACTTCAGATAAATTTTCTGGCATTGACTGCTGCACCAGATTATCTGTAGGAATTACAGGCTGTTCTGGTAAATTGAGCGCGGAGATTGGCGCTGTTGCTAGCACACTCGCCATCAGTAGACTAATATCACTCATGGTATTTCATTTGACTTGCACCAATATTTCTTTTGACAGATAAAGTTGGTGTATATCAGGAAGATTTATGAAAAAAGAGTGATAAAAGTTACTGCGGCGAGGGGTATAAAATGAAGGGAATAACCTATAGGAATCCGGTTTGATTTCTGAAAAGATACGTAGTAACGCACCAAATCCTTGATAATGGTGCGTTACGCTGTCGCTAACACACCCTACATACCTAATTTTGTTCAAAAATCAAATAGGAGTCCTATATACCCCAAATTAAGATTATTCTGGCTGGCTACAGTATTTATTCGTCTGATTGACTAATGTATCTGACTGTTGGCCAAGCGTTGTAGCCGTTGTTAGTGCTGAGTCAATCTCAGTTCTTGCCTTTTGGATTTTTTCTCTACCAGCTGCGGAGGCTTCTGCTGTCTTGGTTGCACCAAGCGCCTTACTGGCTTTAGCGATCGCTTGACTGAGATTCTGAAAAATGTTGACAAAACTGCTTTGAAATTCTTTCAGCTTGGGATCTGTTAAATTCAGTTCCTTAATCGATTTAGTTACAAATTCTAAATCTTTAGACAGTTGGATGCTGGTGATCACTTGCGTTCCTTTATTTTTATCAATCAAAGAAGTTCCAGCATTCACAACTTTAATCAATCGCTGGCATTGGGAGACTTTGTTCTCGGTGCAACTGCTAACGAACAAAGCAATGCTCAGACTAACAGGAAGAATAACAGTATATTTATGTAAAACAGACATGAACACCCCAACAGCAATAAAATCCAGACTATAGTATCCAATATTACGAGTAAACAAGGTAATTAAGGTAGTGGAGATTAGACAGGAGTGAGAAAACTCGCTTCATACACCTTGCAACTCCGTTAACTAATCTTTGAACTGCGTTCATCCACCTTTGATCCTCGTCAAGGACTTTTTGAACTGGATTCATCTATCTTTTGACAACTATATAGAGCAGAAAGCCCGAAGTAATATCTTGACTGCGCTAGCCTTTAGCTTTCTGGCTCAATTAATTTCACTCTTATCTTTGCTATTTTTTGATAGACTCTTTTCGCGATGGATTCACTATTACGACATCTTGCACTTAGTTGTAATAAATACTTATTTATCAGTAATTATTTTTGATCGATACATTAGCTATACTAATACTAAAAAGTTTTCATATAGTCTTAATAAACTGTATATTTGCTGACTTAGGGGAGTTAATGGTACAGTATTTATTGTCTGTATAAAAAATTATGTAAGCGAACAAGCAGTACCATAAGAACTACTGGTTAAATGTAAAGTTTAGATGAATTTTAGGAAAATATTTTGAATTGAGGTGCGAGAATTACTAAACTTTTCAGAACAACTAACTGTAACAAAACTATTCATCTAATTTTGACTAACCAAGTTCAATCAATAAAGCCAAACATCTGCTGGCTTTATTTGCCTGGGTCTTTACACATCCTCGTTCTGTAATGTTAAATCATGAAAATTAACTCATCCAACTCGCTGTTAACAGTACCAACTGGGCCATTAAAGATTTCAGAGTTGCCCCCTAACCATCTGGGTACGAGTAGTGAATCTATTTATCTTTCTCTAGTAATTCCTACTTATAAAGAGCGTGACAACATTAAGAATGTGGTCAGCATATTGAGTCAGTTACTGGATGAATCTATTCCAGGAAACTATGAACTAATTGTGGTAGACGATGATAGCCCAGACCGAACTTGGGAAATAGCACAATCCTTGACGCAAGAATACCCTCAGTTGCGAGTAATGCGACGACAGCAGGAACGGGGGCTTTCTTCAGCAGTGATTCGGGGATGGCAAGCAGCTACCGGCAATGTGTTGGGGGTGATTGATGGAGATTTGCAGCATCCCCCAGAGGTGCTGATGCAACTGTTGCGTAGTGTTGAGCAGGGTGCAGATTTAGCAGTAGCCAGCCGTCACGTTGAAGGAGGCGGTGTTAGTAGCTGGAGTGTTGTTAGGCGTTTCTTGTCTCGTGGCGCTCAGTTGTTAGGCTTGGTGATATTACCGGGAGTACTGGGCAGAGTTTCTGACCCGATGAGCGGTTATTTTATGGTGCGCCGGAGTGCGATCGCCAATGCAAAACTCAATCCAGTCGGATACAAAATTCTCTTAGAAGTAATCGGGCGGGGAAAAGTAGACCAAGTAGCCGAAGTTGGGTATGTATTCTGCGAACGCAAAGAGGGTGAGAGTAAGGTTACATGGAAGCAATATATAGATTACATCCATCACCTAGTGCGGTTGCGGCTTTCTACAGGGCGGGTGGGAAGATTTAGTAGAAAAGTCAATTTCCCCATTGGTCGATTCCTCCGCTTTGGGTTGGTTGGCTTTAGTGGTGTGTTTGTAGATTTAACGGTGTTTTACTTGCTGCGGACTGTGATTCAGTTAGGTTTAACTCGCAGTACGATTCTTTCAGCCGCAGTGGCAATCATAAATAATTTCCTATGGAATGATTTATGGACTTTTAGTGATATTTCTCAGAGACAACGCGATCCGCATCAACGTTTCAAGCGATTCTTGAAGTTTAGTGCCATCTGTTTAGCAGGTGTTGTATTACAAGCTCTAATAATTAACTTTCTCTATAATGTCTTAGGAATAAATCAGTATTTAGCTAAGTTGGTAGCGATCGCAGTTGCAACAATCTGGAATTTCTGGATTAACTTGAAACTTAGCTGGCGCGTTACCGACGTGAAATAATCACAATGAGGGATTTGAGATTTTGATTTTTGTTTTAGAACGAACTTAAATCTAAAACGTCAAATCTACAAATTCATCCGTGTGAGGCCAGGTAATGAGAGTTCTTTTTCAAGGTGCATTTTATTTTTACAGAAAAATTATTGCCTATACGACTCATTTCGTACAGATGGTAGATTTAAGCTCTGCCTTAGAACACAAGCATTGGCATAATTGGCAGGCTCATCTCCCACCTTCCTGGCTTCACCCTTTTCTGAACTTGATGTGGTTAATCATCGGCATCAGCTTGCGCCTAGCTAACTTGACTGCAAAGCCTCCTTGGACTGATGAGTTTGCCACCTTAGTGTTCAGCTTAGGGAATACTTTTTCACCAGTACCCCTAGATCGAGCGATCGCACCTGACATCCTATTACAACCACTGCAACTAAACCCAGCAGCTAGTATTGGTGATGTTATTCATAACTTAGCCACACAAGATAGTCATCCACCACTGTATTTTGTGCTGGCTCATCTGTGGATGAAATTATTTCCCAGCGATGGCGGATTAATATCGCTGTTTGGGGCGCGATCGCTACCAGCGATAATTGGCGCTGCCTCAATTCCGTGTGTTTACGTATTAGGCAGAGTAGCGTTTCGTTCGTCATTAGTGGGACATTTAACTGCTGCCATGATGGCAGTATCACCTTATGGCGTATTTTTAGCACAAGAAGCACGTCATTACACTTTGGCAATCTTATGGGTAATTGGTTCCCTCACCTGCTTAGTAATTGCCACACGTCATATTCAAAACCGCACACCTTTACCTATATGGGTAGCACTTTTCTGGATAGGAATTAATGCTTTAGGTATTGCTACTCATTATTTCTTCACCCTCACCCTCTGCACAGAAGCCGTAGTTTTGATTTTTCTGGCTTGGCTTCAATTGCAAACTAGCAGCAAATTTTCTCTGCTCTTCTCTTCTGCCTGGCGGCGCATCTATGCGGTTGCTATAGGTACTTGTGTGGCGGGTTTAATTTGGATACCAACCTTGTTAGAGAATGAAAATCGTGGTGCTTTAACCGAGTGGATTCGAGGTTCGCGCGTCGGGCTAGATTGGTTGAACCCCATTTTTCAAGCTTTAGGAACATTGATTGCCATGATTTCGCTGTTACCAGTGGAATCTTCACAACTATTAGTTGTGATTCCTTCTGGAGTGGTGATGCTGACTTTCTTTATTTGGGCAGTACCAATTTTGCTGCGTGGCATCAAGATTCAACTACAGCACCCAGAAAACCGGATAATGATTCAGGTGTTTGCTGGAATCGTTATCAGTGCGATCGCTTTATTCTTTATCTTGGCCTACTTTTTCGGGATTGACCTAACTAGAGGTGCTAGATATAACTTTGTTTACTTTCCCGCGATCGTTATTTTACTAGGTGCAAGTCTTGCAGTTTGCTGGCATCCTCCCAAGGAATTGATGGAGAAAAATGGGACTAAAAGCATAGGTAAATGGGGAATCAACGGTAAAAAAGCCGTGATGTTAATCTGGCTAATGGGATTTTTCAGTGCAGTTACAGTAATCTGCAATCTCGGCTATCAAAAATATTATCGCCCCGATCTGTTTGTGCAGCTAATTCAACAAACATCCCCAGTACCCGTACTGATTGCCACCACTCATAGAACTTATGTACACACTGGAGAAATGATGGGGGTAGCTAGGGAGTTTAAACTTGCCAATTCACCTCAACAACCTCTGTTTCTCCTTGCCCATCAAGATCGAGATCCTAATACTTCCACCATTGCGCTAGAAAATACTTTAAAGAAGTTACCACGACCTTTTGACTTGTGGCTGGTAAACTTTCACGCCCCTGTAGCAGAAGCCGTTAAAACATGCGTGATATCTGATACTCAATCTTTACCAAGCATAAACGGCTACGAATATAAACTTTATCATTGCCAATAAGAAGCAGGGGAGCAGGGAGCGGAGGGGAAAGAGGTAATTTTCCCCCTTGCCCCCCTGCCCCTCTGCCCCTCTGCCTCTTCTGCCTAAT
>NZ_JBALBW010000021.1:0-44379 GCF_036919895.1 Nostoc sp.
CGTTTATGTGAGGTACACCCGTAGGGGCACGGCACTGCCGTGCCCCTACACCTGGTGATGTAATGTTGTACCGCATCTGAATGGGAACCGCTATAGTTTGCGAGGTTATATTTTTAGCATCTCGTGTTCTATTACTCAACGCAAGTCATTAATACAAGGTCAACTAACGCTCTTTTATTACTCTCGTCAGATTAAATTTGAAACCCTATTTTAGCGTTAGTCCGCGCAGGCGGACTTTGTTTGTGTAGCCGCGATTTTAATCGCTTGGATTATTCTCTCTCCAGAGTCATAGAAGAGCGCTAAGAAACTTTCGATTGCTGCCATAGAATGAGTTTCAATTCAGTGCAGTTACAAACCCCATCGCTAATTTCTCCTTCATGGACAGCTAGCCAATCATAAATCTGTGTAGCTTTTGCTAATGCCACTTTTTCTGAACGATAAAGCTGAGGAGTAGGGCAGTAGGCTTGGCCATTGATGTGTATAGCTACAATCTGCCAATAATCGCTCTCTGGTACAACTTCTAAAAACCCGTTACTGTAAGACTCGATTATTCCTGTATTCATCTATACCATCAAACTTTCATAACGTTGGCCACAACAAAGCTGATACCAGCCAATTCTTGCGAGTCAAAGCTGGAATCAGCAGGGAATGCAGTACACCCCTACTAATAATTGTGGGTTTATGGTCAATGAAAATCTGAATTATTGGTCACGTTTTAGTTAGTTGTCTTAAACGGATATGACGCGCTCGTTGGCGTAGCGGATCGAAAGACTCGCTCACCTACTGGTGTTGCTCTCCTGTAAATCAAGCTTTCAGGCAGTGTCTCACAGAGAGGAAAAGTTGGGAAAGAGCGATTGAAAAGTATTTCACCGTGATTTTAGGCACTTAGCGATCCTCCCTAACCCCCTTAAAAAGGCTACGGTGTACACACAAGTCTTGAAACTCCACCTAAAACTTGGTTTCGTTGGTCTAACTTTTCCTTTGCCAATTAGCCAAATCAGTAAATGCAGCGATCGCACGTATCGGAAACTAAAATAAGCAGTTGATGAGGTAAGATGTAGATGCAGTAAAAAGTTATTTTTCTTTCAAACAATTACAATACCAAGAGATTATGAGTGAATTAGTTGTAGTCAATTTTGATGACAAATATAAAGCAGATGAAGTACTTTTAGAACTACTCAAACTTGAGCAAGAAAACTTAGTAGATTTGAAAGATGCAGTTGTAATTACCAAAAATGCGGCTGGCAAAATTAGGGTTAAACCATATCACGATTTAGTTGAACCTGGAGACCTGAGTAATGAACTCTGGGGTGGAATCATCAGCGCAGTTTTCTTTCATCGCGCTCTTACTATTAAAGAGGGCGTATTTGATGGTAGTTTTTTAACAGAGGTTGAAGAATCTTTAAAACCAAATTCTTCATCATTGTTTGTTATAATTTGCAACGATAATCTAGAGAAAATAATTGCAGAATTTAATCGTTTTGGAGGAAAGTTAATTAGAACAAGTTTTTCTCAAGACAAAATTGATAACTTGCAAAGAACTCTCAGTCCTGCTTAGAAGATGTTTGAAAAATTGGCAGTTGAGTAAAAAAACTCTCAGAGCATAAGCTGTAGATATATAGACACCATGCACTACGGCGAAGCTATATCCCTAGTTCCTGTGGTCGAGGGATGTAGCCTTAGCTAAATGCGTGGAAGGAATGCGGTTGGATGGATGATATTGTGTAGAGCAGAACCGACAACTCGCAACGCTCATCCAAGAATTACCGCAAATAATTGAGTGCTATTTAAACGTGAGGAGTTAATTTATCATGTCACATCTGCTAAAAACCTTCCGAAAGCAATTCTTACGGAGTGTCATCTTTGCAATACTCATAACTTTGATTGGTAGTTTAATATTTCCTGCTGCTACTTGGGCTGCGTCTTCTAGCTTGGGAGTTGATAATGGTCATCTTAGTTCTTGTCCGGCTTCAGATAACTGTGTTGTGAGTCAAAACGCAGATTCCAAACATACCATCAACCCGATTAATTATCATCTAGACCGCAATGCAGCTAGAGAAATCTTACTAAAAGTTATTAGTGTTGTACCACGCACAGAAATTGTAGAACAGACTCCTAATTACATTCATGCTCTTTCTAAAAGCCGCATCTTCAAATTTGTTGATGACGTAGAGTTTTATTTACCTCCAAACGAGTCAGTAATTCATTTGCGCTCTGCATCTCGCGTGGGAGAGTCGGATCTTGGTGTCAACCGCAGGCGTATGGAACAAATTCGTTTGGCTCTCTTAGATTTAAATATTTGATTTTGCTAGCCATCAGGAGTGCCAAGATTAGGAATGCGATCGCAACTAACTTAAATTTAGCTGAACTTACCAGAGGAAAGCTCATCAGACACTTGTTTTAGTTCGGGTTCAACTACTGTCAGATGTTGCTCCAAAATTGCCAAATTACGAATATTGGATTTATAGAAAGCATCAAATAAATCACCGAGAAGAGGCACAGTACCAACGACTGTTTCCAAACCAACATTAAAGATCATTTTGGCTAAGTCTTTACGTGGGATGCCAAAACGGGTAGCTAAAAATATGATGTAAGCTGAAAACGCTGTACTGATTAAATCGCCAGCACCCGGAACTAAACCAATAATTGGGTCTATTCCAATCCGAAAACCCGTTAGAGGGATACGTATTGATGTATCCATCAACCGGCTAAGTTTGCGGATGCGATTTAGAGTAGCAAGGCGTTTGGTAGCGTCCATAATTTACGATATTTACACTACTCTCAAGTTCCACCATTTTTAGTTTTTTGTCTTGTACCGTTAGAAAGAAAAATGATGACGACTGCCCATAAAGCAGATATATGGATAATATAGTTTATTGCGATCGCTCTATAACAATCCAATTTTATTTTTGAAAAATCCTAAATATAGGAATCCGCTTTGATTCTTGAACTTATCTGCGTAGGTAGGGAACAGGGAACAAATGAGTATACGGAGATTTGTTCAGAAATCAAATAGGAATCCTATATATATGGTGTATAGTATGTCATTGAAAGATGAAACACGAAATCGTATATGAGTTGCTAATTTACTCAATATTCCAATTTTTCAGCCACAGCTTCACACAAAAATTGAGAGAACTATCTATCAGGTTTGCTTTTGACTATGAATTTTTAGAAGTTGAAAAGTTCAATTCTTTTTGAATGCTTTCGGCATCATTATGCAGATTTGTTACTTTAGAATCATTACTGGGACAACTAATATCTGGAGATTTTTGTCCTTGATACTTGATTTCAGTTGATGTCCCGAACGAAACAGATTTCGCACATGAGATATTTGGTAATTTTGACAGTGGTTGAGCTACTGAAATATCATTGAAAAATTTAGTGGCTGTGTTCACTTTAATTTCACCTGCACCTTTCCGGTTGCAAACAGTGTAAGTCGCCTTCCCTGACGGAAATACGCGAATTCTATAGCCGCAAGCATTGGTAGAACCGCTATTAATAATAACTCCTGGCTTTTGAGGAGTTGGAGTGTTTGCAAGTGTTTTTAGACAAAAAATACATAAAGGGGTAGCTAGCAACACTGAAGCCAAGCTAATTTTATAGAAGTTAAAAAATTTCACTGTTACCTCGCATTGATTTTTTAGTTATTTAATTAAGTATTAACTGTTGGAGAATACTTGATTACAAAAAGTTATGCAATGGTATTCCTTTGGTTAATACTCGATTAAGAAAAATTAGGTTTATAAGCAGCATAGTTATTAGGCAAAAACTATGCTGAATATTTAAAACTATAATTTACTGTTCACTTTTTAGATATGTTATTATTGTGTCGATATTGTGTCAAAATAACAAAATATTTTCATCTGGTATCCCGATCGAAGATATTCTCTGTCAATGAAGATAGCGACGCTTTTGGGGCGACCAATGGGGACATATTTGGTGATTTGAGCTTCAGCTAGTTGTTCGGTAGAGAGGTCAGTTATTTAGAAGTTGACGTTGAGTGGTAAATTCACTAATAAGTAGTATTTCTTGAGATAAATGCATTTTTATGAGGTGAAACTGACAATATACTCCTTGTAGTTTACATTTACGACTGAAAACTTAAAAAAGCTCATTTACAGAGGTGATTGTTCACTTATGCTAAGTAGAGCTATTACTTACTTTTTACGTATTAAGAGTGTTGGGGTGAGGGGGCTAGCACTGCAATCGTTAAAGTGTGCCGACAAATATAATACTCATAATCAATCCCTGTGGTTAGGGATTGATTATGGCGATCGCTCATACGGAACTGCGATCGCTTCTCTATTAAATAAACCCACCATTGCTTCTATAGTTCAAACTTAGGCTGCATAAGCTTTATGCAATCTACCCTCGCGAGAAAAGTAGGATGATATCTCTGATACTGCGATCGCCTTTTTAGCTAGACATCAGCAGGTATTTGAGTTTCTAATTATACAAACTGATAATAATACTATATGTAATGTGTCTGGATTTAACGGACTTTTTATCACTCAATTCGCTCACCCTTCTGGGTGAGTCATATATCAACCGATCAGATGACCTGACTGAAGGAAGCTGAGATTAATAATAAAGAGGACTCTATTACTAAAGAAGACTGATCGCATTTTACCTAAAAATAAGCTTATGAAACTCACTACTTTAATAAATTCTGCGCTTATTTTTGCTTCTATTACTCTTGTACCTGGAATCGCTGTAGCTCAAGTAGCTACTAACAATAGTAGTGAAACAATCGCTATTAACTCTAACAGTTTACCTAGTAACTCTACTTATATTAATTACTTCCAGCCGTTCAATCTAGTTACTTTTGCTTATCAAGGAGGTCTAAAGCAGCACGGTATTCCTAGTGGAGAAACACTAGTATTTGAAACTCAGAACAGAAATATTATGGCAAAAGATTTGGTGAAGGCTGCTGTTAACGCAGATAAATTACCATCACAGCTTTTAAACGACCAAAATTATCTCAGTGCTGTTAATTTACAACTCAACGCATTACCCGATTATGCTGCTGCTGATTGATTGGTTTTTCTTATATTTTTTTAAAAAGCGAAATTGATTAGTATACTGTATTTGTGCGCTTGTTACCAATATAAATAAAAGCCTTTTACACACGGCGAACACTGTGTATAAAAGAAATTTTAATGTTGAAGAACGATTTCTATATTTTGACAGAACTTGTGCCTATAAGTTCTGTTATTCTGTGCTGTAAGCACAGAAAATTGTATAATCAACAGCCTATCAAGCAAAAATTTCGTTTTCTATAGAGAATGACACAAGTAATTAGAACAGGGAGCCTAAATAACATCGAGTCCATTGAGTTTGAAAAGCGGTGTTTGCACAAAGCCAGAGAAATAGGCGATCGCAACGGGGAAGTCATTTGTTTAGCAGGTTTGGGCAATGCTTATCATTCAATTGGGGAATACCACCTAGCAATTGAGTTTTATCAGCAGTGGTTGGACATAGCGAGAGAAATAGGCGATCGCACTGGGGAAGCCAAGTCTTTGTCTGGGCTGGGCAACGCATATCAATCACTGGGAAAATACCAGCGAGGGATCGAATTTTATCACCAGTGGTTGAGGATCACCAGGAAAATAGGCGATCGCACTGGGGAAGGTATTTGTTTGGGAAGTTTGGGCAATACTTATGAATACCTGGGCAAATACGATCGCGCCATTGAGTTTTATCAGCAGTGGTTGTGTATAACAAAGAAAATAGGCGATTGGACTGGGGAATGTATTTGCCTGGGAAGTTTGGGCAATACTTATGAATCATTGGGGCAGTACCAACTGGCAATTGAGTTTTACCAGCAATGGTTAGAACTAGCAAGATTAATTAGCGATCGCAATGGCGAAGGCATGGCCTTAAGTGGGTTGGGTAATGCTTATAAAGCTCTCGGAAAGTATCAAAAATCGGTTGAATTTCATCAGTATTCATTAGAAATCAGAAGGAATCTTGATGACCAAAATGCAGAAGCAAACGCCTGGTTTAATTTAGGTTTGGTGTTAGAAAAAATTAATCGAAAATCAGAAGCAATGCAAGCCTTTTGCAATGCCCGCGAAATTTATCACGCAATGGGAATTGATGCAAGTCTGCAAGATTGTAACCATGCGATTGAGCTTCTTTCTCAAAAAATTTCCACTCTAGCATCTCACTTCTGGTTTGGGAGATGGTTTAGTCATTTGTCGCAGTTACTTAAAACTGGTTATAACTAGTTAAGATGTCTCTAGATAGTGTGAGGATGTTTTAAAAGCATTAGGTAATTTCTAATCGTCAAAATAGATTAGAAAACCCACTTTTAAAATATCCTCTGAATATCTCAAGAGGACGGATACTTATTGAATACCGCAACTGAGTTATTGCGATCGAAGGTAAACACAGTAAACGGGTCTTTTTGATTTCCTATCTCCATCCCAGGAGTGCCTATAGGCATTTGGGGAACAGATAAACCAGCAACATTTGGCTTTTCTTGAAGCAGACGTTTAATATCATTTGCTGGGACGTGTCCTTCGATGACATATCCATTAACAATTGCTGTGTGGCAAGATGATAAGTTATCCGGCACGTTATACTTTTGTTTAACTGTTTCAATGTCAGGCGTGGGAAAGTCTGTAATTTGAAAACCTTGTGTCTTTAAGTGGTCAATCCACCCGCCACAACAATTACAATCGGGACTGTGATATACAGTGGCATTTAGCGCTATTGGTTTTGATGGTGTCTGTTTATCCTGGATATGCTTAGTGGTACTTACCAGTTGAGCATTACTCATAGAAGCAGTGCTTCCCAAGATCCCCAACACTCCTGTTGTGAGACAAATTGTTAGCACTGCACGGATTAACACGGGAAGTAACCATTTTTGCCAGCAATAAATAAACTGTTTGTGCAACATCTAAGGCTTCCTAAATCCGATAAAGCAAAAGCTATTCCTTATTAGTCATCATAACTGCAAACATGTGTAGACGCGTGGGGCTTGTCGCTAGACATCGCTCTTTGACACTTCCCAAACTTGTTTTTAAATTAAAATTTGAATGAATTAAATGTGGATGAAATAGACAAGTACAAATAATAAAATAATCTTGTCAGAGCGATTATTTACGGTCGAAAAAATTGGAAAAATGGTAATATATTAAAATATACAGCTTTTTGTAGCTTCTGATGTGTCGTTATAAAAAACCATAGATAGATTACACATATCTATGTTTTCATCCTCTTTTTTTGACGAAGGTACTAAATTATTAACCCATTTGCACCACTTATAGGACAACAACAAGGTATAGAACTACTCACTCAGGCTGTCAGACAAAACCGGGTTGCTCCGGCGTATCTATTTGTGGGGCCAGATGGTGTAGGAAGAAGTTTAGCAGCAAGGTGCTTTGTAGAATTGCTATTTTCTAGTGAGATGAGAGTCACTGCGACTTTACAAAACCGTTTGCGTCAGGGGAACCATCCAGCTTTGTTATGGGTGCAACCGACATACCAATATCAAGGACAACGATTAACAGCAGTAGAAGCGGCTGAGAAAGGACTTAAGCGTAAAGCCCCACCTGTAATTCGGCTAGAACAAATTCGGGAAATTACCGAGTTTCTGAGTCGGCCGCCTTTGGAAGCACCAAGAAATGTGGTGGTGTTGGAAGAAGCCCAAACAATGGCAGAAGCCGCAGCCAATGCTTTACTTAAAACCTTAGAAGAACCGGGACAGGCGACGTTAATTTTAATTGCACCTACACCTGAGTCTGTTTTGCCAACTTTGGTGTCGCGCTGTCAACGCATTCCTTTTTATCGCTTAGATGCCCAGTCTTTGGCTGTTGTACTTACACAAACAGGTCATGAAGGAATTTTGCAAAATCAGGCAGTACTGAGTATAGCAGCTGGTAGTGCGGGAAGTGCGATCGCATCTTACGAGCAATTACAAGCTATTCCCCCTGAGTTACTCGAAGACTTGAAAAAAGCCCCTGCTTCATACCGCAAAGCCTTGGAGTTAGCCAAAAAAATTGATAAAGATTTAGATACAGAAGCTCAACTGTGGTTAGTTGATTATCTTCAGCAATTCTACTGGCAGCGCTGGCATCAACCCAGTATTATTAACCAGCTAGAACAATCTCGCAAATACTTGCTTAGTTACGCTCAACCCAAGCTAGTTTGGGAATGTCTGCTTTTATCTATGTGTCAAAAATAAAATAGGAGTCCTATATTACTTAAATCATTACCGTAGTTGATGACGAAAAGTTAATAATCCGTCCCCTTTCTGCCATCTGTTGCGCGGCTTGTTAGCAGGTAAAAAAAGTGCCATTAACGTTAATGGCAAAAATCGCGTCAAAATCTTCTTCTGATGACATAGATTAATCTAGTTTTTTGATTCACCTAACTGATTATCTGCTGTTAAAGTACTATACCAAGGTTAAATTTAGCGATCGCTGTTATGTTGAGCATTGGGCATTATGTATACCCTCATCCTGAATTAAGATTCTGGAACGATCGCAACACCATCTCTAAGATTGAGCAACCCTGAGATAATAACTTTATCTTCTGGCTGTAATCCTTCAATCACTTGGTAATTATTATTTTTGATTTCGCCTAGTTTCACGCGCTTTTGCCGAGCGACTTCTTGAGATCCACCTTGGGGAGATGTTTCTGTTTCAACTACATAAACAAAAGTGTCCCCACCTACACGAGTCATTGCTGGTGTGGGAATTAAAATTCCGGGGCGCTGATTCCAAAATAATCTAGCTCTTACCAATTGATCTGCATGTAGCTGACCGTTCGGGTTGTCGAAAAGTGCTTTAACAAGTATCCCTTGTGTTTCATTATTAGCACTAGGCGCAATGAAAAATACCCTACTTCTACCGAGTTTTTGACCTTGTGTATTCATAACTTCCATTGGCATTCCCTTACGCAATTGCGGCCCTTGCTGTAGTGGCACAGAGATATTGACTTCTAAAGGTCGATTTTGGGTGAGATTAAGTAATTGTGTGGAAGTATTAACTAAATCGCCTACTTTCACAGCCATGTTACCAACTGTGCCATTAAAAGGAGCAGTAATTTTGTCGGACTGGATTTGTTGTGTTTGAGTATTTACATTAGCTTGCTGTAAGGTTTTTTCAGCTTGCAATATATTGGCTCGTTGTGCTTGAATCCTGGAATCAATTGCATCAAGACTAGTCTTAGCATTGGCGAGCCGATCGGCAAGCTGATTGCGAGTTTGTCGAGAGACGGCTCCTTGTTCAGCTAGAATGGAATACTTTTCGTAGGTCTGCTGATCCAATTGCACATTCGCAACGGAGGATGAACGTTGGGCTTCCAGAGATTTGAGTATAGTGCGGGCATTTTCTAGTTGCAATAAAAATGCTTGAGGCGCGGCATTGTTAGGAGCGATCGCAGCTTGTGGTGTACGATCTACTTGGATAATTGGCGCTCCTTCGGGGACTAAATCTCCCGATTTGACAAATATTTGGGTAACTTGACCCTGAATCCTCGGCTGGAGGATAATTGAGCGCTGGGACTTCAGGCTAGCAATAAAATCTGAACTTTCCTCAATTATGCCGCTTTGGACTGTGGATATTTTGACTCTTACCCCTTGAGATTGAGTGTTAGCAGTTGCAGGCGCTGAATTTTGGGGAGTGAGTAAACGCCAAACTAGGGCTGTTCCGCCCCCTAACAATAGTAGTGCAAGTAAAAGTAACCAAAGCCACCGCCGTTTTCCAGAAGGTGGCTCAAATGAGGTTTGTGGAGTTTTGTCTCCATAATCAGTTTGAGGCTCAGGGGATGTCATGGCTTATGAGGATAAGGAACAATTAAGTAGAATTACATCAAAATTTCATCTGTTGATATTGAAATTACTGATTTAGCATGAGGTTTTGTGACAAATTATGTGTTATCCCATCCAAATATACAGTTTTGATGATTCTGTCTAAATCTACCCAAAGGTGAATCCCTAATTTTCCATCCTGTTATTATGGACAAGATTTGGTGATGCTGGCATACCCATTATTCCACCGCACAAACTCAGTGATATTCCTGCTTTAATCAATATATAAGTCAATAAAAATGCATTAAATTTAACGTAGCTTAATCCCTTTAAAGTCTGTCCTATCAGACTTATGAATGCGATCGCACTCATACTAAACAATAGGATAACAGCGAGCGAGCGCTTTGCATCTGAATGCGTAGGCGTAACCTGTCGTAGACATCGCACTCAGATGCAGCATTTTTGTTCAACTCACTGTAATTACTGTTCCCGCACTCTCATTCGCCAATCTATCCACCGCACATACGGCATAAGTTCCCGCTTGTTGGACGGTAGCAAAGGTTGTACCAGCAGACAAAATTCGTTGAATTGTCCAAGTATCGCCAGTTTGCCGATAAAGTGTCCAAGAACGAACTGGCTGATTATCTCCAGGCTGCCAACTCAGTTTGCGGTTATTGACTTGTAATCCAATAGGTGGAGGTAGTGGTGTTGTATCTTGCCAAGGCAAAGTTGGCGGTAGCGCAGGTTTGTTATAAAGCAGACTTTGGAATTTATCAGCTATGCCCTGACTATTTTCCGTCAAAACAGCGAGATTAAAGAAGATATTCCCCAGTGACAAACGTCCTGCTTGGCTACGACTAATTTTCACCTGCTTTTCAATCTCATCACTTTCTCGACTCTTATTGCTTGGTTCTGTCAAATTGTTACCAGCGTAAACGTGTCTTTGCTTTGTGTTTACCTGTGTCCACCACTGTAGCAACGCGGAATAACTTTGTTGTGGTTGGTCTGTACGCCAGTAAAGTTGAGGCGCAATATAATCAATCCAGCCTTCTTCTAACCATTTTTTCGAGTCTGCATACAGCACGTTGTAAGCATCTAACCCAGTAATCCCAGTGGGTTGTCCGGGGCGATAAATCCCAAAGGGACTAATACCAAATTTTACGTCGGGTTTGGTTGTTTTTATTCCCTGGTAGAGGCGCTGTACCATTCTGTTAACATTGTCCCGTCGCCAGTCGCCAAGGGGGAGTGTACCACCACCTGCTTTATATACAGAGTATGTTTTTTCATCGGGGAAAGACTGCCCATCGATGGGATATGGATAGAAATAATCATCTAAGTGAATGCCATCAACATCGTAGCGCTTCACTACATCAAGAATTACGTTGTAAGCTCTGTCTTGAACTATTTTTAGTCCTGGATCCATCCAGCGTTGAGTTTTCCACAAATAAACGCTTTCTGGATTAGTAGCTGCTATGTGGGGACGGACTGTTTTCGCTGGGTCGGTGGAAGTGCTGGCGCGGTAGGGGTTAAACCAAGCATGAAGTTCAATATTGTGCTTGTGACATTCTGCGATCGCAAACGCTAAAGGATCGTAAAATGGTTCTGGTGCTTTCCCCTGAGTTCCTGTAATCCAAGCACTCCAAGGCTCTAATTGCGATTCATATAAAGCGTCTCCCTCCGGTCGCACTTGGAAAATCAGGGCATTAAAGTTTAGTGCTTGTAATTTAGTAATAATCTCGGTGAGTTCAGCTTTCTGTTGAGCAACAGGAAGTCCTGCTTTTGAAGGCCAATCACCATTCCACACAGATACAACCCACGCCCCCCGAAATTCCCTGATATGATTTAACCTAACGCTACCTGCTGCTGTCGGTATTGGCGTTGGTGTTGGCGTTGGTGTTGGTGTCGGTGTTGGTGTTGGTGTCGGTATTGGTGTCGGTGTCAGTATTGGTGTCGGTGTTGGCGTTGGTATTGGTGTCGGTGTTGGTATTGGTGGCTGTACTAGATAAATAGAAGCTATTTTTTCTGCCTGACCTAAATACACCAAAGCTTGATAAATAATCACTGCCACATCTGCACGGGTAGCTGCAAGATTGGGATTGAGTAATTTGATATTTGGGAAACTAACCACCAATACTGCACTAGTGGCAATGGCTACCTGATTTTTACCATACTCAGGAGTTTGAATATAATCTTGATAAATTTGTGGGAGTGCTGAGAGGAGGTCAGGTTTTATTTTGGTGGCAATTTCTAAGCCTGCTACCAAGGAAACTAAAACTTCCACTCTAGTAATTCGGTTAGCGGAACGGAAACTTTTATCAGGAAACCCGCTTATAAATGCTTTTTCGTAAGCTGTTTGAATAGCGCCTGCTGCCCAATAACTAGTTGGAACATCAACAAAGGGGATATATTGACGCTTCTTGGTAACTGTCCTAAATGCGTTGGCGACGATGGCGGCAAATTCAGCACGAGTGAGTGAGTTATCGGGGCGATAGGTGCCGTTAGGCAACCCACTAACAATACCACGTTGGGCTAAGGCTGTAATAAATAAGCGTGCCCAATGGTTTTGAATATCCGAGAAGGGAGTAGCAATAGATACCATTGTTGATTGCAGCTAGCTGGCCTTGATTTTGATTTCCTTAGTTAATTTAGCAATTTTCTTGGCGTAGGCATAGCCAGCCGTAGGCATCGCTGCTGCAATATCTTGTAAAATTTGTTTGGAAATTGGGAATTGGTTTTCCATCTGACTCACTTGCTCGACTCTCGATACTGTTCGGTTCAGTCAAGAGACGCGATAACGAAAATCAAAATTGCTGCAATCCAAGTTTCGGCGAATAGAGTGGTGAAATTAGGCGCTGCGATCGCAATCACCCCCACAATACTCAGTAGAACACCAGTTATCAGCGCTCCATTAACATCTTTGTTAGTATTTCTAGAAATGTCAGTTGTCATATAAACTTTTCCCTAACTCTACAATTACGTTAGGGAATTCATCAGTCACAGCATAGAACCCTAAGATAGACTCATGGGTATTAAATTTCAGCAGTAACTAGCCCTCATAAGAGTTTTGCAAGACCACTTAGGCGTTCATAAACAGAGATGAGGCGATCGCCTTCAAGTTCGACAGAAGTATTAGGATAATTCTGAATAGCTCCAAGCAGTGTAACTTCACCATTTTGTTGAATAGATGCACTTAAAGCACTTCGCAGCGCCTGCTGATCTAGTTGTCCTACGGGAGGGTGAACTACCTCACCAATTTGGTTAACTAAAATTGGCCCTGCCCAGCTAGACAGCAAGTTATTTAAAAAAGCAGGATCGGCTTTTATTGGGGCTTTCAGTGCCTTACGAGCTATTTCTGGGTCTTGTTTGGCTGCCTCTAAATAAGCTTGTAATGTCGGGGTAGTCTTGCCAGTTTCTGTAAACTGACTTAATTCTTGAACAGAGATTTGCCCCCGAAAAGTACCATATTTTAAAACAACTTGCTCGGCAGCATTGGCATTAGTACTTGAGAGGAGAACAATAGCACCTAAGCCTAAAGCCACTGTTTGACTGAGCAATTTAGTGAATTTCCTGTTGTTTAATCGATTGAAAATTTGATAAATCTGCATTTTGTCGAACTTTTAATCTTAATGATGTGGATATTACCTAGGCAAAAAATGCCCAAGCATTATATTATTTTACAAAAATTACTGCTGTAGTATAGGCATACATTTGTCCGCCTCTCTCTACCGAAAGGCTCAGATCCCCGACTTCTTCAAGAAGTCGGGGATCTAGGATAGTGAATCATCATTGCAAAAAGATTGGTTAAGATCACAAGAAGATGCAGCATGGCAGGATTTATAAAAGGTGATGTTGTTATTGTTTCATTTCCATTTTCAGGCTTAACTGAAACAAAAAGCAGACCTGCTTTTTAGTTATTTATTGCTAATCTTCAAGGAAATGACCTGATTATTTGCCAAATTACTAGCCAATCTCTTGGCGATATCTATTCTATTCTGGTGGAAAATAGTGATTTTAACTCTGGTCGATTAAATCAGCCAAGTAATATTAAATCAAAAGTTGAAATGTGATGTGTGCACAGTGATGCCTACCAATCATAAATTTTGGGAATACTATAACAACTATATTTATTCCAAATACTACTTTGACCCTTTGGTGGTAAGCGAATTTCACTTTTATAATTTTGAGCTTTAGATTTAGCTCCTGGTATTTTTTCATCGTACAGAACAACTTGTTGAACAACTCGACATTGATGCCACCTGTCTTTATCAATACCTGTAGGTGGCTGTGTTTCTCCATAATATTGAGGTTGCACAGGTATCTTTACAGCAGACTTTATAAGCAGATAAGTTGAAATTGCAGAGACAAATAAAACTCCTACTACAATACCTATGAACAACTTATTTTGTCGAGGTTGGGACTTTGAATGTTGAACTGTCTGCTGATGTAGTTTACTGGATAAGTTTAAATTAGCAGAAATATATAAAGTATCTGGTTCTAATCCTTCTATTTGCTCTTGTTTTGGTCTAACTTTTGATTCCTGAACTAGCTGATTTAGTTGAGGCAACAAATTAGGATTAGTTTGAGGTTGATTTGCCTCTCTTTCTCGAACAAGTTTTTCTTCAATTTGTGCTACTTCTTCACCAAGTTCTAAAACGCGCTGATATCGCCTTAACTCTTCACGAATCTCTTCTGTAAACGGGTACTGATGCTCAATTGCTTGAGTTATTACTTGTTCATACTGCTGCAATTTTTGTTGATATGCCTCTATCTCTGCTGTAATTCGGGCTGTAATTGGCTGAATATCTTCAGCTTTTAAACCTAAGAGTTGCTGCTGTTGCCACAGTTGGTTATGCTTTGCTTCGCTCAAAGGATATTCCTGCTGCACTGCTATTGTAAATATTTGCTCATACTGCTGTAACTTTTGTTGATATGCCTTCACCTCTGCTGTAAGGCTGTTTTCAATTGCAGCTATATCCTCATTCTTAAGTTGCCATTCCTGCTGCATCTGTTGCAATTGATGGCGAGTAGATTGACTTAGGGGATACTCTTGTCGCATTGCTTTAGCTAACGACTGCCTATACTGTTGTAGATACTGCTTATAAACTTCAATTCGTGTAGTGACCTGTGCCTCAATTGGCATTGTATCTTCATTCCTCAGCCCCAAAATTTGCTGAAGATTCAGACGTAGCATATTGATATCATCTTCGCTGAGAGCTACTTGCTGCTGTAGTGCCTCTGTGAAGTCTCTTTCATATCGGTGTAACTTTTCTCGAAATTCTTGACGAGCAACTACTAACATTTCATCTTCAATTGCAGTTGCTTCTATTTCGGATATTCCTAAGCGATTCCTGAGTGCATCTAAAATCTTGCGACCCACAAAAGTAACATCTCCACGATTACTGTATCGTGCTACTTCTTTGCGATACTTCTGTTTAGGATCGCCTTGAGGAACTTTTGTAAGTCGAATCTTAAAGCCTTCTCTACTTGTGTAGATTTCTGGCTTCATCGCCGGCTGCATTTCTCTAACCTTCCGGCTGGCATACTCATGCAACTCGTCAATGGAGACAACGCCATCTTCATCTAAGTCTGCTGCACCTGTTGTAATTCCTTCTATTAAATAACGGGTATAAATTGATAAGTCTGACCCCTGCTGCTCAAAAGAATATTGAGTTGAACTAGATGATGTGAGAACCGCTCGCCCTTCTCCGCCTAATTGCTCACGGATATCTACAGTCCCGTCGTCTTTGGCTGATAAACCCTCAGCAAAAGCACCACTAAAGCAACTATCCAAAATGACAACTTGCCGCTTAGAACGGCTGCGGCTCATGCTTTCATGGACAACACTGGCTGCTACTGCTGATGAACGAATTAAATCTCCTCTGGGAGTTTTGCGTGTGGTGCGGGTTGCTAAGAAAAGTCTGCCCGTGTCATCTTTAATGCCATGACCGGAGAAAAAGAGAACTAACAAATCATCTTTTTGACGATGGGCAAAGAGACTTTCAATTGCTTCCTCCATATCTTGGCGCTGGGGATTTTTTAACATCATAATATCTGTCTCAGTAAAGCCGCCCATTTCTGGGTGTAACAGCACTTGCTGCATCGCTTCAACATCTTTGACAGCAGCAGGTAGCGGGTTTAACCCAGGCTCATACTCACTCACCCCAATCAGCAATGCTACTTTTGCCATTTGAAATACTTTACCCTGCTACAAACTTCTGTGCTGCTTCAATTGCTGCTTCTAACTCTTGCCGGCTGCTGGCTTTGACTTTCAGTTTCTTGCCATTAGCCTCGATTTCTAGTTCAATAGTTTTGCTACCAAGGCGATCGCTTAAAAATCCCATCAGTGCTTTAATATTCTTGGCATTCACCTGCGCTGTTAGCCAACCCACAGCCAGCCCTGTAAATGACTTGCTCCCTGCCGGTGCTTCTGCTTCCCGGAAAAGACTAGCATCTTCCACTTCGTCCAGTTCTAGCATCTGTTGCAATAGTCTCTGCGTTTGGGCTTGCAGTTCATCGTCATCTAAACCAGCCTCTCGCAGGGCGATGTTAATCTGGACGTTGGATGTACTCGCCATTTTCAACCTCTAATTGTGGTTAATGCTTAAACTATCATAAGTATCTGATACAATCCAACTAGTAATAATTCCGGTCTGGATTGTCGTAAATAGGTATTTTGACGATATAAATAGCGTGCTAGGAGTAGGAAGCATCCTGCAAAGTAAAAATAGATACTATCGCTGACCACAGCAAGCTAGGCTTCATTTTGATTTACTTGGTTAATTTAGCAATACAAGAGCGTAGCCAGCCGTAGGTATCGCTGCGGGGTGTCATATAAAAAATTTGACTTTCTCAAAAAGCTTGAATGCTTTCTCAGTAGATAATTCGGCGAGATTAAAAAAGAATTCAGAAGTCAGAATGGGCTACATGCAGCGTAACTATGCAGTTGGCAGAGCCTTTTGTAGAGAAGGCGCTACGCTAAGGAAAAAAATATAAAATTTATGTCTAAGTAAATAAGCATAAAATTCACCTTACTACGATTAAAAGTTGTGTGTACACAGAATATTCACTCTCAAAAAATCTCTCTATAGATATAACTATAAGAGCAAATTATATGAGAATTCCACCTCTAGGGTCACGTAATTGTGACTAAAAACGTTAATACTGAAAAATGGTTGTAATCAAAAATTATAGCTCAGTAGCAAATAGAGAAAAGAGTACAAAAATGGCAACTTCTACAGACCGCACTCAAGAGATTCAAAAACTGCATGAACTAATCAAAGATATTGATTATGGTATGTTTACCACAGTCGATGATGATGGAAGTTTGCATAGTTACCCCATGTCGAAAAGTGGTGAAATTAACTCTGAAGCCACGCTCTGGTTCTTTACTTATTCTGGTTCCCATAAGGTAACTGAGATTGAGCAGCATGAGCAAGTAAATGTTAATTTCTCATCACCCGAACAGCAGCGATACGTTTCCATTTCAGGGACATCACAACTTGTAAAAGACCGCAACAAAATGCGAGATTTATGGAAGCCGGAACTCCAAACCTGGTTTCCTAAAGGACTAGACGAACCTGATATTGCTTTGCTTAAGGTGAATATTAACCAGGTTAATTATTGGGATAGTGTATCGAGTTTTCAGCCAAAAAAATTAGTTTTTTGATACTAATCCCTTCAAATAATTCAAAATTCGTAGTTTAAAAAGATAAATTATGAATTTTGAATTATTTCTACAAATGTAATTGTTTAGACGAAGGTGGTTAACGCAGAATGCCCCGATTTTTAATTAGCTGCTACTCATTTGCTACTTAAAAATTACTTTTAGGTTAATTCCAGCCCCCCTTGATAACCAGTAACAATGCGTCCACCATCCTTGAGGATGTGGACTTCTATCTGGTCGCTAGCCCAAGTAATCTGGTCTTGAAAAGCCGGATTGAACACCCGAACCTGTTGATTGCTAGAAGAAACTGGAGAGTTAGGAGAATTAATTGCCAGAGATTGGACAAAAGGCCCGTCAATCAGGATATCAAGTTGTTCTAATAATTCTTGGGAACCTGGTGGCGCAGATTGAGACTGTAGTTGCTTGAGAGTGAACCCAGAAAAAGACATTACATTTAACCCAGCAGCTTTTACCTTACGGGCTAAAGAAGCTAGTGCAGTTGCTTGCCAAAAGGGTTCTCCACCGGAAAATGTTACACCAGTGTTGTGCGGATTGCTGAGAATATTTTCGGCAAGAGTATCAACAGCAATCAGTTGGTTAGCCTCAAATGACCAAGAGTTAATATTAAAGCAGCCAGGACACTCACGAAGACAACCTTGTACCCAGACAACTGCACGACAACCAGGGCCATTAACTTCTGATTGATCGACGTAACCCATAATGTTGAGATAGCCAGGGGGAATATCCATGAGTGCTAGCGATGGGTCAGTTGGCTTAATTTCCATCTCTTTAACTCCTTTTAGCCGTTGCCTGTTAGCCGTTAACTATAGCGAATCGACTGTCAGATAACTGTGACAATTAATGATTAATCTGTCAAAAACTTGATGGGATTTTGAAAAGTCCGCTTTAACTGACTAGACTGAAGTTAATTGCCCAACTAGTATTGATCCTTTTATAGATTAAATCCATGACTCAACAAAATTCTAGAATTTGTATCCTTGGTGGGGGCTTTGGTGGTCTTTATACAGCCTTGCGCTTAAGCCAGTTACCTTGGGAATCTACGCAAAAACCCGAAATTGTTTTAGTAGATCAAAGCGATCGCTTCCTATTCTCCCCTTTACTTTACGAATTACTTACTGGCGAACTGCAAACCTGGGAAATTGCCCCACCCTTTGAAGAACTTTTACAAGGTACAGGGGTGCGTTTTTATCAAGGTGTTGTGTCTGGAATTGACATCGACCAGCAACGGGTAAATATCCAAGAAGGGCCACAAATCCCTTACGATCGCTTAGTGCTGGCCTTGGGAGGTGAGACACCGCTAGATTTAGTCCCCGGTGCGGCGGCCTACGGCTACCCATTCCGCACCATCTCTGATGCCTATCGTTTAGAAGAACGCCTGCGATTTTTAGAAGAATCCGATGCTGATAAAATTCGGGTGGCAATTATTGGCGCTGGCTACAGTGGTGTAGAGTTAGCCTGTAAGTTAGCTGACAGACTCGGTGAAAGAGGACGCTTTCGGATCGTTGAAATTGCCGATCAAATTTTGCGAACTTCCCCAGAGTTTAATCGGGAAACAGCAAAAAAAGCAATAGAAGCCCGTGGCATATTTGTCGATTTAGAAACCAAAATCGAATCAATAGAGCAAGATAGCATTTCACTAGAGTACAAAAACCAGTTAGATACGATTCCCGTAGATTTGGTAATTTGGACTGTGGGAAATAAAGTTGCGCCCGTAGTGAAATCTCTTCCCCTCAAGCAAAACCAGCGCGGTCAAATCAGCACTACACCCAATCTGCAAGTAATCGATCGTCCAGAAATCTTTGCCTTGGGAGATTTAGCAGACTGTCATGATGTTGAAGGACAGCAAGTTCCCGCCACGGCACAAGCGGCTTTTCAACAAGCTGATTATACTGCTTGGAATATCTGGGCAAGTCTCAGTAATCGTCCCCTCCTTCCCTTCCACTACCAACAGTTAGGAGAGATGATGGCATTGGGTAAAGATAACGCCACCCTTACTGGTTTGGGAATTAAACTAGATGGCCCCTTAGCATCTGTCGCCCGTCGGATGGCTTATTTATATAGGTTGCCAACTTTAGACCATCAACTCAAAGTTGGTTTTAATTGGCTGGTGCGTCCAATTATAGAAACGCTTTCTCAATAACTGAAGGTTGGGAATAGGGAATTGGGAATGAGGACAAACGACCAATGACCAATGATTTCCTTTATTTCCGCCAACTTACTTAAGAGATGCTAAACTCTACCCACAGAAGCTTTTAACAAGCCAAAATCTAAAATTCCACATTCAAAATCTTCAAACTTTGATGGAACAACCGAAAGTTATTTTTTTAGATGCTGTGGGCACACTCTTCGATGTTAAAGGCAGTGTGGGTAAAGTTTATAGTCAGATAGCCGAGGAATTTGGTGTTACAGTTCCGGCCGAAACATTGAATACAGCCTTCATCAAAAGCTTTAAAGCAGCGCCGCCGCCGATATTTCTAGATGCAGAACTGCAAGATATTCCTCAACGCGAGTTTGATTGGTGGCGGATAATTGCCCTGAACACTTTTGAAAATGCAGGTGTTCTCAAGGAATTTTCTGACTTTTCGGCTTTTTTTAGCGAACTTTACATCCACTTTGGCACTGGCGAACCGTGGTTTGTCTATCCTGATGTTTTACCAGCTTTAATCAACTGGCGGCGGTTAGGGATTACTTTGGGGGTACTATCCAATTTTGATTCCCGAATTTACTCAGTATTGCAAAGTTTGGGATTGAGAGAGTTTTTTACCTCCGTTACCATTTCTACCCAGGTACGTGCAGCTAAACCCGACCCGCAAATTTTTGCTATTGCCTTAGATAAACATAAATGTTCTCCAGAGGCAGCATGGCATATTGGCGATAGCATTGTAGAAGACTACTATGCAGCTAAAGCCGCTGGACTCAGAGGCGTTTGGATAAATCGAGGGAATTGAGGGGATAGATTGCGATCGCTATTTTTTCTGCAATCTCAACACAACACAGCATATACTCAACAGTTGATAATACTAATAAATAGTAGTGATGTCAGCACACCAAACGCCTCAAAAGGTTATTTACAGGCCATTACGAGCTTCTTGATCGCCTTCAAGCATTACACTCATGAGTATTGTGTAAACTAATTTCCATGCTGCTTCGACTTTATCTGTCCAGCGTTGCGGGCCTAACGTCTGCTCTAGCGCCCAGAGCAAGCTTGCTCCCACCGTCGAGTAGTGTTCGGGGCGGATGCTGTAGGAGACATGCCGCCGTCCTAATTCGCGTACCGTATCAGTAATTTCATCGAGAACGTCGAGTTTAGACACTGCCACATCAAGCATGTGCGTCAGTAGCTCAGACTGATGCTCCATATCAGTGTGAATGAACAGTACCGCCGCAGATTCATCCGTCCATAGCAGGCGTGCATACATCTGCTTGGCTACCTGCTCTCGGTGGCGGCTAGCAAATTCCCATGAATCGCGGACATAGAAAACCATTTCTTCCCGCGACAAATGCAATTTTTCGGTGTTAGTTTGGTTTGCGATCTCGTTTGCGTTGCTCACTTCTGGTTCTACCGGAGTTGAGAGATCAACACCGCGTGTAGCAAGAACTTCTTCAAGATTCATCTTATCCCAGCGAGCAACAAGGAACTCCGTTGTTTCCTCAGACAAGTCAAAGCTGTGGGCGAGGCGTTGCAGCAGCACTCACCTTTGCGCCTGTGCGCGACAGCAGCAGCAACGCGCCCTCAAACAGTAGCTCACCAGCGCGTGTATCTAAGCGATCGCGTGCTTTCGCTATCTCCTCGCACAACTCATCAATGGCAGTAACCGAACTGGAAAAGACGGCAGAGGTAGTCAGTTCTTCGCGTGTGAGGAAACCACGCATACACCCAGCGTAGATTGTTTGTACCCGATGAACGCCTGCCTCGTCTAAGCCGCCGCAGGTCAATGCTACCGCAGCCAGTGTCCGCACAAACAGGGCATGTAGCTTCTGCATCTCCATATCCCCCAGATCGGCAGCCCAACGGATTAGCCGTCCATTGTTTTGGGGAAAACCAGCGCGGGTTGGGTCTTTTTTGAAGCCATTGAATCCACCACTGATGTTGTCAAAGGTATGAAACGTAAAGTTAGCTACCAGTTTACGGAAGAACTGTACACCGCGCACTGAATTACCGAAGGCATCTAATCGGGGTGAAAAGGTAGCGAAGCCGCCGAAATTGGGAATCACCACCATCACTACACCGCTCACACCACTCTTAGCAGGGATACCAATGTGATAAAAGAATTCACCCGCGTTGTTATACATACCACTGCTAGCCATGAGTGACAGCACAGACTTCACAACCTCAGCACTGAAGACGCGCTCTCCTGTGATCGGGCAAACACCGCCGTTAGCTAGCGTCGCGGCTGCGACTGCCATTGAATCGCAAGTTAATTCTAACGAACACAGTCCAAAGTAGAGATCGAGCGTGTTTTCCAGTGGTGCGGGCAGCCCTTTACGTCCCCGCATCAGGTAGGCTAAGGCAAAATTGTTATCGGCTGTTGCTTTTTCTGAAAGCATCGTCTCTTCAGACAACCGTACTAAGGAGCCACACATCCGCTCCCAAATGCTAGCGACATAATCAATAAGTTCCCTTGGTAAGGCACCTTCAAAGGCTGAAGCAAGTACTGAGCAGGTCATGATTGCACCAGCGTTGACCATCGGATTATAGGGTCGCTGATCTGGCAGCAATTCGGGGTGGTTAAAGGGTCGTCCGCTTGGCTCCATGCCAATCCATTCATGGGTGCGGACAGAACCGATTTCCTTCAATGCTAAACCGTAGGTGATTGGTTTAGAGGTACTTTGAATGGAAAAAAAATCATCGACGTGACCGCGTGCATATCGCTGTCCGTCTACCGAGCAAAAGGCAACTCCCCATCGCTCCGGGTCAGCGTCACGCAGCACGGGGATATAATCGGCATTGGCACCAGAACGATCTGGCTCAACTAGCTCATAGAGGCTATCCAAGTCTCTACGGAATTCATCAAAATCGGCTACGGCTAGATCGCGGCGGAGAATGCGGCTAATCAGAAAAACGTTCGATGCTACATCCTGCCCCAACACTCGTATGATCAACATATCAGGAAAACATAACAGCCAGACTTTTACCGCAAAACATGGGCAGTATTTGGGAAATCGATTTTTACTCTCGTCCAATTCTGGATGCTAATCAGAAAAAAATTTGGGAAGTTTTAGTCTGCGAAAGCCCCTTGGATATCGGCACAAAACCAGATTCTTTGTTTCGCTATGCTCAATATTGTCCCAGTACCCAGGTAAATTCGGGCTGGTTGCGGACAGCATTGCAGGAGGCTATTGACCAAGCTGGAAAAGCACCAATTAAAATCCGTTTTTTCCGTCGCCAAATGAACAACATGATTACTAAAGCCTGCCAAGATATAGGCATTCCCGCCCAGCCTAGCCGCCGCACTTTGGTTCTCAACCAATGGTTAGAAGAGCGCATGGAGGAAGTGTATCCTCATGAACCAGGGTATCAAGGAGGGACTAATCCCTCAGTCCGCTTGGAGAAACCTTTGCCGCAACGTTTACCAGATGCTTTAGAAGGACAACAGTGGGTATTTGTTACCTTAGATGCTGCGGATTTTGCAGAGATGCCAGAGTGGGAAATTGGCTTTGGTGAAGCTTTCCCTTTAGAGTTGGCGAAAGTTTCACCCGAAGCTCGGATTCCTGGTATTTTGATTTTCTCATCGAGAGCGTTACCCTTGGCTGGCTGGATGTCTGGTTTGGAGTTAGCTTTCTTGAAACTTGATACCAGTGAAGAGGCGAGATTGCTTTTAGAAACCGGTGTTAATGAAAGCTGGATTGTGGCAAATATCAAAAAACCTCAAGTCTTAGCAGAGGCTAAAGGTTTTGAAGAAGCCAAGCAAAAAGCTAACGGAGTGCATTTTATTGGTGTGCAGTCCGATCCCAAAGCACAGTCTTTTGCTGGTTTTTGGCTGTTGCAAGAGATTAATCTTTGAAAATGGGGATTGGGGGAGACAAGGGCGAAAAGGAGAATAACCATGCCCAATGAAAAATGACCAATGACAAATGACAAGATCCGTTGAGACATGACAATGATTTGGGATAATTAACTGCGTCCATCAGTGTTGATCTGCGGTTTTCAATCGTAACTGTAGGGAAACGCTGATGATTTTTGGATAGTTATCTGCGTCCATCAGCAGAAAGCCTGATCGCCGGCTTTTAGCGATCGCACTTTCTCTTTCAGCGTTGATATGCGGTTCAAAATCCACAATTCACTAAGGGTCATGGATTCTGAAAATTTGTCACAAGATACACTAGCCGAACAGTTGCTGGAACTAGCTATAAAATCTGGAGCAGAAGCTGCTGAGGTGTATCAGTCGCGATCGCTTTCTCGTCCAGTGTTTTTTGAGGCAAACCGACTCAAACAACTAGAAACCAACCAATCTGAAGGTACAGCATTACGGCTTTGGCGAAACGGTCGTCCGGGACTCACGGTGGCTTACGGTTCTGTCTTAGCCGAAGTGATGGTAGAAAAAGCTCTGGCATTAAGTCAACTGAATGAACCGGAAACCGTAGAATTAGGCTCTAACTTTCAGCCCTTCTACCAAGATTTAGGGAAAATTGTACCAGTAGAGATTTTGGTAGATTGGGGCAAGGAAGCGATCGCACTTATCCGCGATGCCTATCCCGATGTTGTATGCAATGGTGACTGGGAATGTGATATTGAAACCACCAGACTAGTCAACACTAAAGGTTTAGATTGTCACTATACTGATACTACCCTTAGCTGCTATGTATCAGCAGAATGGGTGCGGGGCGATGATTTTTTAAGTGTTTCTGATGGTCAAACCAAGCGGGGGAAACTCCACCCCAAGATATTAGCTAACCAAATTTTACAACGGTTAATTTGGGCCAAAGAAAATGTCTCACCCCCTACTGGTCGTGTCCCGATTTTGTTCACTTCTAAAGCTGCTGATATGCTTTGGGATACTGTGCAATCAGCTTTGAATGGCAAGCTAGTCTTAGAAGTAGCTTCCCCCTGGGCAGAGCGCCTGGGGAACCAAGTAGTTGCACCCAGTCTTACCCTCTACCAAGATCCAGAAGCCGGGCCTTACAGTTGCCCTTTTGATGATGAAGGCACTCCGACTAAATCTTTAGTATTTATCGAAAATGGTACTTTACAGCATTTTTATGGCGATCGCACCACTGGCCGCCAACTAGGTACTGACACCACTGGAAATGGTTTTCGCCCTGGTTTAGGTAGCTATCCCACTCCTGGATTATTTAATTTTCTGATCCAGCCAGGTTCGGTATCGCTACCAGATTTAATTACACAACTAGATAATGGCTTGATTGTGGATCAAATGCTGGGTGGTGACGGCAGTATTTCTGGAGATTTTTCGATCAATGTCGATTTAGGCTACCGCGTCCAAAATGGTCAAGTAATTGGGCGTGTTAAGGATACGATGGTTGCAGGTAATGTTTACACAGCCCTGAAGCAATTGGTTGCATTGGGCAACGATGGTGATTGGAATGGTTCTTGTTATACTCCATCTCTGATAGTAGAAGGACTATCTACCACGGGGAGAAACAATTAAATAATTTATAATTCGTAAATCAAATAGGACTTTCTGGTGGAGAAAGTACAGTAATTTTGGTCAAGGGTGCAATTCACAAGTTAACTAATAGCTTATTTACTTATGATAAAAAATACCAATAATCAAAGTAAAGATTATTGGTATTAGGATTGGAATAGCAACTATAAGTCCCCACTTACCAAACTTAATTTCTTCACCCTCAGATTTTAGAAATGCAATCCAACCTACAACTCCCATCAAAACCCAAATAAACCCAAAGGAAAGAAATATAATGAATACTGAATCTTCCATTTTTTACCAATTACATATATACAAAAAAACTGGAAATTGAAGAATAATTTAAAAGTCAGAATGGGCTAAACCTTAGCTATCCACTAACAGAAGTCAGAATCATTTTCAGTGAATCGTCTGCCAAAGCTTAAGAATATTCTCACCACTTCCACCACCGGCAATAGTTTGTCCATCTGGGCTGATGGCGATCGCATAAATATATCCAGAACCCGTCTCTAAAGTGCGGATTTGTCTTCCTGTTACCGGATTCCACAGTTTAATTGTCTTGTCACTGCTGCCACTCACAAGGATTACACCATTTGGATTTACGCTGCTTGGCAAAAAAGCGACAGAATTAACCTTATCTTTATGCCCCTTTAAGGTGCGGATTTCCTTCTCTGTCTTCAGATTCCACAATTTAATTGTTTTATCTTTACTACCACTGGCTAGAGTGACACCATCAGGGGCAAAAGCAACTGAAAGAATTGAGTCTGCATTTCCCGCCAAAGTGCAGATTAATTTTCCTGTCTTCAGATTCCATAATTTAATTGTCTTGTCCCAGCTACCACTGGCTAGAGTTTTACCATCAGGACTAAAAGCCACAGATCCAACACCATTAGTATGTCCCTGTAATGTGCGGATTAACTTTCCTGTCTTCAAATTCCACAGTTTGATTTTCATATCCTTACTAGCAGTACCACTGGCAAGAGTTTTGCCATCAGGACTGAAAGCTACAGAAGTCACTCCATCGGTATTTCCCTCTAAAGTACGAATTAACTTTCCTGTCTCCACATTCCACAGTTTGATAGTCTTATCCGCACTACCACTGGCGAGGATCTTGTTATCAGGACTGAAGGCTACAGTCCAAATCCAATTGGAATGTCCTTCTAAAGTGTGAATTTCCTCTCTACTTACCGGATTCCATAGCTTGATTGTCTTATCATCACTAGCACTGGCAAGAGTTTTGCCATCAGGACTGAAAGCTACAGAATTGACATCGCTGGAATGCCCCTTCAGGGGTTTGGGCAGAAGATAATTTTCCGAGACGCTTTTTGGTGACGGAATCGGCTGAGAAATAGGCAAAGAAGGTTCAGTTTTTGGATTGGGGGGACTCTGGAAATACCAAACTCCTCCCAATCCCAACACCAAAAGACTAGAACCTAATAGCAGTTTACTTTTTAGCGTGTTATTTAGTTTTGGTGAAACTGGCTCTTGATTTGCTGGTGTAGCTGTAAATGTTGTTGAAAGTATAGTAGGGGGCACTGATGACGAAGGTGGTAGCCCAGGTGTCAAGTCAGCTATGACTTCATCAGCCGATTGGTAACGCTTTTGGATGTCTCGTTGCAACAGCTTATCCAAAACTTCACCCAACTCTATAGATACAGAAACCTTTTCCCTTCCGGGACTGCTCAAATGTTGTCGCCAAGATCCTACCCAACTATAGCCTTCCTGTATCCACAGGTTAGATGGGCGAACCCCTGTTAGTAAATGAAAACAAGTCGCCCCCAAACTGAATAAATCACTAGCTGGGTAAGCTTTTCCATCTTGCATCTGTTCAAGTGGAGTGTAACCGTGTGAGCCAATAACAGTGCCCATCTTAGTCTGCACTGTTGCCGCCAACTGCTTGGAGGCTCCAAAATCAATTAGCACTAACCGCCCGTCACTTTGACGGCGAATAATATTTTGTGGTTTGATATCCCGATGAATCACTCCTTTCAGATGAATAAACTCCAGAACTGGCAATAAATCTAGCAAAAGTTCGCGAATTTTTGTTTCGCTATAGCTTCCCCGCATCTGCCATTCCTTAAGCAAGTTTTGCCCATCGATAAACTGCTGTACCAAAAACAGATAGCCATTTTGCTCAAAATAAGCTAATAAAGTTGGTATTTGCGGATTTTCTGCGAGTTCTTGCAGTCGGCTCGCTTCTTGTTTAAATAGCTCAATGGCCTTTGTTAATGGCCCAGTTCCCTGAAGTTTTGGTGCAAATTGCTTAATGACACAGCATTCATTCAGCTTGTGTATATCTTCTGCCAAATAGGTTCTACCAAATCCGCCCTCATCTGACAACATCTGAGTCGGACGATAGCGACCTCCCAGCAGGGGGATCAATTCCGCTCTACAACTGTGACAATAGTTGTTTTTATCAGGATTCAGGGGTTTTTGGCAATCGGGATTCACACAACAGAGCATACTGGGAATCCATTTCAATGGGAGTATATATTCATCTTAAGTCATGCAGTATAATCTCTGTTGTTAGTAAATATTACCGAGATACTGTACAAATCCCCAATCCCCTTACCTTATTAGGTATTGAACAACTTAAATAACTTGAGAGAAGTTGTGCTTTAACGATGCCTTTTGAATAATTGATTGGCGTAAATTCAAGATATGAATTCCCGATTTCGTAGTCTGGCAACATCTAGCTCAATTGAGCAAAAATATATCGGCTTCTTGGCAACAATCCCAAAAGCAGCAATTTCAGTTTTTAGCTCAACATATACTTCCAAAATTGATTTCTGCAAGCTGCACACTCGTGACTTCTAGTCATGCGAGGTTCAAATTCACTCTAGTACAGGTTGGCAAAAATCCAGTTACTATCTCAAAAAAATTAGGCAAAATGCCTTTGTTAGAGGTAGGTAAATTCCCACCACGATATATTAGTAGTCTAAATTGGAATATAAAATTTTAGACTTAAAATTTGTCTATCTAGTCAAGACCAAATCATCAGCAAAATTAGGAGCGTAATTATGCTACTAGAAACCAAAAACTATCGCCGCAAATTAAATCACATTTTAATTTGTTCCTTGAGTAGTAGTTTGTTGATCGCAAGTAATGTGCTGCCTATAAGTGCTTTGGCAAAACCTCAAAATTATCAAGACTTTATAATTGCTAAATCACCAGATGAAAGACAACCAGAAGCGGTAGAAAAAGGAATTGAGCAACTTCCGGCTTCTCAAGCGTCAGTATCTCCAAGAAAGAAGACATCGGTTGAGTCACCAATACAGGCTAATCGAACATCGTCTACTACAGAAAATTCTCAGCAAGCTTCCAGCGCTTCAGATGATGATACCTCTAGACCATCTAGGCGTAGGGCTTCTAATTCAAATTCTAATCGTTCCAATAGTAATGGATCTAGATCGTCTGGAGATAGAGTTTCTAACTCAAATACCAATCGTTCTAATAGTGGCTCCGGGAGGGTTCGCAAGTCAGGGTCTAATATAGCTACAAGTGGAAATTCACCAGTTTCTTCGCCCGTAACACCTACTTATAAGAAGATTAACTTTGTAGATGTCGCATTAGGTATTCTGAGTAGGAATGACTTTAAATCTGAAGGTAGATATTTTCATTTCTATGAGTTTGAAGGTAGAGAAAATCAATTAGTCCAAATTAGGCTGATTGGCAGTAATGATACACGTAGAACGAATAACTTGAGTTTAAATCCTTTGTTGTTTCTGCACGATCCTAATAACAATGTGATCGTCAAAAAAGGGACTTTGCAAAAAAGTGGTGATGGGGATGATGCTTTCATTTTTGCACGACTGCCGATGAACGGCACTTACAAGATTGCAGTTACTAGCCGAGATCCCGGAGAGATAGGTCGCTATAGTCTGGCTCTGAGGAATGATAGAGCTAGCTATACTTTAGATGAATCCGGTCAACTAAGTGCCAAAAGCTCAACCCTGAAACAAAATGGAGGCGCTTACAATGTTTCTAATTTCCAAGGGAAAAAAAATCAGCTTATAAGTATTCGTGTAGATAGTGTTGATGAAGAATTTTCTCCTTATGTAGCTTTGCTAAATTCTCAAGGAAAGACGATCGCTATAGATAGAGACAAAGACAAAAATGGAGTGTACAGCGCTTTAATTGACCGAGCTAGGTTGCCTGAAGATGATACTTACTATATAGTTGTTACTTCCAAAAACCCACAGGAAAATGGTAAATATAGATTGACTATTTTCTGATTATCCTCTACCAGAGGAGAGGTTTTTACTGAGACAACTGCCAAATCTTAATGGTGTTGTCCTCACTACCACTGACAAGAGTCTTGCTATCAGGACTAAAGGCTACGGATGTCACAGTGTTGGTGTGCGCCGCCAATGTAAGAATTTCCTCTCCTGTGGCTGAATTCCAGAGTTTGATGGTGCGATCGCGGCTACCACTAGCAATCATTTTACCATCGGCACTGAAGGCTACGGTTGTAACTGTGTTGGCGTGTCCCGCTAGTGTGCGAATTTCTTTTCCTGTAACTAGATCCCAAAGTTTGATGGTGCGATCGCGGCTAGCAGTGGCTAAAATTTTCCCATCTGGGCTAATAGCCACAGATGTTACTGTTTGATAATTTCCCTCTAGTGTGCGGATTGAATAACCTTTTGTGAGATTCCAGATTTTGATCGTCTTGTCAAAACTGCCGCTAGCAAGAATCACACCATCAGGGCTGATGGCTACCGATCGCACCCAGAATGTATGCCCTACTAGTGTCCGAATTTGCTCTCCTGTTGCTAAATCCCAGATTTTGATGGTGTTGTCATCACTACCACTAACCAGAGTCTCGCTATCAGCACTAATAGCTAGGGCATGAACTGAGTCAGAATGCCCCTCTAAAGTGCGAATTTGTTTTCGCGTTTTTAAATTCCAAATTTTGATCGTGCTGTCATCACTACCACTCACCAAAGTTTTACCATCTGGGCTAATCGCTACGACATTTACCTGTTGAGAATAGGCGTTGAGTGAAGAGATTTCTTTTCCGGTTGCGAGATTCCAAAGTTTGATTGTGCCATCGCCGCCACTGCTGGCAATGGTTTTACCATCGGGGCTGATGGCGACGGATAAAACTGAGTTTTCATGTCCTTGGAGGGTGTTAGCTAAGGAAACCTTTCCTAAAGTAATCTTTGGCGGTTGACCTAAAAGCGCTTCATTTTTGCCAGAATTATTATGCTGACTTAGCTTGGTGACTAAACTGGTTTGAATCCGGCGAAAATGTTTATACCAAGATTCTTGGAATCCGAACAACAAAATGAAAGCACTTACCAAGATTAAAATTCTCACTAAGGGATAACTTTTTGGTAAATATGGGGCTTTCGTTGGTGGTATTTTCCCAGATGACTTACCGGCTGGTGGTAATGCGAGGAGTTGTTTTGGAGTCAAGTCTCTAAGAACTTCTTCGGCTGACTGGTAACGTTCATAGATATCTTTTTTCAAAAGCTTGTCGATGACAAAATCCAATTCAGGATTTAACGGACTCCGCAAATATTCTCGCCAATTACTCACCCAGGCGTACCCAGATTCCATCCACAACTGAAAGGGTGAATTTCCCGTTAACAGATGAAAGCAGGTAGCCCCCAAACCGAACAAGTCACTGGCGGGAAAAGCTTTCCCATCTCTAATTTGTTCTAGGGGAGAATAACCATGTGAACCAATGGATGTGCCAGATTTCTGCTGAACTTTTGCGGTGAATTGCTTTGAGGAACCAAAATCAATCAGACTTAATCGCCCATCACTTTTATGGCGGATAATATTTTCTGGCTTGATATCCCGATGAATGACTTTGCGATCGTGGATAAATTTTAGGATGGGCAATAAATCTAGCAAAAGAGATTGAATTTCCCTAGCGTTATACCCCTTGCGCTGTTGCAACTCCTTTAACAAATTCTCGCCATTGATAAACTGCTGCACTAAATATAGACAGCCATCTTGCTCAAAGTAAGCTATCAAAGTCGGAATTTGGGGATGTTCCCCAAGGTCTTGTAGTCGCTGTGCTTCTTCCGCAAACAACTCCATCGCCTTTTTTTGCGACCAAGTTCCTTGAAACTTAGGAGCTAATTGCTTGATAACACAACGTTCATTGAGTTTATCGACATCTTCTGATAGATAGGTTCTGCCAAATCCCCCCTCATCTGAAAGGACTCGGATGACACGGAAGCGATTTCTTAAAAGTGACACCAACGGGGCGCTACAACTTTGGCAAAACTTCTTTCCATTGGGATTCAGGGGATTTAGGCAATCGGGATTTAAGCAGCAGATCATTCTCTGACAGGCGCGACTGCATGATAACTTAGGCTAAGTTTGCCCCGAACTGTCCCTTAAGAAAATTGACTCTCGCTTACTTGTGGTAGAAAACCCTGTTCTGGGGATTGGGGAATTACTTATATAGTTAGCGTTTGTAAATAGTAGTCAGTCTTCCTTATCTGTGGAAAACTACGAGAGCCATAAAATTAATTATTCTTCCGATTATATAATAATCTGAATAGAAATATTTTTTTGAACTGCTAGCCGTAGTAATTTTACTTGTATATTGACAAGCAACAATTGACTCAGTAATTAAGTGAAACCCCGATAAATTAACCATTACTGACTATTAAATATAGTCACAATGCTTACTAGATTTGTTTTTGATATTTTAAATCGCCAATACTTAAAGTAACAAAAGTAGGACTTACGCAAGAGTTACGGAATAACGAACCACAGAGGACACGGAGAAATCAGAGTTTGAGATATATTTTACGTAATTTTTATTTGGAAGTCGTTTACTTAAGCCTTGCTCGCCATTTCCGAATAGCACTAGCAGTTCTGGCAACAGGTGGCAGGTACACATCAGGAGTTTCGTTAGAGTTTTCGTATTGTGTAATACTTTTATTACTTAATTTTTGCGTAGTTAGACAGTTAGCTAAAGTAGGCAAATAGCTTTCATAACTTAAAGCTTTTATCACTTCATCAGCAGCCTTAAACCGATCGGCTAAGGTTATCTTCACCATTTTTCCTAAAATCTGGGCGAAACTATCGGTGATACTTACTTCTTTTTGCCACCATATCTCACCAGTATTTGGATGATAATCAAATTCTAAAGGACTTTTAGCGGTCAGCATATAAATACAAGTTACACCTAGTGCATAAATATCACTGGCATAAACTGGACGCAGAGAAAATTGTTCTGGTGGCGCAAATCCTCTAGTACCAATAAAGTTGGTGTTTGCCGCTTGATTGGCAGAGTTTTCACAAGCATCAACTAATTGTTCTTTCACCGCACCAAAATCAATCAGCACTACCCGCCGATCGTACTCACACCGCAATAAATTTTGGGGCTTAATATCCCGATGAATCACATGATGTTTATGAAGATACTGTAATACTGGTAATAATTCTTGTAAAAACTGTTTAACCGAGGCTTCATTTTTAGGCCCAGTTCGCCGCATTTCTTGGGCCAAAGTCAAACCCGGTATGTATTCTTGAATTAAAAAAAACTCCCCATTGGACTCAAAGTAGTCTAATAGCATGGGAATTTGCGAATGACTACCGAGTTGACCTAAAGTTCTTGCTTCTTTTTCAAAACGCGCACATGCCTTTTGCCAACTTTGGGGACTAGTCACTTTCGGACAAAGCTGTTTAATCACACACAGAGGATTCCCTGGTAATACGGCATTTTTGGCTAAAAATGTAATGCCAAAACCACCTCTACCTAGAACTTGCAATATTTCATAGCGATCGCGAAACAGCCTCTTGGAACCACACATCTGGCCAAGTTGACTTTGCTGTGAAATGCTCTCTTGAGAATTCGTTATTTTCTGAGAAAAGCGATTCATTAGTATAGGTTATCTGCTATGAAATGTCTCTAATCTTACGACGAATATTTATTGATAACAGTAATCTTACTGTAACTTTGCTAAATCATCACTACTTTTCTGTTAAAAATTTAAAAAGTAAAAATAAATCTCTGTAGAACTAGCGCTTTTAAAGTAACCCCAAAAATCTCTTTTGTCTCTGCGTTCTCTGCGCCTCTGCGGTTTAAAAGTAATTTATTTGACTAGCAAACACGCAGATAGCACAGGGGTAAGAAGTTAAAAACGGTATTGAGTTCTAAGGTACCTCAATAGGAATCAAAGCATTTTCCGGCAAGTAATTACAAAAACGCCCTTCATCTGCAAGCACCAAAATCAAGCGCAGAGGATAATCTGGGGGAACTTGCAAATCTGCCCACGGTACTGCTAATTCTAAACAACTATTTATTGCTACTTGAGCGCGACTGAAACGCGGTTGCCATTGATAATTGTCTCCAGCTTCCCGAAACTGAATCGATTGCGTGAGTAAGTTAACTTCCAGAAGATGGTGAAAAAGGTAATTAAGTGGGGCTGCATCTGGTAAATCTGCCAAGGGAACCGGGCTATTAACCATTGTTTTTTCTGGATAAAACCACAGCAAATTCAATTCTGTGGGAAAATCCTCTCCTGGTGCAACGCCGCCTTTAAAGTCCAGCCGCAAATAGAAATTGAGGTGATCCACCCCATACCAAAGTCGCTGGATGACACTGCTGTTGTGCATCGTTCCCCGCGCTCCGCCGATTTCTATGCGTCCAGCTTTGTCCCAATCTTGCTCGTCACCCTTACCATCAATGACGGGATGAATAAATCCTTGTGGGGTGTGGTTTGTCTGTGCTTCGTGGATTTCCACTGGTTGCTTGAGATAGGGCGGTATAGGTTCGTTTAATGCCTTATAAATCCCAAATAGGTGTTCTCGAAATAATTGGTCAAAAATGGCATCTTGATTTGAGGAGTGTCCTGCACCAAACCACCAAAACCAGTCTGAACCCTCTGCGGCATATAATGCTTCCCATGCTTCTGGGTTATTTTCTTCCGTCGCTTCGGGATGACTTGCCAACATTTCCCTTGCTTCCGTCAGGTAATCCCAAGCCCGATTTTTGGCGCGATCGCCAATCCAGGTGGTGAAACTGCCATCCACCCAAGAACCACTATGTAGTTGTCCTGCGGGAATGGTGGCTGTGGCGGGAAATTCTTCCAAAAATTCGGAGACAGTGACGAGTTTAAGGCGGGGTTCATCGCTCAAACTTTGATACAAAGCTTCTAAGAAGGGTTTGCCGTCTTCGGGATAAAATTCCCAGCAATTCTCGCCATCTAAGGCAATGGTAACTAACCAAGGTTGATCGCTTTGACTATCTCTTTGCATTTTTGCGATCGCTTGCAAATGTCCCACCAAGTCTGCTGCTGCCTTTTTTGCTGGCATGGCACTGTAGGTAAAGCCAATCAAATCTGATAATCTGTGGTCGCGAAATACAATTGACAAATCACCCTCTGCGGTTTGCAGACGATAGGGCCGATACAACAGTTCTGGTTGCTGGACATTTCCCGCCCCATCCCGATGAAAAAAGTGTTTCAGCGTCCACCCTAAGACTGCTTCATCTGAGCATATCCACTTAAATCCTTGGTTAATAATGTGTGGAAGGATTGTCGGGCTGACTGACTGTTCCGAAGGCCACAAACCACGAGGTATCTGTCCAAAGCGGTCTTGATAGAAGTTCCAAGCTTTCCGTAAGTGGCGGGGAATATCTTCTTCCCACTGAAAGCGCTGCTGAGGTAGTGTCATATTAGGCACAGCTACCCGACCAGAGTTAGTATCAGCTAGTAAGGGTAAAATCGGGTGAGTGTAAGGCGTGGTAGTAACTTCTAGCTGCCCCGCCTCCTGCATTTTGCGATGTTGAGGGATAATGCGGCTGAGAATTTCTCGTTGTTTGGAATAAATGCGTTGGCGATCGCTTAAAGTAAAATTCCGACCCTGTTTTAACCATGTCGCAATTTCCGGGTCATCCCAAAATAGCGGATCGATCCAAGCCAAATTGTGCCAAGCTAGCAAATCACTATAATCTGGCAATTCCCAATTTGCTAAACACCAAGCTTGCCCCTTCTCCTGCCTTTGCTGATACAACTCACTATAGCGGGGATGTGGGTCAATCAGCGTATGGTGATTGGCATCAAAAAAGTGTTGGATAATAAATTCGCGCTGTTGCTGGGTGAGTTGTTCATCCGGTGTCAAGCAGGTTGTGAGGTAAGGGTCAAAAGCAGTCCCAGCAATATAATCTTCGAGTTGTAATATCAGCGATGGTACTAAATTTACCGTTTGGTGCAACTTAGGATACCGCTCTAAGAGCAATACCAAATCTAAATAATCTTTAGTCCCATGTAAACGTACCCAAGGTAGACGGTACTGCTGACTCGGAGATAGTGAAACGCCACTACCAGGAGATTTGTACAGAGGCTGATGTTGATGCCAGATAAAAGCAATGTAAAGAGGATGAGGCATAGCGAGTGACTAGGGGTTAGGAAATGGGGATTAGGTATTAATGATAAATTATGAATGAAAAAATCCATTCTTCCCCAGTCCCCAATCTCCAGTCCCCAGTCCCTACATTACTTGTTCAATTTCCGCAATTTCAGGAATCATTTCTTTTAAGCGACGTTCAATACCCATTCTCAGGGTCATTGCAGAACTGGGACAAGAACCACAAGCACCTTGCAGGCGCAGTTTTACAACAGGGCCATCGAGTTCTACGAGTTCCACATTGCCGCCATCAGACATGAGATAAGGGCGCATTTCATCTAAGACTGTTTCAACGTTGTCAATTGTGAGTTCCATAGTTTTAGACCTGCTAAGTTAATGATGGGCATTGGGAATGGAGGTTTGGGAATGGGGAATGGGGCATTGAATAATGGTGATTACTGTACCCTATACGCCGTTACTGGTTAACCATTATCCAAAATTTTATTTTTCATGTTGTCTGGAACAGAGTTTTCGTCTGAGCCTCCTACTTTACTTTAGCTTTTAGGTTCTGCTTTGCAGTCTGACGGAAGACAGGATTTAAGTAAAAAGGGGTCAAAAATTTATTTTTCGCAAATTTGAGTAGAGCAAAACAAAAGCCAACATTTAGGTGTTTGTTGTGTTTTGTTCTTCACAACTCAGCCCATAATTATACAATTGTGTGGACTAGGGGCATAATTCTTTCCAATCTCCCATCCCCAATTTTGTGATTTCTTAACTAAATAATTACTAAAAAACTTTAAAATTTAAAATCCCAAACCTAGTATTACTAATGACCAATGACCAATGACCAATGACTCATTCAGCACTATTTATTGAGTCGCTATCACCAGATGAAACCATGACTGGCTGTTGATATAGTGGCACTGTAAATGTAACTGTTGAACCAAGTCCTTCGCCAAGACTATAAAAATGTACCTCGCCGCCCATTGCCTCCACTAGCTTCTGGGATATTGCCAGTCCTAAACCTGTGCCACCATACTGGCGAGTCCGGGAGCCATCTACCTGAGAGAATAATTGAAACAGTTTATCTTGTTTGTCTAGAGAAACACCGATGCCAGTATCTGCTACACGGACTCTTACCATGCCGGGAAATTCCCGATCTTGAAAGTTCGGCTTTGTTTTTTTGAGTACTAAATCGGCGCTGACGGTTACGCCGCCCTCATGGGTAAATTTGATGGCATTACCTAGTAAGTTGAGCATCACTTGTAGCAATCGTTGGTAGTTGCTTTGGACAATAATTTCATCAGAGGTAGGAGGCATTTGCATCAGAAAGCTGAGGTTTTTCGTTTCTGCTTGGGGACGCATGAAACTTTCTACAGCACTGAATAGCTCATCTAGCTTGACTGGAGCGTAAGCTAGCTCCATTTTGCCCGCTTCGATTTTGGCAATGTCCAAAATATCGTTGATGATATTTAGCAGATGTATCGATAAACTATGAGCTTCTGCCAAAAATTGGTTTTGTTCTTCTGGATCATCTGCCATCCCTTCCAAAATCAGCTTCAAAAAGCCAATCATCCCGTTGAGGGGGGTACGAATTTCATGGGATACATTAGCCAGAAACTCGCTTTTGAGGCGGGAAGCTTCTTCGGCTCTTTGACGCGCGACTTCTAATTCTTCATATAAAGTAGCATGTGCGATCGCAGTTCCCAATTGATCTGCTGCTTCTTTTGCTAGTTCTAATTCCGATTCTGTTAATGTGTAACATTCATCCTGCCAATTCAAGGCAACCAATCCATTAGCTTGGTCTTGATAGCAAGTTGCAACCACTAAAGTTTTCTGCCGCCCAGACTCCTTGTATCCAGCCATTTCCATCACAACTGGTTCTAGGCTTGTCAAAGCCTGAGCAAAAGCAGGCTCAGAAGCTATATCTATTTCCGAGCCAAGCATTGATTGGAGTTCTGGCTGGCGATACTCAGCCTTCACTTTTACTTTTGAGCTAGAGGGTTGATAAGGACAAATAATACAGCGTTCTAGCCGCAGTGCTTTCCCCAAACTGTCAACTGTTTGCTGCCAAATTATATCTAAATCCAATGTCCGGCGGATATTTCTGGTAATGCGATTTACCAGTTTTTGGTGTTGCTGCGATCGTAAAGCCAACTCTATTTGTGTAGGTGTTTTACATATTACACGCGCTTGTTTTTTGTTCAGCGTTGCTTGCACTAACCGTCCCATCACTAAAACTGTAGTGGCAGTTGTTCCTAAACTCGGCATAATCGGACTAATAACTAAGTCCAACTCAAATAATTCCTGGTGGTAGCTAAACCAACACTGAAACCTTTCTGGCACCAAATTTGTCAAAATTCGGTGCAATCGTTCCAAATAATTAACCTTATCCACCGGCGCAAAGGTTTGGGTCTGGTTCAACTCGTCAACTATTTTTTCGGTATTTAACCCCAGGAGTTCGCTGTGCTGCCAACAAAAGGTCAGATAGCGCCCTGCCCCATCTTGTGTATACACCAACTCGGCTCCTAGAGTTGGTAATGAGCCATCAGTCTTACTGGCAATAGATTCCAGATTTTGGGAAAATACATTCGACAATTGGGAATTGGCAGTAATAGTCATTAATTGAGTTGGATAGACAAAGGGTATCCGACCGTAATTGTACTAAAGCTGCTCAAATTTTTGCATAAATTTTTACAGCTTTTTTGTTTTTATTGGATATTTCTTAGTGTTCTGAAATTCAGCTTCGCAAACTTCACCTTTTTTAACTTTTATTGGCAAATGAATGATGGCATCAATCGTTCCATTCACCTCGAGGAGGAACGGGGGTACGCACAGGGGTGCGCGTCAGTTCGTCATCTCTGAGGATTTCACCGCGCAACCACTGGCGAATTGCTACTTCAATCACTTTACTTGGATCGTTGGTGAGATGCTGAATTTGCTCTAGTAACTCGGAATCCAGGCGGACAGCAATTTCTACCTTATCGGTTCGTGTGTTTTCCGCTTCGGTAGTTCTCTCTTGCATATTCATAGGTTTGATATACTGTGAATTGGTTTTGTCTAAAGCTTTGTAAAGTAGTTATATTCATCATTTGGGCTAATTCACTGAAAAATCTTCAAGGGGACAGTTAAATAGTTCCCCGAAATAGCGCCAAAGTAACAGCTTTAAGTTTCAAATCGCATTTTTCATATAACTGGCTAGACAATGGCTTTAGAAGTTTTGCCGATAAATCAGTGATTATGGGGAATTACGAGTCGCAATTGCCCACGATCCCTACATGATCCCTACATGTACTTATTTACATTTATTGTACGCTCCTAGCTGTTGAATACTAGCAGCAACAAATAGACTTTCATAATATTCTTAAAAGTCCACCTATTTAGATCGAAAGTTAAAGATAGGGTGAAGAGGGGGATTGGGGATTGGGGATTGGGGATTGGGCATTGGGCATTGGGCATTGGGAATTGGGAATTGGGCATTGGGCATTGGGCATTGGGAATTGGGAATTGGGCATTGGGCATTGGGCATGGGGCATTGGGCATGGAGAAAGTTCCAAACTCCAAACTCCAAACTCCAAACTTCAAACTCCAAACTTCAAACTCCAAACTCCAAACTCCTAACTCCTAACTCCAAACTCCTAACTCCAAACTCCTAACTCAGCACTAAAAGCAAAGAGCTTCTTGGCTAAGAAAGCATTAAAATACATTAAGTAAATTGCTCTTTTAACTTTGGTTGCTGCTAAGGCAAAGATAGTATATGACTGACGTTCCCGCAGTTCGCATTCGCAATTTTTGTATTATTGCTCACATCGACCACGGGAAATCAACCCTCGCCGATCGCTTGCTACAAGCTACTGGCACTGTTGAAGACCGACAGATGAAGGAACAGTTTCTCGACAACATGGATCTGGAACGGGAGCGCGGCATTACGATTAAGCTGCAAGCTGCCCGGATGAATTACACAGCGAAAGATGGTCAGCAGTATGTGCTGAATTTAATTGATACTCCGGGACACGTGGATTTCTCTTATGAAGTCTCTCGCTCTCTTGTTGCTTGTGAAGGAGCGCTATTAGTCGTAGATGCGTCTCAAGGTGTGGAGGCGCAAACTTTGGCAAATGTCTATTTAGCGTTAGAGAGTAACCTGGAAATTATCCCGGTTTTGAATAAAATCGATTTGCCAGGGGCTGAACCAGAAAGGGTAATTGGCGAAATTGAAGAAATTATCGGTTTAGATTGCAGTGGGGCGATTCTGGCTTCTGCTAAAGAGGGAATTGGGATTAATGAGATTTTAGAAGCAGTTGTTGAACGGATACCGTCACCGCCTAATACCATAAATGAACGCTTACGAGCGTTAATATTTGATAGCTATTACGACAGCTACCGGGGAGTGATTGTGTATTTTCGGGTGATGGATGGCACTGTCAAAAAAGGCGATCGCATTCACTTAATGGCATCCGGTAAGGAATTTGAAATTGATGAGTTAGGCGTTCTTTCTCCGACTCAAAAGCAAGTTGAAGAATTGCACGCTGGGGAAGTAGGCTATTTGGGAGCGTCAATTAGAGCCGTAGCTGATGCACGGGTAGGAGACACAATTACCCTCAGTAAGGCGAAAGCGGAGACACCCTTACCAGGCTACGCAGAAGCGAACCCAATGGTTTTTTGCGGGATGTTCCCCATTGATGCGGATCAATTTGAAGATTTGCGGGAAGCCTTGGAAAAGCTGGAACTCAACGATGCAGCGCTGCATTACGAACCAGAAACTTCGAGCGCGATGGGGTTTGGCTTCCGTTGCGGGTTCTTGGGTTTGCTGCACATGGAAATCGTCCAAGAACGCCTGGAGCGAGAGTATAATCTCGATTTGATCATTACAGCCCCCTCGGTGGTTTATAAGGTGATCACTCTCAAAGGAGAGGAACTCTACATCGATAATCCTAGCCGTTTACCTTCTCCCAACGATCGCGAAAGAATTGAAGAACCCTACGTCAAAGTAGAGATGATTACGCCAGAAACTTATGTTGGCAGCTTGATGGAGTTGTCACAAAACCGCCGTGGCATCTTCAAAGATATGAAATATCTCACTCAAGGACGAACCACCCTAACTTACGAACTTCCCTTAGCGGAAGTTGTGACTGACTTTTTCGATCAAATGAAATCGCGATCGCGCGGCTACGCCAGTATGGAATATCACATCATTGGCTACCGTGAAAATCCTCTGGTGAAGCTGGATATTATGATTAACGGCGATCCGGTGGATTCCTTGGCGATGATTGTCCATCGAGACAAAGCTTACAACGTTGGGCGGGCAATGGCAGAAAAACTCAAGGAACTAATTCCTCGCCATCAATTCAAAGTGCCAATTCAGGCATCTATTGGCAGTAAAGTTATTGCCAGCGAACATATCCCCGCTTTGCGAAAAGATGTACTAGCCAAATGCTACGGTGGTGACATCAGTCGGAAGAAGAAACTCTTACAGAAGCAAGCAAAAGGTAAAAAGCGGATGAAATCTGTAGGTACTGTGGATGTACCCCAGGAAGCTTTTATGGCAGTACTGCGCTTGGATCAAAACTAATTTAGGAAAAAAGAATTCAGGAGTCAGAATTCAGATTCAAGTCCACTTGGCCGATAGCGAGTCTGCGTCAAGTTATGCGTAAGCAAAATATTCTGAATTCTGAATTCTTTTTCATCTATATAATTTTAATTACAAAGGCGGTCTTCTCCCAAGGGGAGACGCTAAAAGCGTTAGCGAGTCTGCGAGCGTCTGGGCTTCGCCTAAGTGGAGCGACTGCCGTTTTAAAGCGTGGATCGGTTGAACTACCGATTCCTGGCTGTGGAGGCTTAGACATTAGTCAGCCCGTGAAGCAGCAAGTCTCTTATGTGAATCTGAGATGCTCTCGCTACACTGCTTGCAGTTAGCGGTGAGAGTTGTCACCTTCTATAATTGATAAAACCTGCACACCTAATTCTAGGCATGAGACTGTGACCGAATCAGGAAGTTACAAAGATACTGTAAACCTACCCAAGACTAACTTTGAGATGCGGGCAAACGCCATCAAGCGCGAGCCGGAAATCCAAAAATTTTGGGAAGAAAATAAAATTTACGATCGCCTTTTTGAAAATAACCCCGGCGAATTATTTATACTGCACGATGGGCCTCCCTACGCTAATGGCTCACTCCATATTGGTCATGCCTTAAATAAAATTCTCAAAGATATTATTAATCGCTACCAAATGCTCCAAGGGCGTAAAGTTCGCTACGTTCCTGGTTGGGATTGTCACGGTTTACCGATTGAGTTAAAAGTTTTGCAGAACATGAAGTCAGCAGAACGGCAAAATTTAACGCCTTTACAACTGCGTCATAAAGCGGAAGAATTTGCTTTAGCTACGGTAGATAATCAGCGCCAAAATTTTAAACGCTACGGTATTTGGGGTGATTGGGACAACCCTTATCTAACTCTGAAGCCGACTTATGAAGCGGCTCAAATTGGCGTGTTTGGTCAGATGTTCTTAAAAGGCTACATTTATCGCGGTTTAAAGCCTGTTCACTGGAGTCCGAGTTCTAAAACCGCTTTGGCTGAAGCTGAGTTGGAATATCCTGAAGGGCACGTTTCCCGCAGTATCTATGCAGCTTTTGCAATCACAAGTTTGGCGGAAGCTGTAAAACCACTGTTGGCGGAATATCAGTCTGATTTGGGTGTGGCTATCTGGACAACTACACCTTGGACTATTCCGGCGAATTTGGCGGTGGCGGTGAATGCAGATTTGAATTATGCAGTGGTGGAAGTTTCCCATCCAGAGGCGCAGAATAATTTCAAATACCTCATTGTTGCTGCTGATTTAGTCGAACGTTTATCTTCAACGTTGGGAGTTGAGTTAACTGTCAAAGCCACATTTAAGGGGAATGACTTAGAACATACTACTTACCGTCATCCTCTATATGACCGCGAAAGTCCGATTGTTGTGGGTGGCGATTACATCACAACTGAATCGGGTACTGGGTTGGTACATACTGCACCCGGTCATGGTCAAGAAGATTACATTGTTGGTCAGCGTTACGGTTTACCCATCCTTGCACCAGTGGATGACAACGGCAATTTTACCGAAGAAGCGGGTGAGTTTGCAGGGTTAAATGTGCTGGGTGATGGTAATCAGGCGGTGATTGATGCTTTAAATGCGGCTGGTTCTTTGTTGAAAGAAGAAGCATATCCTCACAAGTATCCTTATGATTGGCGGACGAAGAAGCCGACGATTTTCCGCGCCACTGAACAGTGGTTTGCTTCTGTGGAAGGATTTAGAGAAGAAGCATTAAAGGCGATCGCAACGGTAAAATGGATTCCAGCCCAAGGTGAAAATCGCATCACACCAATGGTTGCGGAACGTTCCGATTGGTGTATCTCTCGTCAGCGCAGTTGGGGTGTACCTATTCCCGTTTTCTACGATGAAGCCACGGGAGAACCACTGCTGAATGAGGAAGTTATCAACCACGCTCAAGCAATTATCGCTGAAAAAGGTTCTGATGCTTGGTGGGAATTATCCGTTGAGGAGTTATTACCGGAATCTTATCGCAATAATGGTAAGTCTTACCGCAGAGGTACAGACACAATGGATGTATGGTTTGATTCAGGCTCATCTTGGGCATCTGTAGTCCAACAGCGTCCAGAGTTACGCTACCCTGCTGATATATATTTGGAAGGTTCCGACCAACATCGCGGTTGGTTTCAGTCAAGCTTGCTCACCAGTGTAGCCGTAAATGACATTCCACCTTACAAAACTGTGCTAACTCACGGCTTTGCTTTAGACGAACAAGGCCGGAAGATGAGCAAGTCTGAAGGAAATGTGGTTGACCCAAATACAATCATTGAAGGTGGTAAAAATCAAAAAGTAGAACCGGCTTACGGTGCAGATGTCTTGAGATTGTGGGTATCATCGGTAGATTACTCCGGCGATGTCCGCATTGGGAAAAACATCATCAAGCAGATGAATGATGTTAGAGGCAAAATTCGCAATACGGCGCGGTTTTTGCTGGGTAGCTTGGATGATTTTGACCCAGAAAAAGATACAGTTTCCTTTGAGGAATTGCCAGAACTTGACCGTTATATGCTGCACCGCATAACTGAGGTATTTGAGGAAGTAACCGAAGCCTTTGAGAGTTTCCAATTCTTCCGCTTTTTCCAAACCGTGCAGAATTTCTGTGTGGTGGATTTATCCAACTTTTATTTAGATGTTGCCAAAGATAGGCTGTACATCAGTGCAAAAGATGCTTTTCGCCGTCGCAGTTGTCAAACGGTGCTGAAAATAGCTTTAGATAATTTAGCACGAGCGATCGCACCAGTACTATCCCACACCGCCGAGGATATCTGGCAATATCTCCCTTACAAAACACCTTATAAATCTGTGTTTGAAGCTGGTTGGGTGCAGATTGAGGAAAAATGGCGTAATCCAGAATTGGCAGAATTTTGGGAAACACTGCGACAACTTCGCACCGATGTTAACAAGGTGTTAGAACAAGCCAGGATAGAAAAACTCATTGGTTCTTCCCTGGAAGCAAAAGCTTTGATTCATATACCCCACAAACAATTAGGTGATGCTATCAAAGCCTTTAATCCTGTGAAGGGTAACGGGATTGACGAACTGCGGTATTTATTGCTGACTTCCCAGGTGGAATTACTAGATTCTGCTGAAGGATTGCAAGGATTAAAATATACACTGCAAACGGAAGATTGGGGAATTGGGATAGTGAACGCAGAAGGGCAAAAATGCGATCGCTGTTGGAACTACTCTACTCGTATGGGAGAATCAGCAGAACATCCCTTAATTTGCGAACGTTGTGTTGCAGCCTTAGCTGGAGAGTTTTAACAGCATAAAACTCATAACTCTTGTGGGGTGGGCATCTTGCCCGCCCTAATGATGCAAGTTAAATCCCATTGCTCAACTTTTTGAAAAGCTGCTGCTACTCTTGTGGCGGATAAACCTTCTTTTTTGGCTCGGCAAGTCAATAGCCCATCATCCACATA
>NZ_JBALBW010000022.1:0-84463 GCF_036919895.1 Nostoc sp.
TTTTTATCTCTAGATGTGTATTTTTATTCTTGGTTCCATTTTTTTCTAAGTAATTTACCTACTGTGACACTTGGGGGTGCGGAAAGTGGGATCTATTACGCTGTTTTCACTGTCAGTTGTTTCAATTGCATAGGCTAGGTGAGTGTAGGCATTGCGATCGCCGCTACTGGGATCAGCCCAAACAACATCTGCATGACTACCGTTCTCAGATGGAATTTCAAACAGTCTATACGTCATGTGTCTGTCCTCAGAAGCTTTTGATAATGGCTAAGTTACTAACGCTTCTTAATATTAGTAACAATTTTAACTAGATGACTTCAGTAAATATATTTGGTACTAAAATTTTATATACACGTATTTAGGTGATAAAGATCCATATATAAGCTCGACTTTATAGATTATCGATGAAGGTCAAAAAGTAAAACTACAGTTTCATATAGGTTTCGGCTTAGGCGATCGCGTTGCGAAAAAAATGGATAAAATCGAGCCAAGAACCAGTCGTAGACATCGCCCTAACTCGCTAGACTAAAATGTGGATTATCCTCATTGCTACGGATTCATCCGAATCAAGTCGGTCAAAATACTATCCAAGCTACCGTTAACTTGAATCCGATCGATCTTCTCTGCAATCCGTTCTAATACTTCCAGTTCCTTCAAACGTAATGCAACGGGGTTATCTTCCATCACTTTGGCAGTGTTTAGCATACTGCGAGTAGCAGCAGTTTCTTCTCTCCGTCTGACTACGTTTGCTTGAGCAGTTTTTTCTGCCTCCACTACTTTACTCAAGATAGCTTTAATCTCACCAGGTAAAATAATATCTTTGACACCTACAGAATCTACTTCAATTCCATAGTCTGCGGCCTTCTGACGAATGTATTCAGAGATACTTCTATCAATTGCACCTTTATCTTCTAATAAAGTATCTAAGTTGCGTTCCCCGATCGCACCACGCAAAGCAAATTGTAATTCTTTGTATAAGAAGCCGGAAATATCCGACAAGGTGCTTTTTGCTCTCAATGGATCTTGGATGCGGAAGCCAGCCGTCAAGTTCAACCGCAGAGGTACTTTATCTTTTGAGAGGATGTCTTGACCGGATACTTCCATATTTTGTAGTCGTAGGTCGATGACTTCGGTTTGAAAAGAGCGGCCAAATAACCACCAAGCGTGTACTCCTGGCGATCGCAACCCTTGAAACCCTTGATTAATATATACTAGTCCAACGTGCTGGGCGGGAACTTGGCAAATGTGCAAACAGTTGCGACTGAGCAATTTCACTTCTGTTGAACCCTCAACTAACTCAGCCACTAAGTTAGGCTGTAACTGAGCATCAGCGCTGATATCGAGAACTTCCACTACAACACCCTGCCAAAATAGTTTGCGGCTGGTAGGTGGCAAAATAGAAATCACTTTCCCTCGATATCGCACAATTGCAACTTGCGATATCTGTAATTGCACTGCTTCACAATAGGCCGCAATAAAGTCGGGATGTTTTTCAATGAGTACATCTTCGAGGGGAAAATCTGGGTTAGGGATAATTCGGCTGAGAGTCCTGACTATAACATCTCTATCTATCGACCAAAAAGCATACTCTCCTGCTTCTAGAGGTCGCACAAAATTGTTTTGCAGATATAGTAAACCAATCTCAGACTCCGAGATTTGGAACTTTTTTAATCCATTCAACGTAACTGAGCGCAATTGCTGCACAAAATAAGTAGACAATTCCCAGCTTTCTTCCAAGTTGAATATATGAGACTCTACTTCAATAAAACCACGCCAAAAAGCAATCAATTTATTTGGTGCAACGCTTACCCAATTCTGACCATAGCGGACTAAGGCAACTTGGTTAAATGCGGTTCTGATAATCAATAAATGTGTTTGTAGTTCGGCTTCGTGATTTCGCAACAACAATTCTAGGTTTTCAATCTGAGCTAGTGGCTGATTGAGGTCATAAATTTTTACTTGCCAATGCCAACCAAAATATGTATGTGTGCCGGGTTGCAAAATTTTCTTAAAGTCACTGCGGTGATATAAAATGCCGATTTCGTTAGGTTTAATATAAAATGTTTCCCACATAGTAATTTGCATAAATAATTTGCGCGATCGCTTAAGTAAGCTAGCTAAGAAGATTTGATCAACACATTTATAACCTTGCTTGAACTCAAATACCACCTGCGATGCACATCGTTGTCTTCCAGCTTAAATACTACAGTTCTTGGAGTTCTCAACCTTATGGATAAAACCTAAAGGATTAGTTTTAGCTGCTTGTACTACTATAATACTACAAAATATTTTTGAACTCTGCAAGTGCAAGTGTTTACAGTTTAGGTGTGGGCAAAAGCTTCTCCAAAGCTGGATTAAGATTGCTGTTACTTTTACCAGACTGCTCAATGGCAATCTAGAAAAAGAGAACTGCGCTCAAATATACCGTTCGATTACCAATCCAGAATCCCCAAAGGAAAACTAGATGTAGAAAACGAAGGGACATACTCAAGTTAGGGAAAAATGCAGTTGCGCTTACTCCTTGACTGAGGCTACCGAACATCACCCTTACGAATAATGATCGACAGCAGAACACTTGCACCGCAGAGTTGAGAAAATGAGGGGTCTCGAATCTGTTAAGATCCGTACCATATTGGCTACTGTGACAAAGTAGTGTCTTTTAACCCGGACAGGGTTGGGTGAAAGTATAGGAATCGAACCTACAACACATCGATTATGAGTCGATTGCTCTACCAGTGAGCTAACTTCCTGGGGTTTGATACAGGAGTCGAACCTGTAACGCATCGATTATGAGTCGATCGCTCTACCATTGAGCTAATCAAACGATATAGTTTAAAGTACTAGGCGGTATACGCTTATATCAGAGATTGGCGCACCAGTTAGGGATATAGAACCTAAACCATAGCTTTGTAACTTTGTTACTATACAAGTTCAAATGTAGCACAGGAAAATCGCTGTAATTTATTCTTTGGGAATCCCTAGATGTTCCCTCAAATCAACGTAAGGCGCTCTATTACTTTTACTTAAAGGTTGTCGCCAAGCCAAGAGATTATTTAGCGCTTGTACCCCATCTTCATTGGGTTTGAGAGTCAATATCAACTTTTCACAGCGTCCATTGACTTGATTGGCGGTACAAATCACATTTTGTCCGTTCATTTTGCCGACGGTAATAAATCTCAAGTCTCTGTTGCGACGGTAATTGTCTAAACGTTGGCTTACGTCTTGACAGCGCGTTACTTTATTGTAGCCAGCATCTCTGAAGTAATTGGAAGTCCAGCGAATCCAAGGCTCACTAACACCTCTAGGATTTGTGTACACCGTCACGGGTTTGTTTCCTGAAGTATCACAATAAAATCCTCGCCTACTTTCAGCTTGACTTGGCTGATTGATAGTTGCAGTCGCGCTGAGGGCAATTCCACCTGCAACCAAAACATTTGTCAATGATGCCAATTTCATGAGTATCTCTCAAATGTTGAGTAAAAAGTTTTGATTTGCCTTGTATTTGGCACTCTCCCTACTAGAAGTAGGGAGATGATAAGAAGATTTAACTTCTAATATCCCAATTGCTTGAGATTTTAGACGTTTTTACTTGTATATATAATGAGCCGCAACCCACTTGCGACCATGATTTGTTTTTTCCCAATGTGCAGGAACCAACACTTTCTTTTTCACTGGTGGTGCATAACGCTTAATTTGCGGTGGTTTTTTTGCGATTATTTGAGCGGGTCTATTAATAGCGTGGGGTTTCACAATAACTTGTAATGCTGATGCTTGTAAAGGAATAGAAGTAACAGCAAATGGTAAAAGAAGTGCTACACCAGCAAGAATCTGTTTGATATTCATCACTCAATCTCCTTTAGTAAACTGGATGATTAAAGTTCAAAAAACTTTAATCTGGTTGATGTCTTATGTTTATAAGCATAAGAGTTAAAACAGCTACGAACTAGTGATAAAAGTAACTATTGAATTAGGACTTAAGTAATCTTTAACGTCAGGGTTTTAAAGTTTGAATCACCAATACAGCACTTCCTGCTCTTATGAGGTACAAATACTTTGAATGCTATTAGCACAGACAAACGGTAATTCGGTCAATTAGTGTACCTCCTAACTTCGGGAAGTGCTGTAAGGCTTATCTTGCCCATCACTTGTATTTTGAGGCAGGCAAGATGTTCACCCTACAATAATCATCCCTTGATTCAGGAATACCCAAAAAACAATTACTTCAAATACAATGTCTGCACTGAATTACGCCTACGCCTCAATTTGACTGATGCTCACGATTTATTCTTGTGGCTTAGTCTGGGAAAGCTAGACCAGTCATAGGGTCACGAATATATAATCCTAATGTGAGGCTACGCATAGCTTCATCCCAAATGGGTATTAATTGTTCTGCTTGATCTACCCAATAATCGAATGTAATCAAGCACTGAACATTTGACCCCAAACCAATGCAAGTCCGCGAAAATGCTTCCCGTGGTTCTTCTTGAACATCAATGAACTTCATCTCTGTCCAGACAATTCTGGCGGTTTGGCGTTTGATAGTAATAATTTCTCCCCTAGCAATGACGTTGCGACTGTCGTCTTCCAGTATTTTCTTCAAGGTAGATTTTAGCGGAAACTGGCTCCAGTCGTTGGGTGGCAGGCGATTAAAAGATACTTCCAGACAGCAATCATCGTTGGGCGGTTTTTTATCGAGGAACTTGAAAGATTTTTCTTGTGGCTCAAGAATCCAATCTTGGGGAACATTGAAGCGAACAGCGCCTCGATCTGCTACAAATATTTTGTAACCTGATGGAGATTCCCAACGATGGTTAGGTTTTAATTCAAGCGTTTCTTTGATCCACTGGAGATTGCTTTTCTTACGCTTTGCCATAGTGTTTCTGCATTTTCTGCTGAAGAGGGTGATGTGGAATCAGCTTATTATAGACATTGCCCCTTTTATTAATGTTATCAAATTGCCAGGATTTTGAATAACTATTATATTAAATTAATCAGATTTTAGGGATTTTATATCAAGGAATCCAAGGTAACTGTAACGTTGTGATTAAAATTTCAGCTTTTGGCATTAAAATTTTAGCCGCAGTGTTCATGGTTATGGATCATGTGTGCTATTTGCTAATGCCAGAGTTAAGAATCTTGCACTTTATTGGACGATTGAGCTTTCCTCTCTTTGCATGGCTTCTGGCTAAAGGTGAAAAACACACCCAAAATGTATATAGCTATGGTAATAGTCAAGGAACCTCTTTGATCTGTACTTAATTTTTTCAAATATCAAATATGAGTTCTATAGTATTTAGGATTTGATAAACTATGCCTACGACAGTCCAGGCTACACCTCGGCTAAGGTTAGCTTACTAGACCAATATACTTGGGTTAGTGCCAAGGGAGAAGCAAGTGGCATTTTAGGAAAGAAACCCAACATTTCTGGGGCTTTTTTGGTTTGTGCTTGGTTACCACAGTGGCATAGAGAACACAGAGAAAATAAAGAGGGATTTTCGCCAATGATTTAGGATTACTATAGATGCTATAGTAATCCTAAATCATTAATATCTTTCTTTAGAGAGAGATATTTTTCTCAAAAAAAATTAGGAGCCTATAAAGTTAAAGAATAATAGTATATACATTTAATTCAATGATATTCATTAGATAAATCTTAGTCTTTTGTTAACGTTTACCAGGTATGATACCAGAGTAGTGAATGATAATGATTTGGATTTAGATATCTAGGGATAATTGTGTCATTCAAAAAAAGCCCTAGATTTATCTTCCAAGCTACAAAATGTAGCCGAAGTTAACTATTCAACAGGTAAATCGTTGAGGTAACAAGCATGAATTATACTATCGAGTCTGCACGCAATATTTTCTCTAGCACTCAAGTGGCAGATGCGGTTCCAGCCACTACAGCAATGTTTGCTGAACTCAATATTGACGATCAATTGGCATTTCTTTGGTATGCCTACGCTGAACTAGGTCGTACAATTACTCCAGCTGCTCCTGGAAAAGCAAATCTCCAATTAATGGAAGGGATATTCAACGATATTAAGCGGATGTCTCATGAAGAACAAACCCAATTAATGAGAGATTTAGCGAGTAATGCTGACACTTCTATCAGCCGTTCTTATGCATATTTTGGTGTCAACGCCAAGCTGGGATTCTGGTGGCAGTTAGGAGAGTGGATGAAACAGGGTATTGTAGCTCCAATGCCAGCTGGCTATCAAATGTCAACCCAAGTTAAAGCAGTACTAGAAGCTGTTCAGAGAATCGATCAGAGTCAGCAAATTACTGTACTACGCAATACTGTAGTAAATATGGGGTTCGATCCGTCTCTGGCTGATAACAAACAGGCAGAAGTCATAAACTTTAAGTTCCCACGTGCATCTGTAAGTCCCCAATTTACTATTGAGGGAGTTACAGAGCCAACAGTGCTGAAATACATTGAAGCTATGAATGCAGATAACTTGGAAGCTGCTGTTGCTTTATTTGCTAACAACGGGGCACTGCAACCACCCTTCCAAAAACCAATTGTTGGTCGAGAAGCTATCACTGCTTACCTAAGAGATGAGGGACAAGGGTTAGTGATGAAGCCAACTAAAGGCGTTTCGGAAACTATCGAAGATGGTTATACACAGCATAAAGTTACTGGTACAGTCGAAACTCCTTGGTTTGGAGGTAATGTTGGGATGAACATTGCTTGGCGATTTTTACTTGATCCTCAAGGTCAAATTTATTTCGTGGCTATTGATTTACTTGCTTCTCCTAAAGAACTGCTTAACCTAACTCGCAAGTAAAATTCCTTTGCCTTAAAAGATCATCAAATAAAATTGCAATCCATGCTCGGTTCACCTAAAACCGAGCTTTATTCATGTTTTCGGAATTTCTTGCAGTTGTTTGGATTGCTCCCTTTAGGCACTATGTTTTGCGATCGCACTACCATCATAGCGATCGCAACTAGCCATTACAGCAAAAAAATATAGATAAAGTCAAATTTAGTTAGCAAAACGACATTTGACTTACTCAAAAGCAGCTTTTACTTACTCATTTTGGTGTTTTCCGCAAGTCAAACAAGCTTTTAATTACTCAAAAGCAGCTTTTGCTTTCTAATTTTGGTGTTTTCCGCAAGCAAAACAAGCTTTTGCTTTCTAATTTTGGTGTTTTCCGCAAGCAAAATGAGCTTTTACTTACTCAAAAGCAGCTTTTGCTTTCTAATTTCAGTATTTCGCGCATTAATCGCAAATATGGCATTTGTAGCAAAACCATTGCAGATTTACCGGAATTCTCTCAGGCTAATCTATACGGAGTTTTCTAAGGTAAAGAATATCAACGGTACTGTATTATAAGGTCTAGCTTATTATGGCTCGTAGAAAAAGAACTTCTCTAGTATTAGAAAAAGCAGTGCGCCGTGCATCTGGTATAACCTCAATTGCTCCAAATTTAGATTTGGGTAATGGACTCAGCTTACCTACCTTCTCAACTCTAATCGAAACGATGCGAACTAAAGAAAATGCTTATAATAGTGCCCTTTCCAGCTTGGATAAATTATATCGTGAAATGCTAGAAACAGAAGACGAGTTGGGAGATATGACAGAGCACATGCTTATGGCAGTTGCAACTCGATACGGCAAAAGCAGTGTTGAGTATGGTATGGCGGGGGGAGTTCCTAAGAACCAGCGTCGTAAGGGACTGCGAGGCGAGTCGTCAACTCCTAGTAGTGAGCAACCGTCATTTGTTGCTAGTGCGGAAAGCAAGAATGGCAATAAATCAGCAGCGATAAGTTAGGATGTGCTATTTTACTCAAAATTTGGTCTAGTCCAAATCATTGCGTAGACGCATACTCCTACGGATCTCTTCAAAAAAGAGACCTATAGCGTTTACTAATCACATGAGTTACATCATAGTCACCTCCTCGCTTGCGGGGAGGGGGTTGGGGGTGGGGTTCTTGTACCTCACTCAACCGAGAACGGCTATAGCAATGCTACGTCTCGATTGCAACCAAAATCTGAGATGCGATCGCACCTCAGATTTTCCATCAGGTAAACTTTTATAGAGACTTTATCCGTTCTAAGCCACCCCATATTTCAAAGAACCGTTTAGTTTCAGCTTCTATTTCTGAAATTGTTCTTGGCTGTCCATTCCCAGAACCCGGAAAAACAATATAAACGATATCCTTGGGAATTCCTCGCCTGACTTTTGAGCGGATTAATGGATCGTTTCCAAGAGCTTGAGACAGAGCTATTGAACCTTCTCCAATCTGGTTTCTTGGCCCAACATCAGCATAAATTGCAAAAGCGATTTTTTCATTATTCCTATTGTAAACAACTGCAAAATCTCCTAATTTAACGCCTGTAACCTCTCTAAAATCACCATTTCCCGGAAGAACAATATACGGAATCTTTGTTGAATCAACATAGCGACGTGGATTTTGTTTTGCAAATCCAGAGTCGAATAATGCAGTTGTAGAAACATAGTATCCAGGATATGGATCGGTACTGTCTTGAATAAATGGATTGCCGTTTTTATCTACAGCTAGTGCCCACCAATTATCTGAATACCCAGCATTTGCCAAAAAATCAATCCCTTTATCTGCGGGGTGATAAGCATTAGGCGCACCATCAGCATTAATGCTCATACCTGCTTCATAGAAAAATGCAGATTCTCTATTTGCCTGGAGAATAGAAATTTCACCAATTTTAAGAACAGTCTCGATCGAAAGTTTTGTGATTGGACTCAGGAATTTCTGAACTACAAAACCTTCTAAAGTTTTTCCTTCAAGAATGGTTGCAATCTTCCACCACTTATCATTATCCGAATTTTTGATTTTAGATACAATATATCCTTGGGGAATAACTCCTATTTTATTAGATTCTTCAACAAGAGGTGTTGAACGTATATTTAAACTATCCGATGTTACTTGAAATTGCTGCATAAATTACTCCAAATTTAAAAGTTGAACTGATGAAACTACATCTAAAAAACTAAATTTTATGCTAATGCTATTGCTAATATCTAGAACGTCTCAATCTCAAACTTTAATTTCTTTGTGTCGCGCCAGTTGCAACAACAGAGATTCAGTTCGTTGGGTGGGCAATACCTGATTTTCTTGCGGGGAAGCAAAACCAATACAGGAGAACGAAGTCCAGCAACGCACCCTAAATCTAAATGTCAATTACTAAATCGCTGGATTTAATTAAATCCCCCATTGCTGGCAAACACCCAGAGAGTAGAAGTTGAGAATCTAGGAAAAAGTACCATTCGACCCTACAGCCACCTTTGACTTGAGAAAAAAAATTCAACAAAGGTGAGTATGCAGAACATCTTGGGAACTATAAAGCAAATCAAACTAGCACAACTTTCAGCTTCCCGTAATGAAGACTCACTATCTCAGCAAAGCTAAGGCGTTCCCATTACAGATTGTTCTTATTGTTCCCTTCTTGATCCAAATTTTTGCAGCAGTTAGTTTAGTGGGTTATTTGTCCTTTAAAAATGGACAAAGAGCAGTTAACGACCTAGCAGAACAGTTTATAGATCGCACCACTGAGGTAGTGGATGAACATCTGAAGTCTTATCTTTCCATTCCGCAAAGCCTTAATCAGATCAATGCAGATGCTATCCGCAGGGGAATATTGAATGTGCGCGATCGCCAAACCCTTGGTAAGTATTTCTGGGATCAGATGCAAGCTTACGACCTAACTTATATTGGTATCGGACTAACAACGGGTGAGGGTATGGGAGCAGCTCGTTACGATGGCAAGACGATTACGATTGATGATTGGACTGCCAAGCTTCCAAATAATACTTTGACTTATGCCATAGATAATCAAGGTAATCGAACTCAGGTGAATGCTCGGTGGACTTGGAACAATTTCACTGAATCTTGGTATAGCCAACCCATTGCAGCGGGTAAACCTATTTGGGGAAAGATTGTGACTGCAAATCTTCCAACTGGCCCCTACATCACCGCCTCTGCTAGTCGTCCCATTTATGATTCGCAAAATCGGTTACTGGGAATGATTGCAACGGATATCCATCTACTAAAACTCAGTAATTTTTTACGCAGTTTGGATATTAGTAAGTCTGGGCGGGTGTTCCTTTTGGAGCGAGATGGCACATTAATTGCCAGTTCCGGTACAGAGAAGCCTTTTGTCCTCGTCAATCAAAAGATTCAACGATTGGACGCGATTGATAGTTCTGACCCAATCATACAGAACATTGCCAAACACCTCCAAACCTTTAACGGGTTTGAGTCCATCACTCAAGACACAGATTTTAAGCTTGAGGTGCAAGGAAAACGGCATTTTGTCGATGTTGTACCTTGGCGTGACAAATATGGTTTAGATTGGCTGGTGGTAGTGAGTGTGCCTGAAGATACATTTATGGCGCAAATTAACGCTAACACGCGCACCACGATCGCACTTTGTTTTGGTGCATTAGTCGTTGCCTCAGTCATAGGCGTGTTTACCTCTCATTGGATTGTACGCCCGATTCTGCGGCTAAATTTGGCAAGTAAGGCAATGGCATCTGGCAATTTAGATCAGCAAGTAGAAACTAGCGTTATTCAAGAACTTAATACCCTGTCTAACTCCTTCAACCAGATGGCAGGGCAATTGCACGAATCGTTTACTGCTTTAGAGAAAAGCAAAGAAAAACTAGAAGATCGGGTAGAAGAACGCACCACTGAACTCAAAAATGCATTAGGGGAATTGCAGCGCACTCAATCTCAAGTGATTCAAAGTGAGAAAATGTCTAGTCTGGGACAACTAGTTGCTGGAATCGCACACGAAATTAATAATCCAGTCAACTTTATTAATGGCAACCTCGTCCATGTGCAGGAATATACCAAGGATTTATTAGCATTTGTGCAGTTGTATCAGCAGTATGATCCAGATCCTGCGGCTGAAATTCAAACTTTTGCTGAAGACATCGATCTAGAGTTTTTGCAAGAAGACTTACTAAAAATGTTATCTTCCATGAAAGTGGGAACCGATCGCATTCGCCAAATTGTCCTGTCGCTGCGAAACTTCTCTCGCATCGACGAAGCGGAATTCAAAAGCGTTGATATTCATGAGGGCATCGACAGTACTTTGATGATTTTGCAGCACCGCCTGAAAGCTAAATCAGAACAACCTGAAATTGAGGTAATTAAAGACTACGGCACTGTACCTTTAGTAGAATGCTATGCCGGACAACTCAATCAGGTATTTATGAATATTTTAGTCAATGCCATTGATGCGTTAGAAGAAAATCATTCTAAGCTTACCCATGAAGAAATTAAGCAAAATCCCAGTCAAATTAGGATTCGCACATCGGTAATTGATTCAAAGTGGTTAGAAGTTGCGATCGCTGATAATGGAATTGGGATTTCTAAAGAATTTCAGCAACGCATATTCGATCCTTTTTTCACTACTAAACCCGTTGGTAAAGGGACTGGAATGGGTATGTCCATCAGCTACCAAATCGTCACAGAAAAACATGGCGGTAAACTGGAGTGTTTCTCAACTCCTGGAAAAGGAACTGAGTTTGTTATTCAAATTCCTCTCCAGCTAAAGCTTCATGGAGTGGTTTAACTTAATACTGATTTGGAATTGTCAAGTTATCTAAGTAGTAGTATAATCTACAAGGTTTGGGCATCAACATATCATACAGTTGAACAAATACTTAAATCAGTAGTCTTATTTGTTAAAAAACCTATGAAGATTGATCGGTTGATAGAAACCTACGATCAGATGGCAGTAGATTATGATGCAATTGTGAGGCGTTACTGGCACATTGAGCGCGAACCCCTAATTACTTCCTTGCAGCTGAAGCCTGGACAAACCGTACTGGATGTTGCGCTAGGAACAGGTCTTAATCTTCCAGTCTATCCTAAAGGTGTACATGTTGTCGGTGTTGATCTTTCTGAGAACATGATGGATGAAGCCCGGAAAAAGCCTGTATCCGCAGACATCACTTTTAAGATATCGGATATCTACAATCTTGATTTTCCTGATAATACCTTTGATGCAGCAGTATCGGGATTTACCTTCTGTATCCTTGAGCATCCTGTCCGTGCTTTTCAAGAGATCCTACGAGTAACTAAGCCTGGTGCATTTATTGCCATTCTCGATTACTGCAAATCGCAAGATCCAGAGATTCAGAAATGGCAAGAGTTAATAGCTGATGCAGCTTTAAAGGTAGGCTTCCCCACTGGCACGATTATGTGGGATGCATTAATGGATTATGACGAATTGATTTACAACAGTAAGCTGACTATTGAAGTGCTTGTAGACGACCGCACAGAAAGTCCAAACCCGTTTTCATGTGGTTGTCAATTATTGGTGAAAAACTCAAAAGGTTAAACAATAAACCTTAAACTGTAAGGTACATTATAGCAACGCTTAACGCACCAGATACCTTGGTGCGTTAAGGCTAATCATGACTTTCTCAAACTCTCAAATCCTTGCATAGCTTTATGAATAGACTGTCAATAATCCAAGAAAAATAAGTGCAATAAGTATTGCATCAAGCAAAACTAAGCTAACTATAAACCAGATATTGATTGTAAAATCTATTGACTTAAAATATAACACAATAGCTCTATTAATAATTCCTACAATTATTGATGTATAAGATAAGCAAGCAGCAGTTATTCCAAACGCATAAGAAAAACCATTTCCTCGCTGATTGATTGGTGTTGTTATATGGTTATAATACAGTACAATAGCTAAGGTTCCAAAAAAAACAGTATAAGCTATTAGCCACTTTCTATTAGGCATAATCTGAGCAATAATAAAGGGAATAGTTAGTACCAAGATAAAGAATACGATAAGAGAAGAAATCATTTATAAATCCCTTTCTGTTTTGGAGAATATTTACAAATATACGTTACTCACATAATATTTTTAGTAAAAGGAAATAGGGACTGCCTCAATACTGTTCGGTTAAGGTAAGAGACGCGATAAATCGCGTCTTTAGCGATCTAGAATTTTCATCAAAAAACCTTAACCGAACGGTATTGGGGACTGCCTTTAGTGCGGTGCAACGCCTCAGTAACACACACCATTCCCTATTCCCTGCTTTACAAGTGATTTTGAAACAGTTCTAAAACATGTTGCCAAGCATCAGGAGCAGCTTCGGGATTGTAACTTGGGTGCTGCTCTAAGAATGGGTACTTATCTTTAAAAAATCCGGCAAAGAATCCATGCCCGGCATCGTATCGAAATACACGATGATTGATTTGATGTTTCTTTAATTCTGCCTCAATTTGCTCGTTTTCTTCTTGAGAAATTAATGCATCTCTTGTACCAAAAAATGCATAAATAGTACCTTGAATTTCCGAAGTGCGATTAATAGTTGGAATCTCTTCGCCATAACTAGAAGTAGTAATTCCACCACCGTAAAACGAAGCTGTGGCTTTGATATCGGGTAAAGTTGCAGCCATATAAGCAACATGGCCGCCAAAACAGAAACCAATGACACCGATCGCATTATCTTTGATATTGGGTAAAGTTTTGACGTAAGCGATCGCAGCTTGAATATTGCTTAATATCTCCTGATATTTAACTTGTTGATAGTATTGCAACCCAAGCTGATAAGATTCTGGACTATAGCCAGCATATTTTGGGCTAAAGTCAGCTTCAAAGCCGGGAGCAGTGCGTTGATACATCGCCGGAGCGATCGCTACATATTCTTGTTTAGCGATTAGTTCGGTGATATCTCGAATATTACGATTGATGCCAAAAATTTCTGGAAAAACGATAACCGCCCCAAAGGTTCCCTTCTGTGCTGGTTGAGCTAAGTAAGCATCGATTTCTAAGCCATTGTTAGGTACTTTGACATAGCAAGTGTTAATTTCGATGTTTGTTGTTTCTACCATCTTTGTTTCGGCTGCTTTTATACCAACTTGTCTATTTTGACTGCTTTTGACACAGATATGTAAATTGATGCTTCAAAGTTACCCTACAGAAAATTCTGTATACTGGCATACAAGAGGTGGATGACATTACCTTACTATCAAATTTGTGACAAAATAATATTGTTGTATTATGGCTAATGCGATCGCCTACGACCTATGATTTCTACCATCAAGCGCCGCTACAGTTTAGACGAATATCGCGCAATTGAAGAAAAAGCCGAGGGACGCAGCGAATATCGAGATGGAGAAAGGGATCTATTTCTTTAGATTCAGTTGCGATCGCATTATCGATGGCAGACATTTGTCGCGGTGTTGTTTTTGAGTAAATCAGCGTTGTGAGGATGTATGCATTGGGAGGAGTGCGATCGCATCATTAGACCTGTCCGAAAATTTATAAGCGAGTCTGTGCAAAGCTTTGAGAGACAGCTTTGCTATTGTCATAAAAACTTTTTTGTACCTAAGATTATATTTAGGACTGGTCTATTAATTCTGAATCTTTACCAATTTATAGCACATACACCTACAGATAACCTTAAAATGCCTTTTCTCCACACCCCGATAATCTGCAAAAACACCCTTCACCATGTCAAAACCACCATGATTGATACCCACGTTCTTAACCTTGGTGGTAAAGCTGTTCGCAGTTATCTAGATTTTTATTCCCCGATAATTTAAACTTTTTGGCTTCCAACTTTAACCTTTCATTCTCCATCCGTAGCGCCAATATTTCATTCTTCTGCAACTCAATTAACGACTTTTGACTAATTACCTCACCAAAGGCTTTTTTACGGTTTTCAATGCCAAACCAACGCTGATAGGTTTTTGTATGTTCATCAACAGTATGACCTAAATTATCTGCTGCGGCTTTAATAGGTATTCCTTGAAGATGCGCTCGAATCGCGCAAGCATGACGCAAATCGTAGGGTTGAAACTCAATTCCCACCTTTCTAAACCATCTGGATATATCTCTCCGCATCCAATTAATATTTTGCACAGATGCAATTTTTGTCACCTTTTTTTCTAAAATATTTAATGGTTTGGGATTTTTTAAATAAAATAATTCTATCCATTCCGGTACAAAGGGGATAACTTCTCGATATCCAGTTTTTGTATTTTTATTGACTTTCCAAGTATGGTCTATATTTTGGGGAGACATCCACCAATTAATATCTGGTTCCACAAATAATTCCCTTGGCCTTAACCCAAAGGTTGCCAACATTCCATATACCCAACGCCACATTTCCCAGGTGTCTATTTCATCAGTGATATTTGTATTTTTGCGATTGAGGGCGAATTTTTCAAATAGGTCAAAAGAAGATACTATTTTATCATTGTCAGGTATTTCTCGATGGGCTGGGGTGACATGATCCCGTGTCACATCAAGTATAAATCCCAACTGAAAGGTTTTAATAAAAACAGAAGTTACTGCAATTAATTCATTTTTTTTATTTCCCTGAAATGAATTAATAATTTCCTCAAAATGATTTTTTGTTGACAAAGTTGTTAAAGGAAAATTTCTTTTAATAACAGATATATAGTTAGCAAAAGTATTTTGACTAGTTATAGTTTTCTGACGGGTTTGATAATATTTTTCATCAAATGTATCTAATAATTCCCCAATAGTTTTTATCTCTTGCTTTTCTCTAGATTTAATTCCTAAATACTTCTCATTCCACTCGAAAGTATGACGAGCGATTAATTTACCCAACTCGTAACTTTCCTCGATCGCAGTTTTCAGTCCCTCTAAATTTGCTGGTATCCCTAGAGACAAGTCATACTGCTTTTTTTCCTTACCTAAGCTGATATCGCCTGGTTTTAACGGTAAGGTAGCCCGTAACTGAAGAGAATTGCCAGTTTGTTTAATGGTAACTCTAATTCTATCCCTCTTTAAATTAGTATTAGCTTCGACAAACTTCTGCTCAAAAACTTCTTGATACTGTAATTCTGTTGCTTTAATTTTCGCCATTATTCCTCTGTAACTACCGTCTGTGGTGTTCTGCGGCTCAAAATCTGCAAAAATATCGGCGAACAAGTCCCTTGAGTCTGCATTTGCATCCTCATCTGTAGATGGGGGATATGTCTGCGATATTAAGTTTTGCTTATCGCAATTACCCTGGTTTTGATTTTGCCCGGTCATTCCCTAAATATTCCCTTATTTATAAGCTGAAATGGTGAAAATAAAATGTTGCTCTTGAGCAAAATAACTTTATATAATAAGTTACTCAGGAACATTTTTAGCTTACCACCAGTTGCCACAGCAGTTATATGGTGCCTGGTGGTGTGATGTGCGCCCCCACATTAACGGACATTACCCGCGCTTGGGCGCTTCTCGAATACTTCCGCACCAATTGGTTAGAACCAGTGTGGTTAGGTTGTTCTTTAGAACGCTACGAACAAATCCAAACTTATGATGATTTCAGAGATTGGCTAGATGAAGACCGCAATCATCGAGATTCCGATTTAGGTTTTTATTGGCGCATGGGTTTAGACATCGGTTTAGATAGATATGGCGCTGGTGTTGGTAAATATGTCACTTGGGGATATTTAGCCCATGAAGATAAATACCAAAAGCCGACTATCGAAGGACGAAATGCGGCGATGATTATGAAAAGTGGTGTGTACGATAGCTTCGCAGACACTCACGTTTTAATGGATCAGTCATTTATCCGCGAGAATACAACTCACTCCTGGTACGATGAAGGGACAGAAGATATTCATCCTAGCGATCGCACCACTAAACCCACTGCAATCAATACAAAAGATTTCGATAACGCCTACTCTTGGTCGAGTGCAGTCCTTCACAAAGACTTCGGACGTTTGGAAACTGGCCCCTTAGCGCGGCAATTAGTAGCTGGTGGTCAACATGGCGAATCTTGGCAACATTACGACCCCTTCATCCTCGATGTCTTCAAAAAGATGGGTGGTGCTAGTGTTCATGTGCGTCAACTAGCACGAGTTCACGAACTTGTCAAGTTATATCGCCAAGCTGAACACTGTTTACGCGAATTCAAATTAAACGACCCCTGGTATATCAAACCCAAAGAAAAAGATGGTCGCGGTTGGGGTGCAACGGAAGCAGCGCGGGGTTCCTTGTCTCACTGGGTAGAAATAGAGGGCGGTAAAATTAAGAACTACCAAGTTATTGCACCTGGTACTTGGAATATTGGCCCTCGTGACGGTGAAGGTATTCGCGGCCCAATTGAAGAAGCTTTAATTGGGACACCCATTTACGATTCTAGCGATCCGGTGGAAGTTGGTCATGTGGCGCGATCGTTTGATTCATGTTTAGTGTGTACAGTCCACGCCCATGATGCGAAGACTGGTGAAGAGTTAGCGCGTTTTCGGACTGCTTAATTCTCAAAGAGCAGATCGTCTAGCACAATGCATATTGAATTACACTGACTCTACAAGTGGTTGCAATTTTGCTAGACATCCTTTGTATGGTTGAAATTATTGAGATACCTGTTGAGTTGACTCACTTTCAACTTCCTGAAGCTGTCCAAGAGCGTCTGCAACTTCTGCTAGATCGCCAAGATGCAAGCGAAGTGATTACTCAAGCAGAACGAAGAGAAGCAGAAGGGCTGGTTGAGTTAGCAGAATTTTTATCTCTGCTGCACTTGCGCTCTCAACGTGTGATGCAGCAGGGATAAATGGTAACGATTTCAGCCGCTTTAAGTCGATTGGTTATCCAAGTTTACAGACTATGACTTGATTCAATTATCCCCTAGAAGCAATACCAAAAAACAAATTTATCAACGCTCTACCAAAAAATAGCCAATCTAACCAAAATACAATGTGAAGAATTGAGATCGCCCAAAATATAACTTGATAAGAAACTTTGCTGCTTTTGTGATGTAGCTTCTGTTGAGCAACAAATGCACCTAACCAACCACCCATAAATTCGCACAGATGCAAAGTATTTTCTTGCCTTCTCCATCGTCCCTGTTGGGCACGAGATTTGTCATCGGCATATAGCCTAAAGGTAATTAAACTCATGACAGGATAAAGAATTAAAGGAATTGGGTTGCTAGTCGTTACTGCAAGATGAATTGAACCCAACCCAGGTAATAAAGATAGAAGCAATGTCTGTAATGCTAATGATGAAGATTTGATTACAGTCCTGGATACATACTTCTTTGGTGCAGCAAAAGACGAGGACTTTGATGTAACTTCTTTGATAGAAGCATTACAAGCGCGTACTTTGCCATCTTTACTAGCTGTCAGTTGATAAGAAATGAAATCACCAACTTGGGGACGACGGTTAATGTCTTTGAATGCTGTAATGTGTATAAATACTTCTTGACTACCATCATCGGGTTGTATAAAACCAAAACCGCGATCGTCCTTCCAGATGGTTAGCTGTCCTATGTGTAAAACAGGTTTCATAAACAAATCATATATTTATACCTGTCTTATAGTGTGCCTTTGTCTACACAAATATACAACATCAAAAATGCGATCGCGCCACCAATTATTTTAATCTGGGAGTGGAGAGTGGGTAAAATAAGGGAAAAATAACCTATGCCCAATGCCATATTCCCAATGCCTTATATTCAAAACTCGTAGCGTAACACACTAAAACATATATAAACAGTGCGTTAGGCTTGCCTTAATTCACTTCAACAAAATAGAAATTTACAAGGTAAGCTTGTGTCTGATTTAGCGCTACACGAATATCTTCCTCGCGTTCCCGATGCAGCATTGCAAGAATTCATCGAATGGTGTGTTTTAGAGCAGGCAAAAGCCGCAGAATGCAATTTTACTCCTGATAGAAGTAAGTTAGATAATTTGCCACCAGAAGACTACGTTCCTAAACTTGTCGAGCAGTTTATGAAAGTTAAACCAGACCCAATTAAAGCCGGTTTGGTAGCTGCGATCGCAGGTAAGGAAGCTGACAAACACGCTTTATCCGGTTTAGCGATCGCTGCTGATTTTGTGTCTCTTTATATCAAGTACTTAATTCCTAAAGAGGGAAGTACTAAAGAACAGGCTGAAGAGATATTAACTAAAGTATCACAAGATCAGTATGATAAACTGAATGAAATCGCCAAGAAACATGGTGTAGAGTTCTAGTTTCCTGCTGATAATTTAGTTTCTCAGAGGCTTTGTCTGCATTATTTAGTCAGAGCCTCTGTTTTATTCTCTACTGACTAAATCATCTAGAAACTTTAACTACCTTTGCTCTAATGAAAACCGTCGTACTTCATTGGCTGTTTCTTTTCGTAAATCCATAGATTTAAGACCAGATAATTCTTGCCAAACTACATTAATTGGCATCAGAACTCCATTAATACCTGCACTAATGTATGGATACTTTTCACCTTCAGAATAACTATTAATAGTCCACTGCCCATTTTTTTTATGTCTCATAACCTCGCCTACATAAGCTACTAAGTTATCATAGAAATAAGTCTTGATCCGATCGATTCCATAAGCTTCTGCTTTTTGGGAAACAAAATTCAAACTTATATAGGATAAATCAAGTTGCTGACGGGTAATGTGTAACTGTTTTGCAAGCTCATTAATTAGCTCTTCAATTTTCTTTACAAGTTCTATTTTATGTTTTGAGTAATATTCCCAATGAGAAACAGAATTAGCACGATTATTGGCAATATCTTCTCTTGTTCTTTCTACTGATTGGATTAATTTCAAAAAATATTCTTTTGCATAAATATCCCCTTTGCCAGGAATGCTATATCCTTTGGGGTCAAACACGAATAAGAATCTGTCTTTGGGTAGTTCATACACTAAGGGACGATCCTGATATTCAGTTGAATAAGTTTCTTCAAATATTTTTGTGAATTCTTCGTGCAGCTTCCCTTCAGATTCAATCAAGTCTTGAACTTGTTTTTTCGTCAGACGCTTATGATTGAGATATTTTTTGTGTTTCATCATTGAGAAGAGTAAAGTTTAACTATTATCTCATGCTAACTATTATTGGTTGCGGAAATCTCAATCGCAGTGACGATGCAGTAGGTGTTATCATCGCCCAACGCTTACAAAAATATCTAGCTGAAAACCCTCATCCCCATGTGCGTGTTTATGACTGTGGCACCGCAGGGATGGAAGTAATGTTTCAAGCTAGAGGTAGTAAACAATTAGTAATTATTGATGCAAGTTCAACTGGTTCTGAACCAGGTGCTGTGTTTAAAGTTCCAGGAAAAGAACTGGAAGCTTTACCAGAACCTAGTTATAACTTGCACGATTTTCGCTGGGATAATGCTTTAGCCGCCGGACGGAAAATCTTTCACAATGACTTTCCCGAAGATGTGACAGTTTATTTAATTGAGGCGGCAAATCTTGCTTTGGGACTGGAATTAAGTCCTGCTATCAAACATTCTGCTGATTTAGTTTTTGAAGAGGTAGCTGCACTTATCAAACAGAATATTAACTAATCCAAAATCCAAAATTGAATTACGCCCAATCCCGATAAACAGAAAGTTCATCTACCCTCATTTCAAAAGGTATACCTTGACTCTCTGGCGGACAAACACGAATTTTAGCACTGCTAACAATTCCATATAGCAATGTCCCCATTGGCACAATTTTTTGTAAAACCCGCCAATTAGTAACTTGATCGGGACATTCAATTACCAATGTCAGAGCATTAGCATGGGTTGTAACATACCACCGACAATCAGACAGCAGATTTTGAATCGTGCGATCGCAAGCGTCATAAAAGTATCTACTAATAGAATCCTCTAGTTGCTGCCGCAGTATAATATCTGCTGATGTCGGTTGCTTAGGATGTGAGTCATCACCATTAAAGTAATACATATTTCTAGCCATCTCTCTCTAGCTTCCTGCTTATATTCCAATCACCATTCCATAAAGTACATCTTTATTTGTTTCTAATAATTCTTTGGTTTCATCATCATAATAAGCACCTATTCCACTACACTGAATCCCCAAATAATTACTAGTTAAATAAAGTCTATGACCGAGAAAACCAGCTATTTGCATAGCAGTTTGATAATTTAAATAATCTGACACAAAAAATAAAGTTACAGCGCCATCTTTAGCAATAGCCTGATTAATACATAAGTAACCTGTCTTTTCACTAAAATTACCTGTCTTAACCAGATGTGTACCTCTATATAACCCAGGTGTCATTCCCTCTACTCGATGCACGACTGAGTAAATTTCTATTTCCTCATAGTTTTCTGTCGGTATTGACTTCTCAAGTTGCTGTACTATATATAAATAGTCTTCTTGAGAAATAGACTCTTTCCGGAAACGTCTAATAGAACGTCTATCCCAAACAGTTTGATAAAATTTATCCTTGTCAAAATCAAATTGAGAATACTCTAATTTCTGCTGGCGACTCTTTTGTAGAGTAGTTGCTTGATAGGCATCTTCAATAAATTGATTGGATTCAAAATAATCAGTACCAGAAACAAAAGGAACTTTCAGCCTTAAGCGTCTGATTTTCTTGTCTTGTATTTCTCCTGACACCGCACAAGCAGTAATAAACTCTTTATTCTCAAATCCCAAATCTGAATTGAGCGCAAGTTTATCAAAGTCAAAAACTAGTTGTATATCTCGGTTGTGGAGATAAGCTGAAGCTGCAATTGCACCTAAATGGTGTCCGCTATCTAAAAAGCAATATCTGATGCTTCTATTTTGATATTTCCAGCTAGACCTATAATAAACACAACTAATTAAAAAGATGAATCCGTTGATACATTTACCCGGTATAATATAACTCTCTAACCCATCATCGATTAATTCATAGATGAGAGTTAGACAATTACTCTCAACTTCTAGATGATATATACCATCTACTATTCCCTCAACACCGCGAATCTGTACGTAAATTTCCGTCGGGTATAAAGCGCCTGCTGATGGATTTACCCGCAGTTTATAAGGGCCATCTTTATACATTTTCTCCAGAGTTATCGCACTGGTTAAGGAGATAAAAGAATGAACTGGATTATTGAGATTTAATTTCACTCTCCGATAAAATTTTGGATAAACTTTAAATGAAGATGGCTGTGTTGAGGCATCTACATAATTTGGATCGAGTTGTACAGATAAGTAAGAATGCTTGGTAGCATCATGATAGGCTTTGCCCGATATCTGACTTGATGGCATTTTTAAGTATCCTTAAAACTTCTACATTGCTGGCGAAATCTATCGCTTTATAATCGTCTAAGTTTTTCAAATACAAGTTAGGATGATGTTGTAAAAGTAACTTGACGACTTCTGTCTTTCCGGCTGATACTGCGTACATTAAGACAGTTGCACCGTTATCATTTTGGTTATTAATGTCAATGTTATGAGCCAGCAGCAAATTAATTAAATCGTAGTGATTTCCAAAACAAGCAAACCACAAAGCATTGTTGCGATCGCTATTTCGAGCATTGATATCCACGTCTGCATCAATGAGTTCTTTAACGACTGCATAAACTCCCTCTCTTGTAGCTTTCATCAAAGCTGTATCGCCATTTTCCCCTGGTTGATTTAAATCGCCAAGACTATAGCTTTTTGCTATTAGCCATTGGGTTGTTATTTCACTCAACTCTTGTCTGTTTAATTGACTCATAATTATTCTTCCAATGTCAAAAAATTAAGCGTTCTCTAAGCAAATTTATGCTTGGAAAACTTAATGGTGGGCATTACCCACCATTATTTTAAAATGCTATACGAGTAGCTAAAGTCTAGTAGTTTACCAAAGCAGCTTTACTAGGTATTCAAAATTTTAGTTTTACCAAAATTTTCCCATTCCCTACTCCCCGCCCTCACCTAGCGATTTTGAATTGTTTGAGTACTAAGTTAACTAGCAACAATTTAGCTTAGTTATATATTATCACTGTGATAACTTTGAATTATGAATCATTTATAAAGATCCCCAAATATATCTAAGACAAATATTGAAATACAATTACAATGCAGTATTTCTTACAATGTTATTTCAATATCTAGACTAATAGCAAATAGACTTTTTGCGTAAATAGTCAATCACTACTATAGGACTAGTATTTGATTTTTGAAATATGCGTAGCACCTGATTCTAAGGTTTTTGGTGCGTTACGCTGATGCTAACACACCCTACCTGTATTTCAAAAATCAGATATGAGTCCTATAGTCTTATCTTGCTCAAATTTGATATCACGTTTCTATTGAATCTTGCGTTTAATAAAATAGAAATATTAGGCTGAGATTTACTTTATACCCCTGAAAGTTATTAAGAAATCTCAAATAATTTCCTTTTTCAAGCCAAATTTGCTAGCTTGTTTAAGTATAAATAAGTAAAACACACACGAAACATGGAAATTAGCGCTCGTAATTCTATCAAAGGTACTGTAAAGAAAGTTGTGCCTGGTACAGTTAATACTGAGGTAACTTTAGAAATTGCACCAGGAGTAGAGTTAGTGTCAATAATCACAAAATCATCAGCAGAAAAGCTAGGACTTGCAGAAGGCAAGCAGGCTTATGCCGTGATTAAATCCTCAGATGTGATAGTTGCTGTTGAGTAGAAAATAGGTAAGTTGCCTTTTCTTGCAAACGGCTCTATCTTTAATACCAAATTGCATTCATGTCTATAAAAGGACTTACGCAAAAAGGCAATGTAGGGGCAATTCATGAATTGCCCCTACGGGTTTAGCTCACCCCTATTGATATAAGGTTTTTTAAGATAGTTTCATCTTGACTTTTACAGAATGTGACGATTCCTCGCTCTCCTGTTCTCAATAATTCTAATGAACAGCCAGTTACACTAAAGCGAGTAAACATTTTAATTATAAATTAGGAATTGTGAAGGGAAGAATGAAGTATATTTTCATTCTCCACCCTTCGTGTTTTATTTGGTTGCCAAAGACAGCAACCAAAGTAATACTTTATACGAGATAAGCTTCTTGATGTGTCTTAATTGTACAATTAGAACGAGGATAAGTTACACAAAGTAGAGCGTATCCTTTAGAAACCTGATCGTCATCCAGGAAGTTTTGATCTTCTTGATTAACTTCACCTTCAACAACCTTGCCTACACAGCTAGAGCAAGAACCTGCGTGACAAGAAAAGGGCAATTCAATACCATTTTCTTCTGCTGCTTCTAAAATGGTAGTCTCTTCATCAACTTCAATTGTTGTATCGATGTCTTCTTTTTTGTTGATTAATCTAACTTGGTAGGAAGCCATTTTCCGATTCTCCTCAAACGTTATACAGTTGGTTTAATTTCCGAAGTTTTTGAGCAACCTATCCTACTTTTTGCTCCCCTTTTGCTTACAAAGATGCTAAGTTTAGTCAGCTTCTTAGTAGGGGTAAGGGATGCAAAGCGAATTAGAAGCTAATTCAAGGTGGGGCGATAAGCCTGCGGCATGGCTTCTCTACGAGACGCTCCGCGATCGCTTACCGCATCTATGGAAAGCCTCTACAATCAGACTTGGCGCTAACGGAATGATGTTAGCTGCAAGGTACACCAGTAGGCGTACCGTCATCTGTTTTGAAAGACTTTCCACAACCGCAGGTATCAGTTGCGTTGGGGTTGATGAATTTAAAACCGCTTTCCATCACTCCCTCAACGAAGTCAACGATAACTCCGTCTAATAACGGCGCACTTTTAGCATCAACGTAAACTACCACTTTGCCTTGGTGACTTACCAAATCATCTGGTTGAGGCTTGCTGGTGATATCAATTGCATATTCATAGCCACTGCAACCACCATCTTTTACCGAGATGCGGACACCTTTAGTTGCGCCATTAGCATCGGGTGCGGAACCTTTGAGGAATGCTCGCAGATGAAATTCTGCTTTTTCTGATAAAATAACGGCCATTAAGTCTCCTGATTTGTAGCGATTGGTTGTTCTGATTTCAGGTGGGGATGAAAATTAACTATTTTGTGCAATCCCTGTGGGTTCCATCGAATTGGATTGTGCGTGTCTCCAAGGCGCACTATTGCCGCATACTGGACAAGAGCGATCGCGGTGAGAACGGCGTTTAGCAAATTCCATCCGATTTAGGTCGATTGTCAGCAATTGCGATAATAGAGGCTGACTAAACCCGGTGATCAACTTGATAGCTTCCAGTGCTGCTAGACAAGCTAGCGTTCCAGAAACAGCGCCTAGAACTGAAAAGCCGCGCTGATCCCAATCAGGCTTTTCTGGAAACAGACAAGATAAACAAGGAGTCACACCAGGAATAATCGTTGTCAGGTAAGCCTCCATCCCATTCATTGCGGCTTCCACCATTGGCTTCCGCGATCGCACACAGGCTTCATTTAACAAATTGCGCTCTGTAAAATTATGGGCGCAATCAAGAGCCATATCAGCAGACTGCACTAAGGAATCTACATTTTCCGGGGTGATGTAATCATGAACAGCTTCCACTTGGACATCAGGATTAATCGCATCCAGAGTTTCTTTAGCTTTGAATACCCTTGGCTTACCTACCCAATCATCAGTCATGAGAACCTGACGATTCATATCATCTAGCCGCAAGTCACCACCCCGGACTAAGATTAGCCGCCCAACGCCCGCTACTGCTAAGTAAAGCGCCGCCGTACCGCCTAATCCCCCCACACCTGTAACCAAAACTGTCGCTGACTTCAAGCGTTTCTGTGCTGCTTCGCCAAAATTCGGAAGCATCATTTGGCGACGATAGCGTTCTAATTCGGTAGGCGTTAGGTTAACCAATTTATACCTCCTAATCAGAAGTGATTTCTGTCAGTGTGACTACATTTTTCTGCTTGTCGTTAAACACCTTGAACAGCTTTTGTTCGTGCGGTGTTGATTCGATAAATACCTGGTAGGCTTTTTGCAAAGCCAAAGAATATTGATTTAATTTCTCTTCTTGACTCAAGTCAGGAGAATTATTATCAATTTCTTGGATATATTGAGAAAACTTTTTCAGAATATGTAGACGATTGACATTCACAACTTCTACATCGTAGGACATATCAAAGAATTGAAAAAATTCTTCTGCATCTACGAGCTTCTTTAATTCATCAATAGTTCCAGTCATTTAGCACTCTCCAATTGTTTCAGATGTTGCTTAAGTTCATCTAACTGACGATAGATTTCATAAGTTGCGGCGGCAACATCCATAAGTTGTGTGTAATCTGTTGGCAGCCCTTCAGCTAAATCATGCAGATCCATTTTCATTTGACCTGCTTTACTGTTAAGCCGTCTGATTTGTCCTTGTAGTTCCTCAATACTCGTTTCTTCTGCTTGCACAATCAGCCACTCCACATTGGATTTTAAATTTTAGATTTTGGATTGGATGATATTGTTTTAATCAAATGGTGATGAAGCTAATGATTAAAACTTGAATCCAAAATCCAAAATCTAAAATTGCTACAGGTTGCCAACTTCAGGAAAGCGTTTCGCCAAATCAAGTCCTTTTTTGACGTAGTTTTCTCCCTCTTCTGCTAATTTCTCTAGGGAGTCAAAGCCAAAGCGATGAGCGTCTCGCAAGGTTTTCACAGCTAGTAAAAGACGACCAGAAAAAACTAGCGCCCAGCCAAATCCTTCATGACTCAAATCAACCACAACCTGGGATATTAAACCTGTTTCTTGTTCAATTCCAGCAGCTACAGCCCGAAAAAATGCCATAATCCGGGCTTGAGTTACTGCATCAACTTCGCCCTCAACGGAGATTTCGCGTTTCTTTTGTTTGGTGACAATAAAGGGTTTGAGAATCAACTCATCCGACCAAGTACGATAAACTCCATAGCTGTCTTGACCGCGGATTTGTTTGATTAATACCTTAAGAAAAGGTGAGTTCAAGACTTCTGTTGTAGCGGTTCCGTTAACACTATTATTTGCGGTCATACTGTTGCTTCATTTTCAATTTCATCGGCAAAATTTGTGGTTTTTGGCTGTAAAGCTTTACGCAACCAAGGTGGAGGATTACCTTTGAGGGTTTTAACTAGCTTATTCAGCACTTCGCTGATTTCTTCTTCTTCCGATCGCGCCTTCACTGGGGTGACACCTTTCTTGATTAACCGAGCGGCGGCGCTACCACCAATTGCTGTTACATAAACAATCGTACAGTCGCCTATTGCCTCAAGTTTTGGGTTGATTTTATCTTCATTCCCATCTTCCTTGAGTTCGCCTTCAAAGCTGAGGGTTTCTACGAAGTGATATCCCTCATCGGTAATTTCGTAAACATCAATCATTTTTGCCCATCCGAAGTGAGCATTAATATGAACTCGGTCACTCGTCGTGAAGGCTATTTTCATTGTAATTCTCCTCTCTAAAGTTTTGAATTTTGAATTGGGAAGAAGTAATTCAGGAGTCAGAATTCAGGAGTAATTAGATTTCTACTGGCAGAACTAAATCTGCATATTGATAGCAGTCCTGAATCATTTGTGAAAGACAATTTCTGTTGATTCTTTTGTCTGCGTTCTCTGCGCCTCTGCTGTTCGTTAAAACATTCCTTTTCACAACTCAGATAGAAAGTATTCTGAATTCTGACTCCTAAATTCTTGAAGAAGAATTCAAAACTCTGCGCTTACAATTCCGAACTCTTGGAACTGCTTAACTCTCGCTTCTTCTGCTTCTAAAAACAGGTTGCCGATGCCAAATAAAAGCTCCATCGTGCCTCGATAGCCAACTTTGGTAAATTGACCATTACCTAAGCGGTCATAAATGGGCAATCCGAGACGATAAAGAGGAATCGAGAGGCGTTTTGCGATCGCACCCACATTCGAGTTACCAATCAGCAAATCAGAACCACCTGCTAAACTCTCAAAGTCTTCTAAGTCGCCGATGGTAATACTTTTAACCGGGAGTTTTTCTAAGAGGTGCGATCGCGTGGTTGTCACCGCCGCATGAATTTGACTACCCATCGATTGCAGGAAATGCACTGTTGACCACAACAAATCTGGTTCCAGCGCGAGGGAAACTCGTTTTGCACCGAAGTAAAAGTGGGTGTCCAGCATCGCATCTTGCAACTGACGACGTTGGCGGCGGTATTTTTCGGGTACGCTGTTACCACTGAGAATCGCCAATGCTTGGATAAATTCATCTACTGGTTCTAATCCAGTCAGTTCGCCAAACACCTCATAAGGTGTGCCAAAGCGTTCTTCCAGAATCTTGGCAGCCCCCCGCATACTTTCACCTAATGCCAGGGTAAAGGCAGAACTACCTACTTCTCGTAGCTGTTTTAAGGTAGTTCCGCTAACTGTAACTGCACTATAACTATCCTCTAAATGTCCATCTAGAGAAGCGCCAAGGTCAGGTATAAAGATTGGCACTAATCCAAAGGACGTGACTATCTCTTTGATTTCCTGGACATCCCCAGGGGTGAAGGCAGAACCCGCCAAAATCGTGACTTGTTCAGTTCTGAGTCCACCTGCGCGAGGAATTTCCTTAACTATGCTTTCCACAGCAACGGCAAAACCATCTTGCAACGCACCTTTAAAATCTGGGGTAGGTGCAAAAACGATCGCTAAATCATTCAATTCGGGATGGCGATCGCGGATTTCCTTAAGAAATCCTTCAATGTCATCGCCTCTAGTTTCCGTTAACCCAGTACTACATAAACCAATAATTTCCGGGTTAGCCTTTTCTACCAGAGTCAGAATCGCTTGCTCTACATTCTCTTCGCCACCCAAAATAGTAGTGACTTCTGTCATCGCCGTCGTAGCGAGGGGAATCGCTTCCCGGAAATGCCGCACTAGGACAACTTTAGCGAAAGCAGTACAACCTTGAGAACCGTGGAATAAGGGCATCGTCCCTTTCAATCCCAAAAAGGCTAAGGTTGCACCCAAAGCTTGACTTTGCTTGAGGGGATTAACTGTCAGTGCTTTGTTAGAAGCGGTAACGATCGCCATTAAACTTCCTCCTCATCCCATGTCCAACATAGCTCTGAAAGCTCTTTACTCTGCGTTCTCTGCGCCTCTGCGGTTGAAAAATGATTTTTTTGAACCACAGAGGACGCAGAGGGCACAGAGAGAAGAAGATGAGAATTTGATGTTGTCGCCATTAAACTTCCTCCTCTTCTTCCCAAGGAGCGGGTTTACGTATTTGTTCCCAAATCGGGCTATACAAAGCTTCGTACAATTCCCGCGCCATTTCAATCATTCCCACATAACCTGCATAAGGATGGTGACGTTCTTGGTTGATATCAAGGAAAGGAATTCGAGCTTTCAAAGCGGTGTATTGGTTACGTCCACCAGCAATCAGCATATCTGCGCGAGTGTTTTTAACCACTTGTAGCAATTCCTGAGCGTTGCCCTTCTCCAACATGATGCCATCGTTGCCGAGCAACTTCTTGATTTTGGCTTTATCTTCCTCAGTACTTTTCCGAGTACTGGTAGCAACAACTTCAATGCCCAAGTCTCTAGCAGCCGAAATAATCGACCAACTCTTAACACCACCTGTATACAAAACAACCCGCTTACCTTTGAGTCTAGCGCGATAAGGAGCTAGTGCCAAATCTAAAGCAGCCGTTTCTTCTGCAATAAGCTTTTCTGTGCGTTCTTGTAAATCAGCGTCGCCTAATTTAGCAGCGATATTTCGCAGACAACGATTCATATCATCGATGCCGTAGAAAGACTCTTCAATGTAAGGGATGTTGTAACGCTCCTCCATCTTTCTCGCCATATTCAGCAGCGCTCGTGAGCAGATCATGACGTTGAGCTTGGCGCGGTGGGCGTAGCGAATTTCATCGTAGCGAGCATCGCCCGTAATTTTAGACAAAATACGGATGCCTAATTTTTCTAACAGTGGTGTTACTCCCCACATTTCACCGGCAATGTTGTATTCACCGATTAAGTTAATATCATAAGGCGTTGTATGTTCCGGTTCTGCTGTGCCGACAACATAATCTAACAAAGCTTCACCACCGAAACGGTTGCCGAGATTTTTACTGCCAATGAATCCTGGTGCAATGACGGGAACAACAGGAATACCAATTTTCTCAGCCGCAGCTTTGCAGACAGCATCCATATCATCGCCAATTAAGGCTGTAACGCAAGTGGCATAGACAAATACTGCTGCGGGTTGGTAGCGCTCTTTGAGTTCCAGAATCGCTTTGTAGAGTTTCTTTTCGCCGCCAAAGATGACATCATTTTCACCCAAGTCAGTCGTAAAGCCCATTTTGTAGAGTAGAGGGCCAGACGAGAGACTACCACGACTGCCCCAGGAATTACCAGCACAAGCGATCGGCCCGTGGACTAGATGCGCTGCATCTGCGATCGGTACTAAAGAAATCATTGCACCATCAAAGGCACAGCCCCCTTGAGCCGCGCCAGGTTGTGCCTGTTGAGCGCATGATTTATTTTTCTTTTCCGTTTGTTTGTGCTGATTATGCTCGCATCCTGTCTCAGTCAGCAGTTCGTTGATTTTGCCTTGGGTGCTTTTCATATCTCTTCTCGTACTGAATTGTTAATTGTCCTTTGTCATTTGTCCTTTGAATAAATAATGACCAATGACTAAATGACTAATGACTAATGACCAATGACTAACAAATATATTTTGTGACATCCTCTCCACATACATCAGCGAGATAAGATAGAGCGCGGAAACGCAATCCTACAAATTCGTCATATAAAGGATTGAGTTTACATAGTGGTGGGATATCAATACACTTCCCAAATAATTTAATTTGTCGCTCAAAGGGACAACAACAAGGAATTGTTTGGCAAATTAGATGAGCGAAGCGATTATTTTTAACCTGAATTCCATCCACTACACGGCGCAACGGATTAAGAAGATTGTGGAACCACCCTGGTTTTTTCTGGTTAGGTGGATGGTAATTAGGATGAGGATGAGTGTGAGTATGTTCGTGAGTATGATTGATGGTTTCCATGTATAAATCCCTTGGGTAAATGCTATCAAGAAAAAGGGGAGTTGGGGATTGGGCATTGGGGATTGGGCATGGGGCATTGGGTGTTTTCCCAGTCCCTAGTCCCCAGTCCCTAGTCCCTATTCCCCTTCTTTACCCTTTAATTAACACGTTGTGTTTCTACACAATTTCTAACGAATCAAGTCGAAGGAAATATCTGTCTTAGAAGGAATGTTGGTGTTGCGATCGATTTCTTCAAAGAGGGTATTGACAACCCAGTTGAGGAGGTTGATTATACCTTGATAACCAATGGTGGAGTAGCGGTGTAAGTGGTGACGATCCATGATCGGGTAGCCGATTCTCACGAGGGGAACCTTGGTGTCGCGGGACAGATACTTACCGTAGGTGTTACCGATCAGGAAGTCTACGGGTTCGGTGAACATTAGAGAACGCATGTGCCACAGGTCTTTACCTGGCCAAAGAGTTGCATTCTTACCAAAGGGGCTAGAAGCAAGCAGTTCTTTCATTTCTGCTTCAAATACATCGTTGCTGTTGTGAACCAAGATATGCACAGGTTCAGCACCCATTTCTAGCATAAAGCCAACTACGCAGTATACTAAATCTGGTTCACCGAAGATAGCGAAGCGCTTGCCGTGAATCCATGAGTGGGAGTCAGTCATGGCATCAACTGCACGACCACGTTCGATTTCCAATTCTTGAGGAATGGGAATACCGCTCAATTCGCTGAGTTTCATCAAGAACTCATCAGTACCCTTAATGCCCCAAGGACGGGAAACTGAGGTTGGTTGCTTCCACTCTTTTTCAATGTACTCGCGGGTTTTGAGGGTTGAGTGTGCTTGCAGAGCGATCGTAGCTTTAGCATTAATTGAATCTGCTGCATCTTCTAGCTTTGTACCACCTGGATACATATCGAACTCACCTGTGTTTGGTGAATCCAGGTAGTCGCTGTTGTCAGCTAGAATGGTGTAGTCAAAGCCAAACAAGGAAGCAATCCGCTTGATTTCGCGGTTGTTGCCTACGTAGGTGTCAAAACCTGGGATGAAGTTGATTTTACCATTGCTGGTTTCTTTCTTATGACCTGCGGTCAAGTTAGAAAGAATTCCCTTCATCATGTTGTCGTAACCAGTGATGTGGGAACCGACAAAGCTAGGGGTGTGAGCGTAAGGTACTGGGAAATCTTGAGGAACTGAACCAGCTTCTTTGGAGTTGTTGATGAAAGACTGTAAGTCATCACCAATTACTTCTGCCATACAGGTGGTGCAGACAGCGATCATCTTAGGCTTGTACAGTTGGTAAGAGTTCGCCAAGCCGTCAATCATGTTTTGCAGACCACCAAACACGGCTGCATCTTCAGTCATTGAAGAAGATACGCCAGAGAATGGTTCTTTGTAGTGGCGGGTTAAGTGGCTGCGAAAGTAAGAAACGCAACCTTGAGAACCTTGAACAAAAGGTAGAGTACCTTCAAAACCAACAGCAGCAAAGATTGCTCCTAGTGGTTGGCAGGCTTTAGCAGGGTTAACGGTTAAAGCTTCACGAGCGAAGTTCTTTTCACGATAATCCCAACTTTTCGTCCACTCTGCAACCCGTTGTACTTCTTCGGCTTCGTGACCGTTTTCAAACTGCTTTTTGTTTTCAAAAAGTTGTTGGTACTCAGGTTGGTGGAATAACTCGACGTGATCTTGAATTTTTTCTGGATTCTGAGGCATTTCTGGATCTCCAAGCTTACTGAATTCTTTTACTGATTGAGGAGGGAGAGACGCGATTCATCGCGTCTCTACAAGGGAGATGGGAATATGATTCAAAATTCAAAATGCAAAAATCAAAAGAAATTTTTAATCTTTCAGTTTTGAATTTTGGATTCCCAACTCCCCCCTGGGGTTTTAGCCCCAGGTTATCCTTACTTATCGCTCTCTCCCATTTCCTTAGACGGCAGCCTTAGCCTTAGCTTCAGCTTTCTTAGCCTGAGCTTTTTCATTCCAAGGAGCGCCAATTAATCCCCAGGTTGGGCTGTTGAGTGCCAAGTCCATGTCACGTGCGAAGATGGCGAAGCCGTCATAACCGTGATAAGGGCCGGAGTAATCCCAAGAGTGCATTTGACGGAAAGGAAGACCCATCTTTTGGAAGACGTACTTCTCTTTCACACCAGAAGCAACTAAATCAGGCTTCAGCGCTTTAATAAATTCCTCGAATTCGTAAGCGGTAACGTCGTCATAAACGATGGTGCCGTTTTCGATGTAGCCAGCGGTACGTTTGTAGTCATCGTTATGACCGAACTCATAACCTGTACCAACCATCTTCATGCCCAAGTCTAGGAACGCTGGGACAACGTGGCGAGGACGTAGACCACCAACCATGATGGCAACAGTCTTACCTTCTAAGCGGGGGCGGTACTTACCGATTACCACATCCATTGTTGGCTGATACTTGGCGATTACCTTCTCAGCGTTTGCTTGGATTGTTTCGTCAAACTTAGAAGCGATTTCCCGTAAAGATTCAGCAATCTTGGTGGGGCCGAAGAAGTTGTATTCTAACCAGGGTATACCATAAGCTTCTTCCATGTGACGGCTGATGTAGTTCATCGACCGGTAACAGTGGATGAGGTTCATCTTCACATTGGGGGTCATCAACATTTCGTTGATGGTGCCATCACCTGACCACTGAGCGACTACGCGCAAGCCGATTTCTTCTAACAGGATGCGGCTAGCCCAAGCATCTCCACCGATGTTGTAGTCACCGATAACGGCTACGTCATAAGGGGTACCTTCAAACTTGAGTGTACCGTCTTTCTTGGCTTGGTCGGATTTGGTGAAAACCCAGTCACGAATCATGTCGTTAGCAATGTGGTGTCCCAAAGATTGGGAAACACCCCGGAAGCCTTCGCAACGCACAGGTACAACTGGCTTGCCAATTTCTTTCGATGTCTTCCGAGCAACAGCTTCGATGTCATCCCCAATTAGACCGATGGGACATTCAGATTGAATGGAAACACCACGGTTGAGTGGGAAAAGCACATCAAGTTCTTGGATGAGCTTGGTAAGTTTCTTGTCACCACCAAAAACGATATCTCGTTCTTGGAAGTCGGAGGTGAAGTTCATGGTACCAAAGGAGTCAATACCTGTAGTACCGATGTAGTAGTTACGACGACCAGACCAAGAATAATAACCGCAACCAACAGGCCCGTGGCTGATGTGGATCATGTCCTTAATAGGGCCCCAAACCACACCTTTAGAACCGGCGTAAGCACAACCACGAGCGGTCATGACACCAGGAAGGGATTTAACGTTAGACTTAACGCCGCAGTCGGACTTACCTTCTTCGTATACACTTAAGTGCTTTTCCCGTTTTTTCTTAGCTTTATCGGGGTAAGCTTCTAGAACTTCTTTAATTAGTTCTTTTCTTTCTTCGATGATGTTTTGATTTTCTGGAGGTGTCATATTTAGCCTCTGTGACTCGTAAGGATCGGGGCATAGGGGGACTAGGAGTCCCCTCTAAAGTTAGGGGGGAGATGTAAGCGAGAGGATGAAAGGTCAAAGGGAAGATTGATATCTTTCCTTTTTCCTGGTGCTAAAGCATTATTTCTTAGCAGCGATTTATACTACAGGAGCTTCAGCAGCGCTCTTACCAATCAACATTGCAGCATTTTCCTCGCTTTCGAGAACACCAAATTCAATCAACAACTCTTCCAACTCTTCCATCTCAATAGGTGTGGGGATGGTGAGATTCTTGTTATCGATAATCTTCGTGGCTAATGCGCGATATTCTTGACTTTGATTGCTATCAGGTGCGTACTCGTTCACGGTCATCCGACGCAATTCTGCGTGTTGAACAATGTTGTCACGAGGTACGTAGTGAATCATTTGGGTGTTCAAGCGTTTTGCCAGGGTTTCGATGAGATCGATTTCCCGGTCAACGTTACGGCTGTTACAAATCAGACCACCCAAACGCACGCCACCAGTGTGAGCATACTTGAGAACACCACGAGCAATGTTGTTAGCTGCATACATTGCCATCATTTCACCGGAGGTAACGATGTAGATTTCTTGGGCTTTACCTTCACGAATAGGCATAGCAAAACCACCGCACACAACGTCACCCAATACGTCGTAGGATACGAAGTCAACGTCTTTATAAGCACCGTTTTCTTCTAAGAAGTTGATGGCGGTGATAATACCACGACCGGCGCAACCTACTCCGGGTTCTGGACCACCAGATTCTACGCAACGAACGTCACGGAAACCGGTTAGCATTACTTCTTCGAGTTCGATATCTTCTACTGCACCACGTTCAGCAGCCAATTGGAGAACGCTTGTTTGGGCTTTGCTGTGCAGCATCAAACGGGTGGAGTCAGCTTTAGGGTCGCAACCGACGATGAGGATGCGTTGACCCATTTCTGCCATAGCTGCTAAGGTGTTTTGGGAAGTGGTAGATTTACCAATACCGCCCTTACCGTAGAAAGCTATCTGTCTGATCTTTTCTTCTGTCATGGTTCTTGTTTCCCTGCAATTGGTTGGTTGGTGGGTCTGTGCGTTGTCAGTTGCGTTCACGCCAGTTGAGCGACAGTAGTGAGCGCGTGTAGAGCATCGTTGGTACAGTTGGCATAAATGCCTGCTGGGGGCGATCGCTCCACAGCCCAAGTTATTGACAGTAAGTACATCGATCTTCCTCGTTAAAATTTTTTTCTTTTGATTTTTTGTCCTTTGTCCTTTGTCATTTGTTTTGACAAAGAACAAAGAAAAATACGCAATTTACAAATACGTCATAATGTGTTTCAGCTTGCAAGATTCGATAGGATTTGATGTTGTTATTTGTCAACAATCAATGCATAAGTCCTATTACTTGTTCAAAATAGCGCCTTTCATATTTGTGACGCGATCTAGTGCAGCTTTGGTGTTTTCTGCTGACACTCCACGTACAGCCATTGCTTCGCCGAGATGCTTGGCGATCGCATCGAAGTGTGGTTGCTGTAAATTCATTCCTGCGTGGGTTTTGTCCATTGGACGACCGCCGTATTGCTTTGGCCCCTCAAATATTTGACCTAAGAAAGCAACTAGATGATTGCGTTGCTTCGCCATGTCTGTACCAGCAAAAATGGGGCTGAGGAGACTGTCTGCGGCAATGCGTTTGTGGAGTTCATCTACTACTTGTTCAATAGCTGGTTGTCCACCAATGTTGTCGTACAATGTGCTCATATCCTGTTCCTTTGAAGCGAGTTGGATGATGAAATTTGCAAGTAGGCGCTTAATCTTTTTGCCTATATGCTGTTAGCCGTCATAGCTAATTTAGCTATCGGTTGTCGGTAGGATTGAAGCATTGATGTGGAGACAATTATATGGTTCAAATCCTACTTTCTGTTCCTGGCTGAATGCATATTAGAGCGTATTTGTAGAATACGTTAAGTCCTACAGCAATTCCTAAACTGCTTCGACTACAAGGCTCTTGCTGACACGATCTTGTAATCTGGCTTCGATCGCAATTTTCAGAGTTGCTGTACTACTAGAACAGGAACCGCAAGCACCTTGCAGGACAACTTTAACGCGATCGCCTTCTACATCATAGAGTTCTACATCTCCCCCATCTGCAATGAGTACGGGTCTGACTTCTTCATCGAGAACCTTTTGAATTAGAGCAATCTTTTGGACGTTGGTTAGCGATCGCTCTTTGGACGTAACAATTTCTGTGGCAACTTGTACGCCGTAATTGTTGAGAGCAGGTGTGGCGTATTCCTGTTGAACTGATTTAATTATATCATCAATGTTCGCCAAACAGGAACCGCATCCGCCACCAGCTTTTACATAATTTGTTACCTCTTCGGCACCAGTGAGATTATTTTCTAGAACGACGCGGCGAATTTTGGACTCGCTGATGCCAAAGCAACTGCAAACTAATGCACCTTCATCATCATCATCATGAGTAGCTAGAGGAATGCCACGATAATTGTAGATAGCGGCTTCTAGGGCTTCTTGTCCCATGACAGAGCAATGCATCTTTGCTTCTGGTAAACCACCCAGGTAATCTGCAATGTCTCTGTTGGATACTTTCAGGGCTTCATCTAAGGTTAAACCCTTGACCATTTCGGTTAATGCACTAGAAGATGCGATCGCACTAGTACAACCAAAGGTTTGAAAGCGAGCATCTAGAATCTTATCAGATTCTACTTCCACTTTCAGGTGCAATCTCAGAGCATCGCCGCAAGCAATGCTGCCGATTTCACCCGTTGCAACCTTAACTCCAGCTTCGCCCGTTTCTTCAATTTCTCCCTGATTCTTGGGATCGTAAAACAGTTCTAATACTTTATCAGTGTAGTCCCACATAACGTATTTTAGATTTTAGATTTTGGATTTTTAGATTGGGTACTGGGTACTGGAGATTGGGGATTGGGTACTGGGGATGGGAAAATTCTTCCCTAGTCTCTAGTCACCAGTCCCTAATCGCCAGTCCCTATTCCCTAATTAACGATGCGCTAATGCTTGTTCTTGTCCTTGCAACCAACCTGCATTGTCATTTTTGAAGGGTGAGAGGGCGCGTAAACGTTCTACAATACTGGGCATTACTTCTATCACTTGGTCGATTTCGGCTTCTGTGGTGTAGCGACAAAGACTGAAGCGAATAGAACCGTGTAAAGTTGTGTAGGGTAAGCCCATTGCCCGCAGGACGTGGGAAGGTTCTAAAGAACCAGAGGTACAAGCAGAACCGGATGATGCACAGATACCGTATTTGTTCAATAACAGTAGAATTGCTTCACCTTCGATGTACTTGAAGCCGATATTGGTTGTGTTTGGCAATCTCTGCGTAACGTCACCGTTAACGACACAATCGGGAATTGTAGCTAGTAAAGTTTGTTCGAGGCGATCGCGCAGCTTTCTTTCTCTTGTGGTCGCTTCTTCTAAGTGTAACAGTTCTAGTTCCGCAGCTTTGCCCAAGGCGATAATTGCTGGAACATTCTCAGTTCCCGCCCTACGTCCGCGTTCTTGGTGTCCGCCAAGAATAAAGGGACGGAACCGCACCCCACGCCGAATATATAAAGCACCAATTCCTTTCGGCCCGTGCAGCTTGTGACCAGACAGAGTTAACATATCCACGGTGCTAGTCTTCATATTCAACGGGATTTTTCCCACTGCTTGCACCGCATCTACATGGAATATAGCGCCATATTCTTTGACGCGCAACCCAATTTGCTCAATCGGAAAAACCGTGCCGGTTTCGTTATTCGCATACATAATTGTCACCAAGGCGGTGTTACCCGTCAAGGAAGCTTCTAGTTCATCTAGATCAAGCTGCCCTTGATGATTTACTGATAGATAGGTAACACTATAACCTTGGGTTTCTAATTGTTTGCAGACATTGAGGACTGCTGGATGTTCAACTTGGGTGGTGATGATGTGGCGCTTTTCTGGTTGCGCCAACAGTGCGGCTCGAATTGCGGCGTTATCTCCCTCAGTTCCACAACTTGTGTAGACAATTTCAGACTCATCGGCTCCCAGGATGGCTGCAAGTTGTTCTCTTGCGGTTCTCACTGCTTTACCGACTTGCCCACCAAAGGTATGCATACTGGAGGGATTGCCGTAATAATCTGTCAGGTAAGGTAGCATTACCTCTATAACTTCTGGGTCTACCTTAGTGGTGGCATTATTATCGAGATAGATGCAGTTATTTTGCATTGTTGTCTTCAATTAAGAATTACGAATTATTTAAGCTTCTGCTGCCATTGTTTGGGGTTGGCGCTTTTGCAACTGTTCCGAGTATTTCTGGGAATAACAGTTAAACCAACGTTCCCAGTAATCTTGTTTATTTGTTAATTTAGCAACTACGCGGTTGTAATCGGCGAACCAGCCTTCCCAATAATCGCTAGGCTGCTTAACGCAACCGTCGCAGGTGGGACAACCAGCTTTACACTGAGGCATGGTATGAATACTACCAATACAGTTTGTACAAAGTTCAGGGTCAATCCAGTGCTGTCCGTCAACCACTTTAACTGCATTTGTGGGACATACCGTTAGACAGAGATTGCAGGAAATACACTGGCTAGTAAGAATTTTGTAAGCCATGATTTATTCTCCTTTTGGGGAATGGTTACTGGGGATTGGGTACTGGGTACTGGTTACTGGGTAATGGATACTGGATACTGGATACTGGATACTGGATACTGGGTATTGATTGGGAAAATTCTTCCTTAATTCCCAGTCCCCAGTCCCCAGTCCCCAGTCCCCAGTCCCTAATCCCTAATTCCCTAATTCCTTAACGTATTGCTCGTAGAACTCTAAAGCAACCTTTTCAATTACGTCGTAAGCTTCAACAGACTGTATTCCAGCTTGTTGCAATTTTTCTTGAGGACTGTTACCAATCTTGGAGACTAAAACTGCTTTGCAATCTGCGATCGCTTTCATAATATGCTCAAAAGAAGCTTCTTCGCTGTATCCACCTTGGCAGTACTGGTCAATTTTGCGATGACCAACAAAGCGAACTTCGTCTCCACCCACTTCGTAAATTTGGAATTCTTTGGCATGACCGAAGTGTTGGTTAACTAATCCGCCGCCTTTGGTTGCTACTGCAACTAAAACTTTCGGACTGTTGGCAGTTTTCTTGCCAGCTAGCGCCTTATCTTTGGCTACTTTAAGTTCTTCTTTAAACTTCTCAATTCCTTCGTGAACGGTAGCGCGTTGCTCCATGTCATATTCTGGAGTCATTTCCAAGAATTTCTCTTTGGAAAATTCCTGGCTGCGGTCTTCTCCCAACAATCCGACTGCATCGGCACGACACTGGCGACAGTGACGCATCATTTTCATGTTACCGGAGCAGTTGTCTTGAACTTCTTTGAGTTCTTTGGGTGTGGGGCCGCGTTGACCGGTTAAACCGAAATGTGTGCCGTGTTCTGGTGCAGAAATCAATGGCATGATGTTGTGCAAGAATGCACCTTTTTCACGAATGACTCGATTCACTTCAACTAAGTGATGGTCATTAATTCCGGGAATCATCACGGAGTTGACTTTGCACAAGATATCAGCGTCTTTCAGGGCTTGCAATCCTTCCATCTGTCTTTCGTGGAGGATTCTTGCGCCTTCAATGCCTCTATAGCGCTTGCGTCTGTAGTGAACCCAAGGATAAATCAATGCACCGATCTCTGGATCTACCATGTTAATGGTGATCGTCACGTGATCTATATTTAATTGTTTAATGCGATCGATGTAGTCAGGTAGCATTAAACCATTGGTTGATAAACACAGCTTGATGTCTGGTGCTTCTGCTGCAATCAACTCAAATGTGCGGAAAGTCTTTTCTGGGTTCGCCAGAGGGTCGCCAGGGCCAGCAATTCCCACAACTGTCATTTGGGGAATCTTGCCACCAATGACCAAAGCTTTGTGTGCTGCTTCTTCTGGTGTTAGCAATTCGCTAACTACTCCAGGACGGCTTTCGTTAGCGCAATCATATTTCCGGTTGCAATAGTTGCATTGAATGTTGCAAGCTGGAGCAACTGCAACGTGCATCCGGGCGTAGTGGTGATGAGCGTCTTCGCTGTAGCAGGGATGTTTAGCAATGCGTTCTTCGAGCTTTTGATCCCTTTCCACGGTGGCGCTGCTGGGGCTGTCGCAGCCGCAACCACCGGATTTTGCTTGGGTTGGCGATTCCGTAGCGTTGGAGTTGAGGAGTCGTGTAGACGGTGATGTCATTGAGTTTCGCAAAAAGGTCGGTGGACTTGGCTGCCACTGTGGGAGATGTTGTTGCTGCTCTCTATGCCCAGAATTGAAGTCGCGTCTTCCACACTGTCTGCAAACCCTTGGGTTCGGGCGACTTGTTTTCAAGTCAGGCAGACGATAGATATCTGATGTTCGGCTGGTGTGTGTCAACGTTCGGTTCTTGGGTAGAATTTGTGCTTACAGCCGCGACTTCTCTTCACTTCAGGCATGGTGCTATGTCATCCCTCCACTCACTCTTCGCTTTGTTTCGGAGCGTTGGGTGATTGGCGATATAAGATTTATAGCAGCCGTCTCCCAGCCAGATGTTGCGTCTCTCTAGGATAGAATTTATTGGATTTATTACTTTTGTACTCAAATACTAAAAACCCTAATTCTTCAAGGATTACAAGAATTAAAAAAGTTTTTTTCAGGTAGGGGTTCTAGTATTTTTTGGTTGGGGTTCTAGTGTTTATAGATAGGGGTTCAGGATTTCTTTGTACTCAGCCAAAACCCAACCCCAGCAAGGAATTAAACTAAATTGAAACTGGGTTTGGGTTATTTAAATGTGTACTCAGGTTGCGCTCAATTTCCGTCAAAAGCAGTTAATGCCAAGGGTTTGAGGGTGAAAAACTGGAGTAATCTATATTGTTCTACTCCAGAAACGTGCGAAATTCAATTCTGTATCTAACATATCATTTTTTTGAGGGTAAAAATGCAATTCATATTTTTTTAATTTTTGCTTTGACAAGCATATTCAACTGTGGCTGCAAGTCTTGCATGGCAAGCAATATGAGGGAATTAGAATAGGTGTGTTGCTGCATATTATTTTCAAAAAACTTAACTTTTAACTGCTTTTTTTTCATTCCCACAATGAGGAGATGGGTAGGAAACTGTCGGATTTTGTGTTTAAGAGAAACAACAAACTATAATCTAACATGATTGAGCGATCGCAATGAATTTTCTGAATTGCTCAATACAAACCTTAGCAAAAAAACTAACCCCCTAAGCGGCTACAATCAAGCCAAGCGTGAAAAATCTGAGTTTATGATAACCATCCCCCAGCAGCCGCTAAAAATGACCGTTGAGGAATATCTGGAATGGGAACCTCAGCAAGACGTTCGCTATGAATATGCCAATGGCGAAGTATTTGCCATGACAGGCAGTACAATTCCCCATAACGACATTGCACTTAACTTGTACACTGCCTTACATCCCCATCTGCGTTTCAGAGGTTGTCGAGCGAATGTGTCAGACGTAAAAGTGCAACTCACTCCCCAGAGTCGCTACTATTATCCTGATGTTATTGTCAGTTGCGACCCTCAAGACCTTAATGCCCGCAAATTTATTCAACATCCCAAGCTGATTGCTGAAGTTCTTTCACCAGGGACAAGCGCTAAAGATCGGGATGAAAAATTTACTTATTATCTGACAATCCCCAGTTTGCAAGAATATATCTTGATTGACTCGGAAAAAATCTCCGTGGAGCGTTACTGCCGAGGTGAGGGTAGGATGTGGCTTTACTATCCCTACACGGCTGGAGATATCGTCACTCTATCGAGCATTGAATTTGAGTGTCCAATTGAATTGCTGTATGAAGGTGTTGTATTTAGCACTGAAGAATAAAGAGAATGTTCCGTGTTAGCTTTATTCATAAGCTGTCTAATGTTCATTCACGAAAACAGGGTAGCAGGAGGAATTCGATGAAAGCAATGGTTATCCATCGGTATGGCGCGGCTGAGGTTTTGCAGTACGAAGAGGTGGAGCAACCGAAAATTGAGCCAACGCAGTTACTTGTTAAAGTTCGTGCTAGTAGCGTTAATCCCATTGATTGGAAAATCCGCAAAGGGATGTTCAGTTTAATTACTGGCAGCAAATTTCCGAAGATTCTGGGGTTTGATGTGGCGGGAGATGTGGTAGCCGTTGGCTCCGGTGTCACCCGTTTTAAACCAGGAGATGCTATATATGGCAGTACTAACTTCCCTGGAGGAGGTTATGCCGAATTTGCAGCTGTTCCAGAAAATGTGGTGGCGCTCAAACCAACGAATCTATCTTATGAAGAAGCTGCGGCTGTGCCTTTAGCAGCACTCACGGCTTTGCAAGCGCTGCGAGATCAGGGAAATATTCAAACAGGACAAACTGTGTTGGTTAATGGCGCTGCGGGTGGTGTAGGGATTTTTGGGGTGCAAATTGCTAAGGCTTTAGGCGCGCAGGTGACAGGAGTTAGCAGCACCAAAAACTTGGATTTGGTGAAATCTTTGGGAGCAGACCGCGTGATTGATTATACGCAGCAAGATTTTACTGAAGATACAGCGCAGTATGACATTATCTTTGATGCAGTGGGTAAGCGATCGCTCTCAGAAACCAAAAAAGTCCTCAAACCCAACGGTGTTTACATCACCACCGTACCCAGCCCTCAAGTCTTTTTAGAGAGCGTTTTAACAGCGTTGCTTCCCGGTCAAAAAGCTAAATTTCTCTTTGAGAAACCTAACGCCAAAGACTTGCTTTTTCTGAAAGAATTGATTGAAGCGGGTAAAATTCGTGTGGCGATCGATCGCACATATCCCTTACAAGAACTAGCGGCGGCTCATGATTATAGCGAAACGGGTCGGGCAGTGGGGAAAATTGCGATCGCGCAGCCCGTCGTAGACATCGCGGTTTCTAGTTGATTGGAGGACAATGGGGGAAACCCTTATCTACGAGAGGCTTTGCCAACGCAGAGTATCTCGTAGATAAGGCGCTAGCTTCTTCCTTGGGGAGAAGACCAGCTAGCTGCTTCACCAAAATCCAAAATTTAAAATTCAGCGAGTGGTGCTACTTGACCTCTATAAACGAGATGATGTTATCCACGTCTCCCAGAGATTGATAATCACCAGCACTGAACTCACGGCATCGACCACCAGTTTCATTTTGACATACACGTACCACTACACCTGCTGGTACACTTAATGAACTTATAGTGTCATTCCCCACAACATTTAAGTCACCTTCATTGGCTTTGTATACTCCTGGAGTTATGGGAAAAGTCTGGGAAACTCCAGCAAAATTAGGTTCTGTGTAGACTTTAACCCCTGATGACGGATTAACTTCTATAAACGAGATGATGTTATCCACGTCTCCCAGGGAGGGATAATCACCAGCACCGAACTCACGGCATCGACCACCAGTTTCATTTTGGCATACACGTACTACCGTACCTGGTGGTACACTTAATGAGCTAATAGTGTCATTGCCCACAACATTTAAGTCACCTTTGTTAGCTTTGTATACTCCTGGAGTTGTGGGAAAAGACTGGGAAACTCCAGCAAAATTAGGTTCTGTGTAGACCTTAACAGCTGATGACGGCGTGGAGGGGGCATTGTAAGCCAGCTTGTAGATAGTGCCACTGTAGTCATCTGAAATTAACAAATTACCTTGCCGATCGACTACCATATCTACAGGCCGCCCCCAGACTTCTTGTGTTGCTGGAACTAGCCAACCACTGACTAAATCTATCTCCTCTTCTAGTGTCTTTGTTGTACTGTTCCACGGAAAGTAAGCTATTTTGTAGCCCGTTTTCTTCTCCCGATTCCATGAACCATGCAGCCCCACTACTGCCCCACTTGAGTACAGGCTGGGAAAATTGGTATTTTGTAAGAATGATAATCCCAAGGGAGCCGAATGGGCTTGGATACCCTTGTCAATCCTGTCTATTGCGTTGCAATTAACATCTCCATTAGCATTGAACTGATAGTCACGGTCAAAGGGCATGTTGTTGAAGCCATTTAATGTGTCAGGATTGGGGTTACAGAATGGCCAACCGTAGTTACCGCCATCTCGGACTCTTGTGAACTCCTCTGGCGGGTGGTTGTCTACGTAGGAAGGGATAACTTTACCGTAATTACCAGTGCTATCGTTGAACGGATAGGCGATGTTATCTCGATTATTAACAACTACCCAAAGGTCATTTGTGCCAGGTAAGAATGCTAACCCTTCGGCGTTACGTAAACCTTGGGCAAAAAGTCGCTGATTGGTTCCATTAGCATCGTACTGGTAAATTGCACCACGCTTTGGGTTACTGACAGTATCTTCCTTACAGGCATTGCATGTGGAAGCGATGGACACATACAGTTTGTGATTGCCATCAAGGGCAATATTTTTCAATTCGTGACCATAAGCGCCTTTGAGTTCTGATGTGCTGCTATCTGGTAAGCCAGTTATAATGATTTGACGATTTTTTGCGGTTAAGTCTCCAGAGTTGTAGATGAAGCGGTTAATTTGATTAGTCTCGGAGATATAAACGTATGTGGTGTTATCAATCTGATGAAACACAATGTCGTGTGGTCTGCGTAGACCGGTCGCAAAGTCGGAAATAATTGGGTCTTTGCTGCCATTTGGCCGGACAATTAACACTTTACCCGTATTGGGCTGTGACACTAGAAGATCCCCGTTGGGAGCAATTGCCATAAAGCGAGCATTCTGAATGCGAGCATAAACAGATATGGAGAAGTTGGGGGGCACTTTTAAGTAACGGTTAGCATTAAAAGGCGAAGAGGTCATTGTACTAGGCACTTTTATCTGGGTGTCAACAGACGCAGCAGGCGGACTAGCAAAGGCTGCGGTGGGAACAAATTCTAAGGACATGAGACTAACTAATGATGCGGATAGTATGCGTCCGAGCATCTGTTTTGGGTTTAAAGCAAACATAATTATTTTCAACTTCCCTCTAGCGTGGTTGTGATGTATATTACACCTAATTCTCGGTTAGCCGATTTTTCCGAGAGCTAGAACAAACCTTACTAAGTGGTGCAAGTTTTTGAGAATACTTCGTTAGATATATTTATATACTCGTATTTTTTTTTCTTCATCAAAAAATGAGTTAACCGAGAGTTACAAATAAAGGCAGAGCGATCGCTCTTTCAATCTAAAACAATCCTCAAATCAAACTAGCCCCAAAACCCTTGTACAGATAGTCTTAACAGCGTTGCATCCCAATCAGAAAGCCAAGTTTGTGTTTGAAAAACCCAACGCCAAGGACTTGATTTTTCTCAAATAATTGATTGAAGCTGATAAAATTTCTGTGGTGATTGATTGCACATATCCCTTGGTAGAATTAGCGGCGGCTCATGGTTATAGCGGGAGTGAGTGGGGTGAAGTGCGATCGCGCAATATATTTGTGCAATAACCCCAAAATCTGGAAATATGACTCAAGCTAGTGGATATACTCGTAATCAAACTCTCAACAGAAGCGAGTATTATGCTGGAATGGTTAGCTCTTTGGGGTGTAACTCAGGCCACCGGGTTGATTTTTAAACCCATTTTGGAAGACTTAGCCAAGGATGCTGCTAAAGATTGGGCTAAGGATTTATTAAAAGGCATCCCTGGCAAGATTTTAAAGAAACTTAAGAAAGAAGATATAGAAATTGCTGCTGGGAAAGCGTTAAAGGAATTTTTGCAACTCATGCAGCAGCAGTTAAAGGTTCGTTGCAAACTTGCTGAAGCTGAGATTAAAGAATACACCAAAGACATCCAGAAATTTATCAGCGATAAGTCTGTTGCAGAAATTCTTGGTAAGGCTTTTGATATTAATTGTGAATCTCTAGACGCTAAAACGTTAGAAGATAGTTGGAACAGGCTGCAATTAAAACCTCTGCCATCTAAGTTTAACTGGCAATCACTTACAGAACAGTATTTTACACAAGTCCAAGAACTTCTTTTAGATTCAAAAGAATTACACCATATCCTTGAATTACAAAAGTTATCTGATATTGAAATAAATACAAAAGAAATTGCTGGCGTTATTGTAGATTTTAATTTAGTTAAATATCAAGAAGGAATCCGCGAACGCTATGGCAATCTCAAGTTAGATAGCTTAGATACAAGCGGCTATGCCTATAACGAACTGAAATTATGGAAAGTTTTTACTGCTCAAAATGTTCGGGAAACTCATCAAGTTTTAGCACAAGTTCACGAACTGCCTAAAGAACATCTGAGACGGCTGCGAGAAAGTGACCAAGTAGAAGCTGTTGAATTAGAAGAATTAGAACGCCACAAACGGGTTTATTTTGAACAGCCGATACGTTCAGTTTTAGATGTTGTCAATAAAAAGCAAGATTATAAATATCTTGTGATTTTGGGCGATCCTGGTTCCGGGAAGTCTACTTTGTTGCAATTTCTGGCTTTGAATTGGGCAGAGTCACCACTGGATAATGTTATATCATTACCAATTCCCTTGCTAATTGAATTACGCACTTATATGCGGCGACGGGAAGATAAAGAGTGCAATAATTTTCTCGAATTCTTTCATCAATGTAGTGGTGCAGTTCATCATCTCAATCAGCTTGAATTAGATAAACAATTAAAAGCTGGTAATGCCTTAGTGATGTTTGATGGTTTGGATGAGGTATTTGACCCTGGTAAGCGAGAGGATGTAATTACTGATATTCATCGCTTTACTAATGACTATCCTGATGTGCAGGTAATTGTCACTTCTCGGATTATTGGCTATAAACCGCAACGATTGCTTAATGCTGAGTTTCGCCACTTTATATTACAAGATTTAGACTCAGAACAAATTCAAGATTTTATCAACCGTTGGCATGAGTTAACTTTTACCGATGCTGTAGATAAAGAGAGAAAACGGGAACGGCTAAAAAGAGGAATTGTAGCTTCCAAATCTATTGCAGAATTGGCGGGAAATCCTTTGCTGTTGACGATGATGGCAATTCTTAATCGGAATCAAGAGCTACCAAGAGATAGAGCGGAGCTTTATAATCAAGCATCGCGGGTGTTGCTGCATCAATGGGATGTGGAACGCGCTTTGACAGAAGATAAGAGGTTAGATCCTAAAACGATTGATTATAAAGATAAGCAAGCGATGTTGCGTCAGGTTGCTTATCTTATGCAAACTGGTGAGAAAGGTTTGGCAGGGAATTTGATTAATGAGAATGATTTAGTCAAAGTTCTGACTGACTATCTGAGAACTATAGAATTTGATAAACCCAGAGATGTTGCGCGGGTGATGATTAATCAACTGCGGACTCGCAACTTTATGTTATGTTTCCTGGGTGCCGATTATTATGCTTTTGTGCATCGGACATTTTTAGAATATTTCTGTGCTTGGGAGTTTGTCTGGCAGTTTAAAGAAACGCAAACGCTGACTATTGAGGAACTTAAGAATGAAGTTTTTGGCAAACACTGGAAAGATGAAAGTTGGCATGAAGTCTTGCTGCTAATTGCGGGAATGATTGAATCTAAATTTGTTGGCGAAATTCTTGAGTATTTAATGGCGCAAGATGGCGAAGAGGAAAAGTTTGTCAACCTCTTTTTAGCGGCTAAGTGCCTTGTAGAGGTGAGAAATCGTTCGGCGATCGCGTCAACGGCTAATGAATTACACAATTGTATAAAGGATTTATTGAGATATGGATATATGGCTTCAGGTAAGGAATTTGATCTAATTCGTGAAATTCGTACTAAAGCTGTTACAGCAATTACAAATACTTGGAAAGATGACCCGGAAACTTTACTATGGCTCAAAAATCTTGCTTATTTCTATGGAGATTGGGATATACAAAATACAGCAGTGCAAGAGTTAGCCAAGGAGTGGAAAGACGACCCTGAAACTTTATCGTGGCTCAAAACCTGCTCTGTCTCCTCTGATGCTAGTGTACGATTTGGAGCAGTGCAAGCATTAGCTAAAGGTTGGAAAAGTGACCCAGAAACCTTACTTTATCTCAAAAGATGCGTTCAGTTTGATTATGATTGGTCTGTGCGACGGGTAGCATTAGAGCAATTAGTTTGGGGGTGGAAAGATGAGGCTTGGATATTTGAATTTTTGTTGAGTCTCTCTATTAATGACCCTTTTAAGCGTATGACAACTTGGCAAACTAATCCTCGGCACATTGCACTAGAGATAATTATCAAGCAATTTCCTCAGCATGACCAGACTTTACCACTGTTGCGCGATCGCGCCGACAATGACCCAGATGAGCAAGTGCGGGAGTATGCTCAGAAGAAGTTAAAGCAGTGGGAAGGGTAAATGTAAGCTGAGTATATGCCCAAGAAAATCAGAGAACTCAAAAGCTTGTTGCTGCAAGCAGGGTTTACTTATAAACCTGCAAAGGGTAGCCACAGTAAATGGATACATCCGCAATTGCCTAAAGCTATCATTATTGCTGGTAAAGATGGTAGCGATGCCAAACCTTATTTAGAAAAACAAGTCAATGCAGCACTTGAAGAACTAAATAAAATTAAAGAAGACGAGGAGACAGAAGAATGAAATATACAATCGTGATTCAATGGTCAGAGGCAGATCAATGTTATGTGGTTTTCTTACCTGAGTTTACGGATATAATGCAGCCTTGCACTCACGGAGAAACTTATGAAGACGCTCTTAAAAATGCTCAAGAAGTTTTAGAAATGCTGATTGAATCATCTTTAGCTGACGGTGAACCTCTACCAGAGCCTAAAACGCTAGGGAAATCTTTGGAAGTTGCATAGATAAACAAAGAGAGTAGTGGTAAATCAGGGGAGTGAAAATGTAAACAGATGCAAAAGAAAAGCTTAGTATTATCTATTTAAGTAGTTATTGATCCCCCCTAACCCCCCTTCAAAAGGGGGGAACCAGAATCAAAGTCCCCCTTTTGAAGGGGGATTTAGGGGGATCTAAAATGTTTTGCTACCGACCAGAAGACTTTTAAAACATCCTCTAAAACTAAGACGCTAGAAAAGTCGTTAAAAGTAGGGTTGTAAATCAGTAAAATTAAATAAAAAGAGGTAATCTCATGACTAAATCTGTAAATACCACTAAAGTCTACGACGAAATTATAGAGTTTATTGCTGCTGGAACCACTCCCCAAAGTGTTATCGATTTCAAACTATCAGATGCAGCCAAAGACCGTTTAGAGGATTTAGTTTATCGGGCAAAAACTGAAGGTCTTACAGGAAGTGACCAGCGAGAGTTAGATCATTTCCTGACGCTAGACCATATTATGACTTTAGCAAAAGCAAGAGCTAATCAGTACGTTAACTCTAAGTGAGTATTCAAAGTGTCTCGTCTATATATTAATGCAGAACTGCGGCGTTTAGTTTGCGATCGCGCCGCCCACCTATGCGAGTATTGTTTATATCCAGCTTTAGTGTAGGTTGGGTTGAGGAACGAAACCCAACATTTTCCGGTTTTGTTGGGTTTCACTCCGTTCAACCCAACCTACAAATTTTCTAATTGTCCAATCTTCATATTATAATGTGCGATCGCACCCACCAATGGGAATTCTATACTTAGCAACTATTGCTACTTCACCATTAGAACTCCCAAGGTAAATATACAATGTCCTATCAAAATATTGCAGCCACCCTTTCGCCACAAGATATCCAAGAAATTAAAGCTGCGTTACAGACAGTCCAACAAAAGATGCCCTTTCTGATTACTCTTAGCACTGAAGAACGGCGCAAGTTGCTAAAAATGGGCGATAAAAGTCTAGCTTTTGTAAACAATAGCGTCACTGCTGCTCAGTCTAACCGCGAAATTCTTCCAGCCACTTTTGACGTTGAAGAACTTGTCCGGGATTATCAATTGGCCACTGCGCTTACCGAACTTTTAATCTCAGTGCAACAACTCGCCGAACAAGTCGATGATACCCTAATGGCAGTCGGTAGTGAAGCTATGACTAGCAGTTTGACAGTTTATAACTACGTAAAGACAGCATCGAAAAAGACTCCAGGCTTAAAAATTGTCGCTGAACAGTTGGGCGAACGCTTTAAAGCTATCAAAGGTAGACCAACAAAAACTGCATCTGGTTCTTAACGAATTAATACTTATTAATGAGCCTTTGAACCTCATTAATGAGCCTTTGATACTCATTAAAGAGTCTTTGAACCTCATTAAAGAGTCTTTGAACCTCATTAAAGAGTCTTTGATACTCATTAAAGAGTCTTTGATACTCATTAAAGACTCTTTGAACCTCATTAAAGACTCTTTGAACCTCATTAAAGACTCTTTGATACTCATTAAAGAGTCTTTGAGCTTCATTAAAGACTCTTTGATACTCATTAAAGAGTGTCGAAAATTGAAATTAAGCGATCGCTGCTAGAAAAATGCCAACTACATCTTTCACTTTTTGAGATTATATTTGGTTTTGTTGATTTCTAGCCAGTTGCAGAGCGGGAACTGAACCCTGTTGAGTGCTGTATCAATTATGTAGAGCTTTTCTACAGCACTCATTTGACAACTGGCATAGGTGGGACACCAGAAGCGGGAAGTTTTGCTCTATCCCTCGTACAACTTCTTCACTGTCCCGTTGTGTTGATATCTCCATTGAAACAGTAGCTCGAAGTTATGAAATGCCAAATTGCCAAAATTGCTTAGGGCGGTATTTCATCCCCATATTCTTTTCTTGGAACAGCAATCTTCGCCCAAGATTTACCACCACGCAATACTCATCACTTCAATAACCTTTGTACCATAATTGACTAATGCTGTGATATAGCACAAGCCTTGGTGGTTAGGACATCAACAGATGATGAAACTTAGACACAAAAAGGCTTTTCACCCAGTCCCCAGTCCCCAGTCCCCAGTCCCTTGCTGTTACAGAGTTGTCACAGAAGGCTCTTGCACCCTATCTTTAACAGTTTTTGGTTCTACAAAAGCTTCTCTACCTGTAATCAATCTAGAGCGACGATTACGAGTGATATAATTCCACGCCCACTGAAAGACTACTAGTAATTTGGTGTCAAACTCGATTAAGAAGTAGATGTGGACTAGTAGCCAAAATGCCCAAGCAAGGAAACCTGTGAGTTTGATTATGCCTAAATCTACAACAGCTAAATTTTGCCCAATCATCGCCAAACTACCTACATCGCTGTAACGAAATTGTGGCAAAGTCTTACCTTGAAGCCGTCGTTGAATTAATTTACCTACATACTCTCCTTGTTGTTTAGCTACAGGTGCAACACCAGGTAAGACTTTACTATCTTGGTGAGAGAAGTTAGCTAAATCTCCAATTACGAAAATGTTGTTATAACCCTCGATAGACAAGTCAGGTTCTACAATTACCCGCCCTGAGAAATCGCACTCTACACCTGTACTTTCTTTTAAGACTTTCCCCATTGGGGAACCTTGAACACCAGCTGCCCACAAGATAGTTTTTGAGGCAATTTCTGTAAATTCATTGTCTTGCTTGAAAGTAACAATATCACCTTCAATATTTGTCACTCTGGTGTGAGTGTGGAGTTCTATACCCAACGATTGCAAAGATACTGCTGCTGATGCCGATAACTCTGGTGCCATGTGTGGGAGGATGCGAGGGCCTCCTTGTAATAGTAAAATTCTCGTTTCTGAAGTGTCGATGCTGCGGAAATCTTCTTTGAGAGTTTTGTATGCCAATTCTGCGATCGCACCTGCTAATTCTACACCAGTCGGGCCACCCCCCACAATCACGAAATTCAAGAAAGCACGGCGTTTTTCTGGATCGGTTTCTTTTTCTGCTGCTTCAAATGCGCCAAATATCCGACGACGCATTTCTATGGCATCTTCCACAGTTTTCAAACCAGGAGCAACTTTTTCCCAGTGATCTTTACCAAAATAGGAATGGTTAGCACCTGTGGCAACAATTAATGTATCATAAGGTACTATTTCATCGCCCAAAATAACTTGTTGCGCTTTTGGATCGATCTCATTTACTTCTCCCAATAACACTTTTGTATTCTTGCTTTTGCTAAATACAGATCGCAATGGTGCGGAAATATCAGAAGGTGATAGCGTACCTGTGGCAACTTGATATAAAAGCGGCTGAAATAGGTGAAAGTTACGTTTGTCAATTAGAGTAACATTTACATTCGCTGCATTCAGACCCTTTGCTGCATACAGTCCACCAAAACCACCACCAACAATAACAACCTGATGGGGTGCATTATTTTCAAGTGAAACTGACATAAAAAATATTTCCTTGGGTTAAGAATTTGTAACTATTCTTAACGAATATGTAACAGCATTATGATAGAGGTTGCTGTTTATTTAGAACAATTGAAAAAATGATGAAGGTATTCAAAGTTAGTTCTTAGCCCCAACTCTGCCAGGGGGTATATTTACACTCATTGCAATGCTTTCCTTCAACACATCTATATAATAAGATATTCACTACGAGCTATGACTATATTTTGAAACGTATATCTGCATACAGACAGCAAATCCTAAAAGAAAATAAAGAAACCTGTCTTTCGCCCAACGAAATAATAGGATACTAATAGTAGTAGCATATACAAAAATGTATTTATAGCCTGATCAAAATCATATTTGAGTGCATCTGAGTACAGCTTAATATATTGCAAAATATCTTGACGAAAACTTAGCAAAGGCTTACGGGTAAAGTTTCTTGTAGCGTGAACAAAAATTCTTAACCCCTGCCCTAAAAATACTAGTACCCCTATCGTTAAATACTAGCGCCCCTAACCCCAGACAAATTTTAACTTGATGTTAAGTCGGGGTTTTGGCGTTTGAGTACAACTTTAATCAATCCAATAAATCCAATCATCATTGGGTTTGGTATCGAGTTGGAAGTCACCTGATATAAGCATAAAAATAGCAGATGACTCATTTACCAGATAGACATTACCGATGCAAGAGTCTTTAGACAGTATTAGCGATCCCAAAACTACCAAAACGCAGGATTCTGCACATAGATCCATGCTGAAAAATTTACTCTCAGGCGTTTTTTTTGAGCCATTATTGAGTGATTTTCGCATTATTTTTGAGCGCGATCCCGCAGCCCGGAATTGGCTAGAGGTGGTGTTTTGCTATCCCGGATTGCACGCACTCTGTTTGCATCGTTTTGCTCACTGGTTACATGGTCGAGGAGTGGGTTTTATCCCCCGTTTCATTTCCCATTTAGGGAGATTTTTGACGGGAATTGAAATTCACCCAGGTGCAGAGATTGGCCAGGGCGTGTTTATCGACCACGGAATGGGTGTTGTGATTGGCGAAACTGCGATCGTCGGCGACTATACGCTGATTTACCAGGGCGTTACCCTTGGCGGAACTGGTAAAGAAACTGGTAAGCGTCATCCGACGGTGGGCAAAAATGCAGTGATTGGGGCGGGTGCGAAAGTTTTGGGTAATCTGCAAATTGGCGATCGCGTCCGTATTGGCGCAGGTTCCATTGTCTTGCGGGATATCCCCAATGATTGCACAGTTGTGGGCGTTCCCGGTCGAATTATTTCCCGAAATCAAAACGCTAGTCTTTCTCCTTTAGAACATGGAAAGCTACCCGATATGGAAGCAACCGTGATTCGTTCTTTGCTCTCGCGCGTTGAAGAACTCGAAAAACAACTGCAAATTGTAAGACAAGAGTCATTAGTCATTAGCAAAGGACAAATGACAAATGACAAATGACTTTTTAGGCGATCAAGTTTTGCAGATACCTTTGAGCGATCGCTGGCGAATCTATCACCGACTGCAAGAGTTAAAAATAAAGAGCTGCTGTCCCCCCGATGGTTCTTTACGAGTGCAAGTGAACAATTTGGTGGAAGCAATTCTAATTCGCAGTACAGTTATGCAACTTCTTGGTTCTCGTCAGGAATTATTAGAGTGGCTAGAGCGTTGCTGGATTTATAGCGATGAGCCTTGAATCTTCTAATTCAGAGACTATTAATCTTGAATTCATGACGAAATCACTGCACTTTATCCTTTTTGTTCATAGATGCACAAAGCTCGAATAGGTTTAGAGTTTGAAGCTACTGTATACTTGCAGAATTTGTTGCAGACTGAGATGGATTAGATGGAATTTAGATTTTGTTTCTTCTCCTAAATCTGAAACTTCCCTGACATATAGCAACAATTAAAAATTGGAATTTCTGATTTTTAAGTTTTTCCCAAATTAAGAAATTGAAAGTTCAATCATTTATGGCGACTCGGAATAGAGATATAAAACTCCTCAATTTTTTGCAAAACGAACTTGAACTTTCAAATGCTGATATTGCTGTAGCTCTGCGACACCGTGAATTAGAAAATGGCCCACTACCTATGCTCCTCTGGCAGTATGGTTTAGTTGATTTGGAGCAGCTAGGAAAGATTTTTGATTGGCTAGCAGAACACAGTTAACTAATTTGTCCCCTGTACCTCTGAGTCCCATTACCTGCCTAAACTACACACCAATGCTCTACAAAATCTGAGGTTACAAAGATGATTACATCCTTAATTGCTGGTTTCTGTGTTTTACTTTGTTCGGGATTTGCTAATAGTTACATTAGTTCGTTGCTACTCGAACAAATTACAACTGACATCGGTAAAAACGATTAGTAAATTATACATGGTTTTAGATCCCTGTCATACAGATGTGATGCTGCTAATAGGGCAATAATTAAGGATCATGTATCCTACATTATGAATTGTGATATTTTTAGCATTTGCCATCGCTGGGGATTGTAGAGAGAAAGGATATTAAGAATACTTCCAAGAGAGGGATATTTGCAATGAATCAAATCATAATTAATGACACTACATTACGTGATGGCGAACAGGCAGCAGGTGTTGCTTTTACCCTAGAAGAAAAGGTTGCGATCGCTAAGTTTCTCGATTCCATTGGTATTCCCGAATTAGAAGTCGGTATACCAGCAATGGGCGACGAAGAAACCCGTGCGATCGCCGCAATTTCTGACTTGGGTTTACAAGCAAAACTCCTCGGCTGGAACCGCGCTGTCATCTCAGATATTAAGGCTTCTATTGCTTGCGGACTGAACCGGGTACATATCGCCATTCCCGTCTCTGGTATCCAAATCGCCGCTAAATTCCACGGTCAATGGCGAGTAAGTTTGCAAAAACTCAAAGACTGCATCAGCTTCGCCGTCGATCAAGGTCTTTGGGTAGCAGTTGGTGGCGAAGATTCTTCCAGGGCTGATGAAAACTTCCTCTTAGATGTAGCGCTTTATGCCCAAGAATGGGGTGCATCCCGGTTCCGCTTCTGCGACACCGTAGGAGTTCTCGATCCTTTCACCACCTACACCAAGGTCAAACGGCTGGTTTCAGCTTTGATGATTCCCCTAGAAATCCACACCCACAATGATTTTGGTATGGCAACAGCCAACGCCCTTGCGGGTATCAAAGCCGGAGCCTTATCAGTAAATACCACAGTCAACGGATTAGGTGAAAGGGCGGGAAATGCAGCTTTAGAAGAAGTTGTCATGGCGATAAAACGCATCTATGGCGTTGATTTAGGCATCAACACTCCCGGTTTACTGGAACTGTCTCAACTAGTTGCAGCCGCATCAGGTGCTAGCGTACCACCTTGGAAAGCGATCGTTGGCGAAAATACCTTTGCTCACGAATCTGGCATCCATGCTCACGGGGTATTGCAAAATCCCATTACCTACGAACCATTTGCTCCCGAAGAGGTAGGTTGGGAACGGCGTTTAGTATTAGGTAAACATTCTGGACGGCATTTGGTTTCAAACTTGCTAGAACAGCATGGAATTTTCTTGAACTCCCAAGAAACCCAATCTGTTTTAGACGCAGTGCGCCATCAATCGGTACAGAAAAAACGCAGCCTGACGACAGAAGAATTGTTGAATTTGGTCAGAGAACAGAGGTACTCTCATGCAACGCGATGAATTAGAGCTAAACTTGCCACCTGCTTTTGAAATTGGTGAAAAAGTCAGAGTTCGGAAACTGCTTAAGAACGATGGTACTTTCCCTGGTAAAGAAGTTGGGCAAGTTTTAGTGAACAAAGGAGATATCGGCTACATAGCCAGTATAGGAACATATTTGCAGAGTTCCTATATATATGCTGTGCATTTCTTGGAAACAGGATTCGTCGTCGGCTGTATGAAAAAAGAACTAGAATCTGTTGAGGAATCTCATGAAAGTAATGCTACGGATGAATGATGCCGGTACTTTAGTAGTCTACGTTGCTAAAAAAGACCTTGAAGAAGAAGTCGTCAAACAAACCGATGGAAATGATGGCAAAATTCTCACCCTAGCAAATGGTTGGGAATTGGAATTTCGTGATTTGCCAGATGCAGCAAATTTACCTCAAACAGTAGAAGCTAAACGCCTCGCGTAAGGGGATTGGGGACTGGGGACTGGGGACTAGGGACTGGGGACTGGGGACTAGGAAATAAATAAGTATTTAAGAATACTTTCTCAGTACCCAATCCCCAATCCCCAATCCCTAATCCCCAATTCCCAATTCCCAATCCTCAATCCCCAATCCCCAATCCCCAATAACTTTTTATCAATCATGGGTGACAAACATTTGACGTTATCAGAATTGAACCTTGAGGGACAGTTACTAGGTTTTGTTGGTGGTGAATCAGGAAAATATAAATACTTGCAATTAGCAGTTCCATCTGGAAATGTGGAAATTAAACTGTCTAAAGAGTTGCGCCGTTCTCTAAGTTCATCCTTAGTTCCTGGCCAGCAAGTTCGCGTTTGTGGTTATAGTAAGATAGATTCGCGTACAAGTGAAATTAAAATTAAAGCCTATCAGGTAACATCAATTAATGGGTGTCCAAAGCAAGATTTACCACCTCAACCTAAAGCGAGGATTATGGTATGTCAAAAGGGCGGTTGCCTGAAACGTGGTGGTAAAGGGTTATTATCAGAATTAGAAAAAACTTTGTGCGATCGCGGTTTGTTAGACAAAGTTACCATTGAACATACTAGTTGCCAAAAATGCTGTAGCAGCGCTCCCAACTGTGTTTTACACCTTGGTAAAAAGAAATACAAGAATATTCATCCTGATGCGATCGCATCTTTGCTAGAAAGTCATTTAACTCAATAGTAGTAACCTTCCTAGCTATTCTTAAAATAATACACAATTTTGTAGGGGTAAAAATTTTACCCCTATTTGTTGTAAGTATCATACAGTAATCTTGTCAAACTGCGATCGGCTAAGTTATAACTGCTGCAACGTTAGTAATATCGAATACAAACAGAACTTATAAAAATTTCCAGTAGTCTTGTTCCATCAGGACTACAAGCTTAATTATTGTGTGTAACTTTTTTGGAATTACCTTAAATACTTAAAATAAATGTCTTTGTTCACGAATTTACTCAATCTGCATTCAGGAAACAAACCGCGTGAAGATTTTTTTACTGAGATTGTTGCTTATTTTTTATCCTTGAATAAGGATATTTTAATTGATTGGCTAAAACATCACTCAATCATTAGTGATGATAATTATTCCAGCATCAAGATTTCAACTCAACAAGAACATCCAGCACTAGCAAGCCATACTGAGGATAGTAGATTTGATATTGTGGTTGAATTATCAAATGGCTTAAGCACAGATGTAATATTTATTGAATCAAAAATTGGCTCTACAGCAGTACCGGGACAATTAGAAAAATATGCTGATATTTTGAGTAATTTACCAGATGTCAAACACCGAATTTTAATTTACATTACCCGTGATTATGACCCAAAAGATGAACTCAAACAATGTGATTCTGATCCAGAATCAGCAATCAAAGACTATTGCCTTAAGTTATCACCCAAGGTAAAATTTTTCCAACTCAGATGGTATCAGTTTTATAGCTTCTTGAAAGAACACACTTCTGATATCTTAGCCCAAGAAATATTAATCTTCATGAGGAAAAATGGAATGTCTAGCACAAATCAATTTTCATCAGTTGACTTATTGACAATGGTGAATTTTAACAAAACTCTCAGTCTCATGGAATCAACCCTCAGCGAAGAAGTGCAGCAGGAATTCAAGCTAGCTTTTGGAGGTGTTATCAAAGGTGCAGCAAGTAGGACTCAATGGAAATGGGACGAGAGATATATTATCTACACCCACTTTTCTCCCTCAACATGGGACTTATGGTGTGGTCTTGGATATTTCGGTTTAAATCCAAGTAATTTAACTGATTATCCATATTTAGGTATATTTTTGCAGGTTTCTCATAGGTTTGGACAACGCACAAAAATTATTGAATCTATGCAAAAAATAATTAATGATAAACCCAATCTATGGACTCCTAGTAATTTAAAAGTTTTGCCAGCATGGTCAGGTATATTTTATCGAAAAAGCTTACAAGATTTTTTATCTGAAGAAAACCATGTATCTGCTATTAAATTATTTTTCCAAGAGTCAATAAAGGAATTAAAAACGGTTCAGGAACAATATTTTGATTTTCCTTGGAAGGGTGTAAGTATAGAAGCAGCTACAGAAGCTGATCGAGAAGAAGATCCAGATATATTATCATCTTCTATCGGAGGAGTTGAATCAGTGGTAACTCCATTAAAATAAAAATAACTCTGCATTCTCGTAGCTGTTATGAGCCTTACCACTGCTAAACGCTTTACTGTAGCTGAATATCACCGTCTAGCTGAACTCGGCTTCTTTGAGGAGAATGACCGAGTTGAGCTAATAAAGGGTGAAATAATCCAGATGGCTGCTAAAGGTAAACCACATTCTGTTTGCAACACCCGCTTGTATCGAGAGTTATTTAAGCTTGTTGTAGAAAGGGCGACTCTTCGAGGACAAGAACCAATTATTATCTCTGGAGACAGCGAACCAGAACCAGATATGGTGATTGTGCAAAATCGTCATGATGACTATTTAGCAAATCATCCCCGTCCATCCGACGTATTCTTGGCAATTGAGATTGCTGATTCTTCTTTGAAATATGACCAAGAGGTCAAATTACCGCTTTATGCTGAAGCAGGTATTTCTGATTATTGGATATTTAATTTAGTAGATAATTATCTTGAGTGCTATAGCGAACCTTATCAAGCTTTACAAGGTAAATTTGGTTATCGCCGCAAGTTGATTTATCTGCCAAATGAATCAGTTAATCTGCCCTGTTTACCTGATTTAGTTGTGGATTTATTTAAGGTGTTTCCAGGTTAGGATATAAGACGCGCTATTTATACTATAGGAATCCGATTTGATTTATGAAAAAATCTAAGTATATGTAGCGTGTGTTAGGCGTAAGCCATAACGCACCTGATTCCAAGGTTTTTGGTGCCGTACTCTCCGTGCTAACACACCCTAGGTATATTTTAAAAAATCAAATATTAGTCCTATATATGATGAAATTATAAAAAAATAAATGCCTTTACTTTTTAGTAAGGGCATTTATTTTTAGTTATTTAATGTTTAATGGGTAAACCCATATACTTTGGAATACTTTTCGCTTAAGCTTTATCCAAAATGCCATTATTCACTGAAGATAAATCAAGCCTTATTGCGAACAGTCCCCACCCAATTGCTACGCTAATTTCTTGCGTCGCTTGCTGCCAACTAAGGCCAGACCAACAATTCCTAAACCAGCGAGACTAGCAGGCTCAGGAGTCGATTGGACAACACCAGATTTCTTGAATTCAAATGCAATGGTTTGTGTGCCATTAAATTTGGTGGCATTATAGCCAGCATTTAGCAACTGCTGCGTTACATTACCCTGTGCTAGGAACGAGATTCCACTCAGATAATTTCCAGAGTCAATGACATTGAGATTAAATGTATTGTCCTTGCCGTTATTGGTAAAGTAACTACTGGTCAAATCACCATAACCGACAGTACCACCACCTTGTTTTACCTGACTTTCGTAAGAATTCCCTCCTCCTGCTAAACCACCGTATGTAGCAACAGTGTAGCCCTCTTTGATATTAGTAACTGTCTTTGCCTGAACATCACTATAAACACCGAGTTGTTGTACCCCTGAAGCATTCGCTGAAGCGAAATGAATACCAAACAAATCCCCACTGCTCATAGCATTGTCAAAGGTCTTACCGGCCATATTGAAGAATAAATCGCCATATCCAATCTGACCGCCTGCAGCACCCCCTTCAGCTTCTCCTGTTAACTTCATATTGCCATTGATTGCCACAATGATGCTGGTGGCAGTTTCTTTGATAGCCATACCAGAGATATCGTAGGGATTGACTGAACCTGGTGCTGAACCAACCCAGTAATTCCCGTTCATCCCATCTTTGTTTGAATCGAATGCATACTGCCAGCCATTAGCATCAGTGGAGTTTTGACCGACCAAAAGACCAGTAGTGTCATTCATACACTCCAAAGATATGCTAAATGCTGTTCCCTTTAAGTCGGAAGCATAGGCTCCTTGACCAGCCACAAAGAAGATTCCTAAAGTAGCAACGCCAATCTTCAGTAAATTGAATAAGTTTTGAGTTTTCATTATTTATAACTTGATTTAGAGAATCACAATTTCCTGGACTTCTCTATTTGTAATTTGAATTACGAAAACATAAAAGCGTGATTATTCTGAAAATATAATTTGGATAACTTAACGGTAATTTTATAAAACTCAAAGAATAAATGACATATTTAGTTAAAATTGTTTTTATCTAACCCAATTGTATTAAAGTGAATAGCAGCAAAGGCAAGCAGGTCTAGTAGCCTAGGATTTTCTGCACCTATTTGCTTAGACAGTTTTGAAAATTTTTAGGTTTGTGCAAGCTTAATAAACCATATCCCGCCAGCATCTCCGTACAGGGCATCTAAAGCCGCGATCGCTAGAAGTTCTTTATCTGCACTACGTTTAGAAAGTACTTATCCGGTTTGGATGAACACTTGGGTATTTAGATTACCCTTTTGCAAGTTAAGGAAGTCAGGAGCCAAGGGTCGAAATCAATAAGCCTCCTGACGACTGACACCTTTATTATTCTGGTTCCTAGCTAAAGATTGAACCCTCCTAATCAAATCAATCCTTCCAACGCGTGTTGCAAATCATTCGTCACATCAGCAACAGCTTGTCTAGCAGCCAAGCGATTTTCTTTATACGCTGGGTAACGCTCAGAAATAGATATCGGTTCACCCACAGCAATTTTTACCTTTTGCTTGCCAAACTGTGGACGCTGCAAACCTTTATCGGCTTTGATTTTAGCAATCATCCGCCATAAAATTAAAGTTGTCTCAGCAAACCTTTCGACTGTTGGATTTTCTCGAATATAATTACCAGAAACTGCCACAAAACTTTCTACTAAACGCATGTGCCACATCCGCGCATTCGCTTCTTCTGCAACGCGATCGCCTAAAGCTCTTTCGACAGCAGATACTCCTTTTACATCCTTAAATTCTTCTCTAAATATATAATTCCAACCAGCTTGTTCTACTCGCCGACAACGGTCACTTAAATTACCTTTTGACTGCAAATCAAAATACTGCTCTGATATTAACAATGCTGCATTCAATAAAGCTTGTAAACGAACTGCTAACGCTTCATTTCTATCTGGAATTTGCCCATTGACAATGTTAATATCTGGCAGTTTTTGATGATAAAACCGTGTGTAAAATTCTTCCATTAGCAAAAGTAAATGTTCTGCCAAGGTCAATAGGCGAGGATAAAGCGACTCTATCGAAGCATTTTCTGATGGATTTGCAGGTAAACCACTAGCCGCTTCCAATTCACTTAGAAGATTTGCGATCGCACCCCAAGGAGCATCAACGTAACTATATTTAATCCCAACTGGTACAATTAGAACCTGTTCGGGGCGTTCAGCTTTGTGCAAATCTTCAGCACACCAGAAGCCTAATTGGGCAATACCGGGTTCCAGGGGGCTAATATTCTCTGATAAACCATTGGTTGCACCCTCTGGCGCAGCCGCCATTGGGAATTTGCCATTAGCAAACAAGTCACGCGCCGAACGTAAACCCGTCCAGTCAGCCTTACCTCGCTGAATCGGAGTCCCACCTAAATGAGAAGCAATCCAGCCAACGTGGGAACCTGCCCATAGAGGAATGCCGCGATCGTAGATAAAATGAGCGTGAATGGGATGTTGTAGTGTTGTACCTTGCGATCGCGCTATCTTTGGTACAAGTTGAGATAACAAGTAAGCCAAACAAAACGGATCGTCTGTTTTCGGATGGCGAAATGCCAGCATAAAACGGATCTTACCCTCCTGAAACTGGCGATAGAGATCCACCAGAACCTCTACGTTGTCTGCTTCAATTTGGGTAATGGGTGTTTGCCATTTTATCCAACTGGGTAGTAACAGATGGACAACTCGTAGCAATAGGGGGTTAAACGCCGGAGGAATAAATTCTAAGGGTGCTTGTGCTTGATAAATTACATCTGCCAAGGTAGTTTCTCCTAAAGTTGCAATAAAAAAAGGCGGAAAGCTATAAGTAAAAATGAAAAATAAATAACGCTGTGTACTTTGTACTTCATCCTTAATACTTCATACTTTAGTTGACATAGAAATTAGCGATCAAAGAAAGGCTATAAACGATGCGACTGTCACAAATGTTATTCGTTACACTCCGGGACGATCCAGCTGATGCTGAGATTCCCAGTCATAAATTATTACTCCGTGCAGGTTACATTCGTCGCATCGGTAGTGGGATCTATGCTTATCTCCCCCTAATGTGGCGGGTACTACAAAAAGTTTCCCAGATTGTGCGGGAAGAAATGAACGCTACAGGCGCACAAGAATGTCTCTTACCACAATTACAACCTGCTGATTTATGGAAGGAATCGGGACGCTGGGACACTTACACCAAAGCTGAAGGGATTATGTTTTCCCTAATTGACCGCCGCGATCAACAATTAGGATTAGGCCCAACTCATGAGGAAGTCATCACAGCGATCGCTCGTGATATGATTCGCTCTTATCGTCAGCTACCACTACATCTCTACCAAATTCAAACCAAATTCCGTGATGAAATTCGCCCCCGCTTTGGTTTGATGCGCGGACGAGAATTTATCATGAAGGACGGCTACTCTTTTCATACCGATGAAGCCAGCCTCAAAGAAACTTACCAGGATATGTATAAAGCGTACAGCAATATGCTGCGACGTTCTGGTTTAGCTTTTCGGGCAGTGGAAGCTGACTCTGGTGCAATTGGTGGTTCTGGTTCTACAGAATTTATGATCTTGGCGGAAGCTGGTGAAGATGAAGTTCTCTACACTGAGGATGGCAAATACGCCGCTAACGTAGAAAAGGCTGTTTCTTTACCAATTGATGCCGAAACCTCACGGTTTACAACTTATGAGAAACGCGATACACCTGGAACAGAAACGATTGAAAAGGTGTGTCAACTCCTCAACTGTTCTCCTACTCAATTGGTGAAAAATGTCCTTTATCAGACAGTTTACGATAATGGTATAACGGTGTTAGTTCTGGTGAACATCCGAGGCGATCAGGAAGTTAATGAAGTCAAGTTGCAAAATGAATTGACAAAATCAGCTTCTGAGTATGGCGCTAAAACTATTATTAGTTTGAATGTACCAAATGTAGAAGCCCAGCAAACATGGACAGCAAAATCTCTGCCTTTAGGCTACATTGCACCAGACATCGGAGATGAGTATATTACTGCCAAAAAACAGATTCATCCTAAGTTTTTGCGCTTGGTGGATCAAACAGCCGTTGATTTAAAAAACTTTGTTACAGGCGCGAATGAAGCTGGTTATCACGTAGTTGGTGCTAATTGGGGTGAGCAATTTAAACTACCAGAGCGAGTAGTAGATATTCGTAAGTCAAGACCAGGCGATCGCGCCATCCATAACCCAGAACAAACCTTACAAAGCGCCCGTGGAATTGAAGCCGGTCACATCTTCCAATTAGGCACTAAATATTCCCAAGCGATGGGTGCAACTTATACCAATGAACAGGGCGAAGAGAAGCCGCTATTTATGGGTTGTTTTGGTGTGGGTGTGTCGCGGTTAGCACAAGCTGCCGTAGAGCAATCTTACGATAAAGATGGGATTATTTGGCCAGTTGCGATCGCACCTTATCACGCGATTGTGACAATTCCCAACATTAAGGATGCTCAACAAGTTGAAATTGCCCAAAAGCTTTACACAGAACTCAATCAAGCGGGAATTGAAACCCTACTAGATGACCGTGACGAACGGGCGGGAGTGAAATTTAAAGATGCTGACTTAATTGGCATCCCTTATAGAATTGTAACCGGGCGGGCGATCGCTAATGGCAAGGTCGAAGTTGTAGAAAGAGCCACCCGTAAATCTCAAGAAATTGTCATTGATGAAGTTATAGCGACACTACAACAATGGATTAGTGCTGCGACTGAGGTAAAAAATTAAACAATAAAATTTACGCAGAGGAATAAATATTTTACTTTGCGTTCCTCTGCGTTCTTTTACATTGTAGATTTAATCATCTCCAGAAAGAATGAGATTTACATAATTTGGTAGGTGACGGATTAGAAATAAAAATTCTAAAATTGAATTAGGGACTTGCAAAATTAAGAGGCATTAAAGTAAGTCTCCTCTGGGTTGTGGAAACTCTAAACTTATAAGTATCGTCGTTAACCAGGCTGCTCCTCACATAATTACCATATCAGCCCTCAGTTAGGAAGGTTTTGAACATGAAAGACCAACAAGGATCTAATCGTATTTCTTCAGGCGCAATTGCCGCCGTCTCAGCAGTGGTTGTAGCGGTAGGTGGTGGTGTGGCTTGGTTTACCTCCCACTCCAACAATACTCCCACACCGCCAAACCCCTCTGAGCGCATCGTTCAACCAGCACAGCCATCAACTAGGCAGCCAGTTGCTAATGAAAAAACCCCCAATGTTTATTGGCTCACACCAAAAGACAAAAATGTTGCTTTGGTTCCCCAGCCTGTTAAAGTCGCTTCTATACGAGCCAACCAGCCTTTAGAAGCAGCTTTCCAAAGTTTGTTAGCAGGGCCACCAGCAGAAGCAACAGGTTCGACAACTATCCCAAAAGGAACCAAACTTTTGGGGCTGAAATCAGAAAATAACGAAGTTCACGTTAATTTATCTGAAGATTTTACCAGTGGTGGCGGTAGCACATCAATGATGGGCCGCGTGGGACAAGTTGTTTATACTGCAACAAGTTTAAATCCTAAAGCCAAGGTGTACATTGACGTGAACGGCAAACCGTTGGATGTTTTAGGTGGTGAAGGTGTAGAGTTACAACAGCCACTAACTCGTGAAAGCTTTGATAAAAATTATCAGCTTTAGTCATTAGTCATTGGTCATTAGTTTTTCACAAATGACAAATGACTAATGACAACTGACCTAACGTTTGCTATTTAACACACGAAAATTACGGGCTTGCTCCTCTAACCTTGTGGCAAGGCGATCGCAAACCCGATTACACAAATCAAAAATCATTTCATCTTCCACCCGGTAATAGGCGCAAGTTCCTTCACTGCGGCGGCCAAGGATACCTGCTTGCCACATTACCTTCAGGTGTTTTGACACATTTGCCTGAGAAGTCTGTGTTGCCTCTACCAACTCTTGCACGCATTTTTCTTCATCCCGTAATAAGTGAAGCAGCCGCAAGCGCATCGGCTCACTTAACAGGCTGAAGTATTCAGCTACTTGTTGCACCACTTCTGGCGGTAAAGGCAACGTTTGTTTCATCAGGATTAACCCGCAAGGACTGAAGTTTTAACAATGACTCATTTCAGATGACTCATTTGATATATAGATTAATACTTAATCGGGGTTAATTCGCATCAAAGGTTGACCATATTCTACAGCGTCGCCATTTTGGAGAAGAATTTCCATCACCTGGCCAGATACTTCGGCTTCGATTTCATTCATCAGCTTCATGGCTTCAATGATACAGACTGTTTGACCCTTGCGGATGCGATCGCCAACTTCCACAAATGCCGTTTCCCCAGGTGCAGGAGCGCGATAAAACGTTCCCACCATTGGGGAAGGCACTTCTACCAATCTCTGGTCAATGGTTGAGGGAGGATTTACTGATACCTGCAATTGTGTGCTACTACCAGTATTCTCAAACACGCGAGATGTGGACACCTCCGTTACCTGACTCGTGTTCATCTGGTTTCCTCCAGATGAACCCGATGTCAAGCCCGAACCTACCACACCGCCGAAGGTCGGTTGACCTACCGACAACATCTGATTGCTGACGCTCACAGCCTTACGGACTGTTAGTTCAAAATCATCGCTTTTAAGCGTGACTTCTGCAATATCTGTTTGTGCGATAGTTGCCAATAGTTGGCGGATTTCATTAAAGTCCAATGGCACAGTTTTTATTACCTCGACCTATCCGTAAATTAGCATCTTAAGTGTGGCAGGGATTTAATCCTTATGTAGGGATTTCAATCGGGAACAAGCATCTCCGTAAAGATGAAAGTTATTCCCTGCTGATATACTTATCTTCTTGGGTATCAACTTTGATGCGTTCTCCTTGAGAAATAAACAAAGGAACCATCACAATTGCACCAGTTTCTAGAGTTGCGGGTTTTGAGCCACCGGTGGCAGTGTCACCTTTTAAACCTGGGTCTGTTTGGATAATTTCCAGAACCACAGATTTAGGCAATTCTACTCCTAGAACCTGTTCGCCCCATTTAATAACTTCAGCTTCCATACCTTCCTTCAGGTATTTGACGCGATCGCCAATTTGTGCACGGGTCAATCTACCTTCTTCGTAGGTTTCCATATCCATAAAGACGAACTCATCGCCCTCTTTATAGGTATGCTGCATCGTGCTTTTTTCTAAAGTAGCTTGGGGCAAAGTTTCCCCCGCTCGGAACGTTTTTTCCATTACGCTCCCACTCTGGACATTTCTTAACTTAGTGCGGACAAAGGCAGAACCCTTACCTGGCTTGACGTGTAGGAATTCAAGCACTCGCCATACAGACCCATCCAATACAATTGAAACACCGGGTCGAAAGTCGTTACTGGAGATCATGAAACTTTCAAATGTTGGAAGACAATCGGCATTTATTGTACCCTTCTAGAGTCGTCATTGGGCATTTGTCATTAGTTAGTTGTCATTTGTTCCCCTGCCCTAGACCTCTGATCCACTCAGCCCTTAACGTGGGAAGATTATTTATGGGTTACGTCCAGTCAACAAATTAATGCTGCATTTGAGTTATCCCATGCTTAACTTATTAAAATCCTGGCTGAAGAACAGCCTAATGGCAATACTGCTGGTAACAATATTTTTAGGCATAACTACAGCTGGGTGGACTCCCTCCAGTAGCGCCGCATTGCCATCTGGCAACGCAATTACCGATGGCAAGGCTTTGTTGCGGTATGCACTCCCGATAGATAACAAACCTGTACGGCAACTACAAGCCAGTTTAGAGGACATCTCAGCCCAACTGCGAGCGAATCGGCGGTGGGGTGCTATTTCCAAAGACATCAGCCAAGCATCCCGGATTCTCGATAAACCCTCCCAAATCTTAACAAGCGTTCCCACAGAACGCCAACCCCAAGCCGAAGCTTGGATTAGCGAGTTGAAATCTGGGGTGGCTAAATTGCAAGAATTGGCGAACAGCAAAGATAAAGAACAAATTCTGCAAGATAGAGGTAAACTTCTGAATCTCGTGACTCAGCTAGAAGAGTCAATGGTGAAAGAATTCCCCTTTGAAGTACCTGCTGAGTATAGTAATCTGCCACAACTTAAAGGTCGTGCCACTGTAGAAATGAAAACTAACAAAGGCGACTTGACCTTTGTAGTAGATGGTTATAGCGCCCCTGTCACTGCTGGTAATTTTGTAGATTTGGTACAGAAGGGTTTTTACAATGGCTTAGAATTTACCCGTTCTGAAGAATCTTACTTTCTGCAAACTGGCGATCCGGTTGGTAAAGATGTTGGTTACATTGATCCCAAAACGGGCAAATATCGCGCCATTCCCTTAGAAGTTTTAGTTGAGGGCGATAAAGAACCTACCTATGGTATTACACTAGAACAAGCTGGTCGTTACGTTGATATGCCAGTTCTACCTTTTTCTGCCTTTGGTGCAGTGGTAATGGCTCGTCCTGAAAGTGAAGTAAATGGTGGTTCTTCGCAATTCTTCTTCTTTTTGTTTGAACCAGAACTCACCCCCGCAGGACGCAACTTATTGGATGGTCGTTATGCGGTTTTTGGCTATCTCACTGAAGGCAAAGAAGTTTTGGATAAACTGAAGGCGGGTGACAAAATTGAATCGGCAAAAGTCGTTCAGGGAATAGATAATCTGGTTGAGCCGCAAGCTGCATAAGAAGAAGGCAGGGAGCAGGGAGCAGGGAGAGAATAATTCCTAATTCTTTCTTGTACAGACGCGATTCATCGCGTCTCTCCTAACTCCCCTGATTTAGATTACCGGCAGCGAACACTCGATCAACTGCGATCGCCATTTCTGGAAAAGTCCGCGATACAATCTCCTGAGTAGCGGTAAAAACTGTTTCTTCGTAAAATCCATCTTCTAGTAGTAACACCGAAACTTTTGCTTTCAGTGGATCTACAATCCAATATTCAAGAACCTCTAAGGCCGCATATTCAGAACGTTTATAACGATAATCCCGTTTCACTGACTCTGAACTGACCACCTCGACAATTAGTAACGGCGGTGACTGAAATACTGCTGAGGCATTCAACAATTCTCTGGCTTGCTCTACTGTCACTACACACAAATCAGTCAACCGAGATTTATTTCTCCCCGTTCTCACCCCACTTTCTCGAAAACACAGCCAAGGTGAGCTACAACGTTTGATTTCTGCTTTCAAGGCAGTATCCAGAAAATCGACAATGAGGAAATGTTCAATAGTAGGTGGGTTCATTAGCTCTAGCTTGCCATCCACCAGTTCATAATGAAAATCGCTACCATCATCATAGGTTAAGTACTCCTCAAATGTGATGCTGGTTACTGGTGTTGTTACCATCCCAACTGTCTCCTAGACGAAACCCTTATATTAAACAGTAAAGCAACTCATCAGTTTTCTTAGTAATTTTGCAACACGGAAAACCGATTGTGAATAGTGAATTATCTTCTCAACAAGTAAAAGATATTGGTGAACAAGGTCTTTTAGAAAGATTACAGCGCTTCTGTCCTCCAGAAATTATTGGCGATGATGCAGCAGTCCTTGAGACTGCACCAGAGCAATCTTTGGTGGTGACTACAGATGTTCTAGTTGATGGCGTACATTTTAGCAACCTCACCACTTCCCCAGAAGATGCTGGTTGGCGGGCTGCTGCTGCCAATTTATCAGATTTAGCCGCAATGGGTGCTTCCCCATTGGGAATTACCGTCGGGTTGGGACTCCCTGGTGAAGTTAGGGTGAGTTGGGTTGAGCGACTGTACCAAGGAATGACAGAATGCCTGCAAAAATACAATACCTCAATTGTTGGGGGTGATGTGGTGCGATCGCCTGTAACAACTTTGGCAATTACTGCTTTTGGTCAAGTTAAGCCTAATCAAATTATCCGCCGTTCTGCTGCTGTAGCGGGAGATGCGATCGTTGTTACAGGCGTTCATGGAGCCTCCCACGCTGGCTTAGAACTGCTCTTACATCCAGAATTAGGACAATGCCTCAAAGATACAGAACGCACGGCTCTAATCCACGCCCACCAGCGCCCACAGCCACGATTAGATGTGTTACCAATTCTGTGTAAAATTTTAGCATCCCCATGCCCCATGCCCCATGCCCCATGCCCCATGCCCATTGCTGGTATGGATAGCAGCGATGGTTTGGCCGATGCAATTATCCAAATTTGCCGCGCCAGTGGTGTTGGCGCTGTCTTAGAACGCAGACAAATTTCCACTCCAGTAGCTTTTGAGGATTGGCTGACACCAGAGCAAGGGCTAGAATATGCTCTATACGGTGGTGAAGACTTTGAATTAGTGCTTTGCTTACCACAAGAGTCAGCATTAGCATTAGTACAACATCTTGGTCAAGGTGCTGCGATCGTAGGCAACATTACATCAGGATCAACAGTAGTATTGCACGACGAACAAAAAAAATTCCCTGACCAAGTTCTAAGCCTCAGCCAGGGATTTCAACATTTTGGTCAATAGTCCTTTATCCTTTGTCATTTTTCTAATGACCAATGACTAATGACCAATAACTAATGACAAATTATTGCCACTTCTCGGCTACCAATTCTGCCAAATCCAAAACTCGTTGGCTGTAACCCCACTCGTTGTCATACCACGCCATAACTTTTACCAAGTCATTACCCAACACAAAAGTCAAGTTCGCATCAACAATCGAAGAAGCATCACAACCTTGATAATCGGAAGATACTAGTTCTAGTTCGCTATAGTCCAAAATGCCTTTAAGTGGGCCCTCAGCAGCATCTTTGAGAGCTTGGTTAACTTCTTCAGTAATAGTACGCTTTTCAACCTGAACTACGAAATCTACCATTGAGACGTTCGGGGTTGGTACACGCAAGGCAACGCCATTAAGCTTGCCTTTCAACTCTGGGATAACCAGCGCCACTGCTTTTGCTGCACCAGTAGAGGTAGGTACAATGTTTATCGCTGCGGCCCTCGCCCGTCGCAAATCCCGGTGAGAAGCGTCTAGCAAACGCTGGTCGCCAGTATAGCTGTGGGTGGTGGTCATCGTACCTTTGATGATGCCAAACTTATCGTTCAACACCTTGGCAATTGGTGCCAAGCAGTTGGTAGTACAGCTAGCGTTACTGATAATGTTGTGTATATTGTGGTCATAATCATGATGATTCACACCAATCACAAAAGTGCCATCCTCGTTTTTACCAGGAGCGGTAATCAGAACTTTCTTGGCTCCAGCATTTACATGCTTCAGCGCTCCTTCTTTGCTAGTAAATACGCCTGTTGCTTCGATAATTAGGTCAATTCCCCAATCTCTCCAGGGCAACTTTTCTGGGTTGCGATCGGATACGCACTTAATGGTCTTACCGTTAATGATGATAGAGTTATCATCGGCACTAACTTCTGCACCTTTGATCTTGCCTAGCATCGAGTCATACTTTAGCAGGTGAGCATTGGTTCTAGGGTCTGACGTGTCATTAATAGCGACAAGTTCGATTTGGCTATTCTCTCTACCCACCCAGCAACGTGCAAAGTTACGTCCAATCCGCCCGAAACCGTTGATTGCAACTCTAATCACAGTGTCTTGCCCTCTGTATTTATGCTTATATGTTGATGTCGTTGACCCCAATCATATCGCAAAGGGGGTAAGCACTTATAACGATAAAGTGTTAGATCAATAAAAAAACACATAATTTATTCAGATTTGTTCGAGTAGAAATTGTTGTTAGTGATATATGATCTGACGGTTTCCGGGACTAAATAACGAATTGACTGGCGTTCGCGGCACAATTTGCGAATTAGACTTGACGAAACTCCGACTATTGGTATATTCAGGAGTTGCCAGTAAATGGTGTGTGACTGCTCCCTCAGCTGTTGCTCCACTTGCTTGCAGATTAATTTGCTTTGAGTTATAGTCTCACCACCTAGCAGTCGGGGTGCGATTAACCAATCACACATTTGCGCTAGTTCGTGTCCACGGTACCAACGGGGTAAGGTTTGGAAAGTATCCAAGCCCACAATCCAGTACCAGTGAGTATTTGGATAAGAAGCAGATAAGTCAACCAGGGTGTTAATGGCATAAGAAGTCCCAGAGCGATTTGCCTCCACTAGTGAGACAGTGAACGCTGGGTTATCTTTTATGGCTAATTGCAGCATTTTGACGCGATGCTCAAACAAGGCTGCTTCTTTATGAGGAGGATTTAGGGATGGCACCCAAATTACCTTTTCAAGGGATACTTCTTGCATTGCTGTCTCGGCTACAAGCAGGTGTCCCCAGTGAATTGGATCGAATGTGCCACCAAAAATTGCTAGTTGCTGCATCCAGTTATGCCTGGGTTTTATGCAATTGAAAAATAGTTTCATTACCAATGTACTATTGTAGTCAATTCACGGCTAAACTTGATGCAATTTCAAATCAGTTTCACTAAACAATGTATTATGTAGCCAATTCCAGTAAGGTAGACAAAATATGTATTTGACATTACAAGAATTTCTTTCCCGATGTAGCCAAAATTTTCAGAATAATCTTAACAACAGTTCAGAAATAGTAAAAACCTCCAACCAAGGTAAAATCATTCTGAACATGCAAAACCAGACCAGAAAGAACATCTGGGCATCAAACATAAACACGATATAGGAGTAGTTACGGTAAAAATCAAATTCCTGTTATGATACGCGTGTCATTTGTGATTATGGTGTGGTGTGGTGTAAGAGGAGCAAGAAATGACTAATTCTGTAGATTTTAGTGGTAGACCATTTCATTTTATTGGCATCGGCGGCATAGGTATGTCTGCTCTGGCATACGTTCTCGCCAAGCGTCAATTTCCAGTATCAGGTTCGGATCTTCGTCCAAACCACATTACGCACAAATTGGAATCTATCGGCGCTCATATTTTTGGTAGACAAGAGGCAAGTAATCTCGAATTCTTTCGCCCTCAAGTATTAAATTCACAAGAAGAATTACTTACTGATACTAAGTCAAAACTACCTCAAGTCATTTGTTCAACAGCAATTAACACGAATAATTTAGAATATAAAGCAGCCTTAGAATTAGGTTGTCCAGTTTTACATCGTTCAGATGTACTAGCAGCTTTAATTGCCGATTACCACAGTATTGCAGTAGCAGGAACACACGGCAAAACTACAACCAGTAGCATGATTGGCTATATGCTTCTGGAAGCAGGTCTAGACCCAACGATTTTAGTAGGTGGCGAAGTCAATGCATGGTCTGGTAATGCTCGATTGGGACAAAGCCAATATTTGGTAGCTGAAGCAGACGAATCTGATGGTTCTTTGGTAAAACACGCTCCAGAAATTGGCATCATCACCAATATTGAACTCGATCATCCTGACCATTACGATACATTAGAAGAAGTCATTGACACCTTCCAGACATTTGCTAAGGGTTGCAAAACTTTAATCGGTAGTATTGACTGTGCAACAGTGCGCGATCGCTTGCAACCTACAATTAGCTACAGCTTACACTCCGATACCAACGCTGACTACACCGTTACTAATATTGATTATCGGGCTGATGGCACCACGGCTCTAGTTTGGGAAAAAGGCAAAGCCTTGGGCGTGTTGAAGTTGCGGCTGCTCAGTCGGCACAATCTCAGCAATGCCTTAGCAGCAGTTGCGGTTGGTCGCGTCTTGGGCTTAGAATTTGGAGCGATCGCTAAAGGTATCGCCACCTTTGAAGGAGCAAGACGACGCTTTGAACTCCGGGGTGAAGTTGATGGTATTACCTTCATTGATGACTATGCTCATCATCCTAGCGAGATTCGCGTTACTCTCGCCGCCGCCCGTTTACAAGCAAGACCAGGGCAAAGGGTTGTTGCTATCTTCCAACCCCATCGCTATAGCCGGACACTGACCTTTTTAAAAGAATTTGCCGAGTCTTTTACCCATGCTGATTTGGTTGTACTGACTGATATTTACAGTGCAGGTGAACCCAATTTAGGGCAAATTACTGGCGAACAGCTAGCAGCAGAAATTGCTAAACAGCATTCGCAGGTAGTTTATCAACCAACTTTACCCTCAGTGCGTGAGTACTTATTAAAAACATTACGCCCAGGAGACTTGGCGCTGTTTTTAGGGGCTGGGAACTTGAATCAGGTGATTCCTGAAGTAATTACTGCACTTTGCGAACCTGCTAAAGCCACATCTTAACTGGAGACTTTGATGAGACTTCATTTCTGAGCAAAGCGCCCGTCTAGCAACGGTTCCGTTTGTGAATTCTATTACCGTATCTTTGCGGTAAATTAATGTAAAAATTTTACCCATACAAAGTAAAGATGACCATTTCCCAGGCAGTTGGAAACGTCTGCACAGTTTCTGCTTTGAATACAAAGAAACATCAAACGGCTAATTCGGTGGATAGTGAAGTAATTTACTTACCAAATACTGATTGTGCGATCAAGTCCCAGGCTTGCTTATCAGCGTTTACTTCCTATAGGGTTGGGGGAGCAGCTGATTTGTACGTTGCCCCCCGAAACTTAGAAGCACTGCAAGCCAGTCTCAAATACGCAAAAGAACGCGATTTAAAGGTGACAACACTGGGAGCCGGTTCTAACCTCCTGGTGAGCGATGGTGGGATATCAGGCTTAGTCATTGCAACTCGTCATCTCCGCTTCAGCAACTTTGACCCGCAAACAGGTCAATTAACCGTTGCTGCCGGAGAATCAATTCCTAGCTTGGCATGGGCGGCAGCAGAATTAGGATGGGAAGGATTGGAGTGGGCTGTTGGCATTCCCGGAACAGCCGGAGGTGCTGTGGTGATGAATGCAGGGGCACATAATAGCTGTATCGCAGATATGTTAGTAAGTGCCGAGGTACTTTCACCTGATGGGACGCTAGAGACTCTTACCCCGGAACAGTTAGGTTATAGCTACCGAACTTCATTATTGCAAGGTGGCGAGTCTCCTTCGGAGAGGCTTCGCCAACGCATAGTCACCCAAGCTACCTTACAACTCGCGCCAGGTGCAGATCCAGCAAAAGTTGTAGCAATCACCAAAGAACACAAAAAACATCGTCTAAGCACCCAACCATATAACTTCCCTAGTTGCGGGAGTGTATTCCGCAATCCCAAACCTTACAGTGCTGGCTGGCTAATTGAACAAACTGGACTCAAAGGCTACCAAATTGGTGGAGCGCAAGTAGCACTACTCCATGCTAATTTCATTGTTAACCGGGGTGGGGCAAAAGCTAGTGATATATTCTGTCTCATTCGCCACATTCAACATCAAGTACAAGAACGTTGGTCTATTAATTTAGAGCCAGAAGTCAAAATGCTCGGAGAGTTTCAAGCTGCTTGTGGATAGAGAATGGGGAATGGGGAATGGGGGAGATGAGGGAGAAAAATTAATAACCAATGCCCAATGCCCAATGCCCAATTCCCTGATGCATTAATTATTGGTAAAAAAACAGGCAAATTACTCACCGCATCTATAATTGAATTTGATTTGTTATTCAACGCACACGCGTATAAATAATTATGACAGGTAAAGGACAAGGATTCGGCTTTGGCTTAGGAAAAATGAAGGAACTGGCCGAAGCTTTTAAGAAAGCACAGCAAGTTCAAGAAGGTGCAAAGCGACTCCAAGAAGAATTGGAGCAAATGGAGATTCTAGGAGAATCTGGCGGTGGTCTGGTAAAGGTTATTGTCAGTGGGAACCAAGAACCCAAGCGGGTAGAAATTTCTCCAGATGCTCTAGGGGAAGGTGCGGAAGTACTTTCCGATCTCGTGACAGTAGCAATGAAAGAAGCCTACAACAAGTCCACAGCAACAATGCGGGAACGTATGGAAGAATTAACCAGTGGGTTGGAGTTACCTGGATTTTAGTCATTGGTCATTAGTCATTGGTCAAAGGACAAATGACTATTGACAAAGGACAAAAAATATCTATGCCTTACAAGTTGCTGTTTGTCTGCTTAGGTAACATCTGCCGATCGCCATCGGCAGAAAACATCATGAATCATCTAATTGAGCAGGCTGGCTTGAGCGATGCTATCATCTGTGATTCTGCTGGTACATCTAGTTATCACGTTGGTAGCTCACCTGACAGACGCATGAGTGCTGCGGCTGCTACAAAGTTGGGAATTAAACTGCGCGGTCAAGCACGCCAGTTTCAAAAGTCAGACTTTCAAGACTTTGAATTGTGCGATTCGGTGGTTAGTAAATCACGGTAATCAGTCCGTAAATAACTAACCCAGCCCGACAGCAGATTAGTGTCACTAAAGGCTGAACTCTCGGTCAGATGTAGGTGAAAGCCCTACCATTCAGACTCAGAATTGACTCCTTATCTGCCCACACCGAACAAGTTCGGTTCTTGTAGAGTGAAGCTGGGAACAGGGCGCAATCAGACGACCGTTACGGGCTGACACTGGCGCTAATAGGGGGTTCCTATGGTGAAACAGAGCCTAAAAAAGCAACTTAAGTCTGAGCAGGACGTAACAAAAAACCCCCTGACTTCACTGGAGATTATTCCCGCCGAACACTAAATCAAGTATCGGCAAGAGTCTAGGGAATCCAGTAGTTGAATTGGCTACATCTAACGGAACAATCAATCTCTCCGAGGGAACGAATAAAAACGATTTGTGAGTCCTGGGGCTTTCGTTCCCCAAGTAGGCTAGACGAGAAGCGGAACTCTTACAAGTCGGGTAGGACGCAACGTAATTGTTGCGAGGTGTTCAGAAAATACAAACTCTAGAAGACAAAATGATTAGACACAGTAAGCATACTAGTGAATCTTGGAGAGCTTTACCGTGGAAGAAATTCCGCCGAAATCTTTTCCGCCTTCAAAAGCGCGTATTTAAAGCTGTTCAAGTTGGAGACAAGCGGAAAGCTAGGTCACTCCAAAAGCTTATTCTCAAATCCACCTCGGCTCGATTTCTTGCAATTAGACTTGTATCTCAGCTAAATGCTGGTAAAAAGACGGCTGGTATCAATGGTAAGAAATCCCTCTCATTTGAAGAACGCTTCAACCTTGAAGAACTACTGAAAATGAATAGTGGAAATTGGAAGCATCAAGGACTACGGGAAATCCCCATCCCCAAGAAGGACGGGACTACCAGAATGCTAAAGATACCAACCATCGCGGATAAAGCTTGGCAATGCCTAGCAAAATATGCACTCGAACCAGCACACGAAGCCACTTTCCACGCCAGGAGTTACGGGTTCAGAACTGGGCGTTCTGCCCACGATGCACAAAAGAACATTTTTAATAACCTTAACTCTAGCAGCAATGGAATAGAAAAACGAGTTATTGAACTCGATATCGAAAAATGCTTCGACAGGATTAACCACTCAGCAATAATGGACGAACTCATTGCCCCCAAAAGCTTAAAACTCGGAATATTCCGATGCCTCAAGGCTGGAGTCAACCCAGAATTCCCCGAACAGGGTACACCTCAAGGGGGAGTAGTCAGCCCACTATTGGCTAACATTGCACTCAACGGAATCGAAAGTATCCACAGATATAAAGACAAGTGGCGCCACCACCGCGAGCCATCAACCCGTTACGCGGATGACATGGTTATTATACTCCGACCCGAAGATGATGCGACAGAGATACTTGAAAGAATCAGCGAGTTCCTCCGCAAACGCGGAATGAATGTAAGCCAAAAGAAAACCAAAGTTACCGCCGCGACAGATGGGTTTGATTTCCTCGGCTGGCACTTCAAAGTGCAGAGCAACGGAAAGTTTAGATGTATTCCCTCAGTGGACAACTTCAAAGCTTTTCGTAAGAAAGTAAAACACATCGTCAACAACTCGAATTATGGTGCTACCACAAAGGCTGGGAAACTAGCCCCGGTAGTTAGAGGGTGGAGAAATTACCACAAGTTCTGCAAGATGGACGGGTCAAAGTTCTCACTTTGGTCTTTAAATCACAGAGCATATACGGTATTTAACAAGGAAACCAAGCAAACACGCCACACCAGCAAGGAGTTAATTAAAAAGGCATTCCCAGCAGTTTCCTCCTCCGAAAATAAACACGTCATGGTTCAAGGAATAAAATCCCCCTATGACGGAAATGCAGCCTACTGGAGCGAACGTAATAGTAAGCTCTATTTCGGCGAAACCTCTATTGCTCTTAAGAAGCAAAACCATAGATGTGCTTCCTGCGGCTTAAAGTTCATCGATGAAGAAAGGGTTCACCTGCATCACATCGACGGAAATCATACCAACTGGAAGAAAAAGAATCTTGAAGCAATTCACGAGAGTTGCCACGATTACAAACACATGAGCAAAAGCGCAAGCTAAGAACATCGGGAGCCGTGTGCAGTGAAAGCTGCACGCACGGATCTAACTGAGAGGTGCGGGAGATAATACTCCCCATCGACTCAACCAATTTTGGCGATGGATCAAGAAAATTATGAGAATATCCTCAATCTTGATCAAACCAAGCAATATCAGCATAAAGTGCGTTTGATGTGCGAGTTTTGCTCTCGACACACCCTGAAGGAAGTTCCAGATCCTTATTATGGTGGTCAAGACGGATTTAATCAGGTTATTGATTTACTGATTGATGCTTGTGAAGGTCTGCTCACAAAAATTAAAAGTGAAGAGTTATGAGTTTTAATTCCGAACTCCTCACTTTTTTATTCCACCAAACCATGCTTCATGGCAAAACGCACTAATTCTGCTCGGTTGCTGGTTGAGGTTTTTCTTAATAAACTGCTAACGTACTTTTCCACTGTACGAGGACTCAGGTGTAACTGATGACCCATATCGGCATTAGACAGACCATGAGTCAATAACTCTAAGACTTCTTGTTCTCTATGAGTTAGGGGTGAGTGCAGATGGGATTTCTGAATTTGAGTAGACAGAGAATTATGGGCATCCGCCGCTTTTGTCGAGCCGGAAATGCCCAAACTCTCTTTATGAGAAAAACGATACTCCGATTGAATGATTTGCGATCGCTCCAAAAGATTGCGAATTGCTGCTGCTAATTCTTCCAGTTCAAAAGGCTTGGGTAAGTATAAATCGCACCCTGACTGGTAGCCCAAAATTCTTTCCTGGGTCTTAGTTCGGGCCGTTAATAAAATTACAGGCAATAACCGAAACACTGGTTGTTGACGCACCCGACGCACCAGTTCATAGCCATTCATCTGTGGCATTATAATATCCGTGACTATCAAATCAGGATGAGACTCATCCACCATAAACAAAGCCTCTTGACCGTTATTAGCCATGATTACTGAGTAGCCAGACAGTTCAAGATAGTCGCTCACAGACAGACGAGTGCCCAAATCATCATCCACTACAAGGATCGTCAAGGGCATGGACAATACACCCCTAGCATTTTTTTTACTCAGAAATTTGCTTCTACGTGCTTCATCAGCGAACACTAGTAAGAATAGTGTTCTTATGTCTCATACTATGACAGGATTAGCAGCTAATGACTGACTTTAGGGTTGATTTATAGAGAGAATCTTAAATCTTTCGTAAGGTTAACGGAGTGTAACTGCCTTTGACTGACTCTGCTTAGGAGGCATAGAGAGCTTCTTAATTTGTAATAACTCATTAATCAGGCAGAGCAGATTTTTATTATAGTATAAATTATTATTAATATTATCAGTAATTTACCAAAATATAAGTTAAGTAGCCATGATTGAAATAATTTTCTAGAGAAGAGTAGCGTCTCATAGCAATATACCCACAAAGGTACACTACAAACCTTTAATTATCTACGCCACTTACCAACTCTTTGGGAAACTTGAGGCAAAATTCTCCAAATTCTGGGTAAACCTCGAATTTAATCCATATCTGGTAACTTTAAGTTACCAGAAAACTCTTAATTATGAACTTAGAAAAGCTAAATTAGTGATATACAGTTCAATATTTATAGCGGTTATAATGAATACCCTATAATTCGCAAGACAATCCAAATAATTTTTTAGGTACATTTAAAGCGCACAAAATTATCAATGAGCGACAAGAACGAAGGTTACAAAGTTATTGCTGACAACCGTCAAGCCCGTTATTTGTATGAAATTCTGGAAACTTACGAAGCCGGAATTGAGTTGACAGGAACCGAGGTGAAGTCAATTCGTGCAGGTAAAGTCAATCTCCAAGATGGCTATGCTTTACTTCGCAATGGCGAAGCATGGTTAATCAATATTCATATCTCGCCCTATAACGCCAGCGGACAATATTTTAATCATGAACCACGGCGGACACGCAAGTTATTGTTGCATCGTCAAGAACTCCGCAAGCTAATTGGCAAGGTAGAACAGCAAGGGTTAACTTTAATCCCTTTGAAAATGTATCTCAAACGCGGCTGGGTAAAAGTGAGTATAGCCCTTGGCAAAGGTAAAAAGCTCCACGATAAGCGAGAAGACTTGAAACGACGAGAAGATCAGCGTGACATTCAACGGGCAATGAAAAGTTATTAACGTTCTTTTCGTATCAAGTCAGAAAAAGCTCTTGCTAGTCGCATTGGTAAAAGCTTGGGATATACGGGGAATTCTCAACGCCTCTGCGGTTTGTTAAGGAAGAATAAAACCGCAGAGACGCTGAGGGCACAGAGAAGTATGAGTGTCAAGATGTAACTAATATGAAGGGCATGGAAAAACTTAGACTCTTTTTTGATACTATTTAAGATCGGACTCTTTAAATATTGATTGACGTATGAGCAAAGGTACCCTGTTTGATAAAGTTTGGAACTTACACACCGTTGGTACACTTCCCTCTGGGCTGACGCAACTATTTATCGGGCTTCACTTAGTTCATGAAGTCACCAGTCCCCAGGCTTTTGCTATGTTACGCGAGAGGGGACTAAAAGTACTATTTCCAGAGCGTACCGTTGCTACAGTCGATCATATTGTGCCGACAGAAAATCAGGCACGTCCCTTTGCTGATGGTTTGGCAGAGGAAATGATTCAGGCGCTCGAAAATAATTGTCAAGAACATAACATAACTTTTTACAACATCGGTTCTGGTAGCCAGGGTATAGTTCACGTCATCGCTCCCGAACTCGGATTGACTCAGCCAGGAATGACGATCGCTTGTGGAGATAGCCACACATCGAGTCATGGGGCATTTGGTGCGATCGCATTTGGGATTGGTACTAGTCAAGTTCGGGATGTTCTTGCTGCTCAAACTCTCGCCCTCTCGAAACTGAAAGTCAAAAAAATTGAAGTTAACGGCAGTCTAAACCCAGGAGTTTATGCCAAAGATGTCATCCTACATATCATCCGCACCCTCGGCGTAAAAGGCGGCGTGGGCTATGCTTACGAATTTGCAGGTACGACATTTGAGCAAATGAACATGGAAGAGAGGATGACTGTCTGCAATATGGCCATCGAAGGCGGTGCTAGATGCGGCTATATTAATCCCGATGGAGTCACCTATGATTACCTCAAAGGTAGAGATTTTGCACCCATTGATGCAGATTGGGATAAAGCAGTAGCTTGGTGGGATTCCATCAAAAGCGATGCTGATGCCCAATATGATGATGTAGTCGTATTTGACGCTGCGGAAATTTCTCCTACTATTACCTGGGGAATTACTCCCGGTCAAGGTATCGGTATCAACCAGTCAGTGCCTCAGCCGGAAGAACTGCTGGAAGAAGACCGATTTATTGCCGAAGAAGCTTACCGCTACATGGATTTATATCCTGGTCAACCCATCAAAGGTACCAAAATAGATGTCTGCTTCATTGGTAGTTGTACCAACGGCAGAATTAGTGATTTACGGGAAGCTGCAAAAATCGCCAAAGGTCGCCACGTTGCGGAGGGAATCAAAGCTTTCGTTGTTCCCGGTTCTGAAAGGGTGAAGGAAGAGGCAGAAGCTGAAGGACTGGATAAAATCTTTCAGGAAGCCGGATTTGAATGGCGTGAACCGGGATGTTCCATGTGCTTGGCAATGAACCCCGATAAGCTACAAGGAAGACAAATCAGTGCATCCTCCTCTAACCGCAACTTTAAAGGAAGACAGGGATCATCCTCTGGTCGGACATTGTTAATGAGTCCGGCGATGGTCGCCACTGCTGCAATTAAAGGCGAAGTCTCTGATGTGCGCGAGTTGTTGTAATTTTTTGGTTATTTGTCATTGGTCATTTGTAGAAATTAACAGGCTGTCATTGAAATGATAGGTAAAGTTTATGGTGAGTGAAGTCAAAACAGTTTCAGGACGCGGTATACCCTTAGTGGGCAATGATATAGATACCGATCGCATTATTCCCGCACGATATTTGAAAGCCGTTACCTTTGATGGGTTAGGCGAAGGCGTGTTTATTGATGACCGGACAGCACTTAAAGGTGAACATCCCTTTGACCAACCCCAATATCAAGGGGCGAATATTTTAATAGTCAATAGAAATTTTGGCTGTGGTTCATCACGGGAACATGCACCCCAAGCGATCGCAAAATGGGGAATCCAAGCTTTAATCGGTGAAAGCTTCGCAGAAATCTTTTTTGGTAACTGTGTGGCAATGGGCATACCTTGTCTGACAGCCGATGCTGTCACTGTTAAACAACTGCAAGATTTAGTCGCTACTAATCCCCAAGCAGGTGTGACAGTCAATCTGGAAACCTTGCAAGTGCAAATTGGTGATTACACCGCTCCAGTTGCGATCGGTGAAGGTACTAGAAGCACATTCATTTCTGGGACTTGGGACGCTTGCGGTCAGTTGGTGGCCAATGCTGACAAAGTTCGGGCAACAGCTGCAAAATTACCTTATGTCGGTTGGGGCAATTTAGCAGCGAGTTAATGTTAATATTTTCTCCTTCCCTGGCTCTGCCGGGGAATAATGATTGATTCCCAAGACCTTGACTGTTCAATAGCTTTAAAATTTGTAGCGCTTATCCTGCATAGCTTAGAGCTTTAGTCATTATCTTCAGCCCTGAAATACTTGCTACGTAACAGGAGCATTGTCAAATTTATAATAAAGAACTTAGTGCTTTCACTAAAGTCTGATTTTGTTCATCAGTACCAACAGAGATCCGTAATTTATCATCTAGTCCAGGCTGCTTGAAGTAACGGATTAAAATTCCCCCTTCCTTCAGTTTTTGATAGAGATATTCCGCTTTTTTTTGTGGAGGGTGTACCAGCAAAAAGTTAGTTTGGGAATCCCAAACATGAAAACCTAATTGTTTTAAGTCTGTTGCCAACTGGTTCCGCGATGCTTTAATCTTTGCCACACAAGCATTTTTATAAACTTGATCGGTAATAGCAGCTGTACCAATTGCACAAGCGATCGCATCAATGTTATAGCTATCCTTCACCTTAAACAATCCCTGCAACAGTTTGGGATTCGCCACCCCAAACCCCAGGCGCAATCCAGCCAACGAGTAGCCCTTAGATAGAGTGCGAATTATGATGACATTTTCGTATTCCTCTACCAAAACTAATGCATTTTCTTCGGTAAAATCTATGTATGCTTCGTCAATCACTAAAACTCCAGATAACTGGCTGGCTAATTTTCGTAGCTCATTTGTTGTTACCAGATGGCCCGATGGACTATTCGGCGATGCAATGAATGTCACAGAACCATCCACAGCAACCAGTTCTTCCAAAGGTAAACTGTAGTCCTCGCTGTAGGGAATCTCAACAATTTCCGCAGCTTGCATTTCTGCTAATGTGCGATATAGGACATAAGTTGGCATCGGATAAACTACCTTCTTCCCAGGTTCTACACAGGCTCGAACGATCAGACCCAACAACTCGTCACTACCATTTCCGACAACGATCCAATCACTAGGAACTCCTAAAACTTTACTTGCAGCTTGCCGGAATTCCCCACCAAAAGGTTCTGGGTACCGCCGCAACCACTCGCCATCGATATTCTTTAGCACAGCTAGTGCCGCAGGGGAAGGGGGATAGGGGTTCTCATTGCTGTTAAGTTTAACTATCTGTGTACCGTGTTGAGGCTGCTCACCGGGAATGTAGCTAGCCATTGCATCAACGTTGGAGCGAAAGTATTTAGTCATAGGGCATTGGGTGTGTATCTTAAGCAAATTTGAACTCACAATTTCTGACAATATCGTTTTTTGTCGTTTACATCAAAAAATACGACTTTATAAATTACGAATGAGATATATTATTTTTTACAAACCCTATGGTGTTCTCAGCCAGTTTACAAAAGATGCTCCCACACATATCACCCTGAAAGATTATATTGATGTACCTGATGTGTATCCTGTGGGACGTTTAGACTGGGATAGTGAAGGGTTACTGCTGTTAACGAACGATGGGCAATTACAACATCGCCTCGCCCATCCGCGTTTTGGTCATAAACGTACTTACTGGGTACAGGTAGAGCGAATTCCAGATGCAGATGCTATACAAAGGTTGCAAACAGGTCTAGAAATTCAAGATTACCGCACTCAACCAGCAGAAGTGAGGCTCTTGCCAACAGAGCCACAGTTACCTGAACGTACCCCGCCGATTAGATTTCGCAAAAATGTACCTACAGCTTGGCTGGAAATGACTTTGACAGAGGGAAAAAACCGCCAAGTACGGCGCATGACTGCGGCTGTAGGGTTTCCAACTTTGCGGCTAGTCAGGGTTAGCATAGCCCACCTACAATTAGATGACCTACAATTGGGTGAATGGCGCGACCTCACCACATCTGAACTGCAATTTCTACATAATTTCGGTAAATCAAAAATTTTCCTTCCAACTCACCGTTCGCGTAATAGGATTTGACTAAGATTTTATCGAAACAGAATTCAGGAGTCAGGAGTCAGAATTCTGAATGAATTCTGTACGAATGGCGGATAGCGCAGCGTAAAGCCTACGGCATGGCTCGCTTAGAGCGAGTCATCGTTCGCGCTAGCGTCTCGTAGAGAGCGTCTTGATTCTGACTACTGTTAGCGGTAGCGGGGTGTTTGGCCCATTCTGACTACTGAATTCTTCTTCAACTATCAATTAGTTGTTGACCAAAAGAGTGGGATTCAAGCCCCGCCATGAGAGCGAAGCGGAGGGCGGCTTTGATTCTTAATATACTGCTTCAAGACTTCAATCGGCGCT
>NZ_JBALBW010000023.1:0-8225 GCF_036919895.1 Nostoc sp.
TTCCCCAGTCCCCAGTCCCCAGTCCCCAGTCCCCAGTCCCCAGTCCCCAGTCCCCAGTCCCCAGTCCCCAGTCCCCAGTCCCCACTCCCCAGTCCCCAGTCCCCACTCCCTATCCCCTTTTTAAAACTCCCGTCTCATGTTGTATAGGCAAGACATCTAAAATATCAGTTTGGGAACAGTATTTTAAATCTTCTTGACAGTCAAGACGTAACAATCGTTGTCCGTGACTAGCTTGGTGGAATAATCCTAATAAGTTATCTTGCCATTGAGAATAAAGAGCGATCGCACCAACTACTTCATCGTTACCAGCTAGTTCTTCTGGTGACAACTTGGTTTGCTCTAAAAGACTATGAGCGATCGCACCTGCACAAACTGTATCCTCTAAAGAAAAACTACCTTCCCAACCGGAACCGACAATCCACACTGTTTCTGGTTGCTTCTCCATAACAAATTTCACCACAGCCGCCCGGTTAATTAAGGCTGCTGCTAAAAGATTTGGGGAGTCTTGTACCCGTTGTAAGGCACGAGTGCCATTGGTGGTACTGATAAACAACCGCCGCCCCTGGACTAATTCTGGTGTGCAGTCGAGGGGAGAGTTCCCCAACTCAAAGCCAGGTACTTTCGCGCCGCCGCGTTCTCCAGCCCGCAGCCGTTTTTCAGAGGGCCATTTTTCACTAACTTCAATTAACCGATCTAAATCGCTGAATACTTGTACAGCTTCGCCTCCAGCTGCCAAAACTGTCGCAATTGTGCTAGTGGCTCGCAAGACATCAACTGCGATCGCACATTCTGGCGCTTTACCCGTTGGAGTCAATTCAGGAGTGTGATATACGAATAGCTTCACGCGCTGGATACACCTGCTTTAATACAACTGCTGCAAATAACATTCTACCTAGTTGGTGTCACTAACTATAGTTACAATTACTCCCAGAGAATTTTTAGCATCACAATGCACTATGTAACCTATTTAATACATAAATACTCAAAAAATCCATTTTTATGCTTACAGACTTTCAGACTGGCTGCATTATCCTGTAGTCTAAAACAAGAACAGATATCTTAAAGCTGTATTTGGCATTCCAGGTTAGCACCACTACGCATACTGACTAACCTTGCCAAACAAAAACCGAAATTTTCACTTCCACTCCGCTTATCCAAAACCTCAAATCGAAATCGCTATGGCACCTTTACCCGATTACCGCCCTAAACAATTATCTTTAGGCCCGTTGGAAGCGGAAATTTTAAATATCATCTGGGAACTTGGTTCAGCCACAGTCAAGGATGTACACGATCGCATTCTCACCGATCCCAACCGTGAATTAGCGTATACTTCTGTCACCACCGTCTTACGTCGCCTTACTGATAAAGGTTGGTTAGCTTGCGACAAAAAAGAGCGGGCATTTTATTGGCGGCCAATGCTGAGTAAGCAACAATCAGATGTGATCAAAGCTCACGAGCAGTTACAGCGATTTCTAGCGGTGGGGAACCCCGATGTTGTTGCTGCCTTTGCTGATAGCCTAGATGAAGCAGCTAGCGAGCAAATAGCAGCGATCGCCAAACGCATTCAATCAGCACGCCAAGCCAGGGAGGAAAAATGATGCATCTCATAATGATTTTGATTGCTTTGGCAGTTGCCTGGTGCTTAAGATCCTCGTGGAATCAACCCCAAGGCAATTGGAATCTGCGGTGGCAGCGATCGCTATTTTTATTCCTCTTCCCCCCCTTGCTAATTTTCATGACTGCGATCGCGGTGCTATTCATGGGGCCTCAAGGACAAATGGGCGGAATGTATACAGGCTCAGTCAGCTATGTAGTAGCGTTGATTTATTTGGCATTTTTTGCCATTTCATGTATTAAACTTGCCTTCCAGGGTTGGCAGTCTGTGGAATCTGCGCGTAACTGTCCTCTGGTGAATTTGGGGGATAAACGAGCCAGGTTACTGCAAACGGGGGCGTTATTTGCGGGTCAAATTGGTTTTTGGCAACCCGAACTGGTAGTTAGCCAAGGATTACTGCAAACTCTCTCGCCAGAGCATTTAGAAAGCGTCTTAGCCCACGAGCAAGGGCATCATTATTATAAGGATACATTCTGGTTTTTTTGGCTGGGCTGGGTGCGTTTCTGCACCGCTTGGTTGCCAAATACAGAGCTTTTGTGGGAAGAACTATTAGCTTTGCGCGAACTCCGTGCCGATGGTTATGCAGCATTGCAGGTAGACCCTCTGGTGTTAGCAGAATCACTGTTATTAGTAGTTAGTACCAGTCCAGTATTATCGGAAATCTGCTGTGCTGCATTGGGTTCTTCTGGTGCAGGCGATCGCTTAGAACAGAGAATCGAAGCCCTATTAGCGCCACCAGAACCGATCCAAGAATCTCAATTGCAGTCCTGGCATGGTTTTATTTTGGCGTTATTGCCTCTAGTAGCTGTGATATTTCATAGCTAAGTGGAATTTAGGAGCGTATAACATGCACAAAGTCGCGATTTTAAGAAAAAGAATAATATAAGTACAATTTTGGCAATTGGTAGTGGTTTTACCACAATTACCAATTACCAACTTTTAACGATCGCGTTGTGCTATTTAGATTTGGCCTCCAAATTTTCTAAACGGCTTTTCAATTCTTGGTTTTGTTGTTTGAGTTGGTCGAAATCTTCCCGCAATTGACGCAGGGTTTTTTCTGAACCGATGTTCTTTTGCACCTTAGAAATTTCTTCTTCAGCAGAGCGACGGACACGCCCATCGGCTGTTTGTTCAGCCAGCGATCGCAAAATCCCTACAGCTTTGGCTGTTTCCATTTGTCCTAACGCTGCTGCTACCGCCACTTGCGTTAAAAAGAAGGTTTCTTTGGCCAGTTCTGTTAATTTTTCTAAAATCCGTTCTAAATTAACCGGACTTTGACCTACAGAAATCTTTCCTAAAGCGCGAATTGTAGCTAGACGTAATGGTTGTGGTACACCGAGTTTGGTGTATTCGATTAGCAGATTTAAAGCTGCTTCCGAGGTTTTGAATTCAGCTAAACCAGCGATCGCACCACTCCGCACTACTTCATTCCAACCCGCCTTTTCTTCTAAAATGCCTTTGAGTTGCTTTAATACCTTATCTTCCTTGGGTTTTTCTTCCAAGTTTGCAGATGCGATCGCGCCAATTACACGAGAGGCTGTTGCTTCTACGTAGTAGCTAGGATCGCCCTTTTGTAACAACCCTTTCACAATTTTATAGCTTTCAGCAGTTTTGATTTGACCAAGTGCTTCCACTACAGATCGTCGCACGGAAGCATTTTTATCTTTTAATCCCAGAATCAAGCCATCAAAAGCTTGGTCTAAATTAATTTTGGCTAGTTGTTTTGCCACTTCCACCCGCACGCCCCATAATGGGTCATTTTTGAGGGATGCAGATAGGGCTTTTGTTGCTTCTAACCCGCCTTTTTTCGCCAAAGCTTCTGCTGCATAGATGCGTGAAATCGGGTTGGGATCAGATTCTAACTGTGCTTTTAACTCTGCTATTGGATACTCTAAAGCTACTGTTTTTAGGTAATTATTCTCAACATCAAAGCTGATAAATTGCGGCTTATTTTCTAGGGGAAAATAGAAGCTTTGTTCTCGTTCATGTACTCTTACTGTGAAAGTTTTCAGTTTCCGAGATTCTTCTTGTTGGGTATAGCCAAAACCAATCGGTATTTTTAAATCAAACAAATCCTTACTGCCATTTTTACCTTCAGCAGCTTGGGTTTGAGTTACCGTAATTTTTGCCAAATTAGCATCTCCATCCCAAGAGTAAGCTACCTTAAAATCAGGATGACCACCACGATAAACGTATTGGTCAAAAAGGAACAAGAGATTATGTCCGGTAGCTTTTTCAATCGCCCTGAGTAAATCTATTGTTTCTACAGTTTTGTGGGCATTATCTTGGACAAATGTTTGGATTGCTTGCCAAAATAACTCATCTCCCAATTGGGATCGAATCATGTGATATACACAAGATCCTTTTTCGTAGATGTGGCGATCGTAAAGTTCAATAGCCTCGCGGTAAACATGTGTCACCATCGGGCGGCGGTAGCGGCTGCTATCTTCGCTAATGTAACGACGAGCTTCTAATAAACGATAGTAAGCTGCTTCTTCTAGACTATATTCCTGTTCTGTCCACATCACCTCAGAATAGGAAGCCATTCCTTCCTTAATCCAAGCATGAGACCAATGCTTAATCACCACCAAATCACCAAACCACTGGTGCGCGAGTTCGTGGACGACTAAGCTTTCGGTGTTGCGGTTATCTAAAGCAGCGCGTTCATCCAGCAAACATCTATCTGTTAACAAGGTTGTGGAGGTGTTTTCCATCCCGCCAAAGATGAAGTCATCAACACAAACTTGGGCATATTTCGGGAAAGCATAAGGATAACCATACTTTTGGCTCAAAAATTCGATCATCCGGGGAGTTTTGCCCATGCTGCGTTTAGCATCTTCCTCCCGTCCCTTTTCTACGTAGTAGGTGACTGGCTTCCCCTTCCACTCATCCCGAATTTCGGCAAAATCACCTACTGCTAAAGTCATCAAGTAGGTAGGATGAATTTGTTGCTGTGACCAATGGTAGATTTTGTCATCACCATCTTCTGTGGTGTCAATCAGTTCGCCGTTAGAAATCGCCACGAGAGGGTTGGGAACACGAACGCGAATTTCTGAAGTAGACAATTGTCCTGGATAGTCAAAGCAGGGAAACCAAAAACGAGAGTCTTCGTCTTCTCCTTGAGTCCAAACTTGAGTAGGTTTGTTTGGATAGTGCTTATCTGGTTGGATAAAATAAATACCCCGTTGCGGTTTTGTCACCGAGTAGGCGATCGCAATCAGCAAGCGTTTACCAATCTGAGTCACCTCAGAAAGTTGGATAGAAAGCTGTTCCCCATCGTAGTCAAAAGTTTGTGGCACATCGTCCACCTGCACAGACTCGATATTCAGGTTGACAGCATCCAAAGTCAAACGGTCAATACCATTACGGATTGGCAAGAGGCGAATGCTACAACTGCCCTGATAGCTTTGCTTAGGAATATCTAAGCTGAGATCGAGAAAAATATGCTCCACTTGTCCGGGGCGATCGGGGTTGTAGTGTGGTCTTGCTCCCGGTAACTCAAAAGGTTTGTGTCCGTTATTATCTGTATCAAAATAAGACTTCGACATTGATCCTTACTGACCTTGTAATCCTGAAAAGTCTGGCTTGGCTGGATGTAATTAAGCAAAATAGCGGTGTCTGTATTTCCCAAATCAATCGGGCAGTATGGGGGTTAAGATTCCCATTGGGGATTGGAGGATTGAAATTAATCTCACCCAAATTTCCGAAGGTCGGTTGCCGATCCTTGGACTTTTTTCCATATCCCTCCCGCATTTACCTTTCCTGATGTTTTGCACTTTTTTGTCATCGAGTCAAGTGTCTCTTGCACCTCGGTAGATTCATATTAAGTACAAATAGTCCTAATTATTCTTATAACTTAGGATAGCTTGCTGCTGTTGAGCAGGCTACTTTGTTTGAGATGAACAGCATATCATTTGCGGATTCGCACCTCATTCCCTTGAAGTCTTTTTTAGGGTAATTATTTGAGATTTTTAACTGATAGGACTACTAATTTTATCAGTAAATACCGATCGATGAGCGGAAATTATTAATAAATCCGAAAACTCTACAGTGACACTTGTATAAATCTCGGTGACAATCTGACCAAATGAGGATAATAAAATGCCCGAAAGTAAATCAAAGTTTTTTATTCCTGCTGCTGTTGGTGCTGCTGTAGTTATAGTAGGAAGTATTGCGGCTTACATGTATTTGAAAGGCCCATCAGGTGGTAGCTCGGACGCTCTTGGCAGTGCTAAATTAGTGCCTTCAACAGCATTGATGGCAACTTATATTACTACTGACCCTCAAGCCTGGGCAAAGTTACAGCAATTTGGCACTCCAGAAGCACAAAAGTTAGTGGCAAAAGGTCTGGAAGATTTCAATAAGCAAATGTTCAGTGATGGTAACGTTTCTTATGAAAAAGACATAAAGCCTTGGGTTGGTGGTGTGATGATTGCTGTACTACCACCAAACCCTGTGAAACCGGCACAGTTCAAAGTGCCTTCTGGCGCACCGAATGTACCAACAAATTTACAGCAGGAATCAAATATCCTGATAGTGGTAGGAATAAAGGATAAACTCAGTGCTTTGAATTTTGCTAATAAATTAAAGTCACAAAAAGGGGGAAAATTCCAGGAATCTGACTATCAAGGTCAAAAAATTATCGAAACTACAGAAAAGGGTAAGCCGACATATAGCGTAGTTTTAAATAATAGTTACTTGGTATTAGCCCCCGAAAAGCAAGCTGTAGAAAAAGCAATTGACACCTTTAAGGGACAATCTTCTTTTGCGAGTAAAGAAGGTGTAAGCAGTATTCTCAGCAAAGGAGTGGATGTTAAAAACAGTCTCGCCCAAATTTATGTACCAGACTATGCAGGTATGGTACAGCAATTAGCAGCCGGAAGTCAGCAGGTAAAGCAGTTACCGCCACAAGCCCTGGCGCAACTGAAACTGATAAAATCTGTGGTGGCGGGTGTTGGTGTTGATGATGCGGGAGTGCGGGTAAAAGCGATCGCTAATTTAGATCCGCAACTGAATAAATTTCAGTATCAATCGAGTCCGGGAAATATAGTCGGGCAATTTCCTGTTGATACCTTTGCTCTAATTAGCGGAAATGGCATCAGTCGTGGCTGGGAAACCTTAGTAGAACAGTCAAAAGATTATCCAGAAATGAAGCAAGCCTTGGAACAAGCACGCGGACAACTAAAATTTGTCAATATTGACCTAGATAAGGATATTTTTGGCTGGATGAATGGGGAATTTGCTTTTGGTGCGATTCCATCGAATCAAGGAGTGTTAGCAAGTGTTGGTTTTGGAGGTGCTTTAGTATTTGACACTAGCGATCGCAAAACGGCCGAAGCCACCTTGACGAAATTGGATACCCTCGCCAAAACTCAACAAATCAACATCGCTAATCGAAATATCGGTGGTAAAGACGTAACTGAATGGCAAATCCCCAAACAGGGAGCTTTATTAGCTCATGGTTGGCTGGATCAAGATACTGTATTTGTGGCTGTTGGTGGCCCAATTGCTGATGCGATTAGCGATCGCAAAAATTCATCTCTCGATAATAGCGACGCTTTTAATGCCGTTACTGGTTCTTTGCACAAACCCAACGGCGGCTATTTCTATCTGGATATGGATAAAACTAAAACTGTGCCCTCGATCAATAGTTTAGTTTCATCCGATCCCAATACCATCACCATCCTTAATTCCATTCGTGGTCTTGGTTTTACTGCTAATAGCCCCGATAAATCCACCAGTGAATTAGAGATGTTGTTAGCTCTCAAGCCTAAGACTGCAAAATAGGGGATTGAGTATGAGACAATTCAATTTTAGATTTTAGATTGACGTGACGATAGCGTAGGATAAAGCCTTCTATATGAGAGGCTTTGCTAACGGCATAGCCTGGCTTAGAGCAACTCTGCATACATCTTACAGAAAAGCAAGCTACATACAGCATCTCTTAGAGAGCGTCTTTTGGATTAAATTTCAATCAAAAATCCAAAATCTAAAATTCTTACTCCCCTATTTTTCTGCTCCCTCATCCTCCCACTCCCACCCCTACTCACAAAACTTAATTATTGCGAGATTCCAAGGTTTGGTTCAGCCGATCTAAGGCACCAGTCAATCTTTCCTGAGCTACAAGGTTAGGGTCTGCTAGGGGTTCATCGGCGACTTCTTCTTGTCTCTTGAATTTTTGTAAGGCTCGAATTGCCACAAATAAAACTAAAGCAACGATTACAAAGTCAACTATTGCGCCAAAAAAGTGACCAATCTTGATTCCCGGCCCAATGGCGATTGTTCTCCAGTCTTTGCCAGCAAAACTAACCAAGGGATTAATCAATGGCATGATTACATCTTCAACAAAGGAAGTGACAATCTTACCAAAAGCACCACCAATGATGACGGCGATCGCCAGGTCAACTATATTGCCTTTAAGGGCAAATTCTTGAAAATCTTTTAAAAAGCCTGTTGATCTTCTTCTTGATCTCGCCATATTTGACTCCAATAAGCTTAACTTACTGTAATTTTCCTTATAGAACCCATTTGGTATCTAATTTATCGCTAGGCGTTTGAGCATCAGTCGGATGAAACAAAGATTGACCTTAGCGGTTGCGTTGTCGAGCGT
>NZ_JBALBW010000024.1:0-87394 GCF_036919895.1 Nostoc sp.
GGCTCGTGCCAATGCCAAGCTCAAGCTTTGTTTTATCAGATTGATGCTCAAAAGACTAGCTGCTACCTAAAAAAGATATCAAATGGGTTCTATAAAGGCGCACAGCTAGTTGTGCGCCCCTACTGTGTGTTGCATCTAAAATAAAATTGCTAATTTTGATAAGCGTAGGTGTAGACATCGCCTCCACCTTATTGGATGCAAAATCCAGATTAATACCAGGTTAAAAATAACTTTAAGTAATACCTTAGTAAGTTGGCAATAAATAAAGTGAACTATTAAAGCTTGTCATTTGTTATTTACAAGTAGTGAAGGCTGCTGATACAACGCCGCATCAGCAGCCTTCACTAGTGGCAGTTATGTTAGCTATGTTTATTTATACCCACCTATCTAATCACCATCCAGAGATAATGTATTATTTATCACAATTAAATAGCTAATTTCAGAACAGGTAAGTAACTGTTGAATAACTGTTTTAAAACATGAAACAATGAGGAGATAGCTAAGACAGTAAAGAAAAAAGCACGTAGATAATTAGCGATATGAAGCAATCTAAGAGTAATCGGAAACGCGGACTTGTCCTAACGATCGCTGGGCTAAAGCGTTTACAAGCAGTAATTTTGGTGATGGAGAAGGTTCAAAATAATGGCAATCACTTCACTCTAGAAGATTTAGCCGATCGCATGAATGTTTCCACGAAAACCCTAAATCGATTATGGTCGTTGAATACAGGGGTGGATCAAAAAACCCTGAAATTGTGCTTTACCGCCTTTAACCTAGAATTATACAGGGAAGACTATGCAATTTTAAGGGAGCCGAATAATACTGAAATTTCTAGAACTTTATCACTCGGTTTTGATACACAAGAGAAAGAAATGCCTCAGTCTTTATCCTTGGATCTATTTACTACTCAGCATCATAGTCAACTCGAAAATCTTTGGTCATACCCAGACGGCCCTGTACCTCTAGATTCGCCCTTTTATGTCGAACGTTCTCCCATTGAGGAATTAGTTTATCGAGAAATAATTCAACCAGGCTGTGTAATCCGAATTCGAGCGCCAAGAGAGATGGGTAAAAGTTCTCTTGTGCTGCGGCTGTTAGCCTTTGCCAAAATGCAAGGTTATCGCCCGGTGAACCTAAATTGCAAGCAAATTGAGGCAAGCTGTCTGACAAACTTAAACAAGCTTTTGCGTTCTTTTTGCTGGCAAATTGCAATAGCATTAGGCATAGAACCCAAGCTAGATGACAATTGGGATGAAGAAATCGGCTGTAAGTTGAGTTGCAGTTTATACTTGCAATCTTATTTGCTCAAGCAGAATAAAAGTCCAGTGGTTTTAGTGTTAAATGAGGTTGACCGCTTTTTTGAATATCCTGAAATTGCTCAAGAGTTCTTTGGTTTGTTGCGTTCTTGGTATGAGGACGCACGACAAGATACCCAATTACACAAACTAAGGCTAGTGGTTGTTTACTCTACAGAAGTGTACGTCTCCCTGGATATCAACCGTTCCCCATTTAATATCGGACTACCGATTCATCTGCCAGAATTTACTAAGCCTCAAATCGAATATTTAGCCCAACGGCATGGGCTAGACTGGACTTCTGGTGACGAGGCTACACAACTGATGTCTCTGGTGGGGGGACATCCAGCCCTAATTCGCATTGCTCTGTATTATCTCTGCTGTCAAAGAATTACTTTAGAAGAACTGGTACAGGAAGCGATCGCTAACGGCGGCATCTACCGTTATCATTTATGGCGACACTGGGCAATCTTGCAAGAAAATCCCAGTTTGGTAAGAGCATATATTGAAGTTGTGAGCGAAAAGCAAAGCATTTCTCTCAATCCCATTGATGCTCATAAGCTCGAAAGCTTGGGGCTGATAACTTATGAAGGCGATCGCATCCTACCGCGTTGCCAACTCTACCGTGCTTACTTTAAAAAACAACTAGACGTTGCTGAATTTGAATATAAATCATTGCAGAAACGTGCTTGAAACAACTCTCAAGTACTTTTTATCTCACGTCTCTATGCTCATGAAAATTCTGGGCAAAGAAATTATCTGCCCAGAATTTTCATGAACGTCAATCTTACTTTTCTTTAACGAAAAAGAATTAACTATTTGACCAATAAAGCTGATAATCCTCGATAAAAAATGTTCCATTATTGGAAGACATTTTGAAAAAGAAGTAATAATCTCCTGGCTCCCAAATACTAAATTCCTGCTCTTGTTCTTGAGCAGTAGCTGTCGAACCACCGTTGGGAATGGTCATGCTAGCAGTTTGTGTTCCGTTCTGCGCTCTCATCAGAAAAACTTCTAACAGGGAAAAACCCTGTAGTTCGGCAGAATAACGAATTCTGAAGCGGATTTTTCCTCCATTTCGGAGAGTCTTTTGAACAGAAAAATTTTCAGTTTGAATGGGATTTCCAGACAGTTTAATGCCCTGGTCTTGTGTTAAGATATAGACATGATTTCCATCGACTGAACTCATTAATTTTCCTCCTCAAAAGTAATAGGGTCTATTGAGATAGTTACATTCTTGACAAATGTATTTTGGTAAGAATTCAGTCCGGGCTAAAGCCCCCGCTATCACTAACAGGAGTCAGAATTTAGAAAGAGTCTAATATGATTGGTAAGTAAGTGGGTCAAATTAAATATAAAATTCACCCTGTCTCCGGCTTCCCTCTCCTTAGTAAGGAGAGGGATTGAGGGTGAGGTTTGATCTTATATTTAATTACGCCTACCTACTTGTATGCGATTAATCAAGTTTTATTTTGATTCTCTAATTATTCTGATTTCTGAATTATGACTACTGAATTTTTACTATCCCTATCCCGTTTGTATTTTCCCGTCATTGCCAAGAAAATGCAATGACAGATAAGACAGTTAAGACAGTTAAGAAAATAGTTAAAAAATTGATTGTAAAAAAAATAATCTAGACTTAACAATTAACTATATCAATCTAATTTTATCAAAATAGAATTCAGGAGTCAGGAGTCAGAATGGGCTAAATGCCCATTCTGACTCCTGAATTCTGGATTTGGAATTCTTCTTCAAGAAACTTGTATATCTTGTAGCTTTGCCACCATTTCTGCACGCGCCGAAACCTTCAACTTACGAAACATCCTCTTCAAAGCTTGTTTGACAGAATTTTGCGTAATCCAAAGTTTTTCCCCAATTTCTGCATTTGTTAACCCCTGCGCCACTAACTCGGCAATTTGTAACTCACGTGCTGTTAGAGGATTTACTAAAAGGGAATGGAATATTTTTGGTTTTGTCCGCAGAGTTGCCATTTTTGCTGACAAATGAATGCATAAGGCACTCAAATCGGCTAAATCATTGCCATTAAAAGGAGGATTTCCCTTATCACGAGCTAAGTTGAGCGTTCCGACAAGACGACCATTGCAAACAATTGGCCCACTCATGACGTGTTCGTGATCGGAACGCGAACAAAAATGTTTCCAGTCTGCTGGTGATAATAATAACTGTTCGTGGGCGGGAGCGTGACGCTCAACCACATAGCGCCCGACTGGATTGCTTTCTAAGCATACTGCTGGAATACCTTGAACATCGATTTCAGATGTTGGTTGCTCATCTAGGAAATAAATGCCCCAATTTTGCACGCCAAAATGCTCACCAATTTGATCCGTTAGAGCTAGCTTTAATTCTTGCTCATTTCGGACATTAGCGATCGCATCAAATACAGCGTGAAGAAAATTAACCATAAGTGTACCCAGTTGGGGACTATCCAAGCCTCAACAATTACTTCTATGCTAATACCAACGAAACTAAAACGCTAATTACAGTAGGACTAGGAGAAGCAACATGACAGTTACACAACTCTCTGCTCAGGAACTTTTCCGGGCTGCTTATGAGAACCGCTATACTTGGGACAAGAATTTCCCAGGCTATACTGCAAATATTACCTTTAAACATGAGGATAAAGTTTTTACAGGCAAAGTGATCATCACTGCCAATCTCAAAGCCGAAGTTTTAGATGTAGATGATGAGTCAGCCCAGAAAGCAATTCATGGTCAAGCCTGGGAGATAGCAATTCACCGCGTCCGCCGCAACTTTGAAGACACCCACAGCGCCAATACATTTAACTATGGTAAAACTGATGAAACTGGTGCGGTTGAGCTTTTAATGGGTGGTAAGGCCGAGGGCGATAAATACAAAGTCCGCAATAATGAAGTCTGCCATGTTCACCGTCTAATTCACGGTACTTTCGTGACAATTGACACTTTCAGCAGTCACGACACTGGAGAAGGCTATTTATCCCACCGCTATGACTCTGTGTATCATGACCCCAAAACTGGGGAACAAAAGGGCGGTAGAAGCGAATTTATTGATGAATATGAAAAAGTTGGTGACTATTTCATTCTAAATCGTCGGGAAATTCGCACCGAGACAGCAGGACAAGTCTCTATTCAAGAATTTGTCTTCTCTGACATCAAATTGTTGGAACCTGTTGCTGCTTAAGTTTTATTTGGAAATTTAACAATTAGCGATCGCTCCTTTAAACTAAAGAGCGATCGCTTTTATTTTTTATGCACTCACAATATAAGGCGATTCAATCGCCGCTACACGACCAGCATCAAGCAAGGCTTGATATACCATAACTGTTACCTCTGCGCGTGTAGCATCGCGGGTAGGATTGAGTTGTTTAAGGTTCGGGTGATTGACGATAATCCCCTTGTCTATAGCTTTTACGACCTCATCTTTAGCATAATCAGGAATCTTTGCTTGGTCATCAAAAGCTTTGATAGATGCTGTACCATCAGCAGATAATTTCAACCCATTCACTAGGGAGACAATCACTTGCACGCGCTGGATATTTTTGTTGGGGCCGAAGGTATTGTCAGGAAAACCAGAGAGAAATAAACCTTGATATGCCTGTTGAATTACCTTGGATGCCCAAAATTCTGCTGGTACATCTTTGAATTTGATTGCAGGGCGATTTAGTGGTGGGTTGAAAGCTTTTACCAGTAATGCTGCATATTGCCCCCGTGTCATTGTAGCATCAGGTTTAAATGTGCGATCGGGAAAACCATTAACTATTCCCAATTTGACTAATTCCCGAATAAAGCCACCCGCCCAATGATTACTAATATCGGTTAATTCGATAGTGGGAGTTGGCGTTGGAGTCGGAGTTGGAGTTGGTGTCGGAGTTGGTGTCGGAGTTGGTGTCGGAGTTGGTGTCGGAGTTGGTGTCGGAGTTGGTGTCGGAGTTGGTGTCGGAGTTGGTGTCGGAGTTGGTGTCGGAGTTGGTATCGGAGTTGGAGTTGGCGTTGGTGTCGGCGTGGGAACCGAACTATCTGCAAACTCTATGTTTCCTGTGACTTTAGACGGATTTATTTTATTTCCCACAGAAACCAGCTTATTGGAACTGGCATTTTGCAAATCGAATTTGCCGTTATTTTGTAGAGTATTCCCTCCTGGATTATTGGTACTGCCAATATCCGGTAGGGCAGTTCCAATTACGGTGATGCCATCGTCAGTGTTATTTTCGCTGACATTGTTACGCAATACAGGGCGAGTACTGCCAGAGATAACAATTCCAGAACGGTTTTCCGAAAGTTTGTTATCTCGAAGTGTAGGTGATGCAGTATCACTAATGGCGATGCCAAAACCAGTTTTGACACAAGTATTACCTTGAATTTGACCTTTGGAATTTTTAGCGATCGCAATTCCATTGGCTGCATTCTCTCTGAACACATTATTTAGAATAACTGGGTTAGCATCACCTGTAGCAAATACTCCCTCCCGCTTACAGTTGATAAAGGTGCTATTAGCAACAGTAGGGGCCGTTGATTCAATCCAGACACCACTACCACGGCTAGCCGAATTTGTTACAGTTACCCCCCGTAATTCAGCATTGTCTAACAGCACAAATGTGACATTCTGACCAGCAAATGTACGGCTTAGGTAGTTACCACTCCCTTCAATCAAAATGCCATTACCAATGTTTGTTTCATCACCCACTACTGTCACACCCGATGGAACGGTTAGCGGAAATATTTCACCGCTAACAGCATTGTAATTACCATTTGCTAGTTGAATTTTGGTTTTATCTGTAGCTACCTTAAGGGCTTGGGTAATAGTTTTGAACGGGGCTTGTTGGCTACCAACGTTGGTATCACTACCTGATACTGGATTTACATAAAAAGTCTGAGCCATATTTATACTTCCAAAAAATACATAGCTATCCTAACGCTAACCAAGAAACTGGGTAGCGGTTGATGCATTAAGTAACTTAAAGTACTTCTCACTGCAAAGTTAAAAAATTATGCTAATGCAAAAGTCATTGCATTAATTTAAATTAATATTTTATACATAATGTTAAGCAAATTTAGAGAATATCACCCAAGCTAATTAAAAGGTTTACGCTGACTGGATATTTTAATAGAATAATCTCATCATAAAGATTCGCAGAAATATCAATGGACTGGATTACACTACTGCGATCGCTACAGTCTGATTTTATTAAAAGGTTAACATCTGGTTGTTTGCTCCATTGTGAAACAGAAGGTCAACATAGTGAATTAACTATAATATCTGGAGAAAGATTAAAGGCACTACGAGAATTTTGCTGGTTGATGGCTGAGAAATACAAGCGTGTTTCGCCAGTCCGTGACGTTTTTATCAGCTATCTCAAAGGTAAATTGGGTGAGGAAGTTGTTAAAGAACGTTTAGCAGATTTTATTACTGAAGTCGATTATGAGAAGCGATTCGGCGGCGATGGCAATATAGATTTTACCTTGACTTCTGACCCATCTATTGGTATAGAAGTTAAATCTCGTCACGGTAATATTGATAGAGTTAGATGGTCAATTAGTTCTGAAGAAGTTGAAAAAAATGCAGTTGTAGTTTGCATTTTTATTCAAGAAGATGTGAGTGAAGCACAATCTCAGTATCACCTTTTTTTGGCTGGCTTTCTACCAACCCGGATGATTAAATTAAAAACTGGTAAAATTTCCTTTGGGATAGACCAATTACTCTATGGTGGTGGCTTACTTTGTTATTTAGAACAGTTACAATCTTCTCTAAATAACTCTTCTCAGCAACAACCATCAATTTACAAATATCTTCCGAAACCGGAAATTTTATCTAAGCCAGCGAATAATCAGTTGCTCAAATCTTTTTTTCAACCTGAATATAGTAATGAAGATTTAAATACACTTTATATAAAATTGGGAGATGAATGTTTTGAGAAAGGAGAATATCCCAATGCGATCGCTAACTATAATAAAGCCTTAAAAGTAAAATTTAGCGATATTGATTTATATTATAAACGAGGTTTGGCTCACTATCAACTAGGAGATTATGAAGCTGCGATCGCAGATTATTCTCAAGCAATCTATATAAATATTCATGATGCTAAATCTTATAATAAACGAGGTTTAGCTCTATCTCAACTGGGGCGATTAGAAGAAGCGATTAATGATTATACAGAGGCTATCAGAATTAACCCTAATGTTGCAGTTGCTTATAAAAACCGGGCTGAAGCTCGTTCTCATGTAGGAGATAACCAAGGAGCAATTGAAGATTATACCCAGGCGATTAAAATTAACCCTCATTATGCTGATGCTTATAAAAATCGGGGAATTGCTCGTTATTTATTAGGTTCTCAGCCAGCATTTCCCCAAGCAATCAAGATTAATCCTCAAGATGCCATAGCTTATAAAAAACGTGGTAATGCTCGTTCTGATTTAGGAGATTTTGAAGGAGCAATTGAAGATTATACTCAGTCAATTCAGATTAATCCTAATTATGCCGATGCTTACTACAACCGTGGTAATGCTCGTTCCGATTTAGGAGATTTTCAGGGAGCAATTGAAGATTATACTCAAGCAATCCAGATTAATTCAAATTATGCCGATGCTTATTACAATCGTGGCAATATCCGTTTAGAAATAGCAGATAAACAGCAAGCAATTGAAGATTTTCAAAAAGCGGCCGATATCTATCGTAAAGAAGGTAAGCTAGAAGCGCTCAAAGATACACGAGAAATAATATTAGATTTAGAAATAGAAGAATCATTAGATATTTTAAAATTCTAGGCAATCAATTTATTGTAGAGACGGCGATTCATCGCGTCTCTACAATAAATTCAGATACCCGACTTCTTTAAGAAGCCGGGTATCTAATGGATTCGCTTACTTAGCTCAAAAAACCGTTCCAGTTTCTTTCAAATAAACCCGTGTAAATGGTTCATCTTCAGCCAAAGTATAATCTTCAATCAACCCTTTGCGACGGACAGAGATACCGTTACCTTTTCTAATTATCACAGTAGAGCTATCAAAGACATCCCGCGCCAGTATCATTTCAGTTTCCGTGGGATTATCCAAAACGACAATATTACTACTCCGGTAAAACATCCCGTCTTCATCTAAGATTTCTTCCGCATACTCGGCAATTAGCAAATCAAGTTTGGGATGGCGCAGCAAAGTTTGGACGTTGCTATTGTAGTTTTTGCCTAATACTTTTTTCGAGCGATTCACAAAAACTGCATCACGACAAACGGCCCCTACCGTCAAGTCGGGATGTTGCAAAAGGATATGGTCAATGGTTTCTTGCAGTTCTTCAACTGAGATTTTATTAAAGGTAATAATCGGTATCCTCGCATCTGTATCCGACTCAAAAAAGGTTTCTAAAATATGAGAAGGTACATCAACACTTTCACCTTCACAAGGTTTAAGATGCATTAAAACTCCCGGTGCAGCATTAATTTCTAGGATAGCGAAGTTACTCGATTTCCAAGATTCTGCGAGACTTTTAGTCATGACATCAATCCCCAGACAAGTCAGTTGAAAGTGTTGGGCAATATCTTGCGCCAAGATAATATTGTCAGCATGAACTGTTTGGGTTGCATCAATGCTCATACCTCCGGCTGAAAGATTGGCAACTTTACGCAGATAAACAGTGCGTCCTTTTTCAATCACGCTGTCTAACGATAAACGCTGTTCCTCTAAGTAAAGTTCCATCGCTTCATCAATCTGAATTTTACTCATCGGTGAGGTAGGCGTGTCTAAACGTTCAGGTTTGCGGTTCTCTAGACGGATTAATTCTGCAAGCGTTAAGTAGCCATCACCGACAACCGATGCTGGACGGCGTTCTGTGGCGGCGACAAATCTGCCATTGACACACAACATGCGAAAATCCGATCCAGAAATACTTTTCTCAACAATTATCCGAGTTAGTTGATCTTCAGGAATCGCTGCTAATGCCCTATAATAAGCAGATTCCACTTCTTTTGAGTCTTGTACGTCAGCCGTAACCCCAATTCCTTTGTGACCTACCACTGGCTTAACTGCCACTGGGTAGCCAATTTTTCTTGCCGTGGCCAAGGCATCTTTTTCAGTAAAGACGATATCGCCTTCAGGGACTGGGAAACCCAAGGTTTTTAAAAATGCCTTGCAGTCATCCTTACGGGTGGTGAACTCCGAATCTAGATGACTATCACAGTTAAATGTTGTCGCTACTCCCCGGACGTGTTTTTTTCCAAAGCCGTATTGCATTAACCCTTCTTCCCACAAGTAAAAGGCGGGAATACCTTTTTCGTAGGCTGTTCGCAATAGAGCGTAGACTGTCGGGCCACCATAGACGGATGCGCGGAATCTATTTTGCAGCCTCACTAGCTGCTCATCAAAGTCAAAGTCCTCGTCTTGGGTAACGGCTTCAAACCAATCCCAAACAAAATAAGCTACTTCTCTAGTTGTGCGTTCGTGTAGTGATTGGACGCTAATTCGCACGAAATCTGGATATGGTTTAACACTCCAACGGTTGAGGTGCAAATCCATGTCCAGTTTTCCGACTTCGGACACAACTTGGCCAAACAGATGGGCATGGGATTCGTAGCTTTGGCTGCCCAGATTTGGATAGCGATCGCCTATGCTTGCAATATAATCTTCAATGGGCAACGGCTCTCTAGAGTCAATTAGAGCAAAGTCAAATACTAGCGCCCCTGTATCTAAATAGGGGTTGGAGCCAATGTAATGCTTGAAGTTGAAAATATCGAATACATCCGTTCTTCTAGCATTAATGCGGACTAAATCACTGCTTTTCTGTAGAACCATTGATTACGAACCTTTGGCTAAACACCCTGAAATTTTTCTGCTGAGTTATCGTTACTCAGACTTATTGATTGTAGGTTGCTTCACATTCATTTTGGAGAGTGATGGCAAAGCCATTGATCTAATCAGAACATACATTAACCCTATTAGTAAGCATTTTTAACTATCTCAAGGCATAATTAAATTCCCCTTTCTCAGCAAAGAATAAAGAATAGTCACTTCATCCTCATGAATAGTCAAAGATATAACCTTTGAAAGGTGCAATATCCATCACCGAGGTTGTATAAATAGATATGTTGTATTGAAAAAACAGCAAAGACAGCAAAGTATGAATAGCACAGAAGCTGCTCTAAGAGACGAAATTCGAGAACTTGCTGAGGAAGCTTTTCACCAAAAGCTGATCTCTGGACACGGTGATGGGCCAGACACAAACGAGTATCAAATTGTCTACCAAGGCAAACCCAGGCATCTCCCACTGGAACAAGCACGTTTTTTCTTGACTAACTTGCTCTACAGAAGTCGCATTCATTAGGACTCATAATCAGATATCTAATTGCACCCAGCTAGGGTTAATACCAACAATTACAAAATAAATTTTCAATCGGCAATTAGCAACATAGTCAACAACGCCTCTAGAAGATATTTTTAGAGGCAGTTGCTCTTGGGTTTTTATTTAGTCAAGGAAAACTAATTTTGAGTGGGAGCTATTTTTTATGTATTTTTCCTGAAAAATCTTTTGGTTTAATTGCGATGTCTAACGACAAGCCGCTTGCATCTACGCAAATTTTGATACTACCTTCTATCAGGTAATCTACCACAGGGATGATTTGATAGTTGAGTATGTCATGGTTTAGTGAAATTTATTAACTCACATCAGGGGGCATCATGGTGGAAAGTAATCCCAAACGGCAGCTGGTAATTATTGGGGGAGCTGAAGATAAGGAAGGGGATTGCCAAATTCTGCGGGACTTTGTGCGACGGGCTGGGGGTACGAAGGCATACATTGCGATTATGACGGCAGCGACAGAATTACCAAGAGAAGTGGGAGAAAATTATATTAGAGTATTTCAGAGGTTGGGAGCTGAGAATGTTCGCATTCTTGATACAGAAACCCGCGAAGACGCATCTTCATCTACCGCATTGGAAGCAATTAATAAATCAACTGGGGTATTTTTTACCGGCGGAGATCAAGCTCGCATCACCAACATCCTTAAGGATACCGAAATCGATGTGGCCATTCATAAACGGTTTGCGGAAGGTATAGTTATCGCAGGCACAAGCGCCGGAGCGGCCGTGATGCCAGATAAAATGATCGTGGAAGGTGATTCGCAGACACATCCTCGAATTGAAACTGTCGAAATGGGCCCTGGTCTAGGCTTTTTACCAGGGGTGGTAATTGACCAGCATTTTTCCCAACGCGGACGCTTGGGACGCTTAATTTCAGCTTTAATACTAGAACCTGCTGTTTTGGGGTTCGGTATTGACGAAAATACCGCTATGGTAGTCACTGATAACCAAGTTGAAGTGATTGGTGAAGGTGCGGTGACTATTGTTGATGAATCAGAGGCTACATACAACAATATGGGCGAAATTTTGAAGGATGAGTCTTTGGCGATTTTTGGAGCAAAGCTTCATATCTTGCCAAATGGCTTCAAATTTGACTTGAAAACCCGCCAACCCATCTCCGGTAATGGCTCTGTGGCAAATCTCCCTGTATCTGTTGCTTAAATCAACACCCAATTTTTAACAGGTTTGATAATTAATACTTGTAGATTAGTGACATTTATCTTTTAAATATCCTTCCAAACACTTTTAGAGATAGGGGACATAGCCCCTCTTTTTTGGAGTAAAGGAAGGATTTATTATTATATATAGGACTTACGCAAAAAGGCAGTGAAAGCCTTGATTTACCGTAGGGGCAACACCTGATGAAAGATATCTTCTGCTTTTGGGAACACTAGATTTAACCACCAGACTTAACAGGAAGGGGGTAATGCCTAAAGGCAATGGAATAACAGAGCGAAAAATACAATTACCCATAACATACCTAAAACCAGTGAAGCGTAATACAATTACCCATGAATTTGACTCTGGTTCACAAGCAGAAATAGTATCTCCACAGGAAAGTGATGACAATTTATCGGAAGCGTCTAAGCTACTACGGCAAGGAATTAAACAGCAGCAAACTGGTGAATTAATAGCGGCGCTGAAGTCTTTACAACAATCCTTGGGGCTATTTCAGGCAGTTGGAGATTTGCAAAAACAGGCACAGGCGCTTTCTTTTTTAGGATTGGTAACTTACAGCGCTGGAGATTATAAGGGTGCTATCTCTTACTCAGAGCAGTGTTTGTCTTTGCTGAATAATACCTCAGATTTAGTATTGCAAATGCAGGCACTTTCCCATTTAGGCAATTCATACCGTCACCTGAATGACCATAATAAGGCTATTGAGTTTCTGCAAAAGTGTTTGAAAATAACGCAACAGCTGCAAGACAAACGGAGTCAAGTGGCAGCACTGAATAATTTGGGATTGGTATATAAAGCTTTGAGCAACTTTACAGAGGCTATTGAGTATCAGCAGCAAAGCCTAGAGATTGTGCGGGAACTCAAAGATAACTGGGGCGAGGAACAGGTACTGAAAAATTTGGGTAATGCTTGGTATGCTTTGAATAATTACCCAAAAGCGATCGCCTATTATGAACAGTGTGTAGTACTGGCACGCTCCTTAAAAAATGTTCGCAGTGCTTTGCAGGTGCTAAAAAATCTAGGGAATGCTTGTTATGCTTTAGGTGATTATCCTAAAGCCATTAAGTATTATGAAGATCGATTGGAATTAGCTAGAGAGATTCAAGACAAACGTAGCGAGGAACAGTCTTTAGGTAGTTTAGGAGTTGCTTGTGAAGCTTTGGGTGACTATAACAAAGCAATTACATATTATGAACAACGTTTGCTGTTAGCTAGAAATATCAAAGATCGTCGCAGTGAAGAAGAAGCTCTCGATCGTCTGAGGGTCGCTTGCTACGCCTTGGGTGATTATGCCAAAGCTATGCAATACCAGCAAGGAACATCTCCAAATAGTTAAAAAGCAAGAGAAGGAAATAATTCCAAATTACTCGCACAGATCCATTCACTCCATTGAATTTTGTTGCTGGAGATATCTGAGAACTTCTAATGTATCAACTTGGGGAAATTGGGCGTAAAAATTACTTACACTCCAGAAGGATTCTGGTGTTTCCAAGACAATTGTGCGATCGCCCCACTGTTCTAACCAAGGTAGCAATTTTTGTGGCGCTACTGGAGTACACAGCCAAACTGCTACTGGCGAAAGCATTTTGATGGCAGTTGCCGCTACTGCTATTGTCATACCTGTAGCAATGCCATCATCAACTAAAATGACCGTAGCATTCTCGGCATTCACCTGCGGACAAGCAGGAATTAATTGAGCCTCAAGAGACTTAGCTTGGTTGATGGCTTTATTTAAAGCGACTTCCCGCAATCGGGTATCATGTTGAGGGCGAAATAGCTTTTGATTGCTCCAAAGAACATTTCCAGAAGTAGTGACTGCACCAATTGCTAACTCTGGGTTTTCTGGATGGCTAATCTTTTTCGCTACAACGATTGTCAACGGACAATTCAAAAGACGTGCTATTGGTGCTGCAACTGGTACACCCCCTCTTGGCAAAGCATAAACAATTGGTACAGGCTTTACCCCAGAATCAATAGTTTGCTGAGTCAAAACATCATGAATCACTTGCGCCAATAATTCACCCGCATGGGTGCGATCGGCGAAAAATGGGGTATGTGACATGGTTTCCCCCAGCATCTTAGGACGGCACTGCTTTTATCATGACTGAATTTTGTCTCAAATTAACTGATACAATAAGATTTGTATAAATAATAAGTATTCAGCAAAAGTCTATTTATTCTGATAAATCTCCAATCAGAGCAGTATTTAACTCAGATAAGACAGATGGCGCTGATGCCAAAATCCTAATTTTCATGAGCAGCGAAACCCAACTTAGCCTCTTCGACGACTCAAGCTTTAACCAACGAGAACTGATTCCCACAGACGCGAAAATTGCGATCGCTCCGGGAACTTATTCTGATATAACGGAGTTGACACAGGATTGCGATCGTTGTCACCGTTGTCCATTAGGAGACACTCGTATTCATACTGTTGTCGGACGCGGTAATCTCAAAGCACCAATTATGGTTATAGGGGAAGCGCCTGGTCAAAATGAAGACGAAACAGGTTTACCATTTGTAGGTAGATCGGGGCAGTTACTGGAGAAAATTCTGGCATCCGTGAATCTGACTACTGAGGATGATGTATACATTGCCAATATTAATAAATGTCGCCCACCAGATAATAGAGTTCCTACTCCAACAGAAGTGGCTGCTTGTCTACCCTACTTACTAGAACAAATTCGCCTAGTTGACCCCAAAATAATCTTGTTGACAGGTGCAACTGCTGTCAAAGGCATCACTGGCGATAAGCGTGGGATTACGAAAATTCGCGGACAGTGGCTGGAGTGGGAAGGGCGTTTATGTATGCCAATTTTTCATCCTTCCTACTTACTGCGTAAACCTTCTAAAGAAAAAGGTGAGCCGAAATGGTTGATGTGGCAGGATATCCAGGCAGTGCGTGCCAAGTTAGACGAAATTCAAAATAACAATTAATTCCATATCTGATTATGCCAGAGTTTTGACTGTTAGGGAGGTTTTAAGAGTGCGATCGCTGGGAATAATACATGAAATATTAATTAGCTAAGCACTAATCGCACAAATGACCCAAGATCAAAACCCCAAACCAAAGTCTCTCACCGACTCCAATTCCCCCTCCTCGCTTGCGGGGAGGGGGTTAGGGGGTGGGGTTCCAGGATACCCTTGGCAAACCCCACACGAACTTTGGAAAAAACTTAAGCCATTAGCGCGACAGATGCGGTGTGAACTAACTCCAGCAGAAAAGTTACTTTGGCACAAGTTGAGAGACAAGCAACTTTTGGGTTTCAAGTTCCGCCGTCAGCAAACAATTGACCGTTTTATCGTCGATTTTTACTGTAATGAAGCGCAGTTAGTGGTGGAAGTAGATGGCGAAATTCATGATTACACCCAACAGGAAGATGCAATACGTCAAGAATTTTTGGAGAGTTTGGGGTTGCAGATCGTGCGATTTAGAAATGAGGATATTCTAGAGAGGATGGAGGGGGTGTTGCAGGATATTGCTAGTCACTTGCAGAGATAGAACCCCACCCCCAACCCCCTCCCCGCAAGCGAGGAGGGGGCTAATTATGTCGCTTTGCGTCATATTGACAATGGGTTACTTATCAGTCTTACCAGCCTTTTTCACTTCTAACCATCTCTCTCGCAGTCGCTTCAAGTTAGGAGGATGACCACCATAACGCCAACTAACATAGGCTTGGCTAATCTCATCTATGACTTCAGCACTTGCTGGGGCATGATGCTGGTACGATCCTCTGGCATACTCTAAGGGTGTTTGTGCTGGATGCTTCCCTAAACCTTTTTGGGTCGTCCATTGCAGCATTTGTTGATAAAGGCTTTCCATTGCTGGTAATTTCTTTAACCATCGACGGTTGCGCCACTGTCGCCACTGTCCCCAACCCAGCCAACCGAAGAAAGCTACTGTAGTTGTCAAGATTAAGCCAGTTAATACGCCAAACCAACCTTGAGAGAATAAAGCTAAAAACCAAGCGATCGCTCTAATCACCCACTTAAATATTGTCTCAAATACATTATTCAACAAACCTGTCACCGGAGAAGGCAACCAGCCAGCAACCCAATGCCATAACTGACGCAACACACTGAAAGTCTGAGTATCTTCTACTGATGGTGGTATAAGAGGATGATTGGGAATCGGGTCAAAGGCAAACCAGCCATATTTCGGAAAATATACTTCCGTCATCGCATAAGCGTCAGTATTACGGACAACATATAATCCTGTAAATGGATTAAATTCTCCCGAACTAAACCCTGCTACTAACCGCGATGGGATACCAATAGAACGTAGCATTACCGTGAGAACTGTTGAGAAGTGGTCTGGATAACCGCCTTTGTATTTAAATAAGAAAGCTTCTACTAAGTCATCTTTTTCTCCCAAATAAGGCAAATCTAAGGGATTTTGCGGAAGAGAGTAGCGTTGCTTTAAATATTGAGCTAAGTAGAGAGCTTTTTCATAAGGTGAATCCAGTCTTTTAGAAGACTTTGATACCCCTTCACGATTGTAGTCAGCAAGAATTTCTTCAGTGCGCTGTCGGACTTTTTCGGCAATTTCGGGAGGAATTTGCAGATAATGCTTCTTAATCTGTTGCGGATAATTAGTAGAAGCTTCACCTAACAAAGTGCGATCGCGGTATGGTACTTCAGAAATTACTGTGTAAGTGAGTCCTTGTGATAATTCCACAGGCGATCGCAATCCATTTTCTGTATCAACTGCAATCAGTGGTGTGGGAAAGTAAATCTCTTTGGGATAAGCCATCGCCGGAATTAAGTTAGGCAAATCGTCCACCACTGTATAAGTTTGGACTATCTCTTGGGTTTTACCAATAATCAGAGGTCGGTTAAGAAAAATTTGGTAAGACCAAGGCGATCGCCTCATAGTCATCACATTTTCATTCCGAGAGACTTCCCATCCTTTACCTGTATAACGATCAAATCCTAATACTCGCCAAAAACCCTCAGCTTGCGATCGCACCCGCATCACAACTTTAGGTTTCATCTCGCCCCGCAAGTTTTGGTTAATCTGGCTATTAAAACCGTAATAAAAATTATTATCTATTTTTCCCGGTTCACCTGTTTTATTTTGTCCCCTGCCACCGCTACCATTACCTTGATTATTACCACTACCTTGACGGACATAACCAGGATTAATGATACTACTACCTGTAAACTTGCCCTTTAACTCGATAGGAGAACTTACAGGAAAATTCCGTAACTGATAGCCAGGGAATCTCGGTAAAACAGCAAAAATTGCCAGTCCTAGACCGACAATTAGCAAAAAAGTTAGAATTAAAAATTTAAAATTAAGAGGTGAGGAATTCTTCTGATTGAATTTTTCCTTTTGATTTTTTAACGGCTGCAACCCCAAGCGTGAGCGATAATCTAATACTAAAGTTGGCAGAGCGATCGCTAAAAATAACAGCAACACAGGTGCAAATGCTAAAGTTTGACTTAGGGTTGCCGCCACACCTAATAAAATCAATCCTATAACAATCGAATAACCCAAATTTTTGCGGCGGGGCGTATCAAAGCTGTGCAACACCTGGAGTTGAATTAATAACTCCGCCAAACTCAACCGCGTATCATTCAATTCTCCTACTAACCGCCCAAAGAAACTACCAAGTGCTATTAACATGCCAATGGCGATGCAGAATTTAACTGCAACATTGGCATCGCGGCGACGATAGTGACTCCAAATCGCACCTACTAAACTCAGGGGTAACGCCCAAAAACTGAATGAAGTTTCCGCGGCGATATCCGTCGCCACAATTCCCAAAATAACCAACGCTAGCACCAGCGATCGCAAGTAAATCGAATCTTCTACTTCTATTAAAGGCGACTTCTGTAAATTTTGCCGCCAGAAATTACCTACAGGGACACGCCAGAACCGATTCATCCTAGATAAGTTGAGCATTTCGAGTCTAAATTATAGATGCCACGGACGAAACTCTTCGCCCTACTTTAAAGTATTCCCGTTAGAAGAAGCTTTATTATCCTGCCTTCATGCATCTATCTAGGTTTAGCGCCTATTTATTACAAGATGAACTACCCCAGGCTGGCAACGCCAGAGCCTGGGATTTATACATTTGCCGACTCATCAATAGCATCACATTTCTTTCTTCTCTCTGCGTTGCGCCAGTTGCTACAAGTCGGGGAACCCGCCCAACGCACTGGCTTCTCTGCGCCTCTGTGGTAATGCCTCCGGCACGCTCCGCGAACGTCAAAACATAATTTTGTATAAAAAAACAACACAAGCGAATAAATTCGTTGTGAAAAATTGGTGGCTTGGTAAAATAGAGGCAAAATCAGCAAAACAAACTAACTCGTTCCCCAGGCTTTGCTGACAACCAAATGGACTGACGAGTACCCACGAAAAATCAATTATTTAGGTAGAGGGTGAGTCTACACCCACTGGTTAACCATAACCACGCCTTAAGTATAAGTAAGCACCCTGGAACTAGTATTATCTAGAGGATGAAAAAACCCCAAGGCAATAGTTACCTTAAGATATTCGGCATTACATACTAGCGGTAGTAGTTAAGGTTACACAGTGGGATTAATGACAAACAAAAGTGGCTGCTCGTCAATTTCTGGAAACTCAACTTCCAAAGTATAAGTTGGGTTAAGTTGCTCACAGCCTAACTCTACACTTAAGTATCCCGGAGTCGAAGATGTTGCCATTGCTAACGTGCCACTTCCCCGAAGTGTCAAAGTCCCTTTAACGGGTAACTCAGCCTGAACAAGTAACTTCGTAAGTTTACCTACAGACTGATATTCTACTCTGATGTTTAAATTACCGACAGTGGTTAACCATTGTCTTTCTACCACTGGACTGGTTACTGAAATTGGTAGAGTCAAATTTTCCAGCAATTGTTTAGCCGCCATCAACGACAAAGCCATCTGTTGACGCAGCTGCAAATCTGAATAATCGCTCTGAATATTGGGTATTGTCTCCAGAGTATTTACAGATCGACAAGTGCTTCTTAGCACCAATCCAGCTATATCATTTAGGGCTTGAGACTCGTTGGGAAAAAAGCTCTCCACCACTTGAACTAATTTTGCTCCCAGAGGTACTGAAGATGTCACCAATGCCTGACATTGTTCCAGCAATTGCTGAAAAACTCTCTCCGGCAAGGGACACGGCAGTTTTAGTTTCGACTGTTGTACCATCCATCCCCAGGTAGGAACGAGCGTCATTGACGGCTCATCAACAAAATCGGGATAGTCGATTAATTGTGTTTCCCAGGGAAACAAAGGTGGGTGGTCTTGGACTTGGATTTGTAACCGACGCTTAAGGACGGCTTGGAAACGATCTTGCACAGTAGGAATTTCTCCCAATTGAAAGGTCTGGGGCGTTCCTCCCAATTTTGGCTCACTGCTTTTTGAAGCAGTGGCTTCATTGAGAAGTTTTTTTACCCCGTCATTTTCCTCACATGGTACAGATTGCTCGTTATTTTTGACATCATCTGTCAATAACCAACCGAGATACTGATATTGTGAGGATTCTGAGTCACTATTCATGAGTAGATGCACCTGATCCGGACACTAATGAGTTACGAATTTCCCAAGCTTGCTCAAGAATCTTAAACCATCGTTTTTGAAGTTGTGCCATTGACAGCCCTAAAGTTTTGGCGATTTTCTCATCGGCTTGTCCTTGTTGCTTCAACTCTAATAAAGATCGTTGCTTATTGTCCAGTTGTGCTGTGTATACTTGCCATTGCTGGGGAGTTAAGCCCAAATTGGTATGCAAAGAGGCTTCTAGCCACTCGTGAACTAATTCCCAACGGTGTAATAATGCAAACCGAATCAAATGATACTTGAAGCGCTGCTGTAAGTAATCTCTCTGACGAGGGGTTAAACCTAAAACCGACTCAATTTCCTGGGCTGATAGATCCTGGAGGCGGAGGGAAAAGTAATCAGCACAGTCAGATTGTTGCCGTTGTTCGAGATAATTCATTAATTCTGTAACCACAACGGAACGCAATGTATCTTCTTCGGGTTCAGGTTCAGCTTGCGTTGCCATTGTGGAGCGCAATTGATGTACTGCTGGTTCTTCCCAAGAACCATCACCTTCATTATTGCTGCCTTCTGCGGCTTGTTCTATATCTACGCTGGTTTCTGGGGGCTGGTGTTGAGAAAAAGTTTGCGCCCGCAAGATAATTAGCTGCTGCTGACGGCCTGGTAAGGGAATGCGTCGCTTGCCGTAGCGTTCAGTAAATGCCATGTACTCAGACAATTCTAGAAGCGTCTGGGGGCGATAAGTAGCACCTAGTTGATTTTCTCGGCGGAAAGCGTTTAATGCTTCTAGATAAAAACTTTGTAAAAAATCTTCAATTATAGTCAGTCGCCCTTGATAACTCAATTGCTTCTGAGGCGGATTAATGTATCGATAAATAATTGCACTCAGAGTACTGTGTAATTCTACTCTGCCCCGATTTGAACCCAACTGATAGTACCTGAGACACTGTTGCAGCCGATGCCGAGCCAGGGTGAGCGCCGAGCTTTCTACAGTTCCAGAAGCTTGAATACGTTTGCTCTCATGGCAAATCCGATATACTTCGGTGGTAATACGTCTTGCTACATCGTGGCAATTCTGTTCCGAAGCTTTGGTCGATTGTTGAAACTCCTTGGACAGGAGTTGAAAGATCGCCTCCACGCCTTTAGAATTTTCTCCCAGAATATTTGCAGATGGAATAGTTACGGTTGCGGCTGAATTCATAGTCTCAGTTTTCAAAAGACCCTAAGTATTTAAATACAACCTGTACGACTGTGGGTATTGGCTTTTTTGGTTTTACGTATAAGCTAAACGCAGACCAATCCTATATTGAGGATGTGGCTGATTTTATTATTCCCAACTTGGCTGGGATTGTTCACACTTTGATAGATGTTATTGCCATTACCCAGAAGCCGTATACAAGTCATTATGGATTTAGAAGCACAAATTCAATTGCTGATTGACAATGCACCCTGCGATGGTATAACACCAAATCTGATTGCAGCAATTGCTCCTGCCCTTAGAGCGATCGCTCAAAAATTACGTCACTCCCAGTACTATATTCTCCAAAATTCGGAGTCAAGCTGGGTTTTAACTACTTTGAGCAATCGTGCTAATCCAGGATTGGAAAAGCGAGTTATTTACGCTTTCCCTACCATACAGGATGTCTCTCTAATTTCCCCTGCTGGGCTTGACCCTCAAATGCTAGCTAAAATTACTCCTGTCACCCATATTTTGTTCCAATTGGTGGCATTAGAACCCGTAGATAGTATCCTTTTTTTGGAAACGCCGGGTAAGACCACTCATACCGTTGAAATTCGGCGAACCGATCTAGAGAAACGTATGCAGCAACAGTTACGACAGCAGCGATCGCCTAAACAGATACCCCCTGATATTGCATAGAAAAATTTGGGATGTGGGATTTTTTAGATACAATCCCACATCCCAAATTTTAAGCCTCAAATTTCTTTGAAAAAGTTTTTGGTGAAAAGAAATTAATGCCAATTACTACCCTTTTAGTTCTTTAAAGAACCAGGCGATCGGCTTAATTTTCTGACTAATCTAAAATTGATTAACAAATAGTTATCAGTGAACATTTTTCAAATTTTAGCTGACCATTGAGCCAAATTCCCCCACCTAAGTACATCTGGTAGGTTCAGATTGGCATCTAAAACCCTATTCTGTACCTAATAACTAATAACTAATTTAATAGAGACGACTCAGTGTGTACTCAGCGATGTTAATCAATGCCTGGTGGGATTCTGAGGGTGGAAGAACTGCAAGATGTTCAATTGCTAATTTCGCATGTTGAGCAGCTAACTCCCGTGCTTGCTGTATGCCTTGACTATCTTGAATTAGTGCTAGTGCTTGTTCTAAATCCCCTTCTTGAGCAAACTCCCGATCGATCAACACTTCCAAGGATGGTTTTTCTGCTAAAGCAAATAAAACTGGTGCTGTCAGATTACCACTTTTCAAGTCTGACCCCACTGGTTTACCCAAGGTATCTGTTGTACTGGTGAAATCTAGAATGTCGTCAACAATTTGAAATGCTATACCAAAATGACGACCGTAGCTATACAAATGCTCGACAGTTTCCCGCGAAACCTCACTAAGTAACCCAGCAGCTTTTGAACTGTTGGCAATTAACGAAGCTGTTTTGTAATAACTCTTCTGGAGGTAAGTTTCAATCGAGATACCAGCTTCAAAACGATTTAGTCCCTGCTGGATCTCCCCAGTAGCCAGATCCATAATGACTTCTGAGAGGAGTTTTACCACCTCCAAATTATCCAAGTTTGCTAAATACCAGGAAGATTGGGCAAAAAGAAAATCTCCTGCTAATATAGCAATGCGATTACCGAACAAACTATGAACGGTAGGAACGCCTCGCCGCACGTCTGATTCATCTACTACATCATCATGTACCAAGCTTGCTGTGTGAATCATTTCTGTAATCTCAGCTAGGCGGCGATGACGCGGTGTAATGTCTCGATCTAACATGGTTGCCCGCGATATTAGCAGGACAATTGCTGGTCTGATACGCTTTCCCCCGGCTCCGAATAAATGTTCGGCTGCTGCAAACAAAATGGGGTGGCGATTTCCAACTAGCTGTTTTAGGTTATCTGCTAGTAGTCGCAGGTCTGCTTCCACAGGGGTAAACAGGGAGGTGGCTGGGGTCATGGATGGGCGGACTCTGACTTAGGTTACGAAAGTTTACATATCCTACACTCATTTTAAGATAACCCTGTGCCACCGCAAAATTTTCATAAGTTAATCCCATTTTTATGAATCTATGGGTGATAATTAAGATAGATAGTAGGTTTGTCAATAAGCAATTATGCTTATTTCTTATGGACTCAGGTTTTAAACTCACTTAAAACATGAATTCTCAGTATATGAGAATAAATATCCGCTTTAATTGTATTAAGTAGTTTCCTGATACACGTTTACCGCCACAGTTCAAAACAAAATTCAAGCAATATTACTTATTGACAAAATGAATACAATTTAAATAAGTCGCCAATGGTAAGACTAAATTTCTTCAGGACTGAATTATAGCTGTTCAAAAAATTTGAAATTTAGCAGTCAAGTGGGCTTCAAATTCAGGGCTGTTGTGTTACGCTAAAATGTAGGAATTATAAATTTTTCAGATATTCACACCCCCAAAAGTAGGTCACTTAGTGAGTGGTTTCACTGGCTTGGTGATGTGAGTCTAAAATAATTAATCATAGTTTAGATTAAAGGGATTATTCCTTTGGTTTATTCTGCGATATGCAAAACTCCTGGTTTGGAGCTATGCGATATCCCTATGGGAAGCCGCTACACGTCTTCAGCGCACGTTGAGCGCGAGCATTGCTCTTTTCACAGCAGTGTGAAAAAAATAACGCAGATCAAGTAGACCGATGAAAATCGTAGTTTTAGGTTGCTAAACAGTAATCTAAGTGCTGTGGGATCTATGGTCTGCAAGAAGTCGTATTAGACAATAAATTCTTTGTCCGTAGAGGATTTTACCTCTATACATAATTTTACTATATGAAGCTACAGCAATCAAGAATGCACTTGGTTGTCTGAGGTTCTACTAAATTTTATGGAATTTTATATTCGTTTGAAAAGGTGCTAGTAGAACAATGATTTACGGAAGTATACCTATGATGATTTTTATTTTAGCGTCTGGATATTTGTTCGCAGTCTACCTGTTATTAGCACTGGCAAAGCGAACGGGTACAAAGACTGTCCCTACAAGTTTCCCTTCATCTGCCGAAGGAAAACACAAGCAGGAGATATCTGTAAGGGCAAAGGTGACTGAAGCTGTTAATAGTCAGTAGTCATTTGTCCTTTGTCTTTAAATCAAAACAAAGGACAAATTAGTTTTATTGGAGTTGGGAAATCGCAGTATCCGTGAAGCAAACCTCTTCAACCATTGGGGTATAGCCCAGCCACTGCACTCCTGACTGGGAAAACTGTTGCGGACAACCACTAACTGCGAAGCGAGTTGGCAATGGGAGGTGGGTATTTTTTAAGCCTAGCAAATCTAACTCTTGGGCACAAGCTGCCACGACATGAACGGCTGGGTCAACTAGCTTGACTTGAGAGGGGAGGAGCGATCGCAATACTGGTGTAAGGTGGGGATAATGGGTACAGCCGTGAACTAAGGTGTCGATTTCCTGCTCTATTAAAGGTTCTAGATAGGCTCGTGCTACTTCAGCAGTGTAAGGGTCATGAATCCGGTTTTGCTCAATGAGTGGCACAAACTCAGGACAGCCAACTTGCCAGACTTGCACATCAGGGGCAATTTCGAGGATGGCGTGCTTATAAGCATTACTTTTTGCCGTCGCTGGAGTTGCAATTACACCAATTCGCTTTCCTTGCTGTACAGCAGCTTTTGCACCAGGTAGAATTACTCCCAAAATGGGGATGTTGAATTCTTGACGCACGGTTTCTAGGGCTAGGGCAGAACTGGTGTTGCAAGCCATAATTACCATTTTTACCTGCTGCTCTTGTAGCCAGGTAAGAATTTCGCGCGTAAATTGTAAAATTTCTGCTTGTGAGCGAATTCCGTAAGGAAGTCGAGCTGTATCCCCAAAATAAACAATTGATTCATTGGGGAGTTGCCGATATAGTTGGCGCAGTACCGTCAGTCCACCTACACCACTGTCAAAGATGCCAATTGGGGCACGTTGGGGTTCAAGAGCCGAAAAATCGTCAAGATTCGCATCAAAGATCGAAGATGAATACACAGGCAGATATTAATTTAGGTTTTGGGATTTAAAATACAGAATTTAGCAGACAATCGGCTAATTGACCACTAAATTCTGTACGCCAAAGGAGTCTAAATACCACCTTTTAATAGTAATTTGTACTATATTAACGCTGTAAGTATTTTAGGATGCCACGAGCGATCGCTTCTGCCATGCGATTTTGATACTCTGGTGATGCCAATCTGGGATTATCTTCTCGACCAGTCATATAACCTGTTTCTACTAAAATCGACGGCATAGAGCTTTTCCTGAGAACGTAGAATCTGGCTTTGCGGGTTCCCCGGTTTTTAATTGTATCTATGTCCTGGAGGATGGTGTTGCGAACAACTTCCGCCAGAGCATAACCGCTATCGTAATAATATACTTCTAACCCATTGACATCAGGACGATTATCAACAGAATTAGCGTGAATGCTGACAAACGCAGTCGCATTAACTCGCTCGGCAATTTCTACCCGTCCTTGAAGTTCTACGAAAAAGTCAGCATCCCGCGTTAGTACAGCTTGTACGCCATGTTGCTCTAAAATTGCTGCTACCCTTTTCCCAATAGGCAGAATTACATCCTTTTCTAAAAGTCCACCTATGCCAGGTGCGCCTGAGTCCTTTCCACCATGTCCTGGGTCAATCACAACTAGTAATTTTCCTCTAGGAACTGAGGGACGCGGCTGTGGACGGGATATAGGACGGGGATTATCTATGGGGTTTGGGAATTGCCCTTGATTTGACGATAGAGGAGGTAAAACAAGGGGTGGCGTGACACTACCAGAGCGTCGTAATTCTAAAGCCAAAAGCTCGTCGCCAACTTGATTGAGTTCCCCAATTTGCACTCCAGCTGCTGGTTGCACTAAGACGACCACAGTATTGGATTCTTGTGGTTGCAGGCGGACTCGCAGGATAGGGCTATTAGGATTAAAAGTCGGGCCTGTGACTTTGGGTGCTAACCGAGCATTGTTGATGGTAATACGGAATAGACCAGAGGTTCTATCCCAACCTCCTGTGGCAGATACAGCTTGGTCTGCTCTAATCAGCAGTTGTGTGCCATTATTAGCCAATTGTACAGACTCAATTGTAGCTGTACTAGATGGTATGGGGCGTGGACTATTACCTCCAGGTAACTGAGCAATGCCACGACTGGGTAGAAGCACAAAACCACCAACACTGCTAGTGGTTGCCCGCCAATTTTGACTATTTTCGTCCACCTGTAAAGTCATACGAACAACAGATGGGCTTGTTTGTAATTGACTGAACTGAATGCTGCTGACACCATAGCGATTAATTGACAAATCGCGCTGCTTTAGACTTGGTGATAAAGTAGCGCCGGCGATGTCGAAGTTAATTGCTCTTTGATCGTTGCTACGATTTACCTTAATCTGAGGATTACCACCATTGGTACGGACGAAAAACCCATCGCCTGTGACTTGTAAGTTCTCAATTTGAGTAGTTCTGGCGAGAAGCATTCCATTTCTAGGTGGATTGACAGGGCTTGTTGTCACCACATTGTAAATATCCCTTTGGGAGAACACTGGTGGAGATGTTCTCGGCGAAGTTTCTGTGGCTATGGCTTGTTCTTGTTGTCCCACAGTATTTGTTGAGGGGACATTATTATCGGCTACTGGTGTAGGTAATTGCACCATCCAGCGATTGCCAGTTCTACCAACGAATTGTACTCCCTTGGGGTCTAAAGTATAACCAGGAGTCAGTTCAACGACTATCCGTGTTGTTTGTTCGTCAAATTGCCCAACCCGGATAGCACGAATTGCACCGCCCACCTGTTGGGTTAATTGCGGACGGCCAAATGTGGTTCCTGGTAAATCAATTACTAAACGAGTGGGATTAAAAATTAATTGTGCTTGGGGTTGAACATTCCCTAATGTGTTAATTTCCAGCCTGTTTTGATTGGCATCAAAACGCCAAGATTCAAGTTTCGCGGCCATGGCTGGCGACGATAGCATGAAGATAGTTCCAATAGTACTGGATAGTAACCAGTGTAATTTCACAGTCCTTTCTCCTGATTCACATTCATGGGAGCCGTTAACATCTCAACATATTGGCAAATCCTCACACCATCACCGCTTATCTTGAGTTTTGCGCTGTTATTAAGACACAGCTAATGGCGTAAAATATAGCACGCTCTGATGATTTTGCCATGCCATTAGCTCAGATAAATTTGACTGGTAAAGCATCAGATGACAATAACAAAGAAGCTACTCTTGTCCCGCCGCAATAATACTTAAATTGTTTTACTACTAAATTGGAGAACAATGGTAAAGATTAGATGTATTTACTCAACAATTTCGACTAAACTATTTATCTTCTCTTTAGATACTGAAGAACGCCACGAGCGATCGCTTCTGCCATTTGATTTTGGTAAGCTGAGGTTCTAAGCCTAGCCATATCCTCCCGACCAGTCATATAACCTGTTTCCACGAGAATGGAGGGCATTGAACTTTTTCTGAGGACATAAAACCTGGCTCGCCGCACTCCCCTGTCTTTGAGAGTACCAATACTTTGCAGAATACTACTACGAACAACGCGAGCTAGATCCAAACCGCTATCGTAATAATAGACTTCCAAGCCATTAACATCTGGACGACTCGCACCTGCTGAATTGGCGTGGATGCTAACGAATACATTAGCGTTAGCTCGCTCTGCTAATTGTACCCGTCCCGGAAGGGTAACAAAATAGTCAGAATCTCTCGTCATAACTACTTGTATACCATTTTGCTGTAAAATTGCCGCAAGTTTTTTACCAATAGGCAAGATAACATCCTTTTCCAATGCCCCCCCAATGCCTACTGCTCCTGAGTCTTTACCACCATGTCCTGGGTCAATAATGACTACCACTCGCCCATTGGTAACTCGGCGCTGTGGTTGTGTTATTGGCTGAGGATTTGGCTTGTTTGGGTCTGGGAATGGCCCTCGGTTTGGCGGTGGTAGCCCAGGTAAAGCAAAGGGTGGTCTTCCGGGGAGGTTGACAACTCGCCGAGAACCTTGTTGTATTGGTAGAGCTAAAAGCTGGTCGCCCACTTGCCTGGGTTGCCCAAATTGCACTCCGGCTGCTGGTTGGACTAAAACAACTACTGTATTCGATGCTTGGGGTTGCAGACGTACCCGAAGAATGGGGCTATTGGGAGCAAAAGTAGGCCCTGTAACTCTGGGAGCCAACTTGGCATTGGTAATTGTTACCCGGAATAGACCAGAGGATGTATCCCAGTTTCCCTTAGCAGATAAAGGTTGGTTGCCTCTAATTAGCAGTTGTGTGCCATTATCGGCAAGTTGCACAGACTCAATTGTTGCTGGCGAGTTGTTGGCAGATAATCTGCTAGGTAATGAGGGTGGTTGTGATTGATTGTCCGAATTACTACTTTCAGGCAATCTGACAACGCGACTAGGCAGAACCACCAAACCACCACTGTTACTATTACTTGCTTGCCAATTTGGGCTATTTTTATCTACCCGCAAAGTCAAGCGGACAGTAGGAGTTTGGTTTTGTATTTGGGTGAATTCGACACGGCTAACACCATGTTTGTTAACAGGTATACTATTCTGTTGCGCCAGACGTGGTGATAAAGATGCGCTAGAGACATCTATGAAGATGCTAGCACCATCGCGGCTGCGAACTACCTGAGTCCCAGGATTGCCTCCACTGGTGCGGATGAACAACCCATCGCCTGTTACTATCAAGCCCTCAATTTCAGTCGCCCCTCGTGTAGTAGTGGCAACCCTTGAAATACTAGGTTGCGGCTTAGAGTCTGGGGTAACAACACTATAAGCACTTCTGGGAGATAAGGTGGGTGATGAGGCTACTCTATCAACTTCTGGTCTGGGTAATTGCACCGTCCAGCGATCGCCAGTTGTCCCAACAAATTTTACTTGTTTGGGGTCTAAAGTATAACCAGTTGTTAGTTCCACAACTATCCGAGTTGTTTCTGTATCAAACTGCCCAACCCGGATTGAGCGAATTGCACCACCCACCTGTTGGGTTAATTGCGGACGGCCAAATGTGGTTCCTGGCAAATCAATTACCAGCCGAGTCGGATTGAAAATTAGTTGTGCTTGGGGTTGAACTGCTCCTACAGTATTAATTTCCAGCCTGTTTTGATTGGCATCAAAGTGCCAAGATTCAAGTTTCGCAGCCATTGCAGGCGACGATAGCATGAAGATAGTTCCAATAGTGCTGGGTAATAACCAGTGTAATTTCACAGTCCTTTCTCCTAATTCACGTTCATGGGAGCCGTTAATATCTCAACTCATTGGTAAATCATCACACCGTCACCACCTAAACTTGATTTTTGATTTTTAAGCTGGTATAAGAACATGCTTAAATCAGTTATCAGACATCATATTGGGTCTAAATCCCCATGTGAAATTTTCCACCTTTAGAGGTAGGAATTCTGACTTCCAAGGAAGCTAGAAAACTAATAACTAATAACTGATAACCGTTCACTGATAACTGTTTTTTATTTGTTGCCATCAATGCACTAAGTAAATAATTCCCATTACTGTCAGATGATTTAGCAAGATTTATGGGTGTTACTCCCTAATTACCTGAAAAATATTCAGATAAAGGCTTACAAGCCAAGAGAGACTGGAAATAAATAACATTCTGAATGCTGGTAGAAATTATAAACAGACGATTATTCTACAATCAGATGGGACGGAAATTTGAGGAGAGAAGTTTCCACTGCATAATTGCAGAATCTTCAAAGCCCGGTGATAGTACTGAATTCAGAGTCCTGAGTTCTGAGCGAAAATAACTCAGAACTCAGTAAGAATTTACCCAAGAATTTAATTAGCGATCGCCAGATTCTGGAGTTACTTCTAAATTGTCACTATCATTTGATGCTGACACCCTTGACTGAGGTGGTTCAATTACCAACGAGTTTCCAGAGGAACCGTCTAAAACCAGTTGGTCTAAGCCTGTACCCACAGTTTTTGGGTCTGGAAACACAAATCGTAACAAAGGAGGAGCTAAAAAGGTTGTCAAGATAACCATCATGATGATTGCCGCTCCTAATGGTTTCGAGAGAGCGCCACTGGCTGCGCCGACACCAGCAAACACTAAGCCAACTTCCCCTCTGGGAATCATCCCCACACCGATCGCTAAACGGTTGATTCCTGGCTGACCAAACACGCTTAAGCCTGTGATTACTTTACCGAGAATGGCTACTACAATCAGGAAAGTTGCCATAATTAGACCTTCTCGATTGTCGGGAATTGCTGGGTTTAAGACTCCCAAATCAGTTTTTGCCCCAACAGTTACAAAGAAAATTGGCACCAACATATCGGCAATGGGGCAGACTTGCGTTTGCAATTCTTTACGCTTATCTGTCTCTTCTAGGACTAAACCCGCCGCAAAAGCTCCTAAAATTGCTTCTAAGTGGATGACAGCAGCAAGGTATGCCATAGCAAAGGCGAAGATAAATGCTGGTATTACCAGTCCACCGCGTGTTTTGAGTTGATCAGCGATCGCTACAAAGGATTTATTGAAAACATTCCCTAGTAGAATTGCTCCTAAAATAAAACCTGTGGCGCTGATAATCAAATAAATAACTTTGTTGACATCCACCACGCCATCTTTAGCTAGGCTGGCAACTACCGCCAAAACGATGATTCCTAATACATCGTCAATTACGGCAGCACCTAGAATAATCTGCCCTTCTTTAGAATTGAGTCGCCCCAACTCTGACAGCACCTTGGAAGTAATCCCAATACTAGTGGCAGTCAAAGCCGCCCCAGCAAAAATTGCGGGTACAGCAGCAATTCCAAACAAAGTCATCAGTCCCACAGTCCCAGCAGTAAAGGGTACTACTACCCCCACTATTGCTACGACGGTGGCTTGGATACCAACTGCCATTAAGTCTTTTAAGTTCGACTCCAAACCGATTTCAAACAGCAGAATGATCACACCCAACTCTGCCAAAACAGAAATGACCTCAGACTGGGCTGCAAATACGGCTGGAGTGGCTTCAGGAGTTAAACCAGCAGTGATTTGAAGGAAGGACACGATCAAAGAGTTAGAACTGTCTGTGCTGCCTTCTGGAAACACTAAAAGGTGGAAAACAGAGATGCCAACTACCACACCACCCAATAGTTCGCCTAAGACGGGCGGTAAACCCACTTTGTTTGATAACTCTCCACCAACTTTGCTGGCGAGGTAAACGACTACTAAGCTTAGTAGCACTGCGGCTACTACCATTGAACTGTCTGCGGCTTCTGTTGCAGTAGCCAGCAGAGGAAAAGAGAAGTTAATTGGATCTAACAAATGCATGGGTTCTGTGAAAATCCTTCTCTTTGATTTTGACGTGTTTCTGAAAAACGTCTATCTGTGGAGATGCTATTGGCAGGTTCAAAAGCTTAATTTGTGCCATTTATCCACTCCATCAAGCGCTATCAGAAAACTTCGCAAACCGGGGCTACAGACAGTTTAGAAACTTGCAGTAAGTCCAAGTCAGTGAATTAATTTACCATCATGACAAAATCTTTAAAAATGTTGGTGTAATTTTTTTAGTATCAAAAAATGTAACCATTTCAGCTTTTGACGATCGCAGTGTCAAAGTAAGAACATACAAATCGGATCTAGCGATCGCACTTATATTGTGAAAAACTTGTGATGACTGTTAAAAATCAACAGTCATCACAAAGATTGCTAAATACGCTTATTAAAAACATCTGTGGATACTTTGAGGAGTGCAAATCTTATGACTAGAGCCGCTTTACCCGGTTCTCAGTTTCCATCTGGAAACCTGTGGAAAATACTGCCTTTAGCAATGCTTTTATGTGCAACTTTTGTACTACCTGCATTGGCGCAAGAAAAAGAAAAAATGTGGCGAACCCTTAGTGTCAGTGGTCGTGGAGTGGAAACAATTCCTACAACCTTGGCACAAGTCAGTTTAGGAGTGGAAATTCAGGGGAAAACAGCACAGGAGGTACAGCAAGAAGCCGCCCGGAGGTCATCAGCTGTGGTTGCGTTTCTCAAGAGCCAAAATGTCGAAAAATTACAAACTACTGGTATCCGACTGAATCCAGTTTACAGCTACACTGATAATGTGCAGAGGATTACAGGCTATGCTGCCAATAACACCGTAAGTTTTCGCATTCCCACCGAGAAAGCTGGGACATTATTGGATGATGCAGTGAAAGCAGGGGCAACACAAATTAATGGTATTAGTTTTGTTGCGAATGATGAAGCGATCGCAGCTGCTCAAAAACAAGCATTAAAGGAAGCCACCCAAGATGCCCGACAGCAAGCTGATGCTGTTTTCAGTGCCTTGGGTTTCAAATCCAAAGAGATAGTCAGCATTCAAGTTAATAATGCCACTGCGCCTCCGCCACCACCAATGTTTTTACGGGCTGAAGCTGCTAAGGTAGCTGATGCTTCAACCCCTGTCGTTGGTGGTGAACAGGAAGTAGAAGCATCGGTGACGTTGCAAATTAGTTATTAGTCATTTGTCATTAGTTCTTTGTCCTTTGTCATTTGTGAGGGCAAAGGACTAATAATGAATGCCCCATGCCCAAATAATTAAAAATGTTCTGAAGACATATCTCCTGCACCGCCCTCTCCATCTCGCTTAGAGCCTAATAAATCCAGCTGGTCTACTCTAATAATTGGTGTAGAACGGTTTGCTCCTGTTTGGCGATCGCTCCATGTGTCAAACTTTAAGGAACCTTTGATGCCAATTAAGCTGCCTTTACGCACATAATTACCTGCTACTTCAGCCGTTTTATCCCATAATTCTAGGGTGAACCAGTCAGGTTCATCGCTGTTGCGCGATCGCCTTTTTACCGCTAGTGTCAATCTACACTTAACACTACCAGACTCAAAATATTTTATATCTGGGTCGCCGCCTACACGACCAACAAGGGTGACAATATTGATACTCATAGGTTTTACCTTTCAGTACAAGTGTACTTGTTAATTCTGACTTTTATCATAGCGAATTATGAAACACTTGAAAATAATGTGTTAAACAGTTAACAATATAGTGGAATTGAAAAATTATACATAACTACTTGGAGAAACACATAAAAGTATACGGATATACTAAGCGAACCAGAGAATATCAAAACACAGATGCCTGAGACATAGTAAATATTCCTGGGAATTATATAAAAATATAGTTTAGTTTGCTGAACTCAGGATACAAACATAATCGAATCCACTCTTACCGTTGTAGTCAAGAAGTATCGCACATAGGGGGCTTAGAGAAGCGTGGGTATTTTTAGGAACTTTCGCACATCATGGGATATGGGTATCGACCTCGGTACTGCTAACACCCTGGTTTATGTATCTGGTAAAGGTATTGTACTGCAAGAGCCTTCTGTCGTTGCTATCGATGTTAACGAAAAGGTAGCACTAGCAGTAGGAGAAGAAGCCAAAAAAATGCTCGGTCGGACACCTGGAAATGTGATTGCCCTCCGCCCCTTGCGTGATGGTGTAATCGCTGATTTCGATATAGCCGAGCTAATGCTGAAAAGCTTTATTCAGCGTGTAAATGAAGGTAAATCTCTAATCTTACCCCGAATTGTCATTGGTATTCCCAGTGGGGTCACGGGTGTAGAAAGGCGAGCTGTGATGGATGCAGCCCACCAAGCAGGAGCAAGAAAAGTTTATTTAATCGATGAACCTGTAGCCGCGGCCATTGGTGCAGGACTACCTGTTGCCGAACCCACTGGCAACATGATCATCGATATTGGTGGTGGTACAACAGAAGTCGCGGTGCTAAGTCTTCAGGGTACGGTAATTAGCGAATCAGTACGCATTGCTGGGGATGAACTGACTGATTCAATCATTCAGTATATTAAGAAAGTTCATAACTTAGTCATTGGTGAACGGACTGCCGAGGACATCAAGATTCGCCTTGGTTCTGCCTATCCTACCCATGATGATAATGATGCGATGATGGAAATCCGAGGTTTACACCTGCTTTCTGGTCTACCGCGAACTGTAACCATCAAAGGCCCAGAAATCCGTGAAAGCATGTTGGAACCGCTATCAGTAATTATAGAAGCTGTGAAGCGGACACTGGAACGTACACCTCCAGAACTAGCAGCAGACATTATTGACAGAGGTATCATGTTAGCTGGTGGTGGTGCTTTGCTCAAAGGCATAGATACCTTAATTAGTCATGAAACCGGAATAGTAACCCACATTGCCGCCGACCCTCTGTGTTGTGTTGTGCTCGGAACAGGTCGGGTGTTAGAAAACTTCAAACAGCTAGAACGGGTTGTTACAGAAAGCTCTCGCAATATGTAGCAAAAAAATATCATACTTGAGTTCTATTTGAGTTCTATTTGGGTTCTATATAAATAGAATCCAAATAGAACTTAATTGTATAAGTAGACAAAGGTATATATGGTTACAATACGGCGTTGGTGGGATCGCAAAGGCTTACAAATCGGGTTATTAGCTTTAGTTGTTGGTAGTGCTTTCGTATTGCGACAGACTCAAGGTGAATTGGTGCTTGAGACATACCAGGCAATTACCCGTCCATTAGAGATGTTGCAGTCAGGGCCAACTCCAGAAGAACGGATTAGAGATGCCCGGATATTGGAATTGCAAACCCGTATAGTAGATTTGGAAAGTCAAAAGACAAAGCTACAAGATTTATTAGGCTATGTGGAAAAAGAGCCACTGGCATCACGGCCAATTCCAGCCAGGGTGATAGGACGTAGTGCTGACCAGTGGTGGCAACAAGTTACTCTAAATCGCGGTACGAATTCAGGGATTCAGGAAGGCTTTGTAGTCAAGGCAGATGGTGGATTAGTCGGTTTGGTGGAGAGTGTAACTCCCAATACTAGCCGCGTGTTGTTAATCAGTGACCTCAAGAGTCAAGTGGGTGTATCAGTTAGCCGTACAGCAGCTAAAGGCGTTTTGCGAGGAGATTCTTCTGCCGAAGCTGTGCTGGAGTTTTATGAAAAAGTTCCAAATGCCAAGATAGGAGATTTAGTTTCTACGTCTACTTATAGTCAGAAATTTCCATCTGGCTTGGCAGTAGGACGAATTAAGTCACTGGATTTAAAGAAACTTCCGGCATCAGTAGCAAAAATTGAGCTTTTTCCGCCAATCCGCTCTCTTGATTGGGTAGCAGTTTATCCAAAGCCAGAAAACCAAGAGTTGGAAAACCAAAAGTCTAAGTAAATTATTCAATAAAATCCATAGAAAAATGAAGATTCCTGCATTTGGTATTAGCAGGCAGAAAAAGCCAAAATCATCGGGGCGAAAATCGAAATTCCGAATCCAGCCGCTTTCTCGCTGGCATCCCGGTGCTCGTAAGTTGTTGGGTTACATAATCACGGCTAGTTCTGTACTATTATGTTTACTATTATTGCCAACTCGCCTGCCAGGTATGGAATTATTGGGAATTGGCCCTAACTGGCTGTTAATTTGGGTGGTAGCTTGGAGTGTGAAGCGCACAGTGTTTGCCGGAGCATTAGCAGGTATAGTTCTGGGATTACTCCAAGATTCTATGACAGCACCTAACCCTACTCATGCCATCAGTTTAGGTATAGTGGGAGTTTTAACTGGTCTACTCCAGAAACAGCGTTTTATTGAAGAAGACTTTATTTCAATTGCTGTAATTGTCTTTGTGATGGCAGTTTTGGCAGAAACGATCTTTGGATTGCAATTAACTTTGACAAGCGATGCCTACGGCGGGCACAGCCTACGCAAAGTAACAGATATTTGGACATATTACCAACGTGTCGCTCTAGCCTCTGCCATTCTTAGTAGTCTGTGGGCACCTGTGGTCTATTATCCCCTGAATCGTTGGTGGCAACGGATAAAATTGTTGGAGCAATAGTCAAAGGGAGCTAGGATAGGATTCACGCAAAACCACACGCGGTAGGAGCAATTCATAAATTACCCCTACCGCGTGTGGTTTTGGCTATTATATTTGCGTAAGTTCTGCAAAGCTTTAATTATTTACGCCGATTTACTTAGGTTCTGATTGCCAGCAAAGAAAATTCTCCTCTAACCTAAATCTTTATATAATTTTGGCAACCTCTGGCAACATGGATTCAAGCTACATTAAATCAAACAACACCGTATTATAGTAGTTAGTAGCATTTATGTCTTATAGTTTCTTTTTTGCCTGAAAAGAATATCAGGTAAGTCATTCCTGATTTACTGATTGCAGAATGTGGAAACTTTCACTAAATAACCTAGTTGGAGAACGCTAATGTCTAAAGAAAGAAAAAGTAATAAAGAAGTTAAAAAACCTAAAAAAGATCCCAAAGACAAAAAGGATAAGAATGATTCAAACAAATAGAACGATTTAGGTAAATAGCTTTAGCGAAGACCAAGAGTTGTATCTATTTAAATTGACAATACTTTGTCCAGTAGCATTGAGGAGTAGAAGTTATTGTCAACAATTTATTCACCCTTGGTCAAGCCTCAAAATCTGATGATTTAAGTTAGCACGTGCTATGTCTATAACAGACTACGCCTATGTTAATAAGTTAGGCAGGAGTAAATTTCAGCGAAACACCGTTCATACAGTAGCGTTTGCCAGTGGGTGCAGGGCCGTCATCAAAAACATGACCCAGATGACCACCACAGCGACTACAATGCACTTCAGTTCTGCTCATAAACAACGACTTATCTACAGTAGTAGCGATCGCACCTTCAATCGGCTTAAAAAAGCTGGGCCAGCCAGTGCCACTGTTAAATTTGGTCTTTGAGGTAAATAGGGGCAGTTCACACGCGGCACAATAATAAGTACCATTGTCGTATTCCTTATCCAATTGGCTGGTGTGAGGGCGTTCAGTCCCGTGTTTACGCAATACATTATACTGTTCTGGCGTTAAAATTGTCCTCCACTCTTCTTCTGGTTTGGTAATTTCAAATCCACTGTTAGAAGTTGTCATCGCTTTTGACTCCGAATTGATATACCTTGATAACAATGCTGTGCCGACTATTACTGCACTAGCCTGAAAAAAATAGCGTTTGTCCATATATCTATTATTTTCTATTTTCCGGTTAACTGGACAATCAACTCCAGTACGGAATTCCCTACATTAATCACTATAATCAGCGATCGCTCTGAATTCGCCCTGATAGACTGATTAAAATTAGCTAAGAAACGACAAATTATTTTTAAACAATATACTGGGCACTAATCTGCTCCCTGCTCCCTGCTCCCTTCCCTCTAGTTAAATCATTACGGCACTTCCGGCAGCTATGAGGTACACCTTAAAACTGAAAACCTTGACAGAATAGGGGAAAGGAGAAAAGCTGTATTGCATAATAGCCGGAAGCGCTGTATCTTCAGGCGATCCTCAAACCGTAGCGGCCAGGATGTTGGAATATGCAGATTGGGGTATTGAGTTTTTTATCCTCTCCGGCTATCCCCACTTAGAGGAAGCTTATCGAGTTGCGGAACTTTTATTTCCTCATTTGCCCTTAGAGAATCTGCCGACAGTGGAAAAGCAACATGTCTTAAGTCCATTTGGTGAAATTGTGGCAAATGAAGATTTCCCTAAGCAACATAAAGAGAAAGCCACATCCATATCCTAGTAAAGTTTAGGGAATTGGAAATAACCAATTCCCAATTCCCCATTCGCATTAATACATAGGAGTTTAATTGCATGACAAATATTTTAGCGATCGCAGGTAGTCCAACCCATCCATCTAGAACTTATGGTGTTATCGAATACACCGCCAAGCTTTTACAACAAGAAGGCTTGCATGTAGATATTATTTCAGTCCGAGATTTGCCTGCTGAAGATTTAGTTTTTGGACGATACGACAGCCCTGCTTTAGAACAACCAAAAGCTTTATTAGCAAAGGCAGATGGTGTGATTATTGCCACCCCAATCTACAAAGCTGCTTACACAGGAGTCCTGAAAACATTTCTAGATTTGCTCCCACAAAAATCATTCACAGGTAAACCTATATTACCAATCGCTCTTGGTGGGACGATCGCTCATTTATTGGCAATTGAATATGCCCTAAAACCTGTATTATCGGAATTAGGAGCGCGGCATATCTTAGCCACTGTTTATGCAGTAGATAAACAAATTCAACGACAAACTGATAATAGCGTCGTGTTAGATGAGGAAATTGAGCAAAGACTCAAAGATGTTCTCAAGGAATTTGTGAAAGCCGCAGTTTATGATGCCGCAGCACCCCAAGAATTAATTCATGCCAATTAAATAATTAAGTTTATACCTCCATTTGTTTGTAGCAGAGGGGTAAAGATTACCCCTCTGCTACTTTTTTTTTTCTAATTGTTAAATGGCAATGCGCTTTTTTGGTCAGGTTAACCAGTAAATTAGATGTAGGGCGTAAAAAAATAAACTCAATGAAAGCGATGTCTAACGACAGGCCGCAAAGCGTGTCCGCTTCTGATTTTGCATCTATCATCGGCGAAGAAAATGCTGTTTGTCTTTGGGAAAATATCAAACTAGATCAGCAAAAACGTATCCAACAGGCTGTAACTTCTGGAAATTTACCCAGTTGTATTGTCTATCCCCGCAGCCAAGAACAGCTAGCCGTAGTCATTGCCAAAGCTCATACAAATAACTGGCGCGTCCTCCCCTGTGGTAGTGGCAGTAAACTCAACTGGGGTGGTTTAGCCAAAAGTATTGATGTTGTAGTCAGTACAAAACGCATCAACCAACTGATTGAACACGCTGTTGGCGATTTGACTGTCACAGTAGAAGCTGGAATGAAATTCTCCGATCTCCAAGCACTTTTGGCAAAATCGCGGCAATTTCTTGCCCTTGACCCCACAGCACTGGAATCAGCAACCATTGGCGGTATTGTCGCCACAGGTGATACAGGTTCACTGCGACAACGTTATGGTAGTGTGCGCGACCAGTTACTAGGTGTTACCTTTGTCCGTGCTGATGGAGAAATCGCCAAAGCTGGGGGGAGAGTAGTTAAAAATGTTGCCGGATATGACTTAATGAAGTTGCTTACTGGGTCTTATGGCACATTAGGCTTTATTAGTCAACTAACTTTTCGCTTGTATCCGCTATCGGAGGCATCGGGGACGGTGGTACTAACTGGTAATGCTGAGGCTGTATCCCAAGCAGCTGATATCCTTCGAGGTTCGGCATTAACACCAGTTCAGGCTGATTTGCTATCGACTAAATTGGTGTCCAGCTTAGGTTTGGGTGAAGGGCTAGGATTAATTGCCCGCTTTCAAAGTATTAGTGAGAGTGTTAAGGAGCAGTCAAACCGAGTTTTGGAGGTTGGGCAAAAGTTAGGTTTAGATGGGGCAATTTTTGCCGATGGTGATGAAGCTAGTCTATGGCAGAGATTGCAAGAACGAATACATACTAATGTTACAGAATCTGTAATTACCTGCAAAATAGGAGTGCTACCTACTGCTGCTGTGGAGATTTTGACTCAGGTGGAGTTAGGTTTAATTCATATTAGTAGTGGTTTAGGTTTGTTACAATTAGAGAGTAAAAATCAAGTTTTGAAGGTGCGCGATTCCACTCAAGCGAATAGAGGTTTTTTAACAATTTTGTCAGCACCAATGGCGCTTAAAGAACAAATAGATGTTTGGGGTTATACGGGGAATGCGTTGCCGTTGATGCGCCGTATTAAGGAACAGTTTGATAGTAAGAATATTTTAAGTCCCGGTCGGTTTGTGGGTGGAATTTAAGAAACGAACCGCAGAGACGCTGAGGGCGCTGAGATAGAGAGGGGAAAGAATTAATTATGCAAGTTTCAGAAAATTCTGTTAATAATACGGCTAGTTTAAAGAATTTGAAGGGGTTTGATGAAAGTCATCCACCCGATCCGAAGTTGATTGATAGTTGTGTACACTGTGGTTTTTGTCTTTCGACTTGTCCCAGTTATCGGGTGCTTGGTAAGGAGATGGATTCACCTAGAGGACGCATCTATTTAATGGATGCGATTAATGAGGGTGAGATTGCTTTAAATACGGCAACTGTAGAACATTTTGATTCTTGTTTGGGATGTCTTGCTTGTGTAAGCACTTGTCCTTCTGGGGTGCAGTATGACAAATTAATTTCTGCTACTCGTCACCAAATTGAACGGAATTATCCCCGCAGTTTGCCAGATCAATTTATTCGGAAACTAATATTTTCTTTGTTTCCCTATCCCAATCTTTTACGAGTTTTATTAGTTCCGTTGTTGGTTTATCAGAAGTTGGGGTTTGCTAAATTCTTTCGCGCTACAGGTTTACTCAATAAAGTATCGCCCCGTTTGGCAGCAATGGAATCTATTCTGCCAGAAATTACTCTCAAATCTTTTCAAGATAATCTGCCTAGTGTGATTCCTGCTAAAGGTGAGAAGCGCTATCGAGTCGGAGTAATTTTGGGTTGCGTGCAACGACTGTTTTTCTCCCGCGTGAATGAAGCAACGGTGCGGGTTTTAACAGCGAATGGTTGTGAAGTTGTTATTCCCAAATCTCAAGGCTGTTGTGCAGCGCTTCCCGAACACCAAGGACAAACAGAACAGGCGAAAGCTTTAGCAAGGCAAATGATTGATAGTTTTGCCAAGACTGATGTCGATTTTGTGATTATCAATGCTGCTGGTTGCGGTCATACTTTGAAAGAATACGGTCACATTTTAGAAAGTGACCCAGAATATCGGGAAAAGGCAAAGGATTTTGCAGCTAAAGTTAAAGATGCTCAAGAGTTTTTAGTAACTGTTGGGTTAACAGCAAAACTATCGCCACTGACTGATAAACCCTTGAATTTAGTTTATCAAGATGCTTGTCATTTATTGCATGGTCAAAAGATTAGCGTCCAACCGCGTCAAGTATTACGACAAATTCCAGGAGTGAAGTTGAGAGAACCAATAGATGCGGCTTTATGTTGTGGCAGTGCTGGGGTTTATAATATGCTGCAACCAGAAGTTGCTGAAGAATTGGGTCAGCAAAAAGTACAGAATTTGTTAAATACTGGGGCTGAGTTAATTGCTTCTGCTAATCCGGGGTGTACTTTGCAGATTACGAAACATTTGCAGTTGCAGGGTAAGAAGATTTCAGTTATTCATCCGATGGAGTTGTTAGATTATTCAATTCGCGGTGAAAAGTTGAAAATTTAAAAAACAAAAACCCAGAGGCTAAAAGATTGGAGATAAACACAAAGCTTGTCTGCACTAGCTTTGTGTTTGCCGATTAGCTTATGACTCTTCTCTTCTGGGTGCAAATGCTTAAATACCTAAATGTCTGCTGATAAGCCGAAAAAGCGTCTACGCACTTCTAGAATTATTGCAATTTCAAAGCGACTTTGTTCCCAAAGTGGTAATAAAACCTGTTTAGCAGTATTTACAGCAAATCGCAATCAAACGCACCACGGATAAAAGTACTAAAACCAATGCTGGGCTTTGTTTTAGAATTAATTTTTGTGGCGGGTTTGATAAAAAACTGCTGTAATTGAGCTTGCGAGAAATAAATTTTACCATTTTCTATAATCCAAATAAATGTCCGAGTTATTAAATCTGCATTAAAACTATTCTCTGATTCACAATTATTCATTCTTGCTACTTGCCGATAAGTATCTGTAGAGTGCGTTACGCTACGCTAACGCACCCTACGGATATTTCAAAAATCAAATACTAGTCCTATGGAAGCGATGACTGCTAAATTACTAAATCTGTCTGCTGAAGAAGTCAAAAAGCTAATACGTTATCAAGTTAAAAATCAATCTCGGTTGAAACCACAGCCCAAACAACGCATACAAACAAAGAAAGCCGCTAAAACTGAGATAATTTCAAATACCAATTGAAATGACACGGGAGCTAAAGCAAACCCCCAAACTAGAGAAACTGTTCCAGCTAACATAGCTGCAATGCGATGAATTTCGTCTTTACTTCTCCAAGCCAAGAAAGAAGTTCCTAAACCAATTAATAATAAGACTACGCTACTCATAACGATATTTATTGCTTAGAAGCTGTAATACTAGCTATATTCCAATTCTATAAAAATCATATTTGATTTTTGAACAAAATTAGGTATTGTAGGGGAGCCAGTGCGTTGCGGAGGTTCCCTCCGTTGTAGCAAATGGCGTTGTATTATAACGCACAACGCACCATTATCGAGGGTTTGGTGCCGGACTCTCCGTACTAACACAACGCCAATTCGCTGATAGACAAAACCAAAATCGGTAGACAGAAAAGGTAAAAGGGTGACAGTAGAGTTAATCTTGCCACTTTACCAAGGATTGCCAACCATTGTAAATCCAGCCCAATAATAAGGATGGGTAAGTAATTGCTCTCCTTCATCACCACTGTTATTAGGTAGAGGCAGGCTCCCCACTACTCCCAAACCTTGTATTTGACCATTTTTTACGTAAATCTGCCCTTTTGCCATACCTAACTGAGCCTGTCTGAGGGCTTCTGCTTTAATCCGAGATGTCCTCAAGTTTTCATAAAATTTCGTCATCAAGGCTGCTGTACCAGCATCATTAACCGACCAAAGACTGGCAACAGTAGTTTTTACGCCTGCTAGCACAGCTAAACCTGCAAATCCAAGCTCCGACTCTTCATCCCCCAAAGCTGTTCTACAGGCACTCAGCACCAGCATTTCAACTTCAGGTTCATTCAAGCGCAACTCCCGTAATTGGTTCAAGCGTAACTTGTCCTCCCACAGTTGAATATAAGAATTACTCAAAGCGCCGGTAGCAAAATCAGCGTGGGTTGCCATGTGAATAATCCCAAAAGGTTGTTGGCGGCGGATAGTTTTGAGATTTTCTAAAGTGGCTTGCTTGTCTAACAACAATTTGCCCTGCCAGAGTTTAGACACCAGTGTTGATAACTCCAGAGGAACTGCTGGTAAAGGCTCTTGTCCCTGAGTACTCTGAGAAACCCCCATCGCTAAGATTTGAGATTTTTTAATGTCTTTATAAAGGGTGTTGGTCAAACTCAGACTGGGCATCAAGCCAATGCTATATTTTTCTATTAGAAACCCTTTGCCATCATGAAGTGCTGCCATTGGGGTTGAACGTAATCCAATATCTGGTAAAAAGACCAGATTATTGATTTCTCTTGCCTGTAAATCTGCCTCTAGTGGTGCAATAATCCAGCGATAAAGTTGTTGGGATGGACGCAAATAACCGGTGCGGCGACGGTTTTGTGGACTAACTATTTGGTCGCGAAATTCTTGAGCTACTTTGAGAACTTTAGCTCTGGTTGTTTCGGGGATGCGCTTACGGATGGGATTGCCTTTTCCAGTTACTACGACTATTTCCAGTTGGTCGCTATCCTGTTCTGCTAGAGTATTTAACTGTTTGGTAAACTTTTCAGCTTTGCCTAAATTTCTCTCTGGTATTATCTCCACCGGTACAAAACTGATGTAAATAAATGCAGGTTTAACACCAGTCGCTTCCTCAATTTTACGAGCAATTTCTTTAGCATCATCTAGTGTTTTGATTCTAGGTGTAGGGATGCCTAAATGGTCGGCAAAATCATCTGTGAAATCACTTTCGGGTGTGGGATCGGTATTAATAACGGGGTTATCAATCTTAGGATTATTTAGAACAGGGTTAACTGGTTTACCTGGGGTGCATTGGAATGAGCAGGGGGGAAGAGTTGGGGTAGGAGTCGGAGTCGGAATCGTGGTAGGAATCTGACTGACGTTGATTCCTACCTGTACAGATGCAGAAGAGGAAACGCGGTCATTTGCACTAATTATAAAAGCATTTAGCGATCCGTTAGTATCTGCTGGAGGTGTGTACACTAAAGTATCGTTGCTAGATAAGGTAGTAACACCAGGGAAGACGGGAAGGCCATTGACAGTGAGAGTTCCTGTATTCACTACATCAACCTGGATGGAGGTGATGTCATTATTTGCATCGCTGACCAATGCAGCCAAACTAGAGAATGTCAAGGTTACTGGTTGATTGGTCTGGGTATTGGGTAGCGATGAGTTTGCTGTTAATGTCGGTGGGGTGTTGACGGAAGTAATGGTAATGCCGGTTGGGGTGCCGCTAGCATCTCCGCCATTAGGTAAGACTGGGAAGTTACCCGAAGCGATGATTGAATCCCCTCTATTAAGCGATCCTGCTGTGCCATTGACACTTGCATCACCGACGATAAAATCCACATTGTTTGGGCCACCATCGTGTTGAATTCTGATAGTACCTCCTACAAGAGGTTGAGCGTTAGTACCTCCTCCACTAGTAAAAAATCCACCAGTAGCGATCGCATCACCCGCTCCTATTCCTTGAATCAGTCCGTTGGTTAGCACTTGTACATTGCCACCTTGAACAGTGTTACCACCAACAAAATCATCGGCGATCGCCTGAGTGTTGATGTTAGTAAAACGAATATTGCTGCCAGCAGTATTGGTAGTCTGTAAGGTAACGTTGCCACCTGTAACATTTCCAGTCCCATCAACTCCGATGGCGATCGCTGAAGCATTAATGCCATCATTAACGGTGATATTCTCTGTGGCAGTTAAGCCTACTGTGCCAGCCGTGCCGATAAAAGAGCCGCCTCCGGTCTTGGCTACAGACGAGTTTATTGCCCCTGTGGTAATACTACCTGCGGTGGTACTAACTTGTACATTGCCACCAGTACCTAACCCCCCAGCATCATTTGAAGAGGAATTAATGGTATCTGTGAGGATATTGCCTGCCGCCGTCAAAGTCACCGTTCCACCTGTGGCATTGCCAATCCCTCCACTATCGCTAGTGTTAATCTGATTCAGGGTAATTGCACCATTGCTGCTGATGACTTGAACATTACCTGCTGAGTAGCCTTGTCCACTGGCAATAATATTGCCTGCACTAATGTTGCCAATTGCAGACAAGTTTACATCGCCACTTCTATTGAAATTACGAGTTGTATCTAGATTTCCCAATAACAGGCTGGCTCCCGAAATGTTTATTGCTCCTCCGGTTGTCGCGATTGTGTTGGTAGGGTCAACAAAGTTTACAGAACCATTTTGCGAAGTTAAACTGAAGCTACCACCGCCTAAGTTTAATGTAGCGACACCAGGGGTAGTTACTCCGAGCGTAGCTCCGGTGATGTTATTGATAGTAATATTGCCTGTGGCTTGTAAGTTAATATTTGCACCCGAAGCTGCGATCGCACCCCATGAAACTGTATTAGCTCCAATATCTGCATCCGCAAAGGCAATGTTGCCAGCTGTGGCATCAAAATCACCTGTCCCTGCTGCACCATCAATAATGGTCAATGTGCTGGGGTCTAATAATAAAGTGCCAAAACTGCCATTGGGGGCTGAAGCATCGACTAAACCGTTGAAGGTCAAGAAGTTTTTGCCTGATACTTCGACATTTCCACCATTCCCAGCATTTGCTCCTCCACGAGCCGAAATGTTACCAAAATATTGAGTTGTATCGTTACCCCAAACAATTACCCGTCCGCCGTTTCCATTCAAATTGCTATTGGCATTAATGATGGAGTTTGAATCTACATAAGTTTTATCTGCATTGGGCAAAGTCCCCTTACCTTGGTAATCGCCGCCAATTAACACAGTACCGCCGCCATTCGTTCCAGAGGCGTTAATATTGGCATCAATTACCGCGACTTTTTTACCCAAAACAGTTACAGTACCGCCTGTTTGACTCGATACATCAATTTTGCCAGAAACAATCGTTGTCCCTGGTGTTGTGGGAATTGTCACATTAGAGCCTGTTAATTTTACAGTCCCATCAGGATTGGCAGTTAACCCCGGATTACCAACTGTGAGCAATTCGGGTATTGATGCAATGGGAATTGTCCAGTTATTGGGTTGATTGCTACTAGAGGCGAGAGGCTGAATTTCTAGACTCAGCAAATTTCCTGGCTGACTGAGACGCACCCAATTTTGTCCTGGTACGGATGTGACAGAAATTTGTCCTCCCGGTGCTGTCAATTGCCCGGTGTTGATTACAGTACCGCCCAATAAATTCAAATTTTGCCCAGTACTTACTGCCAAATTTCCAGCATTGGCGATCGCTCCTGGCTGGTTCATACTAAAGGCAAATCCGTTGGGGTTTCCAACTAGAGCCGCGTAGTCATTAACACCGATGGCATTGAACCAACTGCTACCAAAACCAATACCATTGGCTGTTGTCGCGGTGAAAGCACCAGGTACATTTAAGCTGGCGTTCGATCCAAAAACAAATCCGGCTGGATTCATCAAGAACAGGTTAGGATTGCCACCTGTTACCTGAATTAAGCCATTGATGACTGAGGGATTCCCGCCTGTAATTCGACCAAGAATATTTTGCAGCGCCGGACTAGCTTGAAAGTTAGCGATTTGTTCTGGGGAAATGCCAAATTGTTGAAAGCTGTGGAAGAGGTTAACACCATCCCTAGAAGTTGTACCCCCGGTGATATCAAGTCGATTGCCGTTGGGTGTAACAATTGTGTTTGTCCCATCGGCAGCAGGAACTATTTGTTGTGCTTGGGCTAATCCCGCACTCGTGGCACTCACTAGAGGCAAAATAGCTAGTACTGAAGCGGCGATTTTGTGGAGTAGAGGTTGTTTCTGCCGCAAGATGAAGTGGCCTGCGGGCAATTCTACATCGATTTGTAACTTTTCTGCTAATCCGCGTCGCCAAAGTGCTTGAGCGATCGCCTTCTGTGACCAGACTATTTGTTCTGTTCTTTTGGTGACAGACAGGCTTTGAGAGTGAATCCGGTAGAGGTAGAGTGGATTTTGAACTCGGCGCACTTGGGCTACTTCTGAAAGTCGCAGACACAGGTCGTAATCGTAAGCAATACCACTAAAAGATGCGTTGATACCTCCCACGCGATCGTAAACTGAACGGCGCATGAGGCGGAAGTGGAAAGTCATGAAGTTTACCAGCAGACCTTCTTGGGAGTAGGGAATGTCACAGCGATGACCGTAGCCAATGACTTTGCCTTCTTCATCAATATTTAGGTAGTCGGTGTAAACAAATCCCGTTTCTGGATGGCAGTTGAGGACTGTTGCGGTTTCGGCAAGGGCAGTAGGCGCTAGGATATCATCACTGTCTACAAAACCAACGTAAGTACCGCTAGTTTGACCGATCGCTGCCTTACAAGCTTCAGCAACTCCCTGATGGTGTGCTTGGACTACCCGGACTCGCCCATCTTGTTGAGTATAAGCATTAGCGATCGCCACCGATCCATCTGTGGAGCCATCATCCCAAATAAGTAGTTCAAAGTCCTGCCATGTCTGCGCTAAAACACTGGCGATCGCTACTCCAAGGTAAGACTCCCGGTTGTAATTGACGATGACTATGGAGATCAGTGGTGGCATCGAAGTATTCCCAAGTTTTCTACCTGTTACCACAATATAATGCTAGGGGCTATCACTTAGAATAAATTGTTGTTAATTAACACAATGTGCAACTTATTTATTCTTAGAATCCCGCTTCCAAACCTCTCCCCCACTCCTGAGAGGCTTTAATACTTGCTCCCTAATGCTAAAGGGTTAAGTTTGAGAGAACCTTTTAATTTACGATAATTTTTTAGTCATTAATTAGGACTTACGCAAGGTTACGGAATAATCAACCGTAGAGGCGCAGAGAAGCCAGTGCGTCCTTGCGGTTCCGTCTCCGACAAGAGAAGCAACTGGCGCGACACAGAAAAATCAGAGTTTAAGATATATTTTGCGTAAGTCATTATATATAATACAGATGTATTTCTTATTCGTAAATTTATTATGGTACAAACAATCCAAGGGCGAGATATCAGCCTTTACGAACTAGAAGAAAAATTTGGTTTGCAATTGGTTACAAATGCTGATTTTTTTACAGAATGGACAAATGATTTACCATCGGTTAATGATGCAGAATTTCTCTCGCTAGAACGAGTTAAAAGTAACTATTTAAATTTAACTCAACATCGTCCGATGTCAGAAGAAGCGGTGAAGATGGTAGTGCTGTCTCCACTGCTTGATTTAGTTGGTTTTTATCAGCCACCTTTTGAAATTGAAACTGAAAAATCTACTGATATTTCTGCTGTAGATGAAAGTATAATGGTCAAAGGTAAGATTGATGTTTTGGTAATTCAAAAACGTCTTTGGGTACTAGTTATTGAATCTAAAAGCACTAAATTTGATGTCTTAAGCGCATTACCCCAAGCACTTGCTTATATGCTTGATATTCCCAATATTGAACGACCAATCTTTGGGTTACTTGTCAACGGTAGAGAGTTTGTTTTTGTGAAGCTAGTTCAGCAAGAAAATCCAAAATATGCTCGTTCTTATGCATTATCAATTGAACGAGATGCAGAATTCCAACAGGTACTAAGTGCATTAAAACGCATTGGTCAATTAATTTTATAAGCGCAGACACAATTCAAAATTCAAAATGACGCTCTCTACGAGACGTTAAAAGCGAACGCGGACTCGCTCTAAGCGTTCGCGGAGCGTCTCGTAGAGAAGCCATGCCGTAGGCTTTAGGGACTTCCAAATAAAAAACATATCCCAAATTTTCTTGTGGGATGGGCATCTTGCCCGTCCCCAATATCAGGACGGGCAAGATGCCCATCCCACAAATGAATAATTTATTTCTTGGAAAGCCCTTACGCTGCGCTAACAAAATTAAAGACAATTTCAGATGGGGATTTAAACCCCGACTGAAACTGAGGCTACCTGTAGATGTAGGGATCTTAAACCCTTTTATTTACGATCAATTGTTTCGCCAACAGGGTTAACAGCTAGCGCCAAGTACGATTTCCGTCGTTTACACACAATCCTTAATTAGATGCCTATATTTGGTTGCACGCGGTGTTAATTATACTTTTAGTTACAAATCTTCTGAAATCTGAATGTCAAAAATATGATATTGAAATATTCATGCACCCATAGCATACTCAAAAACCAAAATCAGCCCAGTCCTTAAATAAGGCACCCCACTGAGGAGAAATGAGAAAAGACACAGGAACTGGTATTAAGCCGAAAACAACGACTCAGCAAAGAATTGTCTCTTTCTCTCATCAGGTAAACACTTGGCCTTTGGCAAGTACTAAATGGAACAAGCACAGCTTCAGTTTTCAGTGTGGCTTGCTAATTCTGCCTGCGGTCTGGATTGTAACTGTAAATGGACTTAGAGCTACAGCAAATAACTTTACACCCGACTCGGCTGCAAATAGTACTCAGCCAAAGTTACAAATAGTACAGGAAACAAACCCTTCCCCAGTAATTGCCCCGAATCAACCCGAACCGAACCCTCAACTAGAAACGCCACAACGGATTCGGGTTCGCAAAATCCAAGTTGTAGATAGCACCGTCTTTAATGAAAATGACTTTAATCCAGTAGTTAAGCCCTTTGAAGAACGGGACTTGACTTTAGAAGAAATCAGACAAGCCGCAGATGCTGTTACCCAGCTTTACTTAAACAAAGGCTATATAAATTCCAGAGCAGTTCCAGATATTCAGCAACCTAGTACCGCCGATGGTGTTGTGGTAATTCGAGTCATTGAAGGGCGTTTGACAGAGATTAACATCGAAGGGACGCGGCGATTAAATCCATCTTATATTCGTAGTCGCATCCAGTTAGGTGCGGGTATCCCTTTGAATAGTGGTAAGCTCGAAGAACAACTGAAATTGTTGCGACTCGATCCTCTATTTACCAATGTGGAAGCGCGTCTAAGGCCAACGGGTAAGGTTGGTCAAAGTGTTCTCATTGTCAGAGTTGAAGAGGCAAAAACTTTAATTGGTAGCTTGGGTGTAGATAATTATTCGCCTCCCAGTATTGGGGCAGAAAGATTGGGTATTGAACTGCGCGATCGCAATTTAACCGGGATGGGAGATGAGTTAGCAGGCTCCTATTATCACACGCTTTCTGGTGGTTCTGATGCTTTTGATTTTAGCTATCAAGTTCCTGTTAACGCCATGAATGGCAAAGTGCAGATTAGAACGGCATTTAATCGCAACGAAATCACTGAGCCACCCTTTGATGCCCTTGGCATTCGCGCCAACCAGGATCTTTATGAAATCAATTATCGCCAACCATTGATGCGATCGCCCAAAGAAGAATTTGCCTTATCTTTGGGATTTACCTATCAAGAGGGTCAAACCTTCCTCTTCGATAACCTTGCAACCCCCTTTGGTATTGGGCCTGATGCCAATGGTGTCAGCCGCACCAGCGTAATTAAATTTGGTCAAGATTATATCAAGCGCGAACCTCAAGGAGCTTGGTTTTTGCGATCGCAATTTAATTTTGGCATTGACATCTTAGACGCAACTATCAACAGTGACCCCATACCTGATGGCCGCTTTTTCAGTTGGTTGGGTCAAATACAGCGCGTCCAGCAACTCAGCAACGATCATCTGTTGCTTATCCAAGCAGACTTACAGTTAACACCAGATAGTCTTTTACCTTCCCAGCAATTTGTTATTGGCGGTGGACAGTCTGTAAGGGGATATCGTCAAAATATCCGCTCTGGGGATAATGGATTTCGGGTAGCGATTGAAGATCGGTTCACAGTCCAGCGCGATGAATCTGGATTATCCACAATTCAACTCGCGCCATTTCTGGACATGGGAGCAGTTTGGAATCAGTCTAATAATCCTAATCTGCTACCCGCTCAAACATTTTTGGCGGGTGCGGGCTTAGGATTATTATGGAATCAGGCAATGGGAATTGATAATCTGTTTTTGCGGCTCGATTATGGATTTCCATTTATCGATCTGAGCGATCGCGGCAATAACGCTCAAGATGATGGTTTTTATTTTAGTCTTCGTTATCAACCTTAGCACAGCAATATCGGTGGGCTTTGTTTGTGTAGCCGGGAATTCCCTTCACTTAACTTATCAATGTTTCCTGACCTATGTCAGCATTTTTTGTTTTAAAAACCACTGAAAAAGCGCATTTTCAGGTGATTGGCGATTTTTGGAAAATTTATTTCTGATTATTTACTGAGCTAATCTCCATTTGGGGTGTACTCTCAATATACGGTAACTACCACACTTGACCTTTGAGATAAATTACACCCAGAGGTGAATACCATGAAAAATTATGCTGATAAGCAGGAACTAATATTAAGCCAAATCACAAATAAATATTTTCAGCGCCGAGATTTTAGTGGATGTGACTTGAGTGGAATTGACCTAAAAGGAATTAACTTAAGTGGTGTTAACTTTATTGGAGCGGATTTACGTGACGCAAATTTGTCTGGCTGTGTCCTCACTCGTGCTAATTTAAGTGGTGCAAATTTGATGCAAGCTAGCTTACGCGAAGCTAATTTGTATGAAGCATCTTTGTGTGAAGCTAATTTGATTAATGCTGATTTAACACGAGCAAATTTGTGCGGAACTTTCTTGTGGCGGGCGAAATTCACGAGTAGTAATCTTTGGGGTGCTTCTTTATGTGATGTGGATTTGCGAGAAGCAGACTTAAGTGAAGCCAAATTAATTGAAGCATCACTGATTGAAGCTAACTTAATGAGAGCAAATCTCTCAGGAGCAAAGTTATGCGGAGCAAAATTACTAGAAGCTAATTTAACTGAGGCCAACTTAACTGGTGCAGATTTGACATGGGCAAATTTAACCAAGGCAAATTTGACTAAAGCAAACCTTTGGGAAACAAACCTGATTTATGCAAGGTTCCGGGATACTATCATGCCTGATGGCACAATTAAGCAACCTCAGATAGTTATTTATTAGTTAGTTGTAGCCCTGTCAAAGTGAGATAATCTTGTGATTCCGTTTCCATGCTCTGTATGAGGCTTTCCTTTTAGCTGTAACCACAATTTTTCTCAGCTTGGGTAATGATTTCACTTATGTTTATTTAGATATCGTCTTTTTTGCTTCACATTCCTGTTTTACATAAGAGTGAGTCTTATATAGCAGTTCTAAATCATTCGTAAAAAATTAAATCCCCGACTTCTTTAAGAAGTCGGGGATTTAGACAACGCAAATTTTCACAACTCATTTAGGATTGCTATAGCGTTTCTCGGTTGAGTCTAATACAGACCTAACCCCCAGCCCAAATGCTACAAGGGTTGGGGAGAGGTTCATCAAACTCAGGTTAATTCAGTTAAAACTTGGTCAAAACTTGGGGTGCGGTACTTTATTTGCGTAACGCACCCTATTTTCGCTGTATGTTTCTTAGATACATCGAACTGCTCTTGTAAAGTTATTGAGAATTAACTATGGAACCTATTTCTTTGATTATTGCTGCTTTAGGTGCTGGTGCGATCGCAGCTACTAAGGATACCGCAGGAACAGCCGTGAAAGATACCTATCAGGGTTTGAAAGCCTTAATTAAGAAGAAGTTTGAAAGTCAACCAAAAGCACAAATGGTTCTGGAAGAACACGAAACAGATCCTGAAACATATAACGCACCACTTAAAAAGAAATTAGCTGAAGCTGGTGCCGATAAAGATGCAGCAATTATTAAAGCGGCTCAAGAGTTACTTAATCAAGTCAAAGAACAGCCTGGTGGACAGCAGATTATTAACCAAAATATCAGTAATGTCAAATATGCCGCTACTTCTGGTTCTGGTAATGCAAGTATTAGTGACATCAATGAACAAGGCACATCGAAGGAGAACTGAGACTGTAACTTAATTAATCAGGGTAGATGTTATGTCTAAGCAAAGCGAGATTCAACAAAGTGTTACAGGGAGTGAATACGCTGCTACCTCAGCGACTGGTAATGCAACTATCACTGTTACCAATTACTACTATCGAGAAGAAGCAAGATTAGTCGCTTCTGATTCTACCGACGCTGCTGATGAATCTCTCCCTTGTCCTTATCGCGGTTTGTTTCATTTTGGCCCCAATGATGCGGATATATTCTTTGGGCGGGAAATTTTTATCGAAGAACTTTATAGTGCAACTAAAACCCGGAATTTTATACCCGTATTGGGTGCATCGGGAAGCGGTAAATCTTCGGTGGTATTAGCGGGGTTAGTTCCGAAGTTGCAAATAGCCGGAAATTGGCAGTTTACTCACTTTCGTCCTGGTGCTGATCCTTTTCATGCGTTGGCTGTAGCTTTAGTGCCACTTTATACGCCTAATTTAGATGCAACTGACCAAATTGCCCAAGCCCGCAAGTTAGCTGGTTACTTGCAAGATGGCTCTATGCTGATCTCGGACGTTTTTGCTAAAATTCGGCAAAATCACCCTAATCAACGGGTGCTATTAATTGCTGACCAATTTGAAGAAATTTATACTCTCTGTCACCATCAGGAAACTCGCCATAAATTTCTTGATTGTTTATTAGCTAGTTTAGAAACTTCCTCTTCTCTATCTGCACCTGCTACGGTTTGGGTAACGACAATGCGGGCAGATTTTTTGGGAAATGCTCTCTCCTATCGTCCCTTTGCGGATGTTTTGCAAAATGCTGATGTGAAATTAGGGCCGATGAATCGGGAGGAATTAACACAAGTTATTGAAAAACCTGCCGAAAAATTAGGGGTGACATTTGCAAGCGGACTGGTAGAACGCATTTTAGAGGATGTGGAAAACCAGCCAGGAAATTTACCTCTGCTAGAGTTTGCTTTAACAGAGTTGTGGAATAAGCGCACGGGTAAACAATTAACTCACGAAATCTATGAAGAAATTGGTCAAGTAGAAGGTGCGTTAGCTCGTCATGCGGATGAGAAATATGGCAACTTGACAGAGGAGGAGAAAAAAAAAGTCCGGCGGATTTTTATTCAATTGGTGCGTCCGGGTGAGGGAACAGAAGATACTCGACGGGTGGCGATGAAGGCGGAATTGGGGGAGCAAAGCTGGGATTTGGTCAAACAATTAGCGGATGCTAGGTTGGTGGTGACAAGTCGCAATGCTACCAGTCAAGAAACGGTAGAAGTAGTCCATGAAGCTTTGATTCGCAACTGGGGAGAACTGCGCGAATGGATGAATAAAGACCGCGTTTTTAGGGCTTGGCAAGAGCGACTGCGTTCAGCAAAAGGACAATGGGAATCAACGCAGCGAGATTCTGGTTCATTGTTGCGGGGTGCAGCGTTGCTAGAAGCAGAAGAAAAGCTAAAACAACGGCGAGAGGATATTAGCGCAGGGGAGCAAGAGTTTATTCAAGCTAGTGTAGCATTGAGGGATAGAGAACAAAAGCAACGGGAACGCACAAAACGGCTGACTTTTTATGGATTGGCTGGGGGTTTGGTGTTAGCTTTGGGTTTATCTGGACTAGCGGGTATAGGCTGGGGGAATGCCGAAATCAGTCAAATTAATGCCTTTGCCCAAAGTTCCGATGGGTTTTTGGGTTTAGATGGGCGAAAAGCCGTCCAATCAAGCGTCAAAGCTGCTGTCAAAATGCGAGGTAAATTTTGGGTTGATGCGGATACCCGCACTCAGGTAGAACTGGCATTATTAAATACAGTTCACAATGTTGCCGCACCCAACACCTTGGGAGGACACGCAAACGCGGTTTCTGCCGTCAGCTTCAGCCCCGATGGCAAGATGCTGGCTTCTGGCAGTGATGACAACACGGTGAAACTCTGGGATACCAGCACTGGCAAGGAAATTAAAACCCTGACTGGGCATACAAACTCGGTTTGTGGCGTCAGCTTCAGCCCCGATGGCAAGATGCTGGCTTCTGGCAGTGATGACAACACGGTGAAACTCTGGGATACCAGCACTGGCAAGGAAATTAAAACCCTGACTGGGCATACAAACTCGGTTTGTGGCGTCAGTTTCAGCCCCGATGGCAAGATGCTGGCTTCTGGCAGTGATGACAACACGGTGAAACTCTGGGATATCAGCACTGGCAAGGAAATTAGAACCCTGACTGGGCATACAAGCTCGGTTCTTGGCGTCAGCTTCAGCCCCGATGGCAAAGTGCTGGCTTCTGGCAGTGATGACAACACGGTGAAACTCTGGGATACCAGCATCGGCAAGGAAATTAAAACCCTGACTGGGCATAAAAACGGGGTTTGGGATGTCAGCTTCAGCCCCGATGGCAAGATTCTGGCTTCTGGCAGTGCTGACAACACGGTGAAACTCTGGGATACCAGCATCGGCAAGGAAATTAAAACCCTGACTGGGCATACAAACTTGGTTCGGGGCGTCAGCTTCAGCCCCGATGGCAAGATGCTGGCTTCTGGCAGTGCTGACAACACGGTGAAACTCTGGGATACCAGCACCGGCAAGGAAATTAGAACCCTGACTGGGCATACAAACTCGGTTCGGGGCGTTAGCTTCAGCCCCGATGGCAAGATGCTGGCTTCTGGCAGTGATGACAAGACGGTGAAACTCTGGGATACCAGCACCGGTAAGGAAATTAAAACCCTGACTGGGCATACAAACTCGGTTTTTAGCATCAGCTTCAGCCCCGATGGCAAGATGCTGGCTTCTGGCAGTGCTGACAACACGGTGAAACTCTGGGATACCAGCATCGGCAAGGAAATTAAAACCCTGACTGGGCATACAAACTCGGTTTTTAGCATCAGTTTCAGCCCCGATGGCAAGATGCTGGCTTCTGGCAGTGCTGACAACACGGTGAAACTCTGGGATACCAGCACTGGCAAAGAAATCAAAACCCTGACTGGGCATACAAACTCGGTTCGGGGCGTTAGCTTCAGCCCCGATGGCAAGATGCTAGCTTCTGGCAGTGATGACAAGACGGTGAAACTCTGGGATACCAGCACTGGCAAGGAAATTAAAACCCTGACTGGGCATACAAACTCGGTTCGGGGCGTTAGCTTCAGCCCCGATGGCAAGATGCTAGCTTCTGCAAGTCGTGACAAGACGGTGAAACTCTGGGATACCAGCATCGGCAAGGAAATTAGAACCCTAACTGGGCATACAAACTCGGTTCTTGGCGTCAGCTTCAGCCCCGATGGCAAGATGCTGGCTTCTAGCAGTGCTGACAAGACGGTGAAACTCTGGGATACCAGCATCGGCAAGGAAATTAGAACCCTGACTGGGCATACAAACTCGGTTTTTAGCATCAGCTTCAGCCCCGATGGCAAGATGCTGGCTTCTGCCAGTGCTGACAAGACGGTGAAACTGTGGGATACCAGCACTGGCAAAGAAATCAAAACCCTTACTGGGCATACAAACTGGGTTTTGGGCATCAGCTTCAGTCCCGATGGCAAGATGCTAGCTTCTGCCAGTGCTGACAACACAGTGAAACTGTGGAGGCTGGATTTTGATTATTTACTCCAGAAAGGGTGCAGTTTTATGCGCGAGTATTATAAAACTAATCCCCCTGATAATGAGAGTGACAAGCACCTGTGTGATGGTGTTGGTAATTTGTAATACCGCTATTACCTATGAGGGAACCGTTATAAGTAATGCTTAAGCCGTAGTTAATACAACTTAAACAGTACTTATTAATGGTGAAGCTGTAGTTACAAACGCTCATTATATGATAAGTAAACTTGAAGCTATAGTTAATATAACTTCTTCTGTAGTTATGAATGCTCAAGCTGTAGTTAACACAGCTTCTTTTGCGGTTATGAATGCTCAAGCTGTAGTTAGCACAGCTTCTTTTGCGGTTATAAATGCTCAAGCTGTAGTTAGCACAGCTTCTTCTGTAGTTATGAATGCTCAAGCTGTAATTAAGATTAGATAAACGCTTTAGATAAATTAAGAGAATTTACCAGTAGTTATATCATAAAAAGTATAATTATTTTTGTGGATTTTGCTGAACCAGAATGTATTTTTAGTAGGACATAGTAGCTGTATAAATGTTACGAGTAACCAAATTTATGTCTTTGAGAAAACGTACATCCCGCGTTCTAGAAAATGCTGAGTTAAGATTTGCTGGACTCAAAGCAATTGATGCCAATCTGGATCTTGGAAATACTTGTAATTTAAAAGCCTTGACAGAAATAATTGAGGAATTACGCAGCAAGTTAGAAGCTCATAATACTGCTCTTAGCACAATTGACTCTTCCAAAGTAGAAATTGAAAAATTAGAACAAACCTTGGGTACTTTCTCCGAAAAGATGCTGATGGGAATCGGCTTTAAATACGGCAAAGATAGCCGCGAATATGAGATGGCTGGTGGAGTTCGCAAAAGTGAACGTATCCGTAAAAGCAGAGCGACTCGCATGAAAACTATTGCACAAAAAGCATCTATGCAAGGCACTCAACCTTTGTAGATGTTTAAGCAATACAGTTCGGATCGGCAGGGGAGGAAAGGAAGTTATTAACCAGTAATTCTTTCTCCCCTGCTTGCCTCAACGCCCAAATACTAAAATTCGCGTTGTGAGAAAATAAAAATAGCGATCGCTAACAACATGCCACTATAAAGTAAACCATAGCCAGCATTTGTAATCAGTGCAGTTGTGTCAGGTAATGCTTGCAGACCATAAACGGCATCATTTTTTAAATCTAATCGAGATAAATCTGGCAAGATGAGAAATAAACCTTGTGTTAAAACTTCCATACCAGGGTTGCGACTCAGACGACCGAGTTGTACTAAATCTTGAGTAATATTTCCAATTAAATATACAGCAAAGGTTAAAATTGTCGCTAGCAAGGAAGCAGTAAAAACACCGAAGGTAATAGCTACGGCAGTGATTAATGACAACTGCAATAATAAGAAAATTGCCGCAATTAAAATACTCGCCGTTGGATGAGGAATGTTACCAAATTGCAGAAATATCAGATAAATTGCTGTCATCGTGGCGATAAGTACAGCTAATACTGCGGATAAACCTAAGTATTTGCCGATGATAATTTCGCTACGGCTGACAGGTTTAGCAATTAACACCAAAATAGTGCGTTTTTCAATTTCTTTATTAACCAGTCCCGTACCAACAAATATCGTCACAATTAGCCCGATGGCATTCATCGCCGCCATCCCGAAGTCTAAAAACATTTTGTCTTCAGTGGTAGCTGCAAATTCAGGAAGGACGCGGAAGGCAATGGCGAGGATTAGCGCATAAAAACCAATAATATATAGGATGCGATCGCGTACCACTTCCTGAAACCCGTTCTTTGCTAGTACAAAAATTCTGTTAATAGTCATTTGTCATTTGTCATTTGTCATTGGTCATTGGTCATTTGTCATTGGTCATTTGTCATTTGTCATTAGAAGAGAAGAACTTTCTTTTTGCTCCAATCCCCAGTCCCCAATCCCTAGTCCCCAGTCCCCAATCCCCACTTATCACTGTTGTGGAGGTGGCGATCCTGGAATTAATCTACTGGCGCGATCGCATTCAATTTCTGCAACTGGAATTTTATTCCCTGAATTACTGGTTACTGCAACTGGTTCAATTCGACAAGATTTTCTTAAGTAATAGCCCCGTGGGTTAGAACTTGGCCCGCTCCAAATACTTAATAAGTCTAATATATATCCAGATTTAGTATTAGCTACGCGCGGTTCAACGCGCCATAAATCCTTCTCTTCATATTTCCCCAGGTTTTTTTGAATTACTCCCCTACCCAGAATCCTTACTCGTTGTTTTGCATCTAGCAACCATTTCTCTACTTCCGACCAAGATGTTTTGTCTATTTGTTCTTCTACTATTGGTTGAAGTTTCTCTAGAATTACAACCCCGTTTTGTGGGATTTTTAATCGTTCTTCTGTTCTGACAACAAAGGTACTACGTTTAAAAGTATCTGCTTGCAAACTGGGATATTGTTGAAACCAATGATCTATCACAAAATAAAACTGAATCCAGCAACTTAGCAGCATACTAGTAGCAACTAAAATTATGATTCTTTGGCGGTCTTGGGGCTTAGGAATTCTCGCTTTAGCGTCAGTATCGGTTCCTTCAATAAATTCTGGTATTGCCGTAATTAGTGCCGAAATTGTCGGCCAAAAAACGATTATTCTTGGTGTAATTACCTCCTCTTGATTTCCAAAGGCAAAAACACTCACTAAGAATCCAGTAATCACTGCCCCGACTGGCATAAATGTACCAGGAACCCTCAAAGGATCTTCAGTTGTATACCAAGCTGTGCCTGAAATTAAAAATAACCAACCAAAAAAGGCAATAATATCTTTGATATAGCCTGTAGCCAAAGATGAAAGCACCCAAGAAAAGACACTCATATAAATAAATGTCTGCCAAGAGTAAGCTTTGGGCGGAACTAATAATTTTCTAATTCCCGCATAAAGCCCTTCAGCAAATTTAAAAGCTCCAAATACATCTTTAAGTAGCGTATTCATATTCTTCCTTCCACCTAATTAATCACTCACTTGTCTTCCTTTTAATCAAGTAAAACCCTGCTATTTTGCTCGAAAAAATAAAATAATAGTCATAGCAGTATAACTAAGAGAATTTGCTATTAGTATAGTCGTTACCAAATTGGTACTTTGTAATCTCAGATTGCTAAAATTACTCCATCGCCGCCGTTGAGATGTTGGATCTTCCTCTTCTTTTTTCGCAAATGACTCATTTAATGATAGTAGCAATACCTTTAAAATGAAAAATTTCATCACAAAAGTTGCAAAGAAAATTATAAAGGAAGTTAAGATTATCAAAGTTTGTGTGTTGGATGCTTTAAAATTATTAAAAAACATATAGTTAATTAATTCTGATCTCACCTCTATCGGCAACATTGGTTCTGCTACAAAAAATATTATCCAACCAATTACACTAGAAAAAAGATTGAGAGAAATAGCATAAAAAATACTGGTTTTTTTGTCAAATTTTAGTCGATAGTGCAAAATATACGCTTCGATAGGAATGGCAATTAGTACAAATAAAAAGTCAAACAGAATTCCACCAATGGGAAAAATCCTCGGAAGCATCCAATTCTCAGGCATAAATATTCAAAGATAAGGTTTAACTGTAGAGAGTATAACTGGGATATTGAGGGTGATGGGGAAATTATCACATTGTTCTTGTCCTTTATTATGCTGGTATGCCAGTATGCCCTTATTAATATTCTTAATGCATCAAGCTGCTCTTGATCGGGACGGTACCAGAGGGGTAGTTTCTAAGATGAGTGTACAAGAGGTTAGGTAAGATTAAAGACTGCAACTTATAGCTTTTCGAGAGATGACAAGGAACGGTATCGGTATTCGGACGGCGCAAGTGCGTCAGGAACGGCTCATTGGTCAAATTCACGTCTACGATGGACTGGGTAAAGGCAAGTCTCAAGCTGCTTTGGGGGTGGTTTTGCGCTCTATTGGCTTGGGGATAAATACGCCTAGCGATTCTAATCGGGTTTTACTGCTGCGATTTTTAAAAGGGCCAGAACGTGATTATGACGAAGATGGCGCGATCGCAGCTTTGCAACGCGGGTTTCCCCATTTAATAGACCAGGTTCGCACTGGGAGAGCCGAATTTTTTGGCCCAGAAGAAATTACCACCTTTGACCGAGATGAGGCGATGCGGGGTTGGGATGTAGCTAAAGGCGCGATCGCTAGCGGTTTATATTCAGTTGTCGTCTTGGATGAAATTAACCCCGTTCTAGATTTGGGTTTGCTACCAGTGGATGAAGTGGTAAAGACATTAAAATCCAAACCCCAAGAGTTAGAAATCATCGCCACCGGACGCGCCGCACCGCAAAAGTTGCTTGATATTGCAGATTTGCATTCAGAAATGAAACCTCATCACCATCCAACAGCCAAAGCCCTCTTCCTGGAAGGGATTGAAATTTATACTGGTGCTGGGAAAGGTAAGTCTACTAGTGCTTTAGGCAAAGCCTTACAGGCCATTGGTAGGGGAATCAATCATCCAGGGTCTACCCGTGTGTTAATTATGCAGTGGCTTAAAGGTGGTACTGGCTACACAGAAGACGCAGCGATCGCCGCCTTGCAGCAATCATATCCAGAAGTAGTGGATCATCAGCGTTGTGGTGGCGATTCCATTGTCTGGCGCAATTCCCGGCAAGAATTAGACTATGTAGAAGCCGAGCGGGGTTGGGAAATCGCGAAAGTTGCGATCGCCTCTGGAATGTATAAAACTATTATTCTCGATGAACTAAATCCCACCGTTGACTTAGAATTACTCCCTGTTGAACCCATTGTCCAAGCTTTACTTCGCAAACCCCGCGACACTGAAATCATCATCACTGGGCGCTGTCAAAATCAGCCAGCCTACTTTGACTTAGCTAGCGTTCATTCAGAGGTTTATTGCCACAAACACTATGCAAATCAAGGTGTAGAACTTAAACGAGGGGTAGATTTTTAAGCATTGATTGGTCAAAAGTTAGTGCTGTTTGTATTGTTTTCGTTGGAGATTACCATGATTGAGACAACCCGTACCTTTACTCCAGATTGGGTATCTCCTCCCGGTGATGCGATCGCTGATATATTAGAAGAGCGTGATTGGACACAAATAGAGTTAGCAGAGCGATTAGGCTACACTACGAAACATATCAGCTTACTCATCAACGGCAAAGCACCCATTAATGAAGAAACAGCCCTAAAGCTAGAACGAGTTTTAGGGAGTACAGCAGCATTTTGGCTCAATCGTGAAGCCCAATATCGCGCAGGTTTAGCACGGATAGAAGAAGAAAACCGTTTAAAAGGATGGACATCTTGGTTAGATCAGTTACCCGTGAAAGACTTGATGAACCAAGGTGTAATTCCTAAGTGCCGTTTAATTGCCAAGAATAAACCTGGTTTGGTAAAAAAGTTACTGCAATTTTTCGGTGTTGCCTCGCCGTCAGATTGGCACAATTATTATGCAGGTATGGAAGTTGCTTTTCGTCGGACACGCGAAGAACAAAGTGATGTTGGTGCTATTTCCACTTGGCTACGGTTGGGGGAAATAAGAGCAGAAAAACTAAACTCTCCCAAGTACAGTAAACCAAAATTTGAAAAGGCAGTGCGGGAAATTCGCACTTTGACGGTGTTACCGCCAGAGGAGTTTGAACCACAGATGCAAAAGTTGTGCTGGGAAGCAGGGGTTGTGCTTGTTTTAGTACCATCAATCAAGAAAGCGCATGTCAGTGGTGTTGCCCGATGGTTAAACCTGCATAAGGCACTGATTCAACTTTCGCTTTACGGTAAAACTAATGACCGCTTCTGGTTTAATTTTTTCCATGAAGCAGCACATATTTTGCTCCATGATAAGGAAAATATTTTTCTCGATGAATGGAATAGTGGGGAAAGTTTGAAATCGGAGCAGGAGGGCGAAGCAGATAAATGGTCGCGGGAATTTTTGATTCCACCTGAGTATGAGGGGGAATTAGCAAAGTTGAAATATGAAACTGATGTGATTGATTTTGCAGAACGTATTGGTATTCATCCTGGTATTGTTGTCGGTCGGCTGCAACACGATCGCCTAATTGATCCGTCTTGGATGAATGATATAAAGGTGAGTTTGCATTTTCAAGAGATAGAAAATATGTGAAATTTGGCGCACTACCGAAAATTTTTACTTTTGGGTAGCTAGGATATTTTGTACAAAGCGATCGCGTCCTGCTGCCTTTGCTTGATATAATGCCCGATCTGCTGCGGCAATCATTTCTTCCAAGTCAGAATCTAGCTGAGGAATTTCTGTGGTAAACCCAACACTAATGGTTACATGAGGACTAACTTGGGAATTTTTATGAGGTATTGCCAGGGTGCGGACAGCATGGCAAATTTTATCGGCAACATGAGTCGCTCCCTCGGTATCTGTGTTAGGTAAAATCACAGCAAATTCTTCCCCACCATAACGGGCAACTAGATCGCTGGGACGTTTAATAATATCTTTAATGGCTTTAGCAATTTCTTGAAGACAGCGATCGCCTTCCCGATGCCCATAAGTATCGTTATATAATTTGAAGAAATCAACATCACAAAGAATCAGCGAAAGCGGCCGTTGCTCCCGTTTTAGGCGCTGCCACTCTTGGTTAAGATACTCTTCAAACCTTCGGCGGTTAGCTACTTCAGTTAATCCATCAATAGTAACTAATCGTTGCAATTCCAGATTAACGGCTTCCAGTTTTTGCTGTAACTGAGATTGCTGAATCAAGCGTTTTACCCGTTGTCGCAAAAGCGCCCATTGAAAAGGTTTGGTAACATAGTCCATTGCCCCGACTGCAAATGCCCGATCGACTGACTCTCGATCGTCAAGTCCTGTAATCATTAAAACTGGAGTGTGTTTATTACAATCAAGAAGTTCCAACTGAATGCAACACTCAAACCCATCCATATCTGGCATCATGGCATCAAGAAGTATGATGTCAGGGTGATGTTGGTTAAAAGCAGTTAAAGCTTCTCTACCATTTTGAGCTTCCACTATTTTATAGCCTTCCTGCTCCAAGAAATTCCGCAGGATCATGCGGATAAAAGCTTCATCATCAACAATTAGAACTAAAGATTGGCTTTCTTGAGCAGTGGCATTCATGGCGTTTCCTTCGCAAGTTCTTTTTTTAAGGCTGTTCTAACTTGTTCATATTCCTGGTATAATTGCGAGAGTGATTCTACGCTGTTTTCTAATTTACTGCTGCGTCCTTGTGCTTCTAATACCCTGCAAAGCTGCGCTAAGGCCATCGCTCCGATAAAGCCACTGCTAGACTTGATTTGGTGGGCTGCCTTCCACATAGTTTGGGCATCCTGAGTTGCGATCGCTGTGCTAATATTTTCCACCAATTTCGCTGTCTCTGTAAGATAACATTCAATCAGTTCAGCAAATATAACACGATCTCCTCTGACCATATCCCGCAAGGATTGCAGAATATTGAAATCAATTTTGGCATTTTTTAACGTCTGGTTTTGCCCTTCTTGGAGGATATTTTGCGAAGTTTGCAATTCTAAGGGCATCACTCGATCTTGTTGGACTATGGAAGGGAATTCAATACTTCTTTGACGTGGGCATTTGCTGAGTGCTTGAGCTAAATCTTGAAACTGAATAGGTTTGCTAATGTAGTCATCCATCCCAGCAGCAAGACAGACTTCGCGATCGCCCCGCATCGCATTGGCAGTTATTGCAATTATATAGGGGCGAAAACCCACTTCCCATTCTTGACAAATTTTCCGAGATGCTTCTAACCCGTCCATTTCGGGCATGTGGATATCCATCAGCACTAGGTCATAAGGCTGTTTTTCCAAAGCCTTGAGTACATCTACTCCATTGGTAACGACATCCGCCTCATAACCCATTTTCTGTAACATCAGTAAAGCAACTTTCTGATTAACAACCGTATCCTCTGCTAGGAGAATCCGCAGTGGCAATCGCTGGGCTAAATGCCGATCGACCAAGGGAAAATGAGAAATACTGGCTGGGATCGGCTGATTTCCCAAAACACGGGTAATAACATCGTAGAGTTGAGACTGTTTAATAGGTTTGCTCAAAGAGGCAGCAAACTGGACATCACCAAAGTCAGAGAAAGTTTCTCCTTTACCCAAAGAGGTCAGAATCACTAAAGGTAGATTTTGATAACCAGGTTGCTTGCGGATTTGACTAGCTAGGGTTATGCCATCTATTTCCGGCATTTGCATATCTAAAATGGCAATATCAAACTGTGTTCCCTGAGCGAGTTGAGCTAAAGCTTCTTCACCAGATTTAGCAGCATAAGTTTCCATTTTCCAAGACTCTGCTTGCAAGCTGATAATTTGGCGGTTGGTCAGATTGTCATCCACAATCAACAGGCGTTTTCCTTCAAACTGCATCGGCGAATTACTAAATTCACCTTGCTCTGATACAGCAGGCACTTGGGCTGTAATGGTGAAGTAGAATGTTGAACCAAGGGATGCGTCAGGAGATGATAATAATTTTCCACTTTTCCATCTATGGCTAGGATTGCCACCAACAAACCCTTGACTTTCTACCCAAAGAGTGCCGCCCATCATCTTACTTAACCGCTTGCTGATGACTAGTCCTAGTCCTGTGCCGCCATATCGTCGAGTCATGGAGACATCAGCCTGAGTGAAGGGGTGAAATAAGCGCTTTATTTTCTCTGGTGAGATGCCAATACCTGTATCTTGGATCGCAAATTGAATTTCGTAGAGAAGTTGCTCTTGGACAAGAGGGATTGGGGATTGGGGATCGGGGACTGGGGACTGGGAAGAAATTTCTCGATCCAAATCCCCATTACCTCTTATCCCCAGAGAGGGCATCGAGTTCCCTAATCCCCAGTCCCCATTCCCCAGTTCAACAGATAGTACAACTTCTCCATGTTCAGTAAACTTAATCGCGTTGTTGAGGAGATTCATTAGGACTTGGCGCAGACGTGTCATATCGCCGATAATCTGGGTGGGAACTTGCGGATGGATTAGGTAAGCTAGTTCAATGTCTTTTTGGGCAGCTTTAGGGGCTAATAAAGAAATAGCCTGTTCTACACAGGCTCTCAAATCAAAAGGCTGTTCTTCTAATTCCAACTTTCCCGACTCAATTTTAGAGAAATCTAGGATGTCGTTGATGATGGTGAGCAAAGCATCTCCGCTACTGCGAACTGTTTCCACAAATTCTTGTTGTTGAGGCGTGAGGTCAGTATCCAGCAGTAGATCGGTCATACCAATAACAGCATTCATTGGAGTCCGAATTTCGTGACTCATCATCGCTAAAAACTCACTTTTTGCCCGATTTGCGGCTTCTGCTTGACGTTTTGCCTGCTCTAAGGCAAAGTTTTTCAAAGTAAGTTCTTCCCGTTGGCGTGTTTCTTGTTCTAGTAAGTCAGCCTGTGCTAAAGCAATACCCAGTCGAGCCGCTACTGCTTCTAGTAATTCGATTTCGTCTTGTGTCCACTGGCGAAAATAGCTGCACTGATGTAAGCCGATCGCACCATTTGGCTCTCCTTGATAGGAGGTGCGGATTGACAGCATAGACTTCAGTCCAATTTCTCGGCAGATAGGTTCTGCTCCCTGGAGTAAAGGATCGACGTAGACATTTGGAGAAGCGATCGCTATTTCTTGTGCCATCATCTGCTCTGCATGAGGATTGTTGGTCATAGGAACTTCCAATTTCAACATGGAGCAGTAACCGGGAAGGATATTATACTCTGCTACTAAGGGAATTCGGGGTGTGGGGTCGCTAATGTAAGAATGAATCAGACAGCGTTCAACTCCAAATGCTTGTCCAATTTGGGTAGCAGCCGTCTCAAAGATTTTGCTAGTATCAAGACTTTGACGAATTTCCTGAGTAATTTCCTCAAGGAGTAGGGTTCGATGCAATTGCCGTTGCAGTGCTTCTTTTGCTCGTTTGTTTTCGGTAATGTCGTGATTTATGCCAACAGTGGCAACAGTTTCTCCTTGTTCATCCTGTAAAGAGATTATAGTTGTTTCGCAAATTCCCTCACTGCCATCTTTACGAATAAAGTGTATTTCCCCTGACCAGCGTCCTTGCTGGTTGATTGTTTCGAGAATTTTGGTGCTTAATGTTGCGGCTACTTCTGGCTGATGCAAAATACTGATATGTTTAGCCAAAATCTCAGCTTTGGTATAACCAAACATGCTTTCGGAAGCAGGATTCCAGTCAATAATATTTCCGGTTAAATCTGTGATAATTACGCCATCATGCATATTTTCAAAAGTGAGGGCTTGCCGACGCAGACTAGCTTCAGCTTGCTTTCGGTAGCTAATATCTGTCTGAATTCCAATAAAGTGGCTTAATTTGCCATTTTCGTCATGGATAGGAGAAATACTCAATTCATTCCAGAACAAATTACCATCTTTTCGATAGTTGCGGAGAATAACTTTGCAACTTGTTCCAGCTTGAATAGATAAGCGTAGTTCATTGAGTGCTGATTGCTGGCTATCTATGCGTTGCAAAAATCGACAGTTTTGCTCAATCACTTCATTAGCACTGTAGCCTGTTATTTGCTCAAAGGCATCGTTGACGTAAATAACTGGATTACAAGCGAGTCTAGCATCGGTAATAATAATTCCATTACTGGTAGCAGCAAGTGCCCTTTCCCTGAGTCTCAAGGTTTCTTCAACCTGCTTTAAATCAGTAATGTCAAACATAAACCCCCTCAACATCGTAGCAGTTCCTGCTTCCTCAACTACGCTAACAACGTCTCGCAGCCAGACAACTCGCCCATCGGCTGCTAACATCCGGTACTCCAATTCGTAATTCTCGCACCTAGCAGTTGCTTCTCGGCAAAAACGAATGGACTTTTCCTTGTCATCTGGATGCAGATGATCGATCCAAAAGTTTTCTTCGTACCATTCTGCGATCGCATAATTTAACAAGTTTACCGCTTGCGGCCCAACGTAAGTAAATCGCCAAGTTTTCAAGTCTAATTCCCAAGGGATAACCTTGACAGTTTCCAGTAACCGTCGCAGACGATTTTCGCTACCGCGCAGGTTAATTTCTACCTCTTTCTGTTTAAGAATCCTGTCAGTTAACTCCTGATTCATTGCTGTTATATGCTGGTTACTTGCTTTCATAGTTAGAGCAAAACATATTGATAATATCAGTGTAACAACAAGCAATAAACCTGCTATTAATACTACTTGTGTTAACAACCCCGGAGTTCGGATGAAAAATCTCTGCCAGAGTACAACTACAGATATTGAGAAGAGAATCCCCAGCAACAGAGCTAGTAATTTTCGTTTGCGGAAAAATATCACAGCTTTTAACCAGTCATATCGGTGCTGTTTGAACATTTTTTAACTCTCCAGCACTTTCAGGGTTTATTGTGCTAGCTTTTACTTTTAAGTAATCTGAAATATCAATGGCAAGGGGGCAATTACGGAAGTTTTTTAATATGAAATATTTGTATATGATATTGGCAGAAAAATTTAATAACTTCTGGTTCTACTTGACTAAGTAGCCGAGAATAAATCGAAGTAATCTAAATAATATAAAAAATAATTTCAATTAGCTTGACAATATGCTCATTGTTAACATCCAGAATTTTGAAGTGAAGGGTGAATTGCCATCTGGAGTTTTAAGCAATGTCTTTGAAGAGCTATGCCTACACATTAGACCTCTTGCATAAATCAAAAATACAGAATCCCACCCCGACAAAACTACGCTTTGTCGGGGTGGGGTGTTAGGGACTTTTGCAGAATTATTTACGATCGGATTAAGAGCAAGGGTTAAAGGGATTAAATCATCCCACGGCGACGAAAACATCCTTTGTCTGACTACATCCTGCTGCGATCGCAACGCGACGTTATGGTTTTCTTGAATTGCTGTAGGAAAATCGAAGTAATTAGTAATTGATACTAATGACCAATTACCTATACTTTAAATCACAGCTTCTTCGCGTTGACAATCAAAAACAACCATGTAGGAAGCATTTGGTATTTCCTGGGGGAGATGCCGCATATAGCCATCGGCATCAGAACGGCTGCGGAAGCGAGCAACAATTTCCCTTTGCGTATTAGGAACTAGACGAGCGATCGCCCAAGAATTGAGACGTTCTTTATAAGCAATAGCCTGATTGTCTGATTTAGAAGCTTGGTTAACCGTATTTTCTGGCATAATGATGTTACCCGTATGAAGTTTAATGAAAGGCGTTAATTAGTTTCTAAGTAGGAATGCACCAACGCTTTTTTTTATCCTGCTGCCACCTTGTTATTCGATTATTAATAAGTTGTCAACACTTAGCGCTATACTTTAGACCAACTAAGTTGTGATTTTCAGATAGCTATGAATCTCAAAGCCTTAATTTGCAATTGTTTTCAGCACACAATAATGCTCAAGCAGAAAGTTCGGCAAATATTGGGTTTACATGATTTGTATCCATACACATAGGTAAAATCAGTATCAGTGGTAAAACCAGCAACAATGTCTTAAAAAGACTATCAAACACTCATCTGAGGATGAACATTAACGTGCATAAGATTAATGGGCGAGGGTACACTTCTAATTTTCGATGAGTCCGATGCCTAGGTTGGGCTGCACACCTACGGTAAAGCTATATTGCGAGCATTTAGTTTTTTACTTCGTAGTTATTTGAGAATACTTAAAATTTAATAATTTATTTAGATACAGGAATCCGGTTTTATTTTTGAAAAGATACGTAGAGGAGCCAGTCGCGTGGGCAGGTTTCCCGGGTTGAGCGTTAGCGACGCAGGAGCGTCTGTTAGCACGGAGAGGACGGCACTAAATCCTTGATAATGGTGCGTTACGAACTTCGTTCTAACACTACATACCTAATTTTATTCAAAAATAAAATAGTATTCATATAGTAGAAAATGAATTTTTATTCAGGTTCATAGTATAGCTTTTTGAACAATATATAATTCACTTGTTTAATTAAAAATATCTTGACTAATTGCTATAAACAAAGTTAGAATCACTCCGGCAAAATTATAGCTATGATAATGAAAATACCATTTGTGACATCAATTATTCAAAAAGTAGCAGAGGAAATAGGAGCAGTAGTTTTAGTAGACCCAGAATGCACCTTCATGGGACTGATTACCTTTAAAAACGGGAATAAAACTTTTTTTCGGACTACCAGATTTAGTATTAATTCATCTGGTTCAGTAGCAATAGCTAAAGACAAAAGTGTTTCTAGCTTTTTTTTAAATAGCTTCGGCTACAAAGTTACTGAAGGAAAAACATTTTTCAGTGAGGAACTATGCGAAGAAATAGCTAACATTAGGAATATAGATGCAGGATTCTATTATGCCAAAGAGTTAGGTTTTCCCGTAATCGTAAAGCCAATTAATCTCAGTCAAGGATTATTTGTTACAAAGGTTCATAACAAACAAGAATACTATCAAGTAGCCAAGAAAATCTTACAAAAAGTCTCTGGATTTATTGTTGAACGATTTTATAGTGGCAATGACTATAGGATTGTGGTACTTAATGATGAAGTCGTTTCGGCATATCAAAGAATTCCTCTATTTATAACGGGAGATGGTCAATCTAATGTTTTAGAACTCATGCAGCAAAAACAGGAAAATTTTATCAAAAATGGTAGGAAAGAAATTATAGATTTTGAAGATTACAGAATTAAAAAAAACTTGCGAAGACGGAAGCTAAATTTTAGTAGCGCGATCCCTAAGAATAATATTGTCTATCTTTTAGATAATGCAAATTTATCGACTGGAGGCGAGGCAGTAGATTTTACAGAAAGCATTCATCCTGATTTTAAAAAATTAGCAGTAAGTATTACAAAAGGTATGGAACTGAGATTAGCAGGTGTAGACATTCTTGCTAGTGATATAACCTCACCAATCGGAGATTATACAATTATTGAAGTAAATGGCGCTCCTAGCCTAAGCCACTACGCATCATTTGGTGAAGTTCAGACGCAGAGGGTAGAAAATCTATATCTCAGAATTCTCAAAATACTTGAAAACGAGAATAATAGAGAGTAGATTTACCAGCACCACCAGAACCAATAATTAAGATTTTCTCCACCTTATCGCTCTTCTATGACTCTGGAGAGAGAATAATCCAAGCGATTAGAAATCGCGGCTACACAAACAAAGTCTGCCTGCGCGGACTAACGCCAAAATAGGGTTTCAAATTTAATCTGACGAAAGGAATAAAAGAGCGTTATGTTTGCATCTCCCTTTTCAAGCTTAAGAGGGTAAGCATTGCTCACCCAAATAACCGTCTTCAGGGCAACTCAATACGCCGCTACAATAGTACCACTACAAGGATTATGCCGAAATTAGTGATATTATGACGACTGCTACAACTGTAAAAACTGAGTATGAAGCGATTATTGGTCTAGAAACCCATTGTCAGCTAAGTACCAACACCAAGATTTTCTCTAATAGCTCTACGGCCTTTGGTGCCGATCCAAATACTAACATTGACCCTGTTTGTATGGGTTTACCTGGAGTCTTACCTGTACTCAATGAAAAAGTATTAGAATACGCTGTCAAAGCTGGTTTGGCACTGAATTGTCAAATCGCTAGATATAGCAAGTTTGACCGAAAACAGTATTTTTATCCTGACTTACCCAAAAATTACCAAATTTCTCAATACGATCTACCGATCGCAGAACATGGTTGGTTAGAAATAGAATTGGTAGATGCTGAGGGAAATCCCAGCCGCAAACGCATTGGCATTACACGTCTGCACATGGAAGAAGATGCGGGAAAATTGGTACATGCAGGTAGCGAGCGCCTTTCTGGTTCTTCCTATTCTCTAGTAGACTACAATCGCGCAGGTATACCGTTAGTCGAAATTGTCTCGGAACCTGACTTGCGTTCTGGATTAGAAGCTGCTGAATATGCCGAAGAGTTACGCCGGATTGTCCGGTATCTCGGCGTGAGTGATGGGAATATGCAAGAAGGATCTCTGCGCTGCGATGTCAATATCTCTGTGCGTCCAGTAGGACGAAAGGAATTTGGCACCAAGGTAGAAATTAAAAACATGAACTCGTTCAGCGCCATCCAACGGGCGATTGACTACGAAATTGAGCGCCAAATCGCCGCCATCGAAGCAGGCGATCGCATCATCCAAGAAACTCGGCTGTGGGAAGAAGGCGCTCAACGTACAAGTAGTATGCGGATAAAGGAAGGTTCTAGCGATTATCGCTACTTCCCCGAACCTGATTTAACACCAATTGAGGTGACGGATGCTCAATTAGAGCAATGGCGTAGCGAACTACCAGAATTACCAGCCCAAAAACGCCATCATTATGAAAATGAGTTGGGGCTTTCGACTTATGACGCGCGAGTTTTGACAGAAGATCGTCCAGTAACGGAATATTTTGAAACTGCGATCGCATCTGGAGCAAATCCCAAAGCTGCTGCAAACTGGATTACTCAAGATATCGCCGCCCACCTTAATAAGCAAAAACTCAGTATTACTGAAATTGGACTGACTCCCACCAATTTAGCTGATATCATCACTCGCATTGAAACAGGCAAAATTAGCAATGCTCAAGCTAAAGAAAAGTTGCCAGACTTGCTTAGTGGGATTTCTCCTGAAAAAGCCTTTGCAGGTATTGAGTTAATCAGCGATCCTAGTGTACTAGAACCCATCATCGATGAAGTCATAGCCGCCAATCCCAAAGAACTAGAAAAGTATCGCAACGGTAACACCAACCTTAAAGGCTTCTTTGTCGGACAAGTTCTGAAAAAGACAGCTAAACGTGCCGATCCGAAGCTGACTAATGAATTGGTGGAAAAGAAACTGAACGGCTAGTAGTCTGTTAAGGCAGGGGACAGGGGGAGATAGGGGGGAATTATTTAACAAGTTTCTTCCCAATGTCCAATTCCCAAGTAAGTATTTTCCTGGTGTTTCTTCATCAAATCTTCACAAAAAAACTGGTGACAACCCGCATACCTAAAATGATATAGTGTGGTAAGTAGATGCACCCTGATGATCTAGAGAGCTACTTATGCAGCTCTCTTTTTTATTTTGTTTCACAGTTTTTACGGAGAAGCTTCATCGATTTTTATAAAGAATATTAATAAATAAGTATTAATCCTTAGATGACCAAATATATATCGTGAGAAAAAGATGCACCATAACGATCTGGAGAGCTACTTATGCAGCTCTCTTTTTTCATATTTGTCTTTCGTCATAAGAAAGGTAAAAACAATTATGCTAATCGCCAACTAGTGCATTATTATTGCCATCAGCAAATAAACTCACAATGAAGATTAAGGATTGGGGAAATTCCTAACTCCTGTACAGACGCGATTAATCGCGTCTCTCCTAACTCAACACTTTTCTCAAGCACAAATTGACCTATCCAACCTGGTACTTGTAAGGAAGAATAATGACAGATTGGCAAAAAATTACAGGTGGTGTCACAGCACCAAGGGGGTATCAGGCGGCGGGAATTACCGCAGGGTTAAAACCTTCGGGGTTGCCGGATTTAGCTTTGATATTCTCAGAGGTGGAAGCGATCGCAGCTGGTGTCTTCACCACTAGTCAAGTTAAAGCTGCCTGTGTAGAATATTGTCGCCAACGCTTGCAAGCCAAACATAGCGCTCGTGCTATCCTTTGCAACGCTGGACAAGCAAATGCCGCTACAGGTAATCAAGGCTATCTTGATACCCTAGAGTCTGCTCTGGCAATAGCCCAAGCACTGAACATCTCGTCTGAATCTGTCTTATTAGCTTCCACTGGTGTAATTGGTCAAAGAATTAAGATGGATGCTTTGCGAAGCGGAATTCCTAAAGTAGTAGCAGCACTATCAGAAACAGGCTCAGATGCGGCAGCCGGAGCGATTATCACTACAGACTTGGTAACAAAATCCATTGCCCTAGAGACAACCGTAGGCGATCGCCCAGTCCGAATTGGCGGCATTGCCAAAGGTTCCGGCATGATCCACCCCAACATGGCAACCATGCTAGCATTTGTTACTTGTGATGCTATGGTTTCGCCAGCCCTTTGGCAACAAATGTTAGCAAGGGCGGCTGATAGAAGCTTTAATTCCATCACAGTTGATGGTGATACAAGTACTAACGACAGCTTAATCGCCTTGGCAAACGGTCAATCTCGCACCCCAGCAATTACAGAATGGGGTGCAGAAGCAGAGAGATTAGAGGCCATGTTAACAGCAGTTTGCCAACATTTAGCCAAAGCGATCGCTCGTGATGGTGAAGGTGCAACTTGTCTAATAGAAGTGGAAGTAACAGGGGCCCATGATGAACTCTCAGCCAGACAAATAGCCAAAACTATCGCTGGTTCATCCTTAGTTAAATCTGCAATCTTTGGACGAGATCCAAATTGGGGACGCATCGCCGCCGCCGCCGGACGTGCAGGTGTGCCATTTGAGCAAGAAAACCTACAAATTAAGTTAGGGAATTTCTTAATGTTAGAAAATGGACAACCCTTAACTTTTGATCGTGCAGCAGCGAGTGCTTATTTAAAAAAAGCAGCGACAGGTGCTTATCTCCAAGAGGATACGGTGTTAATTTCCGTTAATGTTGGCAATGGTTATGGTGTCGGTAAAGCTTGGGGTTGTGATTTGAGTTACGACTACGTGAGGATTAATGCCGAATACACTACTTAAACAATTCGCAATTCGTAATTCTTAATGACGCTCTCGGACTCGCTACCGCTACGGGAAAGTAATGGCGGAGCCTCTCGTAGAGAAGCGTTTCATCGAAAGCCTCATTACGATAAATTATCCAATCTTGTGGGGTGGGCAAGATGCCCACCACTAAATCATTATGTAAACAGAATAGTTATTATAAATAAAAACTTATATCTAAAAAAATAAGTAAAGATAAGAAATCATATTGCAAATACAATAGTATTCATAAATAAGAGTTTATATATTAGAAATTGTTCCCATAGTTAAGGAAGATAGATAAATTTTTCCTTATACATGCAATCTAATATTTGTTTAATAATTCGAGACTCTGAGTAAACTAATTTGGCTTCAAAGGCTGTAAACTGATTTCAACAAGGTGAATGATGCCTCTGTTTCAAACGAGAGCAGAGCCAATAAATTAACCGAGTTTTTATATAAGTAGCCAAGTCATTGATGAAATGGCTGCGTTTACATTGGCAAATATAGCTTGATTAATCATTAGACAATGCAAGAAACACAACGTTTTTCTTGACTAAATTGTCATAGCTATAAAAATAAAATTTACCTTCCAAGGAGATATTATGACAGAATTTTTTAATCAAATTTCCCGTCGCAAATTCATAATCACAGCCGGAGCATCTACGGGCGCTGTATTCCTCAAAGGCTGTTTGGGCAATCCCCCTGAAAACCTAACTGGTAGTGGCACTAAAACTGCACCGACTGCTCAACCAGCAGCAAATACTAATATTAGTCCAGAGCAAGCCCCAGAAGTTACCAAAGTCAATTTAGGATATATTCCAATTGTAGAAGCTGCACCTTTAATTATTGCCAAAGAAAAAGGCTTTTTTGCGAAGTATGGCATGACCAATGTGGAGTTAGCGAAACAAGCGTCTTGGGGTGCAGCTAGAGATAACGTCGAAATTGGTTCTGCTGGTGGTGGAATTGATGGTGGTCAATGGCAAATGCCTATGCCCCATTTAATTACTGAAGGTTTAATTACTAAAGGTAATAAAAAGATTCCCATGTATGTTTTGGCACAATTAATTACACAAGGGAATGGGATTGCGATCGCCAACAAACACCAAGGTAGTGGCATAGGCTTAAAATTAGCTAGTGCTAAGTCTCTATTCTCCAAACTCAAAGACTCACCCACACCCTTCACAGCTGCCCAAACCTTCCCCCATGTCAACCAAGATTTTTGGATTCGCTATTGGTTAGCAGCCGGTGGTATCGACCCCGATATCGATGTGAAATTGCTCACAGTTCCATCAGCGCAAACCGTCGCCAACATGAAGACAGGAACAATGGATGCTTTTAGCACTGGCGACCCTTGGCCTTTCCGCATTGTTAAAGACAAAATTGGTTTCATGGCTGCACTAACGGCAGAAATTTGGAAAAATCATCCCGAAGAATATTTAGCCATGAGGGCTGACTGGGTTGACCAAAATCCCAAAGCAACAAAAGCACTATTAAAAGGTCTAATGGAAGCTCAACAATGGTGCGACAACTTTGATAACCGCAAAGAAATGTCAGAAATTGTGGCAGGACGGGCTTACTTTAATGTACCAGTTGATATTTTAATCGACCCATACATGGGTAAATACGACATGGGTGAAGGTCGTCAAATTGATGATAGATCAATGGCAGCTTTGTATTGGAAGGATGAAAAAGGTAATGTTTCTTATCCTTATAAGAGCCATGATTTGTGGTTCATCACCGAAAGCGTGCGCTGGGGATTCTTGCCCAAAGATTATATTGTGAATAATGCTGCTAAAGCTAGAGCATTAATCGATAAAGTTAACCGCGAAGATATTTGGAAAGAAGCTGCAAAAGAAGCCGGAATTCCGGCGGCTGATATTCCCACAAGTACATCTCGTGGTGTAGAAGAATTTTTTGATGGCGTAAAATTTGACCCAGAAAACCCCGAAGCATATCTCAAGAGTCTGCAAATCAAGAAAGTTAGTATTTAGTTAACAGTCATTAGTGAGTATTTTAGGAGAACCAAATTTATGACAATTGCTCAACGAAGACCAGCAACTTCAAAGTTAAACAATGGTTTAATATCTCGATTACAAAAACAGGTTCCTGAGCTTTTACCACCATTTATTGCTCTTGTTATCTTTCTGGTTTTGTGGCAACTATTTTCTTGGACTCCTGGCGCGACATTACCAGGGCCAATTCAGGTTATACAAGATACTTGGATTTTGATTTTATATCCATTTTACGACAAAGGCGGCATTGACAAAGGACTATTTTGGCAGATTTGGGCTAGTTTGCAACGAGTAGCTATTGGTTACTCTTTGGCTGCTGTAGTTGGTATTGCTTTAGGCATTGTAATTGGGACTAATAAAACCATGTCTAAAGCTTTAGATCCTCTATTTCAGTTATTACGAACTGTACCCCCATTGGCTTGGGTTCCTATTGCTTTGGCAGCTTTAAGACAAAACGAACCCGCCGCGTTGTTTGTGATCTTTATCACCGCAATTTGGCCAATTATTATTAACACAGCTGTGGGTGTTAAAGAAATTCCCCAAGACTATAACAACGTAGCCAAAGTTCTCCAACTTTCCGAGAAAGACTATTTCTTTAACATCCTGATTCCTGCTGCTTTGCCCTACATTTTTACAGGTTTGAGAATTGCAATTGGTTTAGCTTGGTTAGCAATTATCGCCGCTGAAATTGTGATGTCAGGTATTGTCGGCATCGGTTTCTTCATCTGGGATGCTTATCAGAACAACTACGTCAGCGAGATTATTTTGGCACTAGTCTACATTGGTTTAGTGGGTTTGTTACTAGACAAATGTATGTCTTGGATTCAAAACCTGATTTTACCGACAGAACAGAAATAGTCATTAGTCATTGGTCATTGGTCATTTGTAAAAAGCTAAGGACTAATGATCGGTACTAAGGACTAATGACGAAAGACAAAGGAGAAATGACAAAGGACAAATGACAAATGAGTATATTTGTAGCTGTTGACCAAATTGACAAAGTTTTTAATCTTACTGGCGGTGGTCAATATATCGCCCTCAAAGGAATCGATCTGCAAATTAAAAAAGGAGAATTCGTTTCTTTAATTGGTCACTCCGGTTGTGGTAAATCCACTCTATTAAATATGATTGCAGGTTTGGATTTACCAACCGAGGGTCTTGTCACCTTAGAAGGACAAAGAATCACCAAACCCGGCCCAGACAGAATGGTGGTGTTCCAAAATTATTCGCTATTACCTTGGCGGACGGTAAGAGAAAATATTGCCCTCGCTGTGGACTCGGTAATGAAGGGTATACCCGCAGATGAACGCAATGCCATTATCGACAAACATATTAATATGGTGGGTTTACATCCCCACGCTGACAAACAACCGGGGATGTTATCAGGTGGACAAAAGCAACGAGTTGCGATCGCTCGCGCCCTAGCAATTCGTCCCAAATTACTCTTGCTAGATGAACCCTTTGGGGCATTAGATGCACTCACACGCGGCAATTTGCAAGAACAACTAATGCAAATCTGCGAAGAAAATCAAGTTACCGCCGTGATGGTGACACATGATGTCGATGAAGCAGTGCTGTTATCTGACAGAATCGTGATGCTAACCAACGGCCCCGAATCTAAAATTGGTGACATTTTAGAAGTGGATATTCCCAGACCCCGCAAGCGGATGGAAGTAGTAGAACATCCTAGCTACTACAGCTTGCGGAGTGAGATGATTTACTTCCTCAATCAGCAGAAACGCATCAAGAAAATTCGGGCGCTGAAAACTGCCGATGTTGCCCGTCATGGATTAGAAAAAGTTAACCTAGAAATTGGCTTTTTACCTCTGACAGCTTGCGCCCCCTTAGCAGTTGCGAAAGAAAAAGGCTTCTTTGCCAAGCATGGTTTAGATGAAGTTAACCTTGTGCGCGAGAGCAACTGGCGGGGTATAGTCGATGGCATAACTGGCGGTTATTTGGATGCGGCTCAAATGCCTTCCGGGATGCCAATGTGGTTAACTTTGGGAGGACATAATAATAAACCTCTACCCGTTGTCACCGCCCTAACCATGACTCGCAACGGTAACGCCATCACCTTGGCAAAACACTTTTATGACCAAGGCGTGCAAAACTTATCAGATTTCAAAAGATATCTGCTTCGCACCCGCGAACAACGGCACACAATGGGGGTAGTGCATCCCGCATCTATGCACAACTTGCTGCTGCGTTACTGGCTAGCGGCTGGTGGAATTGACCCCGATTGCGATGTGGATATGAAGACTATTCCCCCAGCGCAGATGGTAGCCGACTTAAAAGCCGGAAGCATTGATGGTTACTGCGTGGGCGAACCTTGGAACTACCGCGCTGCTGTAGAAGGTGTCGGCTTTACCATTGCTACCGACTTAGAAGTTTGGTTCGGACACCCCGGTAAAGTTCTCGGTGTGCGGGAAGATTGGGCAGAAACCTATCCAAATACGCACATTGCTTTAACCAAAGCTTTATTAGAAGCTTGTCAGTATTGTGCAAATCCCGATAATGCCCAAGAAATTCGCCAAATTTTAGCAGGGCGAGATTATGTTAGTACCGATTTAGAATACATTCAACTCGAAGATCCAGATAATAATGTCTGTAGCTTAGATCATCCCTTGCGAGACTATGCTCATCACCAGTTTTATTCTGAATCTGCCATTAATCGCCCCAGCCGCACCGAACAAATTTGGATTATGAGTCAATTGGCACGTTGGGGTGACACACCCTTCCCCAGAAATTGGGTAGAAGTTGTGGAACGGGTTTGTCGGGTGCGTGTTTTCAGTACCGCCGCACGGGAATTAGGTTTGGATATCAGCTATATTCGCCAACCGATCAAACTGTTCGATGGCACTCCCTTTAACGCCGACGATCCGATCGCCTATCTCAACAGCTTGAAAATTAAATGTGATTTTTCAGTTGCGGAAGTTGTTCTTGATGCACCAAGAAGAAAACTCGCATCATAAAAAACTGTTGACAGAAAGAGGGAGTGGGAGAAGTAAGACATCATACGCGAACCTTTTATCTCCGTCAACGAGCATTTGAACTGGATGAATCCACCTTTTATCTCCGTCAACGGATTTCCAAGAAATAAATTACCCCATCTTGTGGGGTGGGCATCTTGCCATTGGTGTCAACTTAAGCTCAAAGCTTTGTCCCACAGTCGGTTTACCCCCCTTAATTCCCCCTTCTTCTAAAGGGGGGAAACAGGAAATCCGGTTCCCTCCCCTTTATAAGGGGAGGGTTAGGGTGGGGTAACGCGGATCTTAATGAGTAGTGAGTGAACTCAATATTCAGTTTTTACAAGACACCAACGGCATCTTTCCCGCCCATGATTACGCCCACCTCACAATAAATAGTTGGATATTTTTTTATTTGGAAGTCCCTAACAAACCTCTAGGTTGCTGTGAGTAGTCCCCAGTCCCCAGTCCCCAGTCCCCAATACCCAATACCCAATACCCAAATACCATGCAAAACCGCAACTTGACAGCTACAAACACAATAGGAAAACCATTATCCTCTGCAACCACCACCCGCAGACCTTTCCTAGAAATTAAAGACGTTACCAAAGTCTACCCCACAAAAAAAGGCCCCTTCACCGTCCTCGACGGCGTTAACCTCAACGTTGAACAAGGCGAATTTATTTGCCTCATCGGCCACTCCGGCTGTGGCAAATCGACACTATTAAATATGGTATCCGGCTTTAACTTTCCCACCTCTGGCGAAGTGTTACTCGAAGGAGAACCAATCACCAAACCAGGCCCAGACAGGATGGTTGTCTTCCAAAACTATGCCTTGCTACCGTGGCGAACTGCTTTTGAAAACATCTATTTAGCTGTTAACGCCGTTTATCCCAACAAACCACAAGCTGAAAAAAGAGCGATCGTGCGCGATCATTTAGCAATGGTGGGATTAGCTGACGCAATGGAAAAGAAACCAATGCAGATGTCTGGCGGGATGAGACAACGGGTTTCTATCGCCCGTGCTTTGGCGATTCGTCCGAAAGTTTTAATTTTAGATGAACCATTTGGGGCGCTGGATGCCATCACCAAAGAAGAATTACAAGAAGAACTGCTGAAAATTTGGGGCGATAACCGTTGTACAGTGCTGATGATTACCCACGACATCGACGAAGCACTATTTTTAGCAGATAAATTGGTAATGATGACTAATGGGCCACACGCGAAAATTGGTGAAGTTATGGAAATTCCTTTTTCTCGTCCCCGCGATCGCGCCCGCATTATGGAAGATCCCCAATACTACCAACTACGTAATTATGCTTTAGACTTCCTATTTAATCGCTTTGCCCATGATGACGTAGGTTAAGCTAATTCGTCATTCTCCTGATTTCTCACTCTCAAAAATGGTTCCTTCTAGAAGAGTCTATTTGTTGCTGGTTTTGGGTATAGCGATCGCTCACAATTCGTTTGACATTAGTAGAGACGCGAAATTAATTTCGCGTCTCTACTTAATCACGGTTCACCAACCACAAAATTGTTGTTGGTTAGTGACAATCCAGCAGATAGTTGGGCAAGTTTTACCTGAGTAAACCCAGCTGCGCTGCCATCTTGGTCAAAATACAGTCCACCTGTAGAATTATCATAAATGAATCGTTGAGCGATCGCTGTTGCAGATGTTCCCAGAGTAAACTGATTAGCTGAGAGTGAACCTATTGACAATCCGCCACCAAAATAAGTAGCCGATACCTGAATGATTTCATTAGCTGCGTTGAAGTCATAAATAGTAGCAATACCTTCTTCACTGTAACCATTGAAAGCAAAGGTATCAGTTCCATCTCCTCCATAGAGGGTATCATTACCGTTGCCACCTGTCAGAATATCATTGCCATCTCCTCCAAAGAGGAAGTTATCGCCTGTTGAACTTGTAGCATTCAAACTATCGTTACCAGCGCCCCCGTTGAGGGTGTTATTACCAGAAGCTAAAAGAGCAGAGAGATAATCATCGCCACCGCCACCGTTGACGGTATTATAGCCTTCTGATTCTTCAACATCCAAGAAATCATTGCCATCCTCGCCAAAGAGGATGTTATCGCCTCTTGAACGGATAGCATTCAAGGTATCGTCACCTGCACCACCATTGAGGGTGTTATTGCCTAATGAGCGAGTGTCGGAGCTATTGTAGTAAAAGCCAGAGATGTCAAGAGAATCATTGCCATCACCCCCAGAAAGCAGGTTATAGCCTGGTGAACTACTAGCATTCAAGGTATCGTCACCTGCACCACCATTGAGGGTGTTATTGCCTAAAGAGTGCGAGGAATCGGCATCACCAAAGATATCAAGAGAATCATTGCCATCGCCTCCAGAGAGCAGGTTATCACCTTTTGAACTGCTAGCATTCAAGGTATCGTCACCTGCACCACCATTGAGGATGTTATTGCCTATTGAACTGCTAGCACTCAAACTGTCGTTACCAATACCACCATCAAGGATATTATCACCTGCATCACCGTTGAGGGTATCATTTCCCGCACCACCAATCAGAGTATCATTTCCTGCATCACCTCTGAGGATGTCATTACCACTCAAACCGTTGATGATGTCATCACCCCCTTGACCATTGATGACATCATTGGAGTTATCAAAACCTGTAATATTATTATCGAGGTCATTGAGGAAGGTAACAGTGTTCCTCTTGAACAGGGCAGTTTGAGTGGAATTAGCATCAAACACATCAAAACTGTCGGTGATGCTGGTTTGTCCATCAAATAAGATATTGCCAATAGCAGGTCGTGAAGAAGTTCCTGGCAGATTATCCAGGTTTTCTAATTTGAATTTTTGCAGAATGACTTTGCGACCAACAGAACCATCAAAGGTAATTTCTAAGTTGTTACCATTTTGAGTTAATTGTAGATTTTGAGCGGTGAGGGCAGTGAATTGATCGCCTATAAGTTGTAAAGTGTCTGAGGAGGCAATTACCTCTGCTGAGGGATTTGAGCCTTTACCTATGCCACCGAAATCGGTAATAACATCAACGATGCCAGTCAAGTCGTAAACAAATCTATCATTACCTGCGCCACCAGTTAGGGTATCGTTACCTCTGCCCCCGGAGAGGGTATCGTTGCCACTATTCCCTACAATTAAGTCATTATATTCTGTACCTAAGATATTTAATCGTTCGATATTCTTGTAACTAACCCGATTCGTACCTGCCGTAATTGAGCCAGTTTTAGTAGTGGCATTGTAAGTTGAAGCGATCGCCACAGCAGCATAATTATAATTGACCGACAACACATCATCACCCTCACCCCCATCGATGGTATCATTGCCACCATTGCCCGTGGAGAGGGTATCGTTGCCACTGTTACCCACAATGTTGTCGTTGTAAACTGTACCTGAGATATTTAATCGTTCGATATTCTTGTAACTAACCTGATTCGTACCCGCTTTAATTGAACCTATGTTAGTAGTAGGATTGAATGTCGTTGTAATTCCCCCAGGATCGTTGTAATTTACGGACAACACGTCATCACCCTCACCCCCATCGATGGTATCATTGCCACCATAGCCCCCGGAGAGGGTATCGTTGCCACTGTTACCCACAATGTTGTCATTGTAAACTGTACCTGAGATATTTAATCGTTCGATATTCTTGTAACTAACCTGATTCGTACCCGCTTTAATTGAACCAATGTTAGTAGTAGGATTGAATGTCGTTGTAATTCCTTCTGTAACACCGACGTAATAACTGTAATCAACGGACAACAAATCGTCACCCTTACCGCCATCTACCGTTTGATTCTTTAAATTTAGATAGAAGGAATCATTGCCATCGTCTCCAAAGAGGAAGTTATTTCCTGTTGAATCCTCAGCCCTCAAGGTATCGTCACCAGCACCACCGTTGAGAGTATTATCGCCTGAAGACAAGAATATACCATCGTAGTAAGTGGGAATACTAGAGATATCAAGATAATCATTGCCATCACCACCAGATAGCAGATTATTCCCTGATGAAGCCTCAGCCATCAAGTAATCGTCACCAGCGCCACCGTTGAGAGTGTTATTCCCTGATGAGATAAAATTAGGATCTGCTCTATAAGTAAAAACACCAGAGGTGGTGAGAGTATCATTGCCATCGCCACCAGATAGCAGATTATTGCCTTTTGGAGACTCAGCATTCAAGTAATCGTCACCAGCGCCACCGTTAAGGGTGTTATTACCTAATGAGGCAGTATAGCCATAGCCATAAGGGTTTATAAAAATGTAAGAGGCGTAGAGAGTATCGTTGCCATCGCCACCAGATAGCAGGTTATTGCCTGATGAAGCCCCAGCATTCAAGTAATCATCACCAGTGTCACCGTTAAGGATGTTGTTGCCTGTTGAATATTCAACATCCAAGATATCATTGCCCACACCACCAATCAGAGTATTATTTCCTGCACCACCCCGCAAACGGTCGTTACCACTTTTGCCGTCAATTTTGTCATCACCTCCCTGACCATTGATGACATCATCTGAGTTATCAAAGCCGTTAACATTATTGTTCAGGTCGTTAAGGAAGGTGACTGTATTTTTGTTAAAGACTGTGCTTTGGGTGGAGTTGGCATTGAAGACATCAAAGCTGTCAGTAATGGACGTTTGCCCATTAAACAGGATATTGCCTAAGTTTACTTTGGCTCCTGTAGATGTGCTGAGATTATCCAGATTTTCCAAGGCAAAGTTTTGCAGGATGACTTTACGAGTATATAAAGGAAACGGTTCAAAAGTGATTTCCAGATTGTTGCCCTTCTGAGTCAGCAGTAAATTTTCGGCATTGAAGGAATCATCGTCAGAAAATCTTAACGTGTCTACTTCGGCAATGACTGCTGCCGATGGATTGATGCCTTTACCTATACCACCAAAATCGCTGATGGTGACGACACCAGAGGAATTGCCTGGTATGTCATAAATATCGTTACCGCCTCCACCAGTCAAGGTGTCTTCGTAGCCACCGGCGTATAGGGTATCGTTACCGTTGGTTCCAATGATACTTGCCATGATTTTTACCTACCTCAATCTATTTTTTCAGTAATACCAAATTCTCCGTACTACCATTATGGAGTGCGGTGACTGGGTGAAAGCAAGGATGTTTAAAAAGTTATGAGGGGGCAAATTTTATGATGCAGAATTTGTCAGGGCTGGTTGGTTGAAGAAGGAACTGGCTCCCTATGTTCCAAGGTTTTAGAGCATCATCCAGAAACTTGTAACTGTTGTGGAGAAAGCTTAGTCGGAGTTGATCAAAATCCCTATCGGCATCAAGTAGTAGAAATTCCGCGATTTTATCTGTCTGTGTAATATCTAAAACGAAACTTTTAGATGGTTTCCCACTGTTTTTGATTAGCTCTCACCTGTGAACGGTTACTATAGGAGCGATCGCTTGAACTTAAGATAAAGCGATCGCTCCTATCCAATACTACAAATACTTCTGCAACAATAACCCTAACTTTTCCTTTGTAGCTACTGGTGCTTTATCCAACTGAGTCAAAATCGCATATTGCAATGCTGAATGCGCCTCACTCGCCGGCGGATTTTCACTCAATCGCCGCACAGTTTCTTGAATCACCTTTTGAGCGTTGGCAGCATTTCGCAGCAAATTACCAATCACCAATTCCACTGTCACACTATCGTGATCTGGATGCCAACAATCATAATCTGTCACTAGCGCTAAGGTTGCATAAGCAATTTCGGCTTCCCTCGCCAGCTTCGCCTCTGGTAAATTCGTCATCCCAATGATGGTTGCACCCCAACTACGATAAAGATTCGATTCCGCCTTGGTGGAAAAAGCTGGCCCTTCCATGCACACATAAGTACCGCCGCGATGGAGAGTAACTTCTGGTAAATTGAGAGATGCGATCGCATCTGCCAACAGAACAGCCAAATTCTTACAAATCGGATCGGCAAAGGCAATGTGAGCCACTATTCCCTCACCAAAAAACGTAGAAATCCGATTTTTCGTTCTGTCAATAAACTGATCTGGCACTACCATATCCAGTGGTTTCGCCTCTGCTTTCAAGGAACCCACAGCACTAGCTGAAATTAAATACTGCACTCCCAATTGTTTCATCGCATAGATATTAGCGCGAAACGGTAATTCAGAGGGTAACAGCGTGTGATTGCGGCCATGACGCGCTAAAAAAGCTACTCGTGTACTATCTAATGTCCCCAGAATCAAAGCATCTGATGGTGAACCAAAGGGGGTTTGGATATGTATCTCTTCTACGTCTTTGAGTGCATCCATTTTATACAGACCACTGCCACCAATAATCCCAATACTAGCTTGAGCCATGATTCTGAACCTGTTCTTTACTGATCTGCTAAGTTATTTTATCGAAAAGGGGAGTAGCAGAAAAGCCATTCACGAGTGATGAGTGCTGAATGTTAAGTAAGAAGTGGTACTTATTTTAGCAGAGATAATCACCATGCCAAAGTAGGTTGCTATTTCCACAAACTACTCAAACAAAACGCATTTATATCCAGTCTCAGATTTAACCGCCTGTTTAAACCCATCAAGTGTCGTGTTTAGCCTATTAATATCGCTTTGCCTTAAATCCTTTACGTACACACACGAACCATCTGTCCAAAGTTCGTATCCTGTTTTGCTACGTCCTAAGAATGTACGATTGCTTGATGTAGTGTTTGACGCAGATTTTGATGCAGGTTTTGAAGGTTCATATCTTGCCCACCCCATCCTATTAACAATGCCTTCCCAAGTTTTCGGAAAATAATTGTCAAGTATCATCACTGTAAAAATCGGAACAGTAAGGATAAACAAAATAGTTATCCCGGTTTTACTGAACAAATTGATTGATTTATCCATAAAGCTATAGGCAGAAAACAACACGGCAGAAATGGCGGGTCGCTCCCGCCATTTCTGCCAATTACGTTGTAGTTTGCTATACAAAGAATAACTAACAGTAAAGATACTGAAATTCGCAAAATGGGGCGGAAGTAATCAATTGCTCCTATACATATATCAAGCAGTGGAGATTGTTTGAGCCATTCTCAATAAAGCGACAACGGCAGCCGTCAGATTAGCTATTTTACTGTCAAGCATCAACCGATGTAGCTTATTAGCTTTCCCACTTAGCACTCGTGAACATAAAGCTGCGATCGCAGCTTTATGTATACAAATATTAAGTAAATCCACTCCTCAGCAGCGAGAGAAAGTTAGGGTTATACTTTTGGAAAAAGGCTTATTTTAACCACTGTTTTTAACGTTTTCATAAATCAATGGCTCTCAATTTTCGTTTTGCGGTAGTCAGTGACTTACACCTGGCACTTCCCCATACAATCTGGGATCATCCTAGTCGGTTTCATCTGGTAGAAGTTAGTATTTCGGCGTTTCAAAGTGTACTCGAACATCTAACACAACTCGATTTAGATTTCTTATTATTACCAGGAGATTTAACTCAGCATGGCGAACCAGAGAATCACGCCTGGTTACAACAATGTCTAGCCCAGCTACCTTTTCCCGTCTACGTTGTTCCCGGTAATCATGACGTTCCTGTGCTGTTGGCTGATGAGCAATCAATCGCTTTTGCGGATTTTCCTTACTATTACACCAAGTTTGGCTATGAAAATCCGCAGCAGATGTACTACATTCGTCAGTTGCTACCTGGAGTTAAGCTGATTGGACTGAATTCTAACTCCTTTAATGATCAGGGTGAGCAAGTGGGGTGTTTGGATGCCAAACAGCTACGGTGGTTAGAAGAAGTATTGGCGGCATCTGTTGATGAATTAGTTTTAGTGATGGTGCATCATAATGTGGTGGAGCATTTGCCCAATCAATCGAACCACCCATTGGCAAATCGCTATATGTTGGCGAATTCACCAGAATTATTGCAATTGCTAAGACGTTACGGAGTCAAGCTAGTATTTACAGGGCATTTGCACGTTCAGGATATTGCTTACTCAGATGGCGTATATGATATTACTACTGGCTCCTTAGTGAGCTATCCTCACCCTTATCGGGTGCTAGAGTTTCATCGGGATAACCAAGGTAAAGAATCGTTGCAAATTGTATCCCATCGGGTAGACTCAGTACCTGATTTTCCTGACTTGCAACAGTCATCACGGCAATGGATGGGCGATCGCTCTTTCCCGTTCTTAATCAAGCTACTAACTCACTCTCCATTAAACTTACCACTATCACAGGCTAGAAAATTAGCTCCTGGTTTGCGAGACTTCTGGGCAACTATTGCCGATGGCGATGCGGTATTAGACTATCCTCAGTTTCCATTAGAAGTACGTCGCTACATTGAGACTTATAATGCATCGGCACAGCCTAACCCAGGCATCGCCACTAGTGGAACTCTGACGCTGATTGATAACAACAGCACGCTTTTGCTGCGTTAAGAGTGATGAGTGTCCGTGTGAAGGTAACTTTTTTGCCTGGACTAAAAGCTTAGTGGTCTATTCTCCACTATTTGTTTTTAGATAGCGATCGCTCCTGCCATAATTATCCGATAAAAAGTCACCTTGGCAGGGCTAGACATCGCTCTTAAATCCCAAAAGATATCTTTTGGCTAAGACTCCTATGTGCCTTTTGATGGATTACATTTTGGGGCTTCAAAATCCATACTTAATATAACTAGGGGATGCCTACTCTTCAAGTCTATGTTATTTAATTATGGGCAGTGTATGCAGATGCCAAATGTTGATAAAATTAACTCTAAACTTACTGATGAATTAGCGGTTTTGCGGCAGCGGATAGCTGAGTTAGAGCAATCAGAAGTATTTTATCAGCAAAGGCAAGCAGCACTTGAAGAACAATTAACAAAAACAAAAACTAAACTAGCAATAGCTACACAAAATCCTCAGAATCAAGTAGCCGATGATGACATTGAATCCCATCTTGAACAGGAAAAACCTACAGGGTTGAATATGCCAGAAAATCTGGTGGGGACTCTACAGCAACTCCAACAAGAAATTGCAGAGCGGCAGCAACTGGAAATAATTTTTAAAGAGAGTGAAGAACGGCTAAGGTTAGCTTTAGATGTTTCTCAGATGGGCTTGTGGGATTGGAACATTATTACCAATCAAGTCACCTGGTCGGAAAATTATGAGATGCTTTTTGGTTTAACTCCAAGCAGTTTTGATGGCCCTTATGAGACGTTTCAAAAGTGTGTTTATCCTGAAGATAAGCAATCTGTAATGCAAGGGATCGGCCCAGGGCTATTTCATTCTAAATCTGTCCAGTATATGGTAAGATGAGCGCGCAAATTTTGCATAACGCATCGACTACCGTGTGTCAAATCGCAAT
>NZ_JBALBW010000025.1:0-145923 GCF_036919895.1 Nostoc sp.
GCTCGTGCCAATGCCAAGCTCAAGCTTTGTTTTATCAGATTGATGCTCAAAAGACTAGCTGCTACCTAAAAAAGATATCAAATGGGTTCTATAAGTCTTTCAAGCAGTTGAGTCTGACTCGACCGCTTAATTATGACAAAAATAAAACCTATTTTGGGTTTATCCCAGATTAGGTTTTAGTATATAACTCAAAACTTTATTGCGTTAGTAAAAACTAAACTGTCATAAAAACTAAGTAAGCTGTCGCAAAGAGAAAATTAATTTGCGTGTCTAAATCTGTTTTCAGTGAAAAGTACAATCGATTTCGTAAATTGCTTATTCAAGCTCGCCAATTAGCTAACCTTACTCAATCTGAGTTATCAGCGAAGCTTTCGCGCCCACAATCATATATCTCCAAATATGAGCGTGGCGAGCGTCGTTTGGATTTAATCGAATTTTTGGAAGTAGCAGAAGCTCTTCAAATTGAGCCAGCAACTTTTATTAGTAAACTACTTGAAGAAAAAGAGGACAACTAATTATTATTATCCAGTTTTTAGATTTCAACAATGCTGATAGCCTTATCAGTACCAACTACAGTTTAGAGTGGAAAGAAATAAGTGACACACTCACCTTGATGCCGTTGCATGTTAAGCCTTCGGATCAGAGGGGAAGACAAGGAGAGCTAATATTCGACCCAGTTGGAACAAACGAATACATTAAAAATGCCTTAGTTAAGCTAAAATGGCAGAATAATATAGTCATTCTCTCTGAATATAGATTTTTAGGAAAAGAAATTGATTTTGCCAAAGCAGGTATTATTCTTGAAATACAGTTTTCCAACTATCCATTTTTATTAAATAATACCTTACGTTCAGAATTATTATTTAAAGCAGGGACTATCTTTGCAAAATGCTCTACAAGACTTGTAATTATTATTACAAAAGCTCAAATTTTTCCTGCTTCAAACAGCACTCTTTACTATGAACAGGCTGTTCAACAGTTGAAAGCTTTAATTCAAAATCATGTCTTCGATGTGCCAATCAGACTTATTGGATTGTTTGAACAACGAGACACAGTTACATCAGTCATATCCACTATGTATCAAGAAAAAAGATATTCTAGAATCGTTCAGACTAGAATTAGTTGCCGGGGTCAACTAATCTCTGGCAGATTAGCAACTAGTCGTTGCCAAATTCATCTTATACAATAGATGATATATTAGTCTAGGACTTACGCATTGACAGAAAAGCCGAAATGACTACTATGCTTTTCAGGGCTTTTAGCTAGATTTTTCAGCTATCTTTTTAAGATCGCAACTGACAAAGCATGGTTTCTAAAAGTCTGAAATGACCTATTTACGTTAATACACAAGATGATTCGTTTGTACAGTGCGTAAGTCCTATAGTCTTAGAATCTAATTTCCATTTGGACACTAATCTTTTTCTCCGAGGATTTTTTTCCATTTAATTTTGGATCTATAGGGATATCTTCATTTCGCAAAAGAGCAGCAAAAGCTGTTTCTTCATAAAGCAGTCGTTCTTGCATCTCCTGCAAATGGTACTCTTCTGGGTATATTTTCGCTTTACTTCTTTCTGATGGTTTTTCTCCAACTTGCACATCAAATCTAAATTTATCAATTGGCAGACCTGTACGTTCTACATAATCACGTAGTGTTTTTAGATTTGCAAAACAGCCATTTTCATCAGGCTCTCCACTGAGCCGTCTAAGAGCCACTTTATGATATGTTGGATCTATTTCTGTCCCCATAAAATGCCGTCCATAATCCTTAGCGACAGTCGCTACAGTTCCCGTTCCCATGTATGGATCAAAAACTAAACCATCCTTTAGAGTTGTGGCTAATACAATCCTAGCTACCAAATCTTCTGGAAATTGACAAGGATGTATAGTTTGCTCCTCATGATTATGCTTTACATTTCGGAAGAGCCAAATATCTCCTGGATTTTTTCCGTCTGGATTGCACGAAAGTTCTCCCTTACGCTCACCTCGATAATGCTTTTTATTTTGATATTTTTGTGGGACTCTAATAGCATCCAAATTGAATATATAATCATCAGTTTTAGTAAACCAAAGAATTGTTTCATGTCTACATGAAAATTTCTTTTGGGCATGAAGACCATGTTGCCTAGCCCAAATGATTCTATTTCTTGGAATCAAACCACACGATTCTAAAATTGGAAAGAAGCGAATATCAAGAGGAATAATTGCACGTTTGTCAGCAAAAGCACCAACTTGCCAAAATAAGGAGCCTGTTTTTTTAAGAATTCTACCGCACTGCTGAAGTATGAATGTTTGCTCTTCTAAATAAATATTGAGAGCTTGCTTCGCTTCGTATTCTTTCCCTAGATTGTATGGAGGTGATGACACAATTAAGTCTACACACTCATCTGGTAAATTATTTAGCAATGATTTGCAATTTCCTAAAGTAATCTGGTCTAGTGGTAGCTTCTCTTTTCCAGCCTTCACTGCTATCTACCCTTTATTAGAAAAAATTCAGTTACTAAATAAAATAACCTAAAATAGGTTTTTACACAAGGTATCGCCTCGCTTCATTTCGTTTAGAGGTGAAATGATCAACCGTACAGAAAGTTACGCTAAGGCTGTAACCCTTACTGGATAGGCATTCTACAAACCAATATTTTTCACAATTCTGAATGTGTCAATTAACCTATAGGCTATTTGGTGCAGCTTTTTTATACGGTACAGCAAGGCTTTCAAGCTCCTAAATTTCAGAGACTTCAATTGGTACAGTTTTATTCCTGGCGATCGCAGTATTGAAAGCGGTTCATCAAGTCCTTACAGCACTTACGGCAGCTATGAGGTACATCTCCAAATCTGAAAGCTTTGATAGGAGAGGGCAAGGAGAAAAACTGTATTGCATAATAGCCGGAAGCGCTGTAGCGTAAGTTTCTGCATGGATGCTCATTTCACCCCTATCTGTCCTTTCAAACACATAGGACAGATGATTCTAAATATTTATTTATGTACTATAAATTTCACTGGTCTGATGGTTAAGGAGGCATTAGAAAATGTTCGCTATCTTGACCTGAAGGCTTGGTCATCTCAAGTTTTTGGTCAGTCCACGCTCTCAAAAAGAAAAACTGTATTTTCGACCTCAATTGACAACACAATAATTGCATGAAGTTTTTGGCTCTTGCGTTGGTTTTATGGTAGGGCATTAAAATAGCAGTTTTGTAGAAAGGCTCAAAAATTTAAAATCCAGTCATAGCATGGAACATAGGCTTTGATTAGATTTTATTTATTATTCGACTCCATAAAAGGAACTGAAGAGCCAAGTTTTTTAGCAATTTCCCTACAAAGTCAACACCCTAGGTTAGGGGGATCGCTAAGTACCTAAAATCACGGCGAAATACTTTTAAAACATCCTCTATGGGCAACAGAGGGATAAAGCGACTTTTAGAAAATTTTAGAAATCTATACAAATCTGACCATCATGCCAGCACTAACTAGCGATTAGGGTGGGCTGTTACCCACCCTCACACTCTAACTTGCTACAGCTTCAGCAGGGGCTGCCTGAACAGCAGTTATGGGTAGATAAACACTAACTTTTTTACGAGTTTTGCCCTTTCTTTCAAACATTACAACACCGTCGATTAAGGCAAACAGAGTATCATCGCTACCAATACCGACGTTATTACCAGGGTGGAATTTAGTACCGCGCTGACGCACGAGAATGTTTCCTGCACGCACAACTTGACCGCCATAACGCTTGACACCCAGGCGTTGGGCGTTAGAATCACGACCGTTACGTGTACTACCTGTTCCTTTCTTATGAGCCATGATTTCCTCTTTTGTATCTACTTCTTTTTATTATTCAGCAGCGACTTCAACTTCTTCGGCAGGAGTTTCATTTGAAACGGGGGTTTCCTTCTCCGTTTCTCCTTGGGCAACAAACACTTCACCGTTAAGGGTGATGGAGTCAATCATAAGTCTGGTAATTTCCTGACGATGCCCCCGTTTTTTACGGGTTTTCTTTTTCGGCTTCATCTTGTATACCAAGACTTTACGACCTCTGTAATGTCGCATTACAGTCCCTTCGACGGTGGCACCTGTCACTAGTGGCTGGCCAATGCTGACTGCGCCATCGTGCTGCACGAGTAATACGTAGTCTATTGTAACTTTTTCATCTGGTTCGATCGGAAGCAGTTCAATATCGTAAAACCGCCCTGGCTCTACTCGTATTTGTTTGCCGCCAGTTTCAATAATTGCGTAGGTCATTAAATTGTCCTTGAGGTTGCCGTACAGGTAGCTGGTTTTGATCTCGTGTAGAGAGGTTTTTGCCAGCTTTTGTAATATGTCTACCTGATCCGAGCAGGAATTAGACAGACAATCTAATATCTTATTTTATTGATAGGTGTAAGTCAAGCTTTCAGTTGCAAAGATTCGTGATGGCGATCGCTTACCCAAAAATCAGAATCGATGCTTATTAGTTCAATAATGCTTCCATCTTAGGGCTGATTTTTATAAACTAGTAGAAATATTTTAGACTCAAACTTATAGTTTCTTATCAAAATTCACACATTTATCTTATTTATTTTAAAATTAAACTTACGCGACTAATCTAATAGTTCTTGACAGAATTTAGGGAATCGAAAAAATCAAATTCTTACATTCAAACCTGATATTAAAAACAGGAGATTGATTCTCATGACACAGCAAAATGCTACCCGACTTTTTCAAGCTGTAAAACAAGATCAAGCATTACAGCAAAGACTTAAAGCGACAGCCGATCCAAAAGCCTTCATCAAGATTGCAAAAGAGCGTGGCTATGACTTCACGGCTGATGAACTGGACAATGAAATCAACAAGTTATCTGAAGAAGATTTAGCCGCCATCGTCAATCCAGGATGGGGAACTAGACGGCATATTAATCCTAGATAATTCCTATTCTAGGAAACTGAAAGTATAGGAACAACTCAATTGATAACTTTTGCTCCTCAAGGGATACCGTTGCATCATCTCCTTGAGGAGCATTTATATTAAACTAAGCAACTCTGCTTCCCATCTCGCCACCTGCTTAACTCATGAGTTAGGATGACTATATTTTAATCAGGTGATATGGAAAGAATAGAAGTTGAGCAAAGAACTATTTTAATTGGTTTGGCGGGTAGTCACGGCTATGGTTTAAATCGTCCTGATTCAGACTTTGATTATCGGGGAGTATTTATCGCACCCAAAAGGTACTACTTGGGATTCGATCGCATCGAACAAAAAGATACTGGTTGGGATGAACCAGGAATATTTCCATTTGTTGATGGTAACAAAGACACAGTTATATATGAATTAAGGAAAATCCTCCAGTTATTGGCAGGTGCAAATCCCAATGTTTTAGAATTGCTCTGGTTAAATAACTATCCTTTTCTCAACACAGTAGGACAGCATTTAATTAATCATAAGCAGCTATTTTTGAGCAAGAAGGTAAAACATACTTACACTGGTTATGCCTTTGCTCAAATAAAAAAGATGGAAACTCATCGTAAATGGTTATTAAAGCCACCGCAAAAAAAACCAATACCATCCGACTTCGCCATAGAACACGAAGCACCCTTAAGTAAAGATGAGCTAAATGCTTTTTTGGAGTATCTTTATAACTTAATCAGAGGACGGATTGAGTTTTTAGAAGAAGCGGAGCAGTTATACAAATTGTTAACAGCAGACACTGATTTTAAAGGAGTTTTAAAAAAATATACTTTGCCTGATGAAACTTTAGAATATACCCAACACTTAACCAATAGCCGCAAAGATTTTATCCGTTTGCTTCAAAAAAGCCAAGGTTATCAAATAGCTTTAAGAGAATGGAAAGCTTACTTATCTTGGCAGGAAAATAGAAATCCGGCTAGGGCAGAAATGGAAAGACAGTCGGGTTTTGACCTCAAACATGGGATGCACTGCATTAGATTGTTACGCAGTGGAGTAGAAATATTGCGTCAAGGTGAAGTGATTGTAGATAGAAGAATAGCTGGTGATGTTGAGGATTTAAGAGCTATTTTGAAGGGTGAGTATTCTTATGAGCAGGTGATGAAAACCGCAGAAGATTTGGTCGCTGAAATGGAAACTGTTTATGAACAGTCTGCCCTACCTCATAAACCTGATTTGGAGCAAATTAATGAGTTGTGCATGGAATTAGTAGAAATGCAAAATTGGTAAATAAAAAAGTGACAAGTTTGGAATTATAAGTCCTGGATTCTGACCAAATTTTTATTAATTGTTCTTGAATGTGAAATAAACCTGCGCGGTAGAGGCAATTCATGAATTGCCCCTACCTGAATCCTTACGGTTTCGGTTATTGTTTACGCAAGTCCTGAGCTACTTCCTTTCTGGATGCGCTGCATCCTCTGGTGAAGGATTACCCATCTGATTAATTGTGGCAATCATCTGATACAGTCGCCCCAAGTCGCGTTGATTGAAGTACAAAATGAGGCGGGGTAGTTCAGCAGTTTCATCTTGTGCTTCTTGAGGTAATGCCTGACTTTTTTCAATCTGTCCTTTAACAAGAATGTCACTGAAATTAGCATTGAGTTGCTTTACAAGAGCGTCTGATATATCTGTCTTCAGACGAATAACTAACTGATTGCTGACATAACGACATGAGTGATAAACCTGGTAAAAACGAGTGATTGCATTACAAGCGACATCCAGATTATCTGTCACCGTGTAAAGGCTAGGGTCTTCAGGACTGACAAGACCATTTTCCACTAATTGCTGATCAATATATTTGCTCCAAGAGCGCCAATAATCACCACCAGGGCGATCGATTAAAACCAGAGGTACTGGGCCAAATTTCCCATTCTGGGTTAATGTCATACATTCAAAAGCTTCATCTTGAGTGCCAAAGCCTCCCGGAAATAAGGCTACAGCATCACTTTCTTTGAGGAGAAACAGTTTGCGGGTAAAAAAATATTTGAAGTTGATTAGCTTGGGATCGCCCTCTATAAAAGGGTTTGCTTCCTGTTCAAAGGGTAACTGAATGTTTAATCCAAAGGAATTTTCTCGCCCAGCGCCTTCGTTACCCGCCTGCATGATTCCACCGCCGCCGCCGGTCATCACCATAAATCCTAATTGAGAAACAGCGCGAGCAAACTCAAGGGCCATTTGGTACTCTGGTGTATCTGGTGCTAGACGAGCCGAACCGAAGATGGTAACTTTGCGAACGTGTCGGTAATCATAAAACAACTGGAAACCGCGTTCCATATCTGCTAATGCAGCCGACAATATTTTCCAGTCAAGACGCTCAATCTCGGTATCAGCTAGACGAACAATGGTAGCAAGTACTTGCTGAATAAGTTGCCGATTTTTTAATGTCGGTAAACGAGCGATCAATTCAGCGATATCCGCCTGTAAAGACTCTAATGTGTCAAATGACGCAGATGAAGTCATGAGAACTGCTGCAACAAGGGCATTATATTCTACGTGAATGAATCACACTCTAGCAAGCGGGATATAGCCCTGTGATGTAGAGTTAGAACTCTCCGAACTTAGCGCTTTAACCTCTTGTCTCTGTGTTCTCTGTGTCTGGAGTGTTTTGTTTATTTGGATATTTGATAAGCTTTAACAAAATAACAGTTAAAAAATCTAACAATTTTAGTAAACATACTCACTACATTTGCCACCCTTGTATTTTTAGGTAAATGTAGTTTTTTAGCTATTTGTAAAGTGTGGGGGAGTCTAGCAGATGAAGATATTGGTACTGAGTTGGGAGTTTCCGCCCAGGATTGTTGGGGGAATTGCGCGGCATGTAGCGGAGTTGTACCCGGAACTGGTAAAGCTAGGGCATGAAATCCACCTGATTACAGCCGAATTTGGTCAGGCATCAATGTATGAGGTGGTTGAGGGAGTAAAGGTACATCGCGTGCCTGTGGCATATAGTAACGACTTTTTCCACTGGGTAGTCAATCTCAACTTGAGTATGGGAGATCACGGTGGTAAGTTGATTTTAGAGGAAGGGCCGTTTGATTTAATTCATGCCCATGACTGGTTAGTGGGAGATGCTGCGATCGCTCTCAAGCATAGTCTCAAAATACCACTAGTTGCTACAATTCATGCTACAGAATACGGACGCTATAACGGTATTCACACAGATATCCAAGGCTATATAAACGGCAAAGAAAACTTGCTGGCTTTCAACGCTTGGCGGATTATCGTTTGTAGCGATTATATGCGCCAAGAAGTAGAACGAGCATTACAAAGCCCTTGGGACAAAATCGATGTTATTTATAACGGTATCCGAGCCGAAAAAAAACAGCATCACGTAGATTTTCATGCGCTGGATTTTCGCCGCCAATTTGCCACAGATAATGAGAAAATCATTTATTACCTCGGTCGTATGACTTACGAAAAGGGTATACCAGTATTACTTAATGCTGCACCCAAGATCCTGTCAGAAATGGGAGGTAATGTTAAATTTGTCATCGTCGGTGGCGGCAATACTGACCATCTCAAGCGCCAAGCTTGGGATTTAGGAATTTGGCATCATTGCTATTTTACCGGTTTTCTCTCCGATGATTATTTAGATAAATTCCAAACTGTCGCTGATTGTGCCGTGTTTCCTAGCCTTTACGAACCCTTTGGGATTGTCGCTTTAGAAAGCTTTGCTTCCCGTGTTCCTGCAGTGGTTTCTGATACTGGTGGTTTTCCTGAAGTGGTGCAACATACCAAAACAGGTATTGTGACTTGGACGAACAATCCCGATTCTTTAGCTTGGGGAATTTTGGAAGTTTTGAAAAATCCAGGTTATCGGCAATGGCTGGTAGATAACGCTTATGAGGATTTAGAGCGCCGCTTTAGCTGGCCGAAATTAGCTAGGCAAACTGAAGAAGTATATCAGCGAGTTGTGCAGGAGCGATCGCAAATTCTCTGGTAATCAATCAAGCATACTGTTTATATCTGACATTAGGGATACCTAACTAATGTCAGTGGATAAATGTAAACTTTGTTTAAAGTTGCATAAAATCCTAATCAACTTTTGATAAATCCACAATAGGCACTGCTGTAATTTCTTCAGCAGTGCAAATTTAATTTGGTTTTGGCGTTGCTTAATAGCAGTATGTATCAATCCAAAGAATAGAGACGGGATAGTTCACACCTCTACAAAGGTTTTGAAATCAAACTGAATCAGCAACGCCAAACTTTCCTATTCAGTCATCTCCTACAGAGAAATCTAATTTATGGCGATCTCAACCGAACTAAGTGTTAACTCAGGTACGTCTGCGATCAAAGCCTCTACCCATACTGGAATGGGGGCTATTCCCTACAAAGGAGGAACAGCCTTTCGGGTTTGGGCGCCATTTGCTTCAGCAGTTTACGTGGCTGGAGATTTTAATCAATGGTCTACAACAGCAAATCTCCTCGCCTCGGAAAATAATGGACACTGGTCTGTGGATGTTCCTGAAGCTAAAGAAGGTCAAAAGTACCGCTATGTGATTCAAGGTAATTTCATTCCGGCTGATTCTGTATGGTGGCGTACCGATCCCTACTGCAAACATGTCCTCGACAATGACGGCGCGGATGGTGTAATTGTCACCGATAAGTTTGACTGGGGAAGTGATACCTTCAATATGCCACCCTGGAATCAATTGGTAATTTATGAGCTGCATGTAGCTTCTTTTAATAGAACCGAGAAAAAGCCCGGAGATTTAGATTCAATTATCAAGAAACTAGGAATATTAAAAGACTTAGGCATCAATGCTATTGAACTGATGCCGATTTTTGGTTTCCCAGGTGAATACTCTCTAGGTTATAACCCTGCTTTCCCCTTTGATATAGAAAGTAATTATGGCGATCCTAGTCAATTTAAAAACTTTGTCAAAGAAGCCCATAAAGTTGGCATAGCCGTCATTCTCGATGTAGTTTATAACCATTTTGGTAGTGGAGAACTAGATTATTCTCTACGGCGGTTTGATGGTTGGAATCAAAATAATGGGGATGGAATCTATTTCTATAACGACAGACGAGTACAAAGTGGTTTTGGCCCTCGCCCAGACTATGGACGGGATGAAGTGCGGCAATATATCCGTGATAATGCTCTGATGTGGCTGGAAGAATATCATATAGATGGTTTACGGTTTGATTCCACAGTCAACATTCGTAATATTTATGGCAAGAACAACGAGTCTGCAAATGATATTCCAGAAGGCTGGAGTTTGATGCAACGGATCAACAATGAAATAAATCGCAAGATGCCGTGGAAGATTACCATTGCCGAAGACTTGCAAAATAACGAATGGATAAACCGTAGTACAGGAGCCGGGGGAGCCGGATTTGATTCCCAGTGGGGTAGTTCGTTTTATTATCGGATTTTTGAAGCGGTGGTGGCTCCCAGTGATAGCGCCCGTAATATGTACAGCGTTCGGGACGCAATTTTACAAAGGTTTGAAAACGATGCTTGGAAGCGAGTTATCTACAGCGAAAACCATGATGAAGTAGCGGATATTAACCACAAAGTCCGGCTCCCGGAAGCAATTTGGCGTGGGAATGCAGATAGCTGGTTTGCCCGCAAACGTTCTACCTTAGCAGCAGCTCTGGTTTTTACATCTCCTGGAATCCCGATGATTTTTCAAGGTCAGGAATTTCTGGAATGGGGAAGTTGGAAAGATTCTGGCACTTTAGATTGGAGCAAGAAAGAGAAATTTAGTGGTATTTGGAATCTTTATCAGTCGCTAATTCGTTTACGCCGTAACTGGAATAACAATACCAGAGGTTTACAGGGACAGCATGTAAATGTACATCATGTCAACAATAACGACAAAGTTATTGCCTTCCATCGTTGGAATAACGGCGGAGCAGGAGATGATGTAGTTGTTGTTGTGAATATGGGCGATCGCTCCTACGATAGCTATAATCTGGGCTTTCCTCGTGGCGGAACTTGGAAGGTAAGATTTAACAGCGACTGGAACGGCTACAGCCCAGATTTTGGCAACCATCTTGGTTATGATACATTTGCCGATCGCAATGACTCTGATGGAATGCCCTTCCGTGCCAATGTTGGTATTGGCCCTTACAGCGTCTTGATTCTCTCTCAATAACAAGACTTACATAAAATTACATCCGCTCTGGGCAATTCTTAATTTGTAATTACGAATTATGAGAAATTGCCCCTAGAATAAGCAAGTGTTGCCCACAAGCGAATTGAGGACAAACCAGGCATTTGGTAAAATTATCCTCGTGCCTGATGCAGAATATCGCGGTTGAAGAAGAATTCAGAATAAAGACCAGCAAATCTATGATTTGCTGGGGGTCTTGAACCCACTTATTCAAACATTCGCAGACTCACTATCTACCAGCCATACAGAATACATTCTTCATTCTGTTAGCGTTAGCGGGGCGCTTAGCCGATTCTAACTCCTGAATTCTGTTTTGATAAAACTTAAGAATTTTTTCGGAAATTGTTAGTCATTTTTGCGGAAAGATTAGAGTTATTATTGTTTCCATAAACACAACTTATTTGTATAGTCAAGCAAAGCAAACTTGGAGTGATTCAAAAATGCTCATTGCTGCTATTTTTTGTGACTTAATTTGGTCGATATTTATCTACCAGGAGAAAAATTAATGGCTATTGAAATCTTGCAAACAGATGACCAATACGTACTAAACCACTGCACTAAATTTCTTGCCAGAGATAATACAGACCCTCGCCATAACTTTGGACAATTGAGTGATGACGATCCGCGATCTCGTATTTCTGAACCTTGGCGATTTCCGATTATCGATAGTTACAGCGATGGTAGCGATTTTGTCAAAAGTTATTCTTCTAATGTAGTGACTTTTGTATATCAGCAACCAGGAGCCACACCACCAAAAAATGTTGCTGTGATTGGGACTTTCGCCAACCTTTATGAGCCAATTCCACTCAAGTCTGTCAACTTTGTTGGGGAACCTACAGGGTATTATGCTCTATCGATTATCGTACCGAAAGGACAATTTCACACCTACAAATTTATTGTCGATGGGCAGGCAATAATAGACCCAGTAAATCCCCAGCGGGCCCAGCTTGACAACGGTCAAACTTGGTCGCGATTTTTTACCCAATTGTGTACTGAGCCATTGAACTTTGAGGATTGGGAATTCGACATTGTAGCTCGATTAGTAGATCATATTTTGCCTTTCCAAACCAAGGAAGGGGAAAACTTTTTGAACCGTTATTACAATTTTTTGGGTAAACAAGATAAACAGGTGCAATACGCCTATGCTTATCGTCTAGATGAATCAGTAGGAGCAGCAAACTTTATTGACAACATTTTAGCTAGGGAAGAGAATCATCATTTAATTGATTACAAAATTTGCTTAGGTCAAATTAGCCGGATATTACGGCAACGCAATCCCTACGTTGAGCCAAAAGATGTCTCTAAAGAGTTGTACATCGACCTGTATAACGAAATGGCTACAAACAAAGTCAACGGTTGGAATTATCAGCAATATCAAGAACCCCTATTCTTCCTACAATTACTGCGCCGCCACACATTTACAGGTGCATTTTCTCATCCTAAATATGGTGGAAATGTGGGAGGAACAGGTTGGGCTTATCTATCAGAAAGGTATACAGATAAGAACGGCAAAACCTTATTTGATTGGCGCAGAGCGATAGAAGCACCCCTTGGACTTAACAGCGATTATCGGGGCTAATTGATTTTCCTAGGAGAAGATATATGCAAACAGAATTTGATGTAGTGATTATTGGTAGTGGCGCTGGGGGTTCCCCCATTGCCTACACTTTAGTGAAGGCTGGGAAATCAGTGCTGATTCTAGAAAAAGGCCCACTATTTCGACCCCAGTATCAGAATCCTCAAGGGTTAAGTGACTTTAAGCGTGATGAATTGTTTGCTGATGGCCCAGAAAAGCGTATCCGCGTTCCTGGAGTTGCTAATCAGAACGAAGCCTTTTATTCTAGCCACGTTGAACCAGATATTAACGACGAGCCGCATATCTACCGCGATCGCAATGGACAAGACCGAGCCACAATTGAAGGTTATACAGCCCAAGTAGTCGGCGGTGGTACTCAAATTTATGGTGGCGTTTCCCTGCGGTTTACGCCTACCGATTTACGCCTACAAAGCTTTAATGCTGGACGTAAAGATTTAAAGAATGACCCGAATGGCGATGTCCAAAGAGAAGCGCGTGATTGGCCTGTAACTTATGACGAGCTAGAACCGTACTATGTAAAAGCTGAATACCTTGTAGGTCTTAACGGCACTGCCGACAATCAGCTAAAGCCTTTTAGTAAAGATAGCTATCAACCGCCCTTAGAACCTAACCCAATTAGCAATTATGCGAAGTTTGGTATGGACAAGCTAGGCGAACAATTGGGTAATGGTAAATCAATTAAGCCCTACCGCACACCACTAGCGGTGATTACCCGCGATCATCAACCCAGTGGACGCAAAGTTCCCAAAGATCCCGAAACCATCAAAACCAGTTATGTGAACCGCTTTGGCTGTCCTCTGGGTGTGAAATCAAGTACTTGGGTATCTTTACTTAGCCCGATCGCTAACCAACCAAATTTTGAAATTCGGACAAACTGTGTAGTCACTCATTTAGAAAGTGAGGGATCGAAAGTTAGCCGAGTCGTGTACCGCGATCCGAGCGGCAAAACCCGGTTTGTTCAAGGAAAGTTGGTAATCGTCGCTTGTTCTGCCATTGAATCGATTCGGTTGCTGAAGCTGTCAGGACAGCTGAGTTCCGAATTCAATCAACGCATCAACCAAAATGATTTATTAGGTAAATACTTCCTTACCCACTGTTTTGGAGGTGCTAGTGCCCTGATGCCCACTCGCAGCGATAAAACCTTAGCTCTTGATGCTGATTGGGCAACCGATGCTTGCGCCACTGACGACTTTCTCAAAAGCAGAGGACTTTGGGCTGGAGGGGCAATCTACAACAATACTTCCGATCAAGCCTTGCCTATTTCTCTGGGACGTACCCACGGTAGTCGTGATTTAGACACACTTTGGAAAGGCTTCATCGAAGATACCAGTTTAGCGGCTCAAGGGTTGACGGACTTTTTGGACAACAACATGGGTAGAGGTTTATCCGTCAGCTTTATGGCTAATCAAGTACCCCTGAAGACCAATCGAATTGAACTCCATCCCACAATTAAAGATAAGTGGGGTCGTCCTGTGGCTCACATCATCAAAGAATGGCACAGCCACGACAGATATCTCATGGACACCTTGGCGGAAATGTGCGGCCAGGTTTTGAAGTTGGGTGGTAATTCAATTCCAGGCGAATTCAAATTTGAATTTCAAGGTCAAGGTGGCGTGTACTTGGCAGAAAACGCCTTAGCACGGATTGCTAACCATATTCTTGGCGGAGCTAGGTTTGGTACTGACCGCAAAGACTCGGTACTAGACCGCAATTGCAAAGTTTGGGACTTTGATAACCTCTACGTCACCGATGGCTCATTTATGCCGACATCGGGAGGCGCAAACCCCACTTTGACAATTCAGGCCAATTCTTTTCGGGTAGCTGACGAATTACTTAAGAGGCTTTAACTTTATGGACCCAGCATTTAACGACATTCAAACTAATCCGTGGAACGAGATTTTTAAAGTCGTCTTTTTTCCCGATCGCATTTACCATGCCGAATACCTCAACGCTACCCGCAGCCCCCGTTACCGTTACAACGTGAGAGAGGTTCGCAGCTACTTGGGGATCAATGCTCTGAAGGGAGAGGTATATCTGGATGGAAAGTTTATCAGTAATTTTCTGCGACTGGAATACAGATCCAGTCGTTTAGTAGAGCAAGTACGCGAGAAAAAGCGTCTGCTCAGTAATGGTGTGATTGCTTGGGTGAAGCTGTTACCAGAAGATGAAAGCAAGAAAGGAGAAAGCAGGGTAAAGCTGCACTATTGCCCGTGGATTGATGCTTACGAAGTAGAGATTTGGGAAACCTTAGAAGCCCCTGCTACCAGTTACCACGATTTTCAGATTTTGGATCAAATGGGGCGCAATGGGCCAATTACGCGGGTTAAGGCATTTAACCCAGCTTTGCGAGATATCAAAGCACTAAAGCAGATAGAATTGGCATTTCGTGAAAACGATCGCGATTTACCCACTGGCTACCAAATTAGCGATGCTGATGCGTGTTGGGATAATGATTATTCGCGATCGCACCAAGAACCCCGGAGTCAAGAACCCAGTTCACAGCAAAATACCATTAAGGATGAAAACTACCTAATTAACTTCCAACGCGGTTGGTTCTTACAAGCACCAGACATTCAGCCTGTGCGCTATCGGAATGCAATGATGGATGGCGACAATCCAGATCGAGCAGACGACAACATTATTGATATGCGCTGGATTGTTCAACGGGAACTAGGCGGTTCCAACATCTTCTTCCACGAAGTGACAATTCCTCCCGGCAAAGTGGAAGGCACTCACCAACATATTGGTACAGAAGAATTGTACTACATCACCGAGGGAGAAGGCATTGCTTATATGCGTGTCGGCGACGATCCAGCCACAGACAAATACCCAACTGTAGAACGTCAAGTCATGGGACTGGGGAACCGCGAATTTAAAGAACTCCCGGTGAAATCAGGTAGCATCATTTTTACCAAAAGTGGTGGGATGCATGGCATTCGTAACCCTGGTACAAAACCCATGAAGTTCGTTGCTTTCTTGTATCACACAATTTAATTTCTGTACCTAATTCTGAACAACTGTTGCCATGTTTATTGTTCATTCTGACAGTGTTTTTAAAGTCGATCCCAATACCCCGCCTGACTATAATCGGGGTAATCCGTTGTTGAAGTTGCTGAATTTTCTCGAACGCGCCCAACTAGCAGCTGAACGTGAATTCTATTTAACAGGGGAGTCGCAATACCTATTTCCCTATGAGTCTCTAGTTTTATATGGGCCTCAAGGTAATGATGCAAATATTCTCGACCCGACTGTGCAGGATAATAAAACAGATTTCCAAAAGCAAAATGTCAAAGATTTTGTTAGTACCGATACCTTTTTAATTCGGGGTTTGGTGACTGTGGGAGACTGGACAGGGCCGTTTTTGCGAGTTTCTTACCGTGGCGGCCCTGATACTAAACTATCCGTTGCTGCAAACCATAAATTGGGGGAAAAGATTAAACTCTGGATTAAAGTCGCAGGTGTAGCAACTCCATCACTGATTTTGGTGCCGTATAATCCCTTAAGCGATCGCTATGAAGTTGAGTTTTGGGGTTATCCAGGCAACGATTTGCGAAATCAGCTAGACGATAAAGGACGTAATGCCCTAGATCGCGGCGAACTCCAGGTAAGAAATGATTTAGTACATGGCAGCATAGCAGACTTCAACCGGGAAGCATTAAGCGATCGCTATATACTGGATGTCGCGCCCACAAACACCATGCATCCTATATTACCTCTGCATGTAGAGCTTGCTTGGGCAGACTTTAGCGAGAAAATTTGGGACTCCCAGAATGGAGCAAATTACCAGTACGAATTCAACATGATTGTCCGGGGATGGGATCACTTTTTAGGAACAGGTGTCAGTCCTAACCCTCACGGTGGTATTGGCTTTTTGGAGTATCGTAATTTAATGTCTAATTATGGACGCTATTCTAGCAAACCCGAATTGGGCCGCCAGTTAAACTCATGGAACTTCAACGCCTTTGGTAGCAAAAATCATGGCAACGGTTTTGAACGATTCTTTGCCGTAGATTACATGGATTTGCACGTCCTCAATGCTAGTTGTGGGATTGGTTTACATCGCCATCGTGATAACCAGGAAGTTTTTCTGATGATGGATGGTCAAGGCTTCATGGTAGTAGGTGATTGGTGCAAAATGCCAGAGCGAGAACGCTGCTTTGAAATCCGTACACTACAAGCCGGACATTTTGCCATGCTCAAAGGTGGTAATCTTCACGCTTTAATGAATGCTACCGATGAACAAGTTTCGCTGTTTATGTTTGGGGGATATGATTAATGTAAGTTTAATAACATTATGGACTTCCAACAAATAAATTATCCAATCTTCTGGGGTATTTTTTTATTTGGAAGTCCCTAACGAAAACAGAATTAGATTCTTTGCGGGCGTTCCTAGTTATTCAGAATATTTAAAAATATTGCCCCAAGCTACGGAAGAATCTAAAGAGTAACAACTAATACCTAGTCTATTTGAGATTTCATCTAGTCGGAATTAAACACCACAAGTAGCGCAGAGAATTAATGATTACTCTGCGTTATTTTACGTCAAAAAACAGTACAAGCCCTGTACGCTGGAAATTTTACCCACTAAGGTGCGACAGTTAAGCTAATGCGCGTCCAAATTGCATATTTTTCGTTAAGACTGTGATTTGTCATTAGTTCTTCACAAAGGACAACTGACTAATGACAAAGGACAAATCTCACGAATAAATAAGCAATTAAAATGTGTCACAGCCTAGCAATAATTGCAGTTTGCTCCAGAAGCTTAGTATGACAAAGGCATTCCCAAGCATAGCAAGGCGCTTGAAAAATATAGGAATCAAGTTGTTGAACATGGGAACCTTCCTAATAACCCGTTTTATCGAAAACTGGAAACGCTACTTCTTGGGTGACACTGTTGATGTCAGCCCTTCCCCCTCATCCTCCTTTGATGTCCGTCCTTCCTTAGCGGGCCCAGTCCTGAGTTTGGGAGGGGGTGGCCCCGATGTCGATGATGCTATCCAGTGGATGATTAACCAAGTTAGGGGAGGTAGTAACTCCGCTACCAAGGTTAATGTTGTAGTTCTCCGCACGAATGGTAATCACGATTACAATCGGCTAATTTCTGCCATGAAGGGCGTAAACTTTGTGGAAACTCTTCTGATTCGCAATAGAGAAGAAGCAAACAAAACCGAGATTTTTGAAAAAATCAAAAAAGCTGATGTAGTTTTCTTTGCTGGCGGCGATCAATGTCAATACATCCGCAACTGGAAAGATACCAAGCTTGAAGCTGCTGTTAAGTCAGTTTATCTGAAGGGAGGCGGTGTTGGTGGCACTAGTGCGGGGGCGATGATCCAAAGTGATTGTGTCTATGATGCTTGTGCTTCTTCTGAAAAAGGCATTGAAACTAGAGACGCACTCGAAGATCCTTACCGGGACATTACTTTTACTTACAACTTTTTCAATTGGAGTAATTTAAAAGGAACTATCGTAGATACACACTTTGACAGGCGGGAAAGAATGGGTCGAATTATGGCTTTCATTGCCCGTCAAATTAAGGATGGTATATCTAGCAGTGTTTTAGGCATAGCGGTTAGTGAAAGTACATCGGTTCTTGTGGATAAAAACGGTTTGGTGAAAGTTATGGGTAGGGGTGCGGCATACTTCGTACTTGGTAATCATCCGCCAGAAGTATGCGAACCCCGAACGCCTTTGACCTTTTCCAATTACAAAATTTGGAAAGTTCGCAGTGGCGACACCTTTAACTTAAAAAACAGACCAACCTCTGGTTATTATCTCAGAAGTGTTAAAAGGGGACGGATTGATTCAAATCCTTATTGAGTAGGGAATAGGGCATCTGGTATGGGGAGTTAAAATACTTTTTACCAGGGAACTACACCATTCTCATCAAAAAAACCGCCGCTAGAACCATCTTCAGGTAGAGTTGCAAGTCTCACTGCTGCGATCGCTCCTTGCTCAACAGTGCGGTATCCTTGGTGTTGATTAATGTCAGTTGCTGTGAAACCAGGATCGGCAGCATTGACTTTAATGGCGGTATCTTTAAGTTCACCAGCTAATAGAACTGTAATTGCATTCACTGCTGTCTTTGATGAGTTATATGCAAGAAACTTAAAATTAGCGAACTCATAATTTGGGTCAGAATTCTGAGTCAGAGAACCTAAACTACTTGATAAATTAACTATTCGCCCTGCTGTTGACTTTTTCAAAAGTGGCAGCAGGGCTTTTGTAACTGCAAACACTCCAAATACATTGGTTTCGTAAGTGTGTCGTAGTGTTTCAATCTCAACTTGACTAGGTGGAAGGCGATCGCCTTCAGCTAGTATCCCAGCATTGTTTACAAGGATATCAAGTTTTCCGAATTCGTTCTCGATTTGTTGAGCCGCAAAGTTGATTGTTTTTTGATCGGTGACATCAAGTTGAATTGTTCGGGCATCGATTTCATTTAAACTAAGTTTATTTGCCGCCTCTTCACCACGTTTGATATCTCTTGCACCAACCAGAACAGTAGCACCTCTAGAACCTAATTGGCGGGCAATTTCATAGCCGATACCTTTGTTTGCACCTGTGATTAGCGCAACTTTGCCTTTTAAATCTTCTGACATCTTAGCCTCTCTATTTTGATAAACACTGACAACTTTTACTATTTTCGAGCAAGTATAGTGTATATGTAGTGTGTATCAACACAACATTTAGAATTTAGTAATCCTACAGAAGTCCTGATTGGCTGTCGTGTTTTCACTAGTAGTGATTCACACTTCAGATAGCGGTTAAGAAAATATTTGCGGTTTACACTAGCAATTGACTTAAAAATCATTGAAGAAGGTAGATATGCAAACCAAACAGCTTGGTAATTCGGAACTTCATATTACCCCAATCGGCTTTGGTGCTTGGGCGATTGGTGGAGGTGGATGGGCTTTTGGTTGGGGAGCGCAGGACGATCGAGAATCTATTGAGGCAATTAATCGCGCTCTCGATCTCGGCGTTAATTGGATTGACACGGCAGCTGTCTATGGTTTGGGACATTCTGAAGAGGTGGTTGCTAAGGCGCTCAAAGGTCGATCTAGTCGCCCCTACATTTTCACTAAATGCTCAATGATTTGGGATGAAAAGGGCGAAATTGGTCGCAGCCTGAAGGCGGATTCTGTGCGGCGGGAGGTTGAAGCTAGTTTGCGCCGACTTGACATTGAAACCATTGATCTCTATCAAATCCACTGGCCTAATCCAGACTCAGATATCGAAGAAGGCTGGACAACTCTCGCCAAACTAAAAGATGAAGGGAAGGTTCGCTATATCGGGGTTTCAAACTTCAATGTAGAACAGTTGAAACGTATCCAGAAGATTGCACCAGTTACCTCATTGCAACCGCCTTATTCACTGGTTAAGCCTGGTGTCGAAAAGGAAATTCTGCCTTTTTGTAAGGAAAATAACATCGGTGTAATTGTCTATTCACCGATGCAATCTGGGTTGCTTACAGGAAAGATGACATCTGAGCGGGTTGCTAATTTACCAGATGATGATTGGCGTAAACAAAGTAATGAATTTCAGGAGCCACGTCTATCTCGTAACCTGAAGTTAGTGGAGGTGTTGCAGCAAATTGGTAAGCAACACGATCGCGCCGCCGGTGAAGTTGCGATCGCTTGGACTTTAAACAATCCGGCGGTGACTGCTGCGATCGTTGGCGCACGCAATCCCCAGCAGGTGGATGGAATCATTGCTGCTGGGGAATTTCGCCTCAATCAGCAGGAACTAGAGCAGATTGGCGCTTTCCTGCGCGAGAATCCGTAAAAGAGGTTTTGCGTAAACTTTCAATAGTTGCGATCGCATGTTTCGCGACAATATCAATCTCCTCTTGGGTATTAAACCGTCCAATCCCAAACCGCACTGAAGCATAAGCTAGCTGTTGGGGGGTTCCCAGCGCTGTCAAAACACTGGAGGGAGCAGTATTTGCCGAGGAGCAAGCAGATCCAGAAGAAACCGCCATTACTGGCTGCAATCCTAGCAAAAGTGCGGCTCCATCCACCCCCTCAACACTGATATTCAAGTTTCCCGCCAATCGCTGTTGAGGGTGTCCGTTGAGATGAATTCCCTCAACTTGGGAAAGCTGTTCCCATAAACTTTGTCTTAACTGGGAGAGGCGCTGGGTTTCCGTCGCTTGTTCAGCCAAAGCGATTTCTACAGCTTTCCCAAAGCCGACAATTTGCGGTGTATACAATGTCCCAGAACGCATCCCCCGTTCATGTCCGCCGCCGTGCTGCTGGGGAGCTAGTTGCACTCTGCGATCGCGCCTGCGGACGTATAGCGCCCCAATACCCTTTGGCCCAAATACTTTGTGTGCGGTTAGCGACATCAAATCAACTTTCATCCCTTGCACATCTAGGGGAATTTTACCAATAGCTTGAGCTGCATCGGTGTGGAAAATGATGTTGTAAGCATGGCATAGTTCCCCAATTTCGGCTATTGGCTGTAACACGCCAATTTCGTTATTTGCAGCCATCACCGATACCAAAATCGTCTCAGGACGGAAAGCCTTTTGTAACTCAGTTAAATCAATCAATCCATCTTTTTTAACTGGGAGAATAGTAATTTCAAAACCGAGAGTTTTTAAATAGTTACAAGGGTCAATAACTGCATTATGTTCAGTGGCGACAGTAATAATATGCTGACCTTTTTTAAAATAAGCTTCAGCAACACCTTTAATAGCTAAATTATTAGCTTCTGTTGCCCCACTTGTAAAAACAATTTCTTCGGGAGTGGCGTTAATTGCTGCTGCTAAAATCTCTCGCGTTTGTTTGACAGCAGCTTCTGCTTCCCACCCATAAACATGACCAATACTAGATGCGTTTCCAAACTTTTCTGTGAAGTAGGGGATCATTGCTGCTAATACTCGTTCATCTACGGGTGTAGTAGCGTGACAATCAAGGTATATAGGACGAATAGACATAATTATTAACTCAAAATTTGACTCAAATTTTTTAATATACTTAGAACTTGATACAGTTCACTTTTTCGTTTTAAAAGCGTAAATTGGTCAGATGTAGCATACCTTGGCTGATTTTGTTTGGTAAGTTTGAGGAAAATGAAATCACTACCATTTGTTACTAATCCAAAAGTAGGTTTATCTTGGCTAGGATCGGCTAACATATAAGCCAGTGCTTGGGGTATAGCTTCTAAAAGAGAAAAACTAGACTTTTTAGATTCAATTACTAACAACCATAATTTTTCTTGAATAACTAAAATATCAATTCTACCTCTAATAACTTCTTCTTCATCCTCCGCAGAAATTTCTATTGATTCCTCACCTCTTATATAAAAAGGCTCATCATAAAATCCAGCTAAATTTAGTAAAGGAGATAAAACTACTAATTTTACTGTTTCTTCTGACAAAGGAGGACGCTTGACTAAACGGAGAAAATGAAATTTTACTCTGTCTAAATCTTGCTTTTCTAAATCTGTAATTTCCGGTAGAGTGTCAAACCACTCTGTAAAAAAAGTCTCATTTTCAGCTTGTTGCAGACCAAATTTTGCTTCTAAATCAGCAAGGCTGACATTATGTGCTTGGATGACTTTAACCATATTAGCTTTAAGTTTTGAGAAACCTAATTTACAACTTTGATAAAATTGCTGGCATTTTATAGTTATTTTCAAACCAAAATAAAAATTTTATAGTAACTCCCTATTCATCTAGTTTTGGCTAAATACTTTTTGGTTGATTTTTTCAAGACTTGACAATAAATTGTAAAAATTGTTAATGACAACAATATGTATATTACTGCATAATAAACCTTGATATTAATCAATATTAAAAATGGCACAATGCTAGTTGCAAGTGCAAAAACTATTAAAAAAGCAGCAAAAGTAATTCTATAGCTTCCAATAAGCTTTGTTTCCTTCTCAAGATTCAAATTAAAAACTTTGGACTCACCTCTTTCATTTAGCTCTTTTCTGATTTCTTCCTCATATCCTTGAAGATTATCTGCCAAAAAGATGATAAAGCACTGCTTGATTAAGTTCCAGAATCCTATAATTGTAACCACTAGTAATAAACTTAGAAAACCTAAAAATATAAGTCCACTAGATTCAATTTTGGGGTTTGCTAATACAATTATATCTACAATTGGTTTCCAAAGCGCAATTGTTGCACCGATTACTCCCATTAACTTAAAGTCTTCAAAGGCACTCTTGATATATTCTTCAGCTGTCTCATTTAATCGAACATACTCTTTATAGAGGTACTCTAATCTTGAATTAGAATCCATACTCATATTCATAAACGGTATTGACCTCAATTCTAAGAATTTAAATAGTTGATCGCAACGTCATATCAAAAAAATACTCAAGAGCAACTGGCTTTTTATCCAGCTGCATTTGCATGATTCACTTAGGACTTTGCATGGCTGCTAATTCCTGTAATTTAGTTAAAACTGCCTGAGCATGGCCTTTGGCTTTTACATTCGGCCAAGCATAGGCAATAATTTTATCAGATGAAATGAGAAATGTTGACCGAGCAACGCCCATATATTCTTTGCCCATAAATTTTTTTAAGCGCCAAGCGCCGTAGGCTTCTGTCAAAATATGTTCTGGATCACTCAACAGGGTGATTGACAAGTTATGTTTGCTGATAAATTTACAATGGGACTTACCCGAATCTGGACTTACGCCTAAGATTTTTGCTCCGAGTGCGCTGAAATCTTGATACAACTCGGTGAAATCTGTCGCTTCGGTGGTACAGCCTGGTGTGTCATCTTTGGGGTAGAAGTAGACGACAACCCACTGACTGCTGAAGTCATCGAGAGTGACTGCATTACCATTTTGGTCAGGAGTGGAGAAATCTGGCGCTAGTTGTCCGACTTGGGGAATGTTGCTCATGATGGGGTGTAAGCGTAGCTCGTCGTAGATATAGCTTTAGAATTGTACATATATTGGGCTATGCTTTCTAAACAAAAAACACCCAGAAAGTAACCTTCTTTGAGTCATTAAATCCGAAAAATTTGTAGATAAAGACGGTATAATATTTTACTGCATCCATAGCTAATGACAAACCATAACTTCTGGAATTTTTAAAATATCCTCTAAGAATTACTAATTATGTTAGCGACACGAGAAGGCCAGTCCGCGATCGCTTTTAGCGTCTTGTAGAGAGCGTCATTACGAATTATTTTTGTATGTGACGGATAACCTCAGCAACTGACCAAGCTTGAGCGATCGCACCTCTGGGTGTGTGAGGTGAGTCACCATCAAAAATCTCAGAAATAGAACCTAGGCAAGCGTTAGATAGGAAGTGATCTAGCAAGGGTTGCCAATCAAAAGGCAGCGATTGTTGTGGATAAAAACGTTGCCAAGCCCGAATATATGGCCCAATTAGCCAAGTCCAAACAGTGCCTTGATGATAGGCGCGATCGCGTTGCTCTTGATTCCCCTCATATCTCCCTTTGTATTCGGGATCTCCTGGATCGAGACTGCGAAGACCATAAGGAGTCAGCAAGCTGGCAGTTACCAAATCTAGTACTTGACACCCTTGTTGTTCAGAAAATCCACAATGGTGCAGCGACAGCGCCAAAACCGCATTGGGGCGAATTTGAAAATTCCGGCGATCGTCTGGCTCAATAGTATCGTACAAATAACCTAGCTGAGGATTCCAGAACTTTTGCAGCGAGGTTTTAACCTTTTGTGCTTGTAAAGCATAACGCTGTGCTTGCTTAGTGAGACGCACTGGATCGCCAAGCTTCAACTCGCTTAAGCGTTCTGCCCACTGACTCAGCCAACATAACGCTGAATACCACAGCGCATTGATTTCCACTGGCTTACCGTGACGGGGAGTGACGGGATGTACCCCAATTACCACATCCATCCAGGTGAGGGCTACACCACGAACATCCCAACTAATTAGCCCATCAATAGCATCAACCTGGATATTGTAGCGTGTACCACCAACAAAGGCTTTGTGAATTTGTAAGACTATAGGGAATTGCTCTGCCAAAAACTCCCAGTCTTCGGTAGCTTCTAAATAAAGCCCTAAAGTTTCAATCCACCACAGCGCCGCATCAATGCTGTTATAAAGTGGTTCACCATCATCATCAGGAAATGCATTAGGCATCAAACCGTGGCGACAGTAATGCCCAAAAGTTCGTAATACTCCTTTTGCTAGGTCAAAGCGCTGTGGAACTAGTGCCAATCCAGGTAAGGAAATTAATATGTCACGTCCTCGCTCATTAAACCAGTGATAACCAGCAATGATTGTGGGGCCAGCTATTGAGCCTCGATAGACGATAAAGCGATCGCTTGCTTTGAGTAGTTTTTGCCAGAGTGGGGATTGAGAGTTTAATGACTCTTGCCTAGTCCCTAGTCCCCAGTCCCTAGTCCCTCCTTCACTCCATCCAAAAATCTTGGAGAGCCGGTCTTGCTCTACCTCCACGGCTTCTGCAAAGGTTTCAGAGGTGAGAACACCTGCCATTGAGTCGGGAAAACCTACTCGTGCTTCTAAAGTGACCACATCTCCTGGTTGCAGTGTGACTATTAAGTAACCAGGACTGTAGAGGTCTTCTTTGTCACCTAATCCCCGCTTTGTCTCTTCAGACAATCCATAATTCCAATACCAAACTGCATCTGGTTGATATTTTCCTTGTGTCCAGCGCAAGTGCCAAGGTATACCCAAATTCCCAGATTTTTTTGCTTGCAGACAGACTTGCTGTTGCCCAAGCAATTCTGAAAACTGTAATCCTGAACTAGCAGTTTGCTGGTGGTGAAAATCACGTTCTGCTATTAGCAGTCGCAGCCGTAAAATTGCTGTATCACTTCCGTCATAGCGATATTGGATCAAAATTCGATGGCAAAATTGGGATTGGGGATTGGGTACTGGGTATTGAGAAGCATTCTTTCCTATTTCCAGTTCCTCGTTCTTCGCTCCTAATCCCCAGTCCCTAGTCCCCAGTCCCCAATCCCCAATCCCTACTAACCCATAAGGCATCATCAATTGTCTGGTTAACTGCCAGTTATTTTGACCCCAAGTCCATTTTGGAACTGGGTTAATATCAAAACCCTGTAACAGTTGGTAGCCTGTCAGTTCAATCCGATCGTTACCCCAAACATTTGTCCCTAACGCCACAACGCTCCCGGATACTTCTAAGCTAGCGTCTAAGTGCGAAAGCAGCAGATTCCGCCCAGAAGGCGGGTTTGTAGCGGTAAACAGCCAACCGTGATAAGTGCGCGTGCGGACATCAGAAACTGTACCACTGGCAAAACTTCCTAAGCCATTGGTAAGCAACCATTCTCTTGTATCTAAATCAAGCATTTGCTACTCAAAATCGTTATGAGTATGATATAGTCGTAACAGATCGTAATTAAACTGTGAGAGCGTGGATGGGCGAGTTTTACTTGACCCAAATTCCAACGCTAATAAACCGATAAAGGAGAATTAGGTTAATGTCCCTTACTTACGGAACCGAAGGAAGCATCCGCGTTGGCCAACAAGCTCCCGATTTCACAGCAACGGCTGTGGTAGATCAGGAATTTAAGACAATCAAACTTTCCGATTATCGCGGTAAGTATGTCGTCCTATTTTTCTACCCACTAGACTTTACCTTTGTTTGTCCTACTGAAATCACAGCATTTAGCGATCGCTACGAAGAATTCAAGAAAATCAATACTGAAGTCCTTGGGGCTTCCGTTGACAGTGAATTCTCCCACCTCGCTTGGATTCAAACAGATCGTAAGTCTGGTGGTGTCGGCGACCTGAATTATCCTCTAGTCTCAGACATTAAGAAAGAGATTAGCGCCGCTTACAACGTTCTTGACCCAGCAGCCGGCATTGCCTTGCGTGGTCTGTTCATCATCGATAAAGATGGTATCATACAGCACGCTACCATCAACAACCTAGCTTTTGGTCGCAGCGTTGATGAAACCCTGCGGACATTACAAGCAATTCAGTATGTTCAGTCTCACCCCGATGAAGTTTGCCCAGCTGGTTGGAAACCTGGTGACAAGACAATGAATCCCGATCCAGTGAAGTCTAAAGTATACTTCTCTGCTGTCTAAATTTTGCTAGCTAGCAAACTCTAATTCAAGTTGTTGGAGTTGACAGCAAAATCAATGAAAACCACAGATAAACAGAGATCCACATAAAACAGTGTCAATCTCCCGATCTATCTGTGGTTTTTCCATGAAATAGTATTTAAATCATTAAGAATACTCCAAGTAAAAAAATGCCCAATGACGGGTTTTGGAGCGTTTATTTTTTGGAACACTCTAAGGTTAAAAATATGTTGACTTCAACTGATTTTAGTGGATTATTAAATGAGCGGTTCTTCCGCAATTTTTTACCAGTTCCAGCTACAAATAAGCTGAGGTTGGGAGTGGGAACGCCTGATTTTCAATTACCAGATATTACCAACGGGGCTTTAGTAAAATTGTCTGATTATAAAAGCAAGAAACCAGTTTTACTTGCCTTTACTCGCATCTTTACTGAAAAGCAATATTGTCCATTTTGTTTTCCTCATATCAAAGCCTTGAATGAGAACTACGAGCAATTTAAAAATCGTGGTATAGAAGTTTTAATGATTACTAGTACCGATGAACGTCAGAGTCAAATAGTTGTGAGGGATTTAAGCTTAAAAATGCCGTTGTTGAGCGATCCGAGTTGTCGAGTGTTTCGTACCTATCAAGTTGGACAAGCACTAGGAGCGCCTTTATCAGCCCAGTTTGTATTAGATAAAGAAGGAAAACTCGGCTACTGGCATTCATTTTCTTTTCTGGATAACAATGCTGGCGTTGAGACTTTGTTAGAACAATTCAATTAAGTATAAGTGTAAAATTGGCAATGTCCACCCTACTGATAAAACTGTGAGGTTTTATGGCGCTGACTCTTTATCACTCACCGGTTTCTCCTAACTCTCGCCGCGTCTGGATTACTCTGCTAGAAAAAGGAGTTAAATTTGAATTAGTAGAGATAAAGCTGCATGGGGAGCAGTTTAAACCAGAGTTTTTGACGATTAGCCCCTTCCACCACATTCCAGCTTTAGTTGATGACGGCTTTAATGTAGTGGAATCTTTAGCAATTCTGGACTATTTAGAGGCAAAATATCCCACACCTGCGATGTTGCCTAAAAATGTCAAGGATTTAGCGATCGCGCGGATGGTACAAATGGTAACTGTAAATGAGCTTTTGCCAGCAACTATCACATTTCTACCTCAGATATTAGGCTTACCTGGCGAAGAACCAGAAAAAATCGAGCAGGCGAAGCAGAAAATTTCAACAGTACTGAAATTATTCGAGAATTTACTTGACGATCGCCCTTACTTTGGTAGTCAAAACCTAACTCTAGCTGATATTGTGGCTGGAACTGTAGTAATATGGCTGCCGGAAGTCGGTATTTCCTTAAGTGATTATCCAAAACTGAATGCTTGGCACGATCGCTTAATTGTACGTCCATCGTGGCAAGCTACCGAAGCTACACCAGAGGCAATGGAAGCGTTTAAGTCCGTTATAGTAGCGAGAAATACGCGGCAAATTCATACCTAATCAATGTAGAGACGGTAAATTTACTGTCTCTACAATCTGCAATTTTCACAGCTTAACTTGCTGCAAATGACTGCGGGGATTATAAGTACGGATAGCCCGGATTTTTTCATAATATTCTCGCTCTTGTTGGCTGAGGTCTTTTGGAGGTGCGATCGCCACCTTCATCAACTGATCGCCACGTCCACCCTTGGCGAGGGGCCAACCTTTGCCACGCAAACGCAGCGATTGACCAGAACGCACTCCGGCTGGTAGCTTGACATTAACTAAACCATCAGGAGTCGGTACATCAATAGAGGCTCCCAGAGTCGCTTCATCTGGTGTAATTGCCACTTCGCATACCAAGTTATCGCCTTCCATTTGGAAAAACGAGTGCGGCAGAAGTTCGACTTTTAAGTATAAATCCCCTCGTTGTTGAGTCATTGGGTTGATTTGACCTTTGCCCCGCACGCGCAGACGAGTACCAGGTTTAGCCCCAGATGGGATACGAACATCAATTGTTTCGTTACCCAAACTGAAGCGCTTTTGTACGCCGTTAAATGCTTCAGCAAAACTTAGGGTAATTATAGCTTCACTATCTTGGGAAGTAGCCGCACCTGGATCTTGAAATCCATAATCGTTAAAGCCGCCAAAACCACTTGGCGCTCCTGTAGGAGGGCGGTAAGAAGAGTAACTTTGTCGCCCACCGCCACCGCGAGGGGCAGCACCGCCAAAGCGCCCTAGCAACTCATTAATGAACTCATCAAAATTGCCGTATTGACTGAAGTCAAAGCCACCCATATCAGCACCAACGCCGCCAGATGGGAAACCTTCACCAGCTTGCTTCCAATATTGACCGAATTGGTCGTATTTTTTGCGTTTATCTACATCTGACACAACTTCGTAGGCTTCGCTAACTTCTTTAAAGCGTGCCTCTGCCTGTTTGTTATTTGGGTTGACATCAGGATGATATTTGCGGGCTAGTTTCCGAAAGGCTTGTTTAATCTCGTCCTGAGTGGCAGTCTTACTAACTCCCAAAATTCCGTAATAGTCTTTGAAGTCGGTTGCAGCCATCTACTAGCCTCCTATAGAAATTACTGTTATGTTTTTTTTTAAGATCGCAAGATATTTAATTGCTAGGGATAGTGCCAAAGCAAAACAATCTGATTTTAAATTAACAAAGAATATAGAAAATCAAGTGTGGTTCTCGCTCAAAGTGCGATCGCAATTTCCGTACTCCAATTTTTCTGATAAGCGGATCAGCCCGTCTAGCCCCTCTTCCACGCTTGGGGGAGCATCCCGGAGTTGACGGTGCATCCGCAAAATAATTTCTTCAGGAACTTGGCGCGATCGCCTTTTATTACGTGCTAAACACAACCAGACTGGTGTATCCACCCAAATTGCCGTAATTTGGGTAAAGCCCAATTCGCGGGCTAAAGCAATGACTTCACGGCGATGGCGACGCTGGGCATTGGTGGCATCGAAAATGGCTGTATTTTTTGTAGAAATAGCTTGCTGAAATTGCCGTTCTACTTCCCGCCAAATCAGCAGCCACGGTCCCTGAAGGGCTTGGGAACCAAATAATTGCCCCCGGATGGCATCTGTAGAAATCAGCGACATCTGGGGGCATTCTGTCAGTAATTGTTTTGCCAAAGTTGACTTTCCACTACCTGGAAGACCAATCAGTAATAAAAGTGAGGAGTTAGGAGTTAAAAGTGAGGAATTAAAAGTAAGGAGTGAGGAGTAATCAGAATTTTTATTCATAACTCCTAACTCCTAACTCCTAACTCCTAACTATTAAATGATTGTTCCATCAGGAATTACAGCATTTTTCAGCACGACAACGATACCACTGCGGATGTAGAAACCTTGAGCTTCGCGTTCAGCTTCTTGCACATTATCTTTATTGATAATTTTCACATCGTGACCGATGCTGGCGTTTTTATCGATGATGGCACCGCGAATAATCGAGTCAGTACCAATACCTACAGGAATGTCACCTTTTTCTACATTACATTGGCGTTCCACAGAAGGTTGATAAAAATCTGCACCCATGAGCAAAGATTCTTCGATGACGCAACCAGATTCAATCCGCGATCGCACTCCTAAAACTGAATGTTGAATGCGGCAATTTTTCAGGATACAACCTTCGCCGATAATTGATTCTGTGATGTGGCAATCTAAAAGTTTAGTTGGAGGTAAGTAACGAGCGCGGGTATAAATTGGTGCTTTTTCATCGTAGAAACTAAAGGGTGGCTGGGGCTGCTGAGTCAGTGCTAAGTTTGCATGATAAAACGCCTCGATTGTCCCAATATCTTCCCAGTAGTCATCAAATAAGTACGCTTGAACGTTGTAATCTTTAGAGGCATCAGGAATAATTTCTTTGCCGAAATCAGTCCTTTCTATACCTTCTCTTAACAACTTGAACAAAACCTCTTTTTTAAAGACATAAATCCCCATTGAGGCGATGTAAGGCTGTTGCTGGGCTTGTTCTTTTGATAATCCCAGTACGCTTGTATCAACCTGCATTTGGGTTAATGCTTCACCTTTGGGTTTTTCGCTAAAATCGATGACTCTACCAGAATCGTCAATTTTCATCAAACCAAAATCTGAGGCGCGGCGCTCGTCAATAGGGATAACTGAGAGAGTAATATCAGCCCCCGTATCTCTATGGCGCTGGATAAACTGGCGATAATCCATCCGGTAGAGGTGATCGCCTGAGAGAATTAGATATTCTTCTACATCCCATTCTTCCATTAACCACAGATACTGACGCACAGCATCGGCTGTACCTTGGAACCAGTTAGGGTTTTCTGGTGTTTGTTGTGCTGCTAGCACTTCTACAAAGCCTTCGTTGAAGCCAGTAAAGTTATAGGTACGGGCGATGTGACGATTCAGGGAAGCTGAGTTGAATTGTGTCAGGACGTAGATTTTGAATATTTCGGAATTTATGCAGTTACTGACAGGGATATCGATTAGGCGGTACTTACCCGCCACTGGTACTGCTGGTTTAGCGCGGAGTTTGGTTAGGGGGTAAAGTCGAGTACCCGCACCACCACCAAGAATGATTGATAATACTTTTTTCACAAAATTTCTCCCGACTGCCTTTCAACTCTCATCTTCAGTTTAGGACTGTCTGCCACCACAGGTAAGGGGGGAACAAATATTCTCAGGGATGAATTTTACAGAATGCTGTTGGTGATGGATAGTGCGGCTGATAAGGAGAAAAATAGAACATTTGTATTAATTTAGGTAAAAAGTATAGTAAGTAGGACTTACGCACTGTACAAAATAACTATCTTGTGTATCAACGTAAATACGTTGTTTCAGGCTTTTATTAATCACTCAAGATTTGCTGCGATCGCCAAAATATCATTGAAAAATCTAGCTAGAAGCCTTGAAAACTATACCTGTTACTTTGGCTTCTCTGTCAATGCGTAAGTCCTAGTAAGTTTCGACTGCACCGCCCTCGCGTAGAATCTTATCTCTGTGAGAGAGAGCTTGCAAGGGAAAGAGGTAAATAGTCTGTGACAAACCTTGTTATAAAAATAAATATAAAAAAGTTATAGGTGTAATCCGTAAAACAATATTTTTAGAGTGTATTCACTTACAGCCAGCTAAAAGCTAGCTATTAAGCCAACTTGTTAAGATATTTAAAACAGGGTACAGACATATGCCGAACTTTAGAATGGGTTGGTTGCCAGATCATACAGATTTTAGAGACTATTCCCTAGAGAAGATAATCGAAGACTCTAAAAACAAAGAAAGAATTAGACTTGAAAAAGTAATTTTATTTGATCGCAGGTTACAAATAGAGAACGGGACAGAGGTTCAAGAGAGCGGGAGAAAAGATAAAAAGCAAACTAGCCTGCTCTTACGTTTGAAAGAACTAACAGACCAAAGTTCGGCAAGTTTGCAATATCTAAAAAATATACCTTTACCTTCTCATGTCGATTTGCGAGAATGGTGTTCTCCAATTCAGGAGCAAGGAAATCTCAAGTCATGCACAGCAATAGCTGGTGTTGCCTTAGTAGAATATTTTGAAAGGAAAGAAATGGGCGAATATATAGATGCCTCCAGCCTCTTTCTCTACAAAGTTGCACGAAATTTGATGCAATTAACTGGAGACACTGGAGTATCCACGCGCTTCACAATGAAAGCAATGGCACTTTTTGGCATACCTCCAGAGGAATATTGGCCTTATAACATTGAGAATTTTGACGAAGAACCACCTGCTTTTTGCTATGCCTATGCCCAGAATTATCAAGCACTTCAGTATTTTAGGCTTGACTTACCTCAACTTTCAAAACAGCAAGTTTTAATTAAAATCAAAGCTTTTTTAGATGCTGGCTTCCCTGCAATGTTTGGGTTTACAACCTATAGTTCTCTTTTAAATAAGAAAACTGTAAAAACAGGAAAAATCCCTTATCCTACTATAGGCGAAAAGATGGTGGGTGGTCATGCAGTTGTTGCCGTTGGTTATGATGACAATAAGTCAATTGACCATCCCAACTATAACTCAATTAACAATTCCAACGACAAGTCTCCAACTCAAGGAGCTTTCCTAATTAGAAATTGCTGGGGTGAAGATTGGGGTGAAGATGGTTATGGTTGGCTACCCTATGATTATGTATTAAGTGGGTTAGCTACTGACTGGTGGTCATTAGTGAAGAATGAGTGGTTTGACGAAGGGCAGTTTGGATTTCTAGCTAGTGATAGTTTTCTTCTAGGTAATGATCCTTCCACAAATGTTCATGATACGCTAATTCCTCCCACACCTTCTACTCCTACACCTTCTAGAAATACTCAACAAAGACATAATTAACCGTAATAGGGACTTCATTGCTTAACACTATCTGAGCATTTTTCGGCTGTGTTTGTAAACCAATAAGGAAGATTATTGCTTGTATTCAAGTAATCTTTCAGAAAAGCACAGCTATCCCTCAATAAGGGTTCCAGTTTAGGGTACTCACTAGAAACCAAATTAACTTGAGTATTCCAAATTCTTACCGTTTGGTCATCACTAGAAGAAGCAATAGTCTGCCCATTAGGGCTAAATTCTAATCGATTTACTAAAGTAGTGTGTCCTTTAAGTATTACTATGGGATGAGGAGATTTTTTCTGAATCAACATATTTTGGATTTGTTCTACATCCCAAAGTTTTACCATTGTATCTGTTGCACCAGATGCCAATATTTTACCGTTTTTACTAAAGTCTAAGCCGTAGATACTTCCTTCATGTGCTTGAAAAACTCCAATAAATTGCCAATTACCCTTTAGATAATGCCAAATATTAATATAACCACCCAAAGTCGCTACTGCAAGTATGTCTCCGTTAAGTGTGAATCTTATCATGCTAGGTATCTGCTGCACTTTGCCAATGATTTGTGGATTACCGCCTTTTAAAAAATTCCAAATTCTTATTTTGCCGTCAATAGCTCCATATGCAATTTTTGAATTATCATTTGGTTTAAAGTCTAAACTATATATCTTATATTGTGTTATGTATTTATCTGGGTTACATTTACATTCTTGTTTTGCAACATCTTTCGCATCAAGTTTCTTAACTTCTTTATTATTGTCACCATCAGTTTTCCAAAGTCTGATGCTCCCATCGTTGCTAGAAGAAGCAATTATTTTATCATCAGAGCTAAAACTCACATCAGAAACGGTATCTTCATGACCTTCTAATGTTTTTATCAGATTACCTTCTTGATCTTGTATTTTCCATAACTTGATAGTTTTATCCTGACTAATAGAAGCAAGTAATGTTGATCTATGACTAAATTTTAAACTCCAAATTCCTGAAAAATGCCTTGAAGGCAAACCATATAAATATTTACCTTCTTTACTCCATATTTTGATAGTATTATCGTTACTACTAGAGGCTATTTTTGTACCATCATAGCTAAAACTCACACCCGTAACTGCTTTCTGATGACCTTCTAATCTATTATGCTCCCGCACTTTATAAATTATTGATTGCAGTTGCTTGAGTTGTTCAGGGTCTTTCTTATCTATATTTTTTAGTCGCTGTAGTGCTTGCACACTTGCCATTAATGCTTCAATTTGTCTATTATTTTCAAAGAATGTTTGAGACACTTTAATCCATGTATTGACTTCTCCTATTTTGAGTACTTCTGTATTATCCTTTTCGGATTTAACCCACAATGCTAATAATGCAATTAATACGACTGCTAAAGCTGCAAAGGCTTGAGTTCTTTGCCTTTCAGCTTTAACTTTAGCTTTTTGCTGTTTAACTTTTTCCGCCTCTGCATTGGCTCTAGCTTCCGCGGCTTCTCGCAATTGACGTTCCTGCTCTAGTTGAGCTTGAATTTCTCTATCTTGTCTCTCCAAACTCTTATACAAAAATTCTGCTTCCAATGGCGTAAGTCTTGGCTGAGTTTTATTCACCCACTCAGAAAATACAGCTAATTTAGCACCCGCCAACAGTGCTTCATCTGATTTTTTAAATCTTTCCTGCCATTCCTGGCAATCTTCCTCCAAAGAACGACTGAGACGAATATTTTCTAGATTTTTAGCAATCCAAGTGTTTAATAATTTCCATTCAGATAAAAGTGCTTCATGAGCAACTTCTACAGTATTTTTATCGGTGATAATTAAACGTTGTTGAGAACCTGCCAGTAATCCTACAACCCTTTGTAATTGTTGGGAAGAATCTGCAACTACTTCTAATCTTTCCCAGCTAGCACGCCGCCGTGTCACTTCTCCAGCTTCACCTAACTGCACTAATTCCATAAACAAGCAACGCGCAAAGGCTTGATCTACAGTTGTTAAACTTTCATACAAAATTGTCGCTCGTTTGTCTAAAGCTCCTTTAACTCCGCCAATTTCCTCATAACCTTTAAGAGTTAAAAGTGGTCCTGGCGAATCCGGTTCTTCAATACAAACTCGCCACAATTCTTTAAGCGCATATTGCAGTATGGGTAATGCACCCGGACGGTTGACTACATCGGCGGAAATTTGCGAAACTAAACCACGCTCAAAACTCACACCATGCAACTTCGCTGGTTTTTCAATTGCTTCTTCTAACTCAGCAAAAGACATCGGTGTGACGATGAATGATGTGGGAGGAATGCTATTGATGAGAGTAATAATTTCTAAATAGTCAGCACAACGATTTAAGAAATCACCGCGAATTGTCAAAATTATCCGCGTTTCTCCCTCACCCTTTTTTACTTCCTGTGCTACTAAGCGGATAAAAGTTTTGCGTTCCTCATCGTCTTGACAAAGGGTAAATATTTCTTCAAACTGGTCGATAAACAATAGATGTGGCTGATTTTGCTGCTGTTGTCGAGCTAAAATGTCAACTAATTTTCCTAAAGGATGTTCTCCTGGTGTAAAAGATGCGATCGCCCATTCACTGCTTCCAGGGAGGCGATCGCCTTGCAGTTGCGGTAACAAACCCGCTTTTACTAAGGAAGATTTACCACTACCTGAATAGCCAATTACAGCCAGAAATCGACTCTCTGCTAAACGCGAAATTAGTGTACGAACTGCTGCATCTCGTCCACAAAAATATTGCGCTTGTTCTGATTCAAAAGCATAAAGTCCCCGATAAGGATTTTCCTGATTGAAAGCAATTTTGACTACTGTGGTAATATCTAATTGGGGATAAGTTACCAAAGTAATCGAACGTCCCCAACCCATGCGAATCGGCTCCTGTACAGAACCTTTCAATTCGTTACTGACAAAATCAAATAAGCGATCGCCACTAATTCGCCTACTACTACCTGCATTTTCTGCCGTTAATCCCTTAACAACTGCACCTGTGAAAATACTATATTCTTCACTCTTAATCACTCCGGCACGTTCAAAGCCACGACAAGCTGTAATTAAGTAATAATCCTTTTGCGAACTGAAAGTGTTAAGAGTCCTTTCTATTAACTGTCTTTCTAAGAAATAGCCGCTATGACAGCAATCGAGTAGCATCACTAAACTATTCAATTGCGAATTTCGAATTAAGTCGTTAAGGCTATCCAGAGGAATACCATATTTTTGCTCAATATTTTCGTTTTCCTTAAATTCAATCTGACAATCGGAACTTGCCAAATATCCCTTTTGTTGTCCCAAATTGTCGGAAATAGTAAAACCGTGTCCGCTAAAATAAATCAACGCTTCATTATTAGCAGCTTGCTCTAGCAAAAAAGTTCTCAAACCTTGCCCAAGTTGAGCGCCAGTAACTTTTGATGCTGCCATTTCATAGCCATTTTTCTCTTTATTCCAGCGCTGTGGTAATCTTTGCACAGACTGGAAATCACCATATTGCTCTAGAAGTTGCGCGATCGCCTCTGCATCATTTGTAGTTTTCGACAAACGCGGTAATGATGGGCTGATATACTCGGCGATGCCAATAACAAGCGCATATCGTGCCATTTAACACACTCTAGTCAGGTAAATGCGGGATAATCTTGACAGACACAATGATGGCTGTGTTACTAGAAACAATACCATTTGTTATTTTTCTGCAAGCAAGCTGAAATTTATTCAGATACGTTACAAAACTTAATTGAGGTAGCCCATGTCAGAAGTACAGCAACTATTTTTCCAAGCAGACGGGGAGATTGAGCAGATTGAGATTAACGTCACAGCTACCGAAATAACTCAGGTAATTGAAGAGGATGACGATGGCATAGAATACAAGGATGTGCGAACAGATGCGATCGCTCGAATGCAACAAGCTCGGCAAATGATTCGCTCTTATACTATCTATGCTCTTAGTGCTTTTAAAGACTTCAACACTGCTGAGATTGAGGAAGTCAAACTTACATTTGGTATTAAGTTGGGTGGGAAAGCTGGTATTCCTTACATTACCGAAGGTTCAGCTGAAAGTAATCTGCAAATTGAGGTGAAGTGTAAGTTTGCAGAAAAACCAAAACCTGATTCACAGTAATAGCAAAAAATTATCTAGACATTGTAAGGGTAGGCAATGCCTATTAAACACCCAACTTCCCTATATTTATTCTCTTATTAACCAAACGCAATTGCTGCGATCGCTTCAAATACTTCACCCAAGATTGCTCTGACAACTGGGAAATGGCATTTTGTGACAGTGTTGCCGTGAAAATATCTTTGCCACTGATAACACCACTGACACCTAAACTTTCTAAAACAGCGATCGCAGTAGAGTCTAAAACTGGTTCAGTATGGATGAAAACCCCCAAACTTGATTCCTCTGAATTTTGAACATCACTCAGCGCTGTAGCAAGGGCGGCATCTAGTTTCTGATAATTCATCAGCAATTCCTTGGCAAAAAGGGTAGGTAGTAATTGCCTACCCAAATCTATCAAAGTTATAGGTTTTTATCCCCTATCCTTGTGCAGAAATAATAGACATCTTTCTCAATCTAATTACAGATTTAAGGTGTTAATCACTCCATAACCCCATTTGTCATCAAATGTGCCTGCGGGTTTTCTGGGAATTGCACTATTTTTACGTAGCAGGTCTTTCACAGCAACCGGATCGAGTTTAGGATCGCGCTGCAACAGTAGCGCTACTAACCCAGTGACGAAGGGTGTGGCCATACTCGTACCAGCCATCACCACAAACTTGGAATTAATCATCGATGAGCGGTCAAAACTGGCATCGGCGGAAAGGGTGGAAATAATCATTGCTCCTGGTGCTGCTACATCGGGCTTCTGTCCATCATTCCGTAGAGGCCCTTCACTACTAAATTCCGTAATAGTATGCAATTCTAACCCCATTTCTCGCACTTGGTTATCAATATCTGTGTACTTACTTTTAGTCGTATAGGCTGCAACTGTAATTGCACTGCTGGCGGCTCCTGGTGAACCAATTTTTAATGCATCCTTTACACTTTTACCTGTAAAAAACACTGAGGAAGTGTCATCTAGTGTCCACACATCTAAACGTGTGTCAGTTGAAGAAGTGTTGCGGACTCGCAGTTGCCAAACACCTCCCATGACTGGGGAGGGGTCAATACCCCGGATTTGTACAAAGAAATTACGATCGCCGTTGGCTTGATCTGGCCCTGGTGTTGCTAATTGCACCCGTGCATCTGGTAACTGGTAATCTTGGGCAGCATTACCTTCAGTAATTATTTTTTGGTAAGGGGTGACAAAACCGTTAGGACTCCGCACAGACACTTCCAACTCACTATCTTTGGAATACCAAGCGTTTAACCAAACTATGCCTATTTGATTCAAAGGAACATTAAAGCGCATACCACGAGTGCGTCCACTGGGTATTGTCGCTTGTCCATGAATGTTAGCGTTTCCTTCGTTACCGGCAGCACAGCAAACAATTCTTCCTGGGCCAGTTTCGGCATCAATGACTTTAGATAGGGAATCACTACCATCATGGGCATCAGCGTGTCCACCCACACTGAGATTTACCACGGCTGCGCGTCCCAACTCTCTAGCAACTCGGAAAATGTAACGCACACCATCAGCAATGTGGGCATCCTGTAAATCCGATCTGACGATAACTAATTCTGCTTCTGGTGCTACACCGCTATAGTTAGTATCAGCACCAGCAGCAATTCCAGCAACGTGAGTACCATGACCGGCTGTATCCTGAGAGATTGTCAGTTGCGCTCCCGTAAATTCCGCCCCATAACCGCCCTCTGTTACTCCTGGCCCTGGCAGTGTTTGATCCCAAATGTGTAAAATTCGTCCAGCAAAAGCAGGGTGTTTCGGATCGATACCACTGTCTATAATGCCAATTATTACTCCTTTACCAGTCAGTTTGCTTTTTTTCTGGAACTGCGGCAGTTTGACTGCTTCCATTGCAGTGTCCATTCGCAAATGAAGTTTGCGTGATGGCTTAATTCGGTGAATCACATCTTCTTCAGATAAGACATCTAAACTCTCTATCGGTAAAAAAGCCGTCCGCACACTTCCAGAGTTTTGATTGACTTCAATATTATATTGTGATAAGTGACTTAAGTCTGCATCAGGATCGCAGTAGATAAAAACAACGCTCTTGGTAGGCTTGACTGGGCTTTTGTGGGCAATAATGCCAAGCGATCGCTTGTGTGTAATTAAAGCTTTATCTCCTTCATTTTGATAGTCTTGAAATGCCAAAAGTAGTCCGGGAGAAAGTTTTTCGTGTCTCATTTTTACCTCAAATTTAATTTATTGGGCGAAAGCAAAGTAGTCAATCGGGATAAGTAGCTCTAACATTAGTGCAGACTATGTAGTTTTTTTGACTTGATTATTTGATGCGACATAATTATCTATTTTTTTCAGAGATAACATCAAATAAGCTTAGAAGGCGGGAAGTTATTCCTAAGACAATTACTAATTCATAACTTATATTTCCGATGTATAATCATGAGACATCTTTGAGCAGCCGCATTTCATCATTACCCAATACTGGGGTAACAGGTAATTTTTATAAAGCTATTAAACTAATCCAGTGTCTACCTAAATAATTACGGACAAAGTGAAGAAAAGAAAATTAAGAATAAATAAGAGTAATTAACCAACTAAATACAAACCGCGTATAAAAAAAGATAGTTTGGTTAAGTATTTATTTATTCTCTGAGTGTCGCACAAGTTGCGACAACGGAGGAACCCCACCAACACCAGGCTTTTCTGCGCCTTTGTTGTTTGTTAAAAAAAATTGATTTCGTTAATAAACACTGACAAATAATAAATTCTCTATCATAAGTAGGAGCCATAAAGAAGCTAATATTTGCAACGATCGCTTCTGAACGTACAAAAAGTTATTCATGCAAATACAAACACCAGACTGGGTAAAGCACGCTGTTTTCTACCAAATCTTCCCAGATCGCTTTGCCAGAAGCAAACAACCACGCAAACGGCTGTTGCGCGAAGCCCGTTGGGAAGATTGGGACGCTATACCTACACTCCAAGGTTATAAAGGCGGGGATTTATGGGGGATTATGGAGGATTTAGACTACATCCAAGATTTGGGGATTAACGCGATTTATTTCACACCGATCTTTCAATCCGCCAGTAATCACCGCTATCATACCCACGATTATTACCAAGTTGATCCGATGCTGGGGGGCAACGAAGCTTTTAAGCAATTGCTAGATGCAGCCCATGAACGGAATATCAAAGTCGTTCTAGATGGCGTGTTTAACCATTCCAGTCGTGGTTTTTTCTTCTTCCACGACGTTTTAGAAAATGGCCCCCATTCGCCTTGGGTAAATTGGTTCAAAATAGAAGGCTGGCCTCTAGCACCATATAATGGTGAATTCCCTGCAAACTACGTGGGTTGGGTGGGAAATCGCGCCTTGCCAGAATTTAACCACGACAATCCAGAAGTGCGGGAATACATTATGGAAATTGCCGAATATTGGATTAAATTCGGCATCGACGGTTGGCGATTGGATGTACCATTTGAAATAAAAACTCCTGGTTTTTGGCAGGAATTCCGCGATCGCGTTAAAGCAGTCAATCCCGAAGCTTATATTGTGGGCGAAGTGTGGGGAGATTCCCGCCAGTGGTTGGATGGAACGCAATTTGACGGCGTGATGAATTATCTATTTGCTGGGCCGACAATTGCCTTTGCAGCCGGCGATCGCGTAGTCTTAGAACAAGTCCAAGGCCGCGACTATCAACCCTATCCACCCTTATTTGCTGCCGAATACGCCACCAAAATTCAAGAAGTACTGCAACTTTACCCTTGGGAAATTCAGCTAACTCAACTAAATTTGTTAGCAAGTCACGATACAGCCCGATTGATGACCATTGCAGGTGGTGATATAGCCAGTGTAGAATTATCAACCCTACTATTACTTACCTTTCCTGGTGCGCCCAGCATCTATTATGGTGATGAAGTTGGTTTACCTGGTGGCATAGATCCCGACTCACGGCGCGGTTTTCCTTTAGAGGCCAAGTGGGAGCGAGAAATTTTTAATACTCACCGTCAATTAATTGCCCTCCGCCAAACTTACCCAGCCTTGCGTACAGGTGATTATCAAGTCCTCCACGCTCAAGGACAACTTTATATCTTTGCGCGAACTTTAGGAACAGAGGAATTGATAATTGCCATCAACGCTGGTACAAGTTCGGCAACAGCGAATGCAGATGTGGTTAGTTTGCATACTCAACCTAACAAGCTCTTATACGGTGCTGCTGAAGTTGAGTGGAATAGTGAAGGAGAAACTCAGCAGTTATCATTAACTCTTCCCGCACGCAGTGGCTGCATTTTGGGAGTAGGGAATAGGAATTAAAAAAGAGGCAGAGGTGCAGACGTGATAAATACAGCAGGTAGCAAGTAAGTGAGATACAAAATGCAGGACTCACGGATCATTTCTGCTCCCTGCCTCTTCAATTAAGTCAGCAGGAACGAACACAATTTATCTTCGAGTTCCATTTCGCGCTCTTGGGTGGCGAGAATAGCCTGGGAGATGACGCGCTGGGTGTCAAAACCGACTGTGTGTAACTGCAACCACTGTTGAGCTTCATTGCCTTCGCGAAGGATTTTGTGCAATGGAGAAAGGAAACAGCTAAAACCCCGTTGTTTTGCGATCGCCCAGACATCTTGGTACATTTCTGAAATCCAATCTCTGGCTAGAATGGTTCTACCATCTTGCCAATGTCTCAAAGGAGCATCAAGACTAGCAGCCGCCGCCGCCGCTTCGTTTTCAGCAGTTAGGGTGATGAGTTCTTCGCCAGAAAAGGTACTTTGGGTTAAGGGATCGATGCTGGGATTTTCGATTATTTGCAACAAACGCGCTTCTAATAAGGCACTAATGGCTAGCAAAGCAATAGGATCTGTGACTAAATCGCAAATTCGCAATTCTAGCCGATTTAGATCGTAAGGACGGCGATCACCATTTGGCCGCACTGATGTCCACAAATGCCGCACGTTTTGCATAGTTCCGGCAACGAGTTGATCTTCCACCCACTGAATATGATCGGCATGGCTGGCAAATAACGGTACGTGGCTAGGTGTTTGCGGAAATAAGCCCCACCGGGTGGAGTGATAACCAGTAGTTTTGCCATCAAGGAAGGGAGATGAGGCGCTGAGGGCAAGAAATAGAGGTGCTTCCATCCGAATTACTCGACATGCCCGCATTAATACTTCTGGATCGCTGATGCCTATATTGATGTGAACGCTGGCGGTGACTACTTTTGTGCCGTAGGTGTTTTCAATATAGTCATGATAAGTGTTGGCTGGATCGGAACGTTGAAAGCGATCGCCACCACCTAAAGATAAAGTACTTCCCGGTATCAAGGTGTAATCGCCCAAGCGATTCAGGTAGTTTCGCAACTCCCGCCTAGGACGCAGCAACGCACACAATAAATTATCGTAATTATGGGATGGTTCGGTTATATATTCGACGTTGCGGCTATCTGGCTCCCGCATAAATCCATCCAAAGCTGCAACAATTTTGTCGGAGAGGCCGACGATTTCACCTTGAGGCGTGCCAGTATACATCTCAATCTCAAAGCCTTTTAATAAGACCACCTTGTTCTCCTTCGGCTCTCTCTACTTATAAATTGTATCGAATTAGACGAATCTCTGGATCTATCTTTAAGTCGATCAAAGGTTAAGAATCATTTTATTGCCAACTCACCTCAAATCAGGACAACAGATTTCTGGGTTATTATCCGAAAAATTCCAGATTTACGCAAAAAATAGCCGAAACCCTAATAACGTCCGGCGGAAATATACATACCATTTTTAAGCCTTGCAGCCGAATTTTCGTAGCTTTTAATGCAATACCGTTCACGTTCAGTCAAGCCTTTCTTTCTTTACTTATTTCTCTCTGCGTCCTTTGCGTCCTTTGCGGTTCGTTAAAATTTCTTAAAAGTCTGATTCTTTCTTTATAAATCATGCTTGATATTCCTTCGACTCGCAAATGTAGCACTAAATACATTTTAGATGCTACGTTTGGGTTTTAATACATATATAAGTAAAAAAAACATATATCTCTAGTTTGAGAAAATATCTGTCTTCAAACATAGATGCTTAATGGAAAATTCCTAAAGAGCCACTAATAAAAATCATAAAATCACACGACTTTCTGAGTGGATTTATACCGTCATCCCTAGATATTTGAAGGGCTTGCAGACGAAAATCAATCCACATTTTTCTCAACACGAGAGTTGCTTCAGGTGGAAAGCCAAAGGATGAAATACTGGATAAGTAAATTAGCAATCTTTATAATATTACTGTATAACTTGTTCCTCTTAAGTGATTACGCAGGAGCAAATCAACTTTCAAATGATGTGCAGCAAGTAAATGCACTCCCAGTAGTTGAAAACTTAGTAAGTACTGATAATAATCTTACTAAGAATAGAAAGGAAGATTTTCGCCGACTTAATAAGGTTGTCAAAGGGATAGACAAACTAGAGGGACTCTTCACACTTTATTGCAAGGATAATTCAGGCAAAATTTACTTAGAAATCAAACCAGAGCAGCTAAATAAAGATTACCTAGCTATAGTAACATTGGAATCAGGCATTGGGGAAAGGGGAATTTATAGTGGATTACCTCTCTCTGATTTTCTCTTCTACTTCCAACGAGTAAATAATAGATTACATTTTGTTGTGCGGAATGTTAAATTCCGTGCAGAAAGTAAACCAGAACAGCGATCGCTTGCTCGTTCATTTAGCGACTCAGTTCTTTATTCACTCGAAATAGCTAATATCGATCCACAGAATGAAAATATTCTGATAAGTCTGGATGAACTGCTAATGCAGGATTTTCCAGGATTAACTCCCTTATTAAAATACTCTTTGCAAGCTGATTACCGCTTGGATGGACGCAAGTCATATTTTGGTGAAATTAACAGCTTACCAGAAAATGTAGAAATTGAATCTATTTACGGTTTTTCATCACTAGAAGGATCAAATTTAGTCACAGTACCCGATAGTAGGGCCCTAACTCTGAAGGTACACTATAGTTTTTCTCAGCTTAGAGAAAACAATGGTTATATTCCCAGACTTGCCGACGATCGAGTGGGATATTTTATTACTGCTTTCCAAGACTTATCTAATAATAATCCTCACGAATCATTTGTCCGTTACATTAATCGCTGGCATCTAGAACCATCTAACCCTAATGCTGCTTTATCTCCACCCAAAAAGCCAATTGTGTATTGGATTGAAAATGCTGTACCACTAGAGTACCGCGATGCAATTCGTGAAGGCATTTTGATGTGGAACAAAGCATTTGAAAAAGCCGGATTTCAAAATGCCATTAAAGTGCAGCAAATGCCAGATGATGCTGATTGGCAACCCGCAGATGTCCATTATAATACTATTCGCTGGTTCAACTCTTTGGATGAAGGTTTTGCTAGAGGGCCGATGCGCGTTAACCCATTCACCGGAGAAATATTGGATGCAGATATTATTGTGGATGCCAATATGGTGCGTTCAATTCAGCAAGAATATCATGCATTGATGGAAGTCAATTCATCTTTAGTGGACAAAAACTCTTGTCAAGTCTCCAGGCGAAGACAGAATGCAGATGCTAATAAATATCTTCTGTCAAACTCTGAGTTCTGCTATGGTATGGAATCTTCAAATCAAGCTCAGATGGGCGCATTGGCGTTATCAATTTTGCCAAATATTACACCCAGCAGTGAAACAATGAAAGAGTATGTGCATCAATATTTGCGTTCTCTCATTGCTCACGAAGTTGGGCATACTCTTGGGTTGCGCCACAATTTTCACGGCAGCACGATGTTAACGCCTGAAGAATTAAATAATACTGAAATCACTCATACCAAAGGTTTAGTGGGTTCTGTGATGGACTATCTACCTGTGAATATAGCACCACAGGGAGTACAGCAAGGTGACTATTTCCCAGGAGTTGTTGGGCCTTATGACGAATGGGCAATTGAGTATGGTTATAAAAAAAGCCCATCAGCAGCAATTGAGGGAATCATTCCAGAATCAGAAAAAAGTTTTTTAGAGCAGATTGCACTGGCATCGCCTCAACCAGAATTATCTTACGCAACTGATGAGGATATTTGGGACATTAATCCTTTAGCAAATGTCTGGGATATGAGTAGTGATGTGCTACTTTATTCGCAGTGGCAAATGGATAATGCCCGCGTGATGTGGGAGCATTTAGACAACGGTTATCTATCGAAAGGAGAAAAATATAGTAATCTGCGCGTCTCATTCAATAGAGTTTTTAAATATTATTTTCGGAACGCCACCTTGCTTTCTAAATACATTGGTGGACAATCGTTTCGCCGTCTCCATGCTAGTGATGATGCTTCTTGGACATTTGTACCAGTTTCACTTTTAAAACAACGTCAGGCATTGACGAAGTTGCAAGAGTATGTATTTGCTGAGGATGCTTTCAGTTTTTCACCACAACTGCTCAATCAACTAGCACCACCGCACTGGGAACACTGGGGTACTTTAGTACCTAAAAATCGGCTTGATTATCCGATTCACGAAAATATTTTGAAGTTTCAAAGTGCGGTGCTGCGATCGCTATTAGACAGCGATCGCCTAAATCGTTTACAAGATATAGAATTAAAAACCTTTCCTGGGCAAGCACTTTCTATCCCAGAACTATTTGACACTCTGCAAACAGGCATCTGGACAGAAGTTTTAACCCCAGGAGAACCAAAGCCAATTTCTAGCGTCCGCCGTTCGCTGCAACGGGAATATTTGAATATTTTGCTAGAGATGATGTTGGGTACTACTAATACACCTGAAGATGGACGGACATTGGCTTGGTATGAATTGCGTCACCTCCAAAAAGCCATTGATGTCAGACTTAAGCAACTTACTGAAAGCCTTGATGTTTACACCTTAGCCCACTTAGAAGCTTCTGGCGATCGCATTAATAAAGCATTAAACGCGCAGTTGCTCTCTAAGTAGTCGCTTGTCATTTTTTATTCTCCTTGTCTCCAGTTACCTAAGATATTTTTGCAATAGGCCAATTACAACTTCTGGCATTTCTAAATGAGGTAATATTCCTGCATCTGCGATCGCATAAAATTCTCGAATTGCTCTTGGATTTAAGTTGGCCAAGCGTTGTCCTAATTTGATATTGGTAAATTGTGCCTTTTCTCCCCACAACATCACAGTGGGAATTGTCAATTGTTGAATATATAAACTTAGATCGAAGTAAAGATCGCCCCGTAAAAATGCTAAAGCGGCAAACTTGCCATTAGGCTGTTGTGCAGAGGTTAAGTAAGCATCCACCATTTCTTGAGATACTCGTTGTGACTTAGCAAATAGAAAACTTTGTAAAAAATTTCTTACTGCAATTTCATTTTCAGCACCAAGGATATAAATAAAATTGTCCAACAGAGGCGCATTGATTACTGAAAGCGGAAGTCTGCGTCCAGCACCTTGCCCAAAATCATCAAATCCAGAGGGAGACACCAAAAACAGCGCTTTGAATAAATTGGGTTGAACAATAGCTAGGCGGATAGCAAAAGCGGCTGTTAAAGATGAGGCTACCACCGTCACTGGCTGGCGACACGTTTCAATGATAAACTCTGCGATCGTGCTAAGATAATCCCTAATTTTATAATCCCGGACGGGATGAGCAGATTCTCCCCAGCCGATTAAATCGGGGGCTAAAATCTGGTAATTAGAGGCAAAAGCCGGGTAAACTTTAGACCATTCATAAGCAGATGCCCCACCACCAAAGTTATGGAGAAACAGTAGTGGAGGTAAATCTTCAGCATCAGCGTTCGCCCAAGGTGCATTCGTTTGAGTGTAGTAAACCATTGTCCCTAATGATGTATGGATAAGTTTATGTCCAAAGCCAGAAGGTTGAAACTGAAGCATAAAATTAAAGAGTAAGGAATTAGTAATAAACTCAAGTTAATCAAAAGGCTTGGCTATGGCTTTCGTAACTTTAGCAATTTTTGATTACGCAGTTTATTAAACTGGCACTTTACTATTAATTCTCCATAAAAGTAACTGAATATCCTCAAAAGATACATTTACTATTAACTGACGGCACGCTAAATGGAAACAGGAGATTCCACATAAATACTTGGGTCTTTTATAGTACAACTTATATTATGTTCCTGAAGTTTTGCCGAGATAGATTCATTAGCTAACTCTAGCAAACGCTTGCGGAATTCAAGGGAATTTTCACTTGAACCTAAGATAAAGAAATTCACCCTAGCACGAACTCCGTTGAGGTTATCTCCATAGGGAAATAAACTAATTCTTGTACTATTTGCATCTATGCCATACAATTTGCTGGTACTGTCCTTAATAACTTTTTCCAACAAAGCTTCTTCAGACTTTTCTAACTGCCGATCAAAGTCAAGATACAGCAAGACCATGATTTTTGTCCCTCGCGTTATATTTTCGATATCTGTACCAGCCATCACAGAGTTTGGCACAATAATGAGGGTACTTTTTGCTAGTGTTCGCAGCTTCGTTGAACGCAAACCAATAGACTCTACACGCGCAAATAAAATTCCTTGCGAACTTAAATTTAGGCGAATATATTCTCCTGGAACATAAGGACGATCTAGGTAGATAATAATTGTACCGAAAATCTGCTCCAAAGCTTTTTGAGACGCAAAAGCAACTGCTATACCCCCAATTCCTAAACCAGCAACTAAACCAATCAAATTAATGTTCTGACTTTGAGCAAATGCTATGGCGACAAAAAAGCCAATGATAACATTAGCAATGGTTTCAAAAACAAGCACTAACTCATCAACTTCAAAACCCAGTTTACGGAGCAAGTCAATTCCATAAGCCCGGACGAAATTACGAAATAAACCAGAAATTAATGCACCGAGCATCACAGCGATGGATAAGTCTGAGAAAAATTTCAAGAATCGATAAATTCCTGTGTATTGTTCAATCAGATTTAGACAAACTCCCAGGACAATTAATGTTGCTAATATCTCGATTATCTTGTCCATCTGATTTATTAAGTTTGCATAAACTCTTCTAAAGAATTCGGGTGCAAATCTTAAGACAATTTTATTCAGAAAGCGGGGAAATGATTTACCAGCTATGAAAGACAGGGAAATAAGTGCTAAGAAAATAGCTAATTGAATTCCCACTGCAATCAAAAGTTTTTGTGTTGATTCGCTCAATAAAAATTTCATGCTCAGTAGAGGTTGTATTTCAGTACAATATTCAAGTTAAGTTAAGTTGAACGGCAACCGCGTAAATAATTAAAGGTTTGTAGTAAGGACTTTAGTCCTAAAAAAATTGCTATAAAAGCTTACTACAAAGTAAATATCCCTGACTTTACATTGCAGAAAACATAGTTTGATTTATTTTCACCGACTTACTTACATAGTAATGGGTGCATCAACATCAACCCTTCTTTCTTCAAGATCAAAGACAATACCGTACTCTTTCAATCGCATGGTTATGCTTTGTTTTGCTATATCTAGTAACTGGCGGCGCATTTCCATTGACAACTCACCAGAAACAAGAATAAAAAAGGTTATTTGAGCCTGAGTAACATTAACATTAACTTTTCCTTCTGTGGAAGTATCTTTAAGTCTTACATTCTTATTGTTAACGTCAAGAACAATATCAATTCTTCCATCTAGGGCAATATTTTTAAATATCACATCCGTATTGCGAGAGTCGATACCTAAAATTTCTCTGGTGCTTTCTAATATGACTTGACGAATCAAAGCTCTTTCATCTTCTAACAGTTCTTTATAGAAAGTTAGATAAACCAAAGAAACCACTTTTTTACCTCCTGTGAAGTTCTCTATACTCATATTTGTCAGAGCATTATTAGGAACTATAGTTAAAGTTCCTTTACCAGTATTCCGAATCTTCGTGGAACGCAACCCAACTGATTCAACTCTACCAAATGTGCCATCAGGTAAACCTATATAGTCATCAACAACAAAAGGTGGGTCAATATTGAGGATAATTCCACCCAGCAACTGCTGCAAAGTCTGCGTTGCTGCGAAAGCAATTGCTAATCCCCCAATTCCTAAACTTGCAGTCAGACCCAAAACATTGATGTTGTGTGCCTGAGCAAAAATCAAGACAATAATCAGACAAATAATAGCATCTGCTGTGAGATTAATAACTATCAGTAACTCACTGTTAATTTTCCGGCTGAGGGCGTTTTTTTGCAAGTAATTCTGGTAGAATTTCTCAAACAATCGAGAACTTTGCCAGCCTGTTATAATAGCCACTAACACCCCTAGCACAAATTCTATACAATTGAGCCAGATAGGTTTAGGAATAACTAATAAAGTCAAGTCAGCCACGATTAAAATGGCATTTAATACTAAAAATTTTTGAGAAGAAGCAATAATTTCGCTATAAAATTTTCTTCCTTCAAGAGATAATCCGCGAGTTGTGCTTAATTCACTCATTTTTTTCAATAAAAAAACATCACAAAAAATAAATCAGCAAAAAGATAGAAGCTACCCCTATATTTGTAAACGTTCACGGGGGTAGAACATTCACGTAAAAACTAAATCTCTTGCAGAGCCATACTTTGGGCGATTTCTGCTCGTAACTAATCTTACCTAAAATCTCTAAAAAAAATTTGCAGATGAATGTAGTACTTTTGATTACTCAAAATAAACCGTAAAAAATCAAATATAATTTAGTTTTGGTATTGATTCCGTGTGATTTCATATCGGACATTTCTTACCCCCCATGAACGCTTGCCAAATTTTCAATGCGAAAGCTAATTGCATCTTAGCACTTAAAGAGAACCATCCTACACTTGCTGCACAAGTTAAAGATTGCTTTGAACAACCCTTGGCTTTTGGTTTTGAAGGGATTACCAATAGTTACGACAAACGGGTAGAAAAAGGTCATCATCATACCCAAAACCGACAAGTGTGGTATGTTCCCGTTTCTCAACTACCACCTCTACATAATCAAGATGATTGAGTCGGGCTTAAATGTTTAGTTATGGTTGTGCGGGTACGATATCTGTGGAATAAAACAACCCGTGAAGTGCAATTTTATCTAACTAGTTTTGACTGCTATACACCCTATAAAATTTAGTATCTTACTCATGCTCAGACACTTACGCAGCCGAAAAATTTCCTTAGTGGCTATGCTTGTACTTGTTATATGCTTTACTCTGGTAAGCGTGCGTTCATTTGGGCAAACAATTATGACATCAGCACCCCAACTACTCACCGATCCATTTTTGCAATTGCCAACTGAAACTTCAGTGCGAGTAGTTTGGTTTACTGAGTTTGCTGGTGTTAATCACACAGTAACCTACGGTGAAAATCTCAAACTAACTGCTAAGGCAAATACTACCAAACTCAGCCGCACTCGTGAAGACCAGCAATCAAGAGTTGCCAATCAAACCAAAGATGGCGAAGTTTATCAAAAACCCGTCCAGCGTCATATTTGGCGACATGAAGCTGAGGTAACTGGGTTAACTCCTGGTGTGCGGCTAAACTATCGTGTTACGAGTGTGCAAGAAGACGACGAGAGTATTAGCAGTGATGTTTTTAGCCTTGCTGCTACCCCTAAACCAGATATACCACTAAAAATTTTACTCACCTCAGATCATCAATTAAAGCCGATGACAGCAGCAAATCTGCAAAAGGTGGTAGAAACCGTTGGACGAGTCGATGGAGTCTGGTTTGCCGGTGATTTGGTCAATGTTAGCGATCGCGCCTCAGAATGGTTTGATGATAATGGTGGTGGTGCGTTGTTTCCTGGTTTACAAGGTCGTGCTAAATATAACATGACGCACGACGCTATTAAAACAACCTACACTGGTGGACAAATAATTCAAAATGCACCCATGTTTACTTGTATTGGTAATCATGAGGTGATGGGGCGATTTGCGAGAGTGGGAAGTTTAGATGGTGAGTTTGATGATACAATTCCTCGCGTTGTTGCTCAAAAAATTTATCGGGACAAATCTTTAATAGATAATTCTTTTAATACTAATACCTACGAAGAGATTTTTTCTTTACCCAAAAGTAAAGAGGGTGGAAAAAGGTATTATGCTGTTACCTTTGGTGATGTGCGTTTGGTAGTACTGTATGCTACAAATATGTGGCGAACTCCCAACTTAGATAAAAAGTATAGGGGTAGATATCAGGAAGCTGAAAAGGATTTAAATAATCCTGAAAATTGGGGTTATGGACAGGTAATTTATGAGCCAATTGCTAAAGGCAGCAAGCAGTATAATTGGCTAGGAGCAGAACTTAACAGCCCTGAGTTTAAACAAGCAAAATACAAAGTGGTGATGTTCCATCATCCACCTCATACTCTTGGTGATAATATAGTTCCTGCTTATACAGAACCAGTTCAAATAATTGAACGGGATGGGAATAATATTAAAGCTGTGCGTTACGAATATCCAAAAGATGCAGATTATATTATCCGTGATGTTGTGCCTTTATTAGAAGCGGCTAATGTGCAATTAGTCTTTTATGGGCATTCACATTTGTGGAACCGTTTTGTTAGTTACAGTGGAATGCACTTTTTAGAAACATCTAATGTGGGCAATACTTACGGCGCTGCTTGGGGTGATAGAAAGCGAGAAGTGCCAATTGGATATCAAGAAGATTATGTTAAGCTTGGCGATCCTAATGGTTTAAAACCGATAGTGCCAACAATTGCTCCTTTGTTAGGCGAAGATGGTAAGCCGATGCCTTATATTTCAAGTAATGATATTACGGTTTTTAGTATCTTTGATACGGGGACGGGTAAGATAAGCAGTTATCGTTTTGATACTCGCAAGCCTGATTCGGAAGTACTGAAGTTTGACGAATTTAAGTTGAAATATAGCAATCCTATTTGATTTGTGAAAATAGTTAGCTTTAGATCCCCGACTTATTGAAAAAGTCGGGGATCTTGTTGTTCAAGACGGTTTAGTTAAGGCTAAATTTATTAAAGTCAATTTTTTTAACGAACCGCAGAGGCGCAGAGGAGCCAGTGCGCCCTTGCGGTTCCCCGACTTGTAGCAACTGGCGCGACGCAGAGAGAAGAAAGAAATGCTTAATCTAAGTAGTATAGATTATAAACTGCTAATCGCTTCGGCAACTCGCCCAGAAACAAAGGGCAAAATATCCCGACTCTTCGCTTGGGCTTTACCTTCAGTAAATACTACTAAAAGATAAGGACGCTGTTCTGCTAACTCAATATACGCAGCATCATGGTGAACTTGACTTGTCCAACCTGCTTTTGACCAAATTTGAGCATTTTTAGGAAGTCCACCACCTAAGAAACCTGTTACTTGATTTTCTTCGCTGTCAGGTGACAAATCATCGAGAGTCCGTTTTAGTAAAGCCATCATTCCTTGCGATCGCGCACTAGAAACCGCAACTCCACCTACAATACTATGGAGTAACCTAGCGATCGCATTTGTTGTCAACATATTACGATTTTCCAGTAACTCTCCCACAAAGGCCCGTTCCCGTCCATAAGGGCCATCACCCCAAGTTTTTTGACAGACGTTAATCGTCTCCATTTCTTCCCAACCCAAAGATTGGTAATACCGGTTAATGATATTACGCTGATATTTCCAGGTTTCAAAGGGCCCGATTGGTAATTCTGGCCCCGATGTAGTACCACTTAAAATATCCACAACCAAGCTGGTAGCATCGTTACTAGAATCAACAATCATATCCCGCAAAGCGCGTTCCAACTCCTTGGAGGTTTGACTCATGCCTTTTTCTAGCCATTCATTTACCGCCACTAGGTAAAATAGCTTGACTACACTGGCGGGATAAATGCGTTCAACACCACGATAAGTAAAACCACGGACTGGATGTTCCCAAAAAGCTTTGGGAGTCAGCGCCCCACCAGTATTTACTAGCACTGGTGGATCGTAAACAACCCAAGTTAAGGCAATTTGATTCCTGGCTAAAGTCGGAAATGCTGCCCAAGTTGCATCTAAAATGCCATTACCAATATTTTCGAGTTGTTCGTCTTTATTAAAAAAAATCATTCTCGAATAATGTCCTTTAATCTAAAATCCGAAGTCCAAAATCCACAATCAGGGGAGTATCAGTGTTTAGCTGACCTTAATTTATATGATTCTCCTGAATGTACGCGTTTATCAACTCAATCTTCATCTGGAAGACATTTATGGGTAACATCAAATCATCAAAATTTAGCAGTCGGGGTGTATTTGTGTGAAGATGACTATCCGGGATGGGTATCGCTTTCAGATTTTGATTCATTACAACCTGCTACTGTACCTTATCAGGCTGCAACATTTTCTGAATCTCAAATTCAAAAACTGCTAGCAGAGGTTATTGCTTTTACTCAAAAAGCAATGCAACAATCCAATTATTACCTTTGGGGTGGTACGGTTGGCCCAAATTATGACTGTTCTGGGTTGATGCAGGCGGCATTTGCTTCGGTGGGTATTTGGCTACCTAGAGATGCCTATCAACAGGAAGATTTCACCCAAGCAATTACTATTGCAGAATTAGCAGTCGGGGATCTGGTCTTTTTTGGAACTCCCCAAAAAGCAACCCATGTCGGGCTTTATTTGGCAGATGGTTGTTACATTCATAGTTCTGGGAAGGAACAGGGACGAGATGGGATTGGGATTGATGTTCTCTCGGAACTGGGAGATGCTGTTAGTCAGTCCTATTATCAGCAGCTGCGAGGGGCTGGTAGAGTTATCAAGAGTTACGAACCACAGAGACGCTGAGGGCGCAGAGGTATATGAGGAGTGGGTTTGTTAATCAGGGATTGAGTGAGGAGAGTGGGGCGATTTCAGCAATTGTCCCAGATGTTTCGGTGGTGCTGCCAATACATGATGAGGTGGAAAGTTTGCCGCTTTTATTAGAAGCGATCGCATCTACTTTATCCTCTAGTCAGGTAAATTATGAAATCATCTGTGTGGATGATGGTTCTACCGATGGTTCCGGGGATTTTCTCAAGAAAGAAGCACAAATCCGCACTGATTTAAAGGCGGTGATTTTGCGGCGTAACTACGGACAAACGGCGGCGATGGCTGCTGGGTTTCATTATGCAGTGGGGAAAGCGATCGTTACTTTAGATGCCGATCTCCAGAACGATCCGGCTGATATCCCCACGTTATTAGCAAAGCTGGATGAAGGTTACGATTTGGTGAGTGGTTGGCGGCAAAATCGCCAGGATGGGGCTGTAAATCGGTTACTTCCTTCCAAAATTGCCAACTGGCTAATTCGCCGCACTACTAGCGTGAATATTCATGATTATGGCTGTTCGCTGAAAGCCTATCGTGCAGAACTATTGGCAGATATGAACCTCTACGGCGAACTCCACCGATTTTTACCCGCTCTGGCGTACATCGAAGGAGCTAGAATTACTGAAGTACCCGTGCGTCATCATGCCCGTCGCTTTGGCCGGAGTAAGTATGGAATTTGGCGGACATTCCGGGTGTTGATGGATTTGTTAACCATTCTGTTTATGAAAAGATTCCTCACCCGTCCGATGCACGTTTTTGGGCTGTTGGGCTTAATTTCGATGCTTTCGGGGACTGCGATCGGAATTTACTTAACTTTCGTCAAATTAGTGTTAGGTGAGATGATTGGCAATCGCCCGTTGCTAAGTTTAGCAGTTCTGCTGCTAGTAACTGGAGTGCAGTTATTTTGCTTCGGTCTTTTGGCAGAATTACTCATGCGTACATACCATGAATCCCAAGGGCGGCCGATCTATCGCGTGCGAGAAGTGGTAGCAAAAAAGGTTAAATAAAGTAACAATAGTAGTCATTGGTCATTATCAAACCCCGTCCATTTTTAAATATGGAGTTTTTCAGGAGACTATATTATCCTCTGGTGGCTTAAGTTCTGAGCTTTACCCTAATTACAAAAAAAACTACGGTTTTAAAGGTAAATGCGGTTTAATCTAAACAAATGACCAATGACAAATACTTTTGTTAAAGACTTATCCAACTCTCTGCGCTTTGCATTGGGTCTAGCTCCAGATGCTTATGCCTTAAAAAACTTAAAAGTTAGGAGTGAGGAACTTTAATTTCTCACTCCTAACTTTCAACCTTCAAAAACGGGCGAGGAGGGATTCGAACCCCCGACACCGTGGTCCGTAGCCACGTGCTCTAGTCCACTGAGCTACACACCCTCACTGACAATTCATATTAACACGTTCTAACTAAATGACGCAAGATAATTTCCCATCTAATTTTGCTAACCTAACCCATCTAGATCAACACGGGCAGGCACAGATGGTAGATGTGACGAGTAAAGCACCCACAATCCGCCAAGCAGTAGCCGAGGGCAATGTGCGGATGCTGCCAACAACCTTTGCCGCAATTCAAGCCGGAAATGTCCCAAAAGGGGATGTGTTGGCAACTGCAAGATTGGCGGGGATTATGGCAGCCAAGCAAACAGCCGCTTTAATTCCTCTATGTCATCCTTTACCTTTGCAAAAAATCGCAGTTGAAATTATACCCGATCCACAATTACCTGGTTATCAAATTCAAGCCACAGTTAAAACCAAAGCTGAAACTGGTGTAGAGATGGAAGCCTTAACTGCTGTTTCTGTAGCTGCCCTGACTTTATACGATATGGCAAAAGCTTTAGAGAAGTCGATTCAAATTGAATCGATTCGTTTAATCAGTAAGAGTGGCGGTAAATCAGGAGATTATTATTTGCCAGAGCAGTAGCCTAATATTATCTCACCGAACAAGGCATTAGATTCCCCCTAACACTAGGTTGATGGAATTTAGGGTTTTTTGGCTCATGCTATTTTTGTGGGGGTACAAAATCTCTCTGGTGTCATTGCGATCTGGGCGAAGTAATCACCTGGGATTGCTTCGCTCCGTACCCTTCTCCTTCGGAGACGCTACGCGAACGGGTTCTCCAACGGAGTAAGCAATGACATATATTTTGTATGATTTTTTAACTTCTGAAAAGGCACAGAGTCAACAGCCTACCCTAATCCCACTTAAAAAGTGGGGTTAGGGTAGGCTGTTGTGCGTAAATCCTAAAGAAATAAGAATGGGATTTTCTGACTGGGCTGAATAGTCACACTCTTGACATAGCGTTGCAATACCTCTGTCATTTATATAGGTTTTACTAAACCTTACATCAATGTCAATATAAGTAATTTTCATGAATGAAACCGAAATAGCTGGCTCAGTATGTTGGTACGGCTCATACAGAGTCTGATTCATTTTTCATCTTGTCGAAATATGCCTTTATGAGGAGTGATAAATGCTATCCAGATTTTCGCGTGTTTTCAACGATAGTTCCAGAAACGTTAGACGTAAAGTTATCAACATTTATGCGTTTCTGATTAGCGTGAATATTTTGATCTGGGTAGTAGCCCTGATTACATTCCACAGCTACCCCCTTCTGCTTGGGACTGCCGTATTAGCTTATAGCTTTGGTCTACGTCATGCTGTAGATGCCGATCACATCGCCGCGATCGACAATGTTACCCGTAAATTGATGCAGGAGAACAAACGACCTGTTTCTGTTGGGTTCTTCTTCTCTCTAGGTCATTCCACCGTTGTAATTGCCGCCTCCATTGCGATCGCCTTAACCACTACAACAATCCATAACCACTTTCCCAATTTTGAAAAGCTTGGGGGGCTAATTAGCAGTACCGTTTCTGCACTTTTCCTACTAGCAATTGCAGCGATCAATATGGTGGTACTGTGGGATGTTTATAAGACTTTCCAAACCGTCAAGCGAGGAGGAATCTACGACGATCAATCCTTAGATGAATTTTTGAACCAACGTGGGCTACTCGGTCGCATTTTCCGTCCTTTGTTTCGGTTGATAGATAGTAGCTGGCAAATGTTTCCTTTAGGTTTCCTTTTTGGTTTAGGCTTCGACACGGCGACAGAGGTAGCACTGCTGGGGATTTCTGCGAATCAAGCAGCTAAAGGTCTGCCTATCTGGTCGATCCTATTGTTTCCAGCTTTGTTCACCGCAGGGATGTCTTTAATTGACACCACTGACGGTATTTTAATGCTTGGTGCTTATGGCTGGGCTTACGTCAAACCAATCCGCAAGCTTTACTACAACATGACCATTACCCTTGTTTCTGTACTAGTTGCTGTGGTCATTGGGGGAATTGAAGCTCTGAATATTATTGGCGATCAGTTACAACTGAAAAGTCCGTTTTGGGATTTCATTAGTAAACTAGGTGAAAACTTTGGCACAATTGGTTACTTAATCATTGCCATTTTTATATTCAGTTGGTTACTTTCGACCATCATCTACAAAGTCAATAAGTATGATGATTTGGAAGTCACTAGTGTTACAACTACTAAACAGGGGAGAAATAGGGATTGAGGCTAGATGCGCGACATCAATGCCCCAAAAACCTTAGAATAAATAGGGTGTATTTAAATCTGTAACAAATATTTATGCCTCCTCGTTGGCCTCGCAAACCCGATCGCAAAGACCCTGATTACCGGAAGATCGATGACCGGATGAATTTTGCCACCCATGTAGCGATCGCTGCTACGATTAATTCTGGCTTGTGGTTTTTCCACATTTTGAAAGATACTACCTGGGAGTGGCTGCCTTGGGTGACTTTAAGTTGGACAGGAATAGTGTTAGCCCATCTGATTTATATTAGTGCGATCGCTAACTACACCGAAGCTCCACCCAAATCCACCTGAAGATGGATTACTCGTGCTGGGGCAATTGTAACCTCTGGTAGTAGGATTAGCCTGTTAATTGAGCCATAATGTAAAAAAGCCTGAGATTTCGCACTTTTTCTTAATGTAGGGTTATTTTTATGGCTAAGACTAACACCACAGAACTACTGGAAGCCCTAGCAGCTGAAATTGGCGAAAGTGTCTACATAGACATTGCCAAGTGGCATCTTTATTTATCTAATGCCAAACTGCATACTCTTGTTGCCGAACGACTGTATCCTTTAATTACTTCCAACAGCGTAAGTGAAGACCAAGTTTTAAAAGTCTTGCAATCAATTACAGTAAAAATTGGCGGTGGTAGAAGTGAACTTCCTCTAATTGATTTACTGCCACTGCAATGCCAGGTTAATTTAGTTGATATTTTGGAGAAATATCAACGCGATTTATAATCGCTAAAACCAAGATTATCTTAGTTGGACAGTTTTATTAATCAGCATTTCCTGATTCGATTTTAGCTAATGAATTAGGTGGCATCTTTTTCTGCCAACTCTATAAAAATGAACTCTACAGCTACACATAGATTAATCTCGTGTAATTTATGCGTAGGTTTTTAATAAAAATTTCCTTTAACAACTAAGGAATATCCGCGTTCAAAATCGGTTTAGATTTGAGCGGTTTTCTGTTGAGACTCGCTTTGAACTTTCATGCAAACTCATTGAGGCAATTTCTATGCTTTTACAAGTCAAAGATAGTGGCGAATTGGTGAAAATTCTGGAAATTAAAGAATTACTCGATCCGAATAGTAATATCGTTCACGGGCGAGAACAACAAGGCGAAGAAGAACAGCCACCTGATACTTTTAAAAAAGAAAATCTCGTTTTTCCTTCTGGTGAAGTTCTACCACGCTGTTGGTTAGATGCCGACTATAGACACGACAAGGGTTAATCGACTATATCCCCGACAATTTTACGAAGTCGGGGATCGATTGCTCACAAGCAATTTATGATTGTTGGCGTTGCATAAATGCGGGATAAATCAGGTAAAAACGTGTATTTTACGATACTTTAAATAACAATCAAGCGGACATGATATAATTATGCAACGCCAGAATTCCTATAGATTCCAAACTCTTCACCCTAACATTTATACTTACCCGCCTAAAGTCCGTGTATAAATTACCTGACCTTGAGAATCGTAGAGGAAAATGGGCAAGTTGGCATTTTCACCAATTACAGCTAAGGCTTCCCGTAAGATTTGCAAGTGATTGGTAATGTCAATAGCAGTACTAGAATTTTCAGAATAAGGATTAGCCAAGTTATTTTGCCTTATTTGGTCATACTCAGGGGTTAGCCGGACAATAATCCCTGCATTATCTATGCTAAAGGTGCAAATCCGAATTCCATTAATACAGGTTTTATCCAAGTCAGTGCGGGTTTGTTGGAAACTACTAACAACTTGTAGTTTTTCTTGTGCTTGTTTAAGGGCTATTGAATAGGGTTCGATGAGAGACTGAGCCTGAGTATAGTACAAGGTATCTTGGGAAACTTTTTTAGCCGTTTGCAAAGCCTGATCCCAGTATGTAGCTGCTGCTTGCCATTGGTTTTGTTGCTGATATATTTTGCCTTGATTGGCAGCGCTAACGGCTTGTTGATAGGTTTTAGCGGCTAATTGTTCTTTCGTGGCGCGATCGCGGGCCGCTACTAACTTAGGTCTATAATCTATTAACAGCTTTGCGGCTTCTTGGTATCCAGAGCTAGTTAAGGGAATGCTATTCAAAGCATTAATTGCCACCAACCAAGTAGACTGAACTTTTTGCCAGTCATTCAAAGATTTGGCAGTAGTTTCCCGGTTCTCAGCAGCACTAGCTACAGCTTTTGCTGCTGTGAGTTTTTTGAGCCATTTTTCCTCAATAAATATCTGCTGATTTACAGCGTGTAAACGGACACGATAATTAAGTAATTTACCCTGCACTAGCCCATAGAGTTCACTACTAGAACTTATAGTTTCTAGGGGCGCTATAGCTTGTCGCCATAAATGCTGTCTAGCTTGTAATTCCTCTAGGCTAGATGCAGGTGTTTGAACTTTTTGTGTCGCCAAAGATCCCGTCTGCAAAGCCTTAACCACCTGGTTAATCTTTTCTGACCGTCCCGACAAACTTGCTTTTAGTTCTTCCGACTCTTGGTAACGGGGCGACCAACCAGGAATTACATTTAGGGCGGCGCTGGCTGCTGCAAGTCGTTGTTGTATAGCGACTAGTTCTTTTTCAGACTTGGCGCGGCGCATCAGTTGTGGAGACTTTGTTTTTAATTGCTCGGCGCTTTGTATTTCTTTACATTCAGACATCACACAAGGGCGAGTCAATAAGTAAGCACCACCGCCTAAAACTACAATCCCCACTAAGGCTACACCCAGTAAGATGGGTTTGATTTGAAATCCTGGCTTTGAAGTCGGGAAATTCGGTGCATCTGCAAATGGGTCAAACGGTTCCTCTTCCTCAGCCTCATCCAATGATGGAGAATAAGTCAGAGCCGATGAAGAAAGTGGAGAAAAGTATTCCTCCTCTGCTTCCTCTGCTACCTCATTCCCCCATCCTCCCCTCTGCTTCAAAGCCAAGAAACATTTGGCATAAGGGAGTTGTTCGCCAAAAACTCTCAGGAAACATTGCACTTGCCGATCTCTGTGGGGTGTTACAGACTGAAGTACTTCCTCAATTACTGCAAAGATGATCTGAGCATCAACTATTACATCCGATTCATGTTGCGTTAAAACCATTAGTCCGTCTTTATTGACGGCGCATTTAACCTCGAAGACTTCAGCCGATGAGACTTCTACAAGCAATTGTTCCTGCAAAGTTTTGGCTAAAAGCTGTAAATCTTCCTGCTGGACTGCTACTTTCATAGAGCTTTGCCGCTCAATTTCTATATTGTTTTGATTATCTTTAAGAGAATGAAATGAACTTTTTAGTTTTGTTGAATGCAAATGCACAGTTTAACCAACCACAGCCTGAAAATCTGAACGACCAACTTTCTAACACAAATTCTGACTTTTCACCAAAAATTAAAAAAGCAGTTATTGTTCGTGGCGCTACATTTTTAACTCCCTAGATCCAAAATGAAATAATCTGTCTTCAGATATAAATTACAAATAAAAAATGGGAATAATAGAGTTTTTGAGTATTTTCACTGCATTATTTTGCGATAGTTAAATTCACAATAGCTACTACTCTGCAAAATCATAGTTGCAGAGCAGTTGTGAAAAACTTATCTAAAGGTTAAGGAAACGATACTAGGTCAGAGGGTTTTGACAGAAATGCTAGTTATCTTCTATGCTGGGAAACTTACTGAAAAGATTAATTACGTGTTGTGGTCTGGCACAACCAGGTTAGCGAGCAAAATTAATGTGTCTCTTATGCTGAATTCGATCCGTGAAAAATAAATTTTTATAGCTGCCAAAAGCTTAACTTTAAAATAAAAGTGCTGCAAAATATTAAGACAGCACTCACCAAAAGCTTGGAAAGTGTAAATACAAGGTGTATCAATGGATTTATTAGAGTATCAAGTTAAAGAATGGTTTGGAAAGATAGGCATTCCGGTATTGCCCTCCCAACGAATTGACCATCCTACAGATTTGAAACGTTTAAAAATTCGCTTTCCAATTGTACTGAAATCTCAAGTACATGGAGCGGAACGGGCAAAAGCGGGTGGAGTCAGGTTTGCCGAAACGACAATAGATGCGATCGCAGCAGCGCAAAATATCTTTAGTTTACCAATATGGGGCGAATTGCCAGAAGTTGTGCTGGCAGAATCGCAATACGACGCGAATCAGGAATTTTATCTCGCGGTGGTTTTAGATACTGCTGTTTGCCGGCCAGTCCTTTTAGGTTGCAAAGAAGCAGACATTGATTGGGAATCTGCTGGGGAAAAAATGCACCATGTTGTCGTGGAACAGGAATTTTCGCCATTTTATGCCCGACGACTGGCTTTGAAAATGGGTTTACAGGGAACGCTGATGCAGTCGGTAAGCAGCGTTTTGGAGAAAATGTACCACTTATTTGTGCAAAAAGACCTGGATTTAGTCGAAATAAATCCTTTGGCAGTCAGTGCCAATGGTCAAGTTATGGCACTTAATGGTAAAGTTAGGATTAACGAACGGGCAATCAAGCGTCATCCAGACCTCGCCGAGATGGCGGCAAAAATTATCAGCCGTCATACCAGTACTGAAATCAATGGGATTTTGGGTGATTGGGATAATATAAAAATACATGGAAAAATCGGTATTTTAGGTAATGGTACTGGTTCAGTAATGGCAACTTTGGATTTAGTAGCCAATGCTGGTGGCAAGCCAGGTGTTTGTTTAAATCTACGTCATGCTTTCCTTACAGATACTGCACCAACTACCTTCCGCGATCGCTTAGAGACAGGTCTGAAAATCCTGGAAGCTGACAAAAGTATTCAAGTAATCCTCATAAACTTTCTGGGTAACATTCCTCAAACAGAGGAAGTGGTTGAAGTTATAGCCAGAGTTGTGCAGCAAGACAACAGCGAACTTGAATCACAAGTTGTACGCTCTAATGGCAGTAAAAGTCGGCAAGAACGAAATTTTAAACCCTTAGTTGTCCGTCTTGCTGGTTCTGAATTTAATGTTGCGAGAAAATATTTCGCAACACTAAAAACCCATAGCGATGCGCTACTCGTGGTAGAAAATTTAGATGAGGCAGTAGCGGCAGCAGTTCGTCTTGCTAAACCAACTGCTAATAAAAAGTAGTGACTGTCATTTTGTTTCAAATCAAAAATTATTAATTTTTACCACGTAAACATATCGTTGAGCATTGGTTATTTCCCCTGCTCCCTCCTCTTCTTACCTAGTGGCTTAACTCACTGGGTTGTCAAACTTACGGTAATTTTTTATGAACCTAACACCAGAAAGTAAAGTATTAATTCAAGGCTTTTGTGAATTTATATCAGACACTCATATTGCTCAAATGCAAGCCTATGGCACGAATTTGGTAGCTGGTGTCAATCCAGGATGTGGTGGACAGGAACTGCATGGACTGCCAGTATTTGACTTAGTAGAGGAGGTAATAGAACAATTTGGGGTAATTGACACAACAATTATTTGTGTAGATCCTTACGACGTTCTAGATGCAGCCTTAGAAGCGATCGCATCTCATATTAGCCAAATCATTATTATCACTGCTGGCGTGCCACCTTTGGATATGGTGCAATTACTCCGCAAAGCCGAAGCCTGTGAAACTTTGGTAATCGGGCCCAACAGTCCGGGGATCATTGTACCGGGAAAAATTCTTTTAGGTACTCAACCTAGCGAGTTTTATACTCCTGGATCTGTGGGGATCGTTAGTCGTAGTAGCACTCTCACTTATGAAGTTGCTTACGAATTAACAAAAGCAGGTTTGGGACAGTCGATTAGTGTCAGTATTGGTAGCGATCCGATCGTTGGTTCCTCCTTTCTCCAATGGTTGCAAATTCTGGATGAAGACGAAACTACAGAGGCGATCGTTTTAGTCGGTCAACCCGGTGGTGGTAGCGAAGAAGCAGCAGCCCGGTACATTACCGAGGCAATTGATAAACCAGTCATTGCCTACATTGCAGGAAGACTTGCGCCACCAGGAAAAACTTGGCGACAAACAGGGACTTTAGCAACCGTTATCGGCCGCGAACCGAACTTTGGTACAGCCCAAAGTAAATTAGCTGCTTTAAAAGAAGCGGAAGTTCCAGTCGCTGAACGCCCTTCTCAGATTCCAGAATTATTGAGAAAGGAGATTAATTGATCTGCTTGTGGGGAGAATTGGGAAATATTCAGCCGTTGATAGAATAAATTAGGATAAATTTTGATATTAGTCAGTTATCAGTTGTGAATTTGAAAATTTATACTAACTTCTTCACTGATTACTGACTACTGTTGATTGCTCAATGATGAAAGCGAGGAGTTATGCTGTTAACTGAACGTCGCGCCGATCGAGTGGTTCTCTACAATATCAGTTGGCAACAATTTGAGAATTTATTAGTAGACTTAGGTGAAAGTCGTGCAGCTAGGGTAGCTTATGATGATGGCACGTTAGAGATTATGACACCATTACCAGAACACGAATATTACAAAGAAATAATTGGTGACATCATCAAAGATACGGCTGAAGTTTTAGAGCTAGATTTTGAATGTTACGGCTCAACTACCTGGAAACGAGAACGAAAAAAAGCTGGGATAGAATCTGATAATTGTTTTTATTTCCAAAATGAAGCTTTAGTTCGAGGTAAACTCAAGTTTGATTTAAATCAAGATCCACCACCTGATTTAGCTTTAGAAATTGATGTTACTAGTAAATCTTTAGATCGCTTTCCCATCTATGCACGGTTAGGTGTACCAGAAATTTGGTGTTATGACGCTGGAGAAATAAAAATTTACCAGTTACAAGGTGAGGAATATCTCGAAAGAGAAACAAGTTTAGTGTTTCCTAATCTGAACATTCAAGAGATTCCATCACTTATTGAAAGATACCGGATGGCAGGAAGACGGGTTTTCCGACAGGAAATTAGGGAGTGGGTAAGGGGACAGATGGCTTAGGAAGACACATAATTTATTAGTAATATCTCAAATAGCAAGGAAGCTAGATGTGTGCTGTATTTATCAAATTTAATTTAAGTTATATCATCGTATCGATTAGCAGATTCTTCAGATAGTCGCTGCAAAGCCTTCTCTATTTGCGGAGAAAGTCCTAAAGCCCCAGAACGCAAATGCAAGTCGCGCTGAGGGAAAGGGATTTCTATTTCGCGCTTACGTAAAACTTCGTAGATAGAAAAGTATAAATCACTCTTAATTAAAAACTGTTTGTTGGGTTCTGCTATCCACACCAGCAACTCAAAATTGAGAGCGCTATCGCCGAAGCCTTTAAAAAGTACTTGGGGAGGAGGTGTATCTAAAACATTGGAGTGGTTTTTGACTGCATCCAGCAACGCTTCTTTAACTAAATCAGGTTCGGCGTTATAAGCAACACCAACAGGTAAATGCAGCCGAGAAAGAGGGTTACGGTGGCTCCAATTTATGACTTCGTTTTCCAAAAGGCGCGAATTGGGTACGATGATGGAAATATGGTCGAGAGTTCTGATTTCCGTACTGCGGGCGCTGATCCGCTCGACTGTACCGTGCAAATCTCCCACCTCAATAAAATCACCCACCTGAATTGGACGTTCCAAAACTAAAATCAAACCACTACCAAAATTCTTAGCAATATCCTGGAAGCCAAAGCCAATCCCAATACCCAAGGCGCTAGCTAAAATTGTCACAGAACTGAGATCGAGTCCCCAAATTTGCAGCAAGACTATGCTACCAACAACAATCAAGCTGTATTTCGTCAAAATGGCGATCGCCTCTTGAGCGCCTCGATTAATACCTGCAACACTTAAAACACGCGATCGCAGGATATTAGTCATGGTTCCAGCAAAGATTATTAAGGCGAATAATAAACTTACCAGAATTAGCAGGTTGATTAAAGAGTAAGAATTGTTGCCCAGAGTAATAAATTCAGATGTGAAACTAGAAGTTAAAATATAGGTGATTTGATAGCTCCATTGACGAGTGTAGGGAAATAAATTAGTTATATAAATAATAGTGCTTGCCCAGATACCAGCACGGACAAAGAAAAGTATAAAATTAAATAGTAATGCTAATCCCTTGGGTAAATCAGCATTTATAACTTGTGCATTTGCATCATTTAATTTTCTTTGTACAATTCCTGAAATCCGTTTTCTGAGCAATCCCAGGAACCAGGAGATAGCAAATACGCCTAGCAAGATACTTGCACTCAATATGGAGGTGTTACGAATATATTGCGAACTTCGCTCTGCTTGAGATTGTTGTAATGCTTCCTGAATTTCTTTAGCCCAAATAGAAGCTTGTTCATCAGGTTTGCTCCCTGGTAAAGCATCATTTTTAGTAACAGTTAGTAGATAGCGATCGCCCAATAAAATCGTTGGTAATTGGTTGCGTTCTTCAGTTTTTACCTGAATAGATCGATCGGATTTTACAGCCTCCTTTAGTTGTAAATTGATTAAGTTAGCTCGTTCTTTAGCGCTAAATTCACCAGACTCACTGACTTGAAAAATCTGGTATCCATCCACAACTACAGCAGCTTTTGCCCCAGTTTGTGCTATTCCCGGACTCAACCACAAACCAATCACTAGCAGAATTACCACTACTATCATACTGATAAAAGTGTGATTTAGTTTACCACTTTGCTTACCATTTTTTCTCATCTCAGCAGACTCAAAGTATGGATAATGCACAGCATATCACCTCAATTCATTTCTATATTATGTATGCAATACCGATTGATTTAAGTAGGTCGATTCACTCTCCCCCAGCAAAATAGTTATAGATTTATTCCTCTTCATTAGCTCTCTCATGGGTTGTTTGCAAAAAAGGTGAGAGTTCTTTATTTAACTTACCTGCGCGGACAAACTCAGCGTAGGTATCAGCTTCAATTGCCAGCAGTTCCCCTCGCAGTTCTTCGGTTGTAAATTCTTGCAAATTTGGGTATTCATCAAGTAACTTGTCAATTTCTTCCTGTAAAAAGGTAATTTCTCCTGAAAGCAGCGTCTTCTGGTAGCGATAAAACTCTGGCTCAATTCCGGGACGGTTTTGTGCTGTTTCTAAATATTCCAGCGCCCGTTGGAGAGCAACTTGACGGGCAATTGCTTCGGTGTATTTTTGACGTAGCGGTTGCGAACCTAAAAGTTGGAGTTTCTCTAATAATGGTTGGATGGTTAAACCTTGTACTAACAGGGTAAATAAAACTACTCCAAATACAGTGGCAATAATTTCTTCCCTTTGCGGGAGTGTGGCTGGTACACTCAAAGCCAGGGCAATGGAGACAGAGCCGCGTAGCCCACCCCACGTCAATACAGTTTGTTCAGATAAAGGAATTTGGGATTTAGCTAACCAGTTGCTGAGACTACTTAAAGCATAAATAGATACTGCCCGTCCCACAATCATCGCCACAATTGTGACTGCAATACTTTTTAGGTTATCTCCTAAGACAGCAAAGCGAATTTGATCGCCAATTAAGAGAAAAACAATCGAATTCACAAAAAAAGCGAGAAATTCCCAAAATTCAGTGACAATAATCCGCGTGCGTGGGTTCATGCCAATACGCGAACCAAAGTTGCCTAAAATTAAAGCTGTGGTGACAACTCCAATCACTCCAGAACCACCCAAATATTCTGTAATTAGGTAAGTGCTGTAGGCAGAAACCAGAGTAAGAGATTGTTCTACTAATGGTAAGTCGAAACGTTGGGTTAGATAGGAAATACCAAACCCAATTAATCCTCCAACGCTGATACCAATGCCTACTACCTGAACAAATTCTAATAAAGCAGACTGTAAATCAAGTTTGGCATTACCTAACGGCAGAGCAACTAATAAGCCAAAAGCCACAACCGCCATACCATCATTAAATAAACTTTCTCCTTCCATCAGCGTTCTTAGACGTTTGCTTGCTCCTAGTTCCCGAAATAGAGCCGTTACCGAAACCGGATCGGTTGCTGATAGACTAGCTCCAACTAATAGAGCAATGCTAAGTTCAAGTCCAGCGAATTGATGAAGACCGAATGCTACTCCAGCAATAGAAATTATCACCCCTACTACTGCATACAGACAAATCGGTAACAAATCCCGCTTTAAGTCTGACCATTTCAAATTCCAAGCAGCTTCAAACAGCAGTGGCGGTAAGAAAATCATCAGAATCAATTCAGGAGAGAGATTAATCAATCGCACATTCACGAATGCTAATCCTAATCCGACTATGACCAGTAAGAGGGTATAAGGAATGCGGCGCAACCAACTAAAAATTTGTGGTAGTGTAGCAACACCCAATGAGACAGAGAGTACTAGTAGAAATTGCTTGAGTTGTTCTGCAATTACGACTTCACCCGTGGTAGACTCTAATGCCATAAGGGGATTGCAGTTAAATAGGATATTTAGCATCAAGTAAATATAGAGAGATTATCAAACCTCCAACATTTTACCCTGATAAATACTGTACTTGTAGCGGTTCCCATTTAGATGCGGTACAACATTATATCGTGGGGTGTAGGGCCACGGCAGTGCCCATAGGTGTCAACTTAACGTTAAAAGGGCGGTTAGAAACCGCGTCTACACAGACGAAACCCGCCTACGCGGGTTAAAAACATTAATTTTCTCTTAGTCCGCGCAGGAGGACGAGAGTTTGTGTAGACGCTGTTAGAAACGACGACGACGCACGGGTGCTATATTACTGCGTAAAGCTTGCCACGTCAGCGCTCCTACTCTACCATCACCAACTATTCTGTGCGATCGCTGAAATGCTACTACTGCTCTAGTGGTTCTAGTGCCATGATATAAACTTATTCAGGGTATGCAATTTCAGCAACTAAAACAGGTCTGTTGCCGTACTTACCTTCTAACTCTCTTTTTACATTTTGATCCCAAGTGAAGCCATAGTCTCGCTCAATTTCAGCAATAATAAAAGGACGAACTTCACCTGTTATAGATACTGTCTGGTTCTGATTTATTGCTACTTTAGGTGGTGCTTTTAATAAGACTAGCAAATCTTCTCCACCAAATAATTGATTTTCATGTAGCGTTAGTAAAACCGGACTGCGGATATTTTCTACTTTCCCCGTAACTGCAACTCTACGGCGATAGTATTGTTCGGGATGTTGTGTTATTTGGCCAGGTTGAGGTGCTAATACAATGTATCGAGCAATAATTGCAGGTTTATTGATATAATCTTTGTAATATTTGTCATCTATCTTGAGATTAAATTCTTGCTCAATTTTGGGAATTACTAAATTACGAACCTGACCAGTAACTTGGACTTTAAGATTTTGGTCAGATGGTAGATCGAAAGGCGCACCTGAAGCATTGACAACTACAAGAGGTTCGCCGCGAAAGAACCGTGCATCACTAACCGTAAACGAAGTCAAACCAACTTTCTGAATTACTCTACTTTTAATAGTCGCAGAGTTACCGATAAATTCCTTAGTGTTATCAGTAATTTCCGATGTATTAGTGATAGTTGCTTTTGCATTAAAAAGACTACAACTTTTCGCTACCATAGCGATCGCTACCAGGAAAACTAATACCCCTACTTTACTCAGCGCTTGCAAGAAATCTCGCCTTTGAGGATTGTCATTTATTGCCATTATTTATTATCTGTTTTGAGGCTATTTATGAAAAGTTTTCCGGGAGCATCCACTTTTGGAAGAAATACCAACATTAGTATTATTTTTCAATTTCACATCAACCGTACCTGCTGTTGGTATGATAGTTGCGTAGACACGAAGTGGCTTGTCGTCAGACATCGCACTTTGCCGACTTTCTGAAAAAGGTGTTTGTATAACAGAGCTTATTCCATTCATAGGATAGACAGGAACAACAACACATTGAGAGCCAGTAGTTCTCTGTTGTCCTTTAAACCTTAAAGTTGCAGCATTAGGCGGACATCCTGCTGGAACCATGACCCGATCTCGGTGTGGTTATTCATAGAAAATACTAGGACAGAGATTAACTTGGGAAATTCGCGGCTGTGCTACTGCTGATTGAGTAATTGCAGAAAAACCCATTAGCAACGTTCCAAAAAGTGTTCCAACTAGTCCAACTTCTTTTAAAGAAGAATTATTGAATTTGTACATAACTACCTCCTGATACTGATAATTTTATCTTTGTTTGTTATTTGACAATAGTAATATATATCTAGTGAAGAACTAGAAAATACTTTAGGTTAATATTTACATAGCAATAGCTGGCAAAATCAAATTACTAAAATTAATCATTAATTAAGTTTATTACTCTTCTAACCAATAGAGTAGACCTAGAGAAGTAACTCCCCCAAAAAAGTGAGCGCCAATCATGTTGACATTTGCTAGCATCACAAAAATATCTAGCGAACGAATTACATTTTCTGGCTGATAAATTGCGACACCTTGAGGTTGTGCTACTGCTTTCCCCAATATAATTGAAACGGTCGTTTCCGAAGCAATAAAAGCTATTAATAACCCTACCAAACTCACAAGCAATCCAATTCGTAAATTTTGAATAACTTCTTCTTTCTTAGGATGATTTTGAGAATTTGGCGTTTGTAAAAGTTTAGCCATTTTTCGATAACGTAAAGCCCAATACACTCGAAAGCACAACAATAAAATACTAACAATAGCCAAGAATATCCCAAAACCTATACCTGCATTGCTTGTCTGAGTAGTAATGTTACGGCTAAAGCACGCCAACAATACAGCAATGCCAGAAATACCACCAAGTACTAACTGTACCCAAAAACTAATTCGACTTACTAAAAGAAATGTAGCAGCAAATTTTTGTTTGCTTGGTGGATGTGAAAGTGATTCTAAATTATCTATCATAGATAAGATTCATACCATTTAAGTAGATATTTTAAGAATATATAGTAAATTGGAGTATGATTTCATCCATCTTTATATATAAAACCCACTAATTAACTAATTAACGCATTTAATTTTTGAAATATCAGGTTTTTATGGGAAATAATTTATCTAACAAAAACAGCGTATTGAAATATAACTCAATACGCTTGGGTAATGGTGTCATATCATGTTCGGTTAAAGACTTATTGTTTAGACTGACACGGAGACACGGGGACGCGGAGAGATTTTAATGATAAGTGATTAGGCGGACATGATATCATCCAAGCTTTTAATCACTTGAGTATTGAGAACTTTACCGGCAGAATTTTCATTTTTTTCTTTCAGCTAAGGTCTGATTTTTTAAAGCTTGAATCGCATTGTCATATTGCTTTTGCACATCCTGGCGGTCTAGTTCTTCTGGTAAACCGTCTTGGCTACCGCGCAAAATCATCTCTGCATGACGCTGTAAAACTACTTGGTGCTTGGGATTGTTGGTGTAAGTTGCAATATTCTCGATCGCTTCCAATAAACGAATGGTTACTGATGTATCAGATCGTGCATATTGGCGAATTCCATTGAAGGCACTATCAACTAATCCCTCAAATGTTAACCCAAAAGCGATCGCACGTAATTTATTATCTTCATCGTAGCGGTAGGGTGAAGGAAAATCTTTTTGGGCTAAACGGGATAATCCTGCTCCTAGTCTATCAACACAGCGAATTGCGGTAAATGGGTCATTAATCCCTGGAGAAAGCGCACGTAGGGCAATTTCTACTAACTGATCGATGGGAAACTCGATATCTTGCTGTTCGCTACGTTCTCTACCCAAAATAAAGCAATCATTGATTTGTTTGGTTAATTTTTGGTTCACAAATTCACCAGGAAAAACCATAACTAAATTACTGTTCTTAACAACAAACTTTCCCGGTCGAGACTCGACGCGCAATAAAAGATTGTGTTTTCTGGCAATTGTGAGCAATTCTTCGTCGTCAATTGCTTGTATATAACCATTATTATTAACTTTTACAGGACTTGCAACGAAGCCAAAATCTTCAGGTATTTCTGCAATTTCTTCTCCGAATGGAATACTACGCCCGATTTTTTTGGGAAACAAGCGATCGATAGCTCTATCTAAGTCATCACTAACGTTTTCGATGATATGTGAAGCCTGAATTATTGTAGAAGCATGATCGATAAAATAAATCAAAACTCCGATGCTAATAATTGCGAGAAAAATACCGCATGTAACCGAAAGTTGCGGTACAAACTGACTATATCCATCTCCCTCACCATGAATAGTCCGAAGTATGAGCAAGCAGTAGATAAACGTACTTATAAACGTGCCAAGGACAACTTGATTGCCAGTGTCCTGCATGAAATTACGCAGTAGACGGGGGCCAAAATTGGAAGCAGCTAACTGAAGCGCCACGATTGTAATTGAAAAGGCAGTAGCAGCAACGCTAATCATTGAACCTGCAACTGCTCCTAAAACCGATCGCGCTCCATCTGCTCCACCAGTGTAGCTCCACCAATAATTAATACCCGCCTTACCTGTGCGATCGAGCATTAACATTATGAATGCCAACGCAGTGGTAAGTATAGCCATAATTGAGGGAATGAACCAGTAACTTGAGTGGAGCGTATCCCAAAGTTTGCTCAGTTTTACATTTTTCATGTTTCATTATCGACCTTTGCAGAATCTACTTTACTATTGCCATCATCTTGCTTTTGAGCGAGTAACCTGAGTGAACTGCTAATGCTGCGGGGTTTTGGTACTTCACCTTTACCAGATGGCCAACCTTCACGCTGACGCGATCTGTTTCCATCTGTCTCTTCTGTCTGGTCATGAAATAGAATTTGTTGAGTTGGAAAGGGTAAATCAATACCGTTTGCAACGAGTTTTTTCTTAATAGCAGTAATCACTTTATCCCGCGAAATCAAATTATCTGCCCGTCGTGGTGGATTAACCCACCAGCGCACCCGGATGTTAACACTGCTTCCGGCTAGTTCCATTGCTAGTACATCAGGAGCCGGATCTTTTAAAACCTCATCGACACTAAGCATTGCGTCTAGCATTAACTGCTTGGCTAAGTCAATGTCGTCGCCGTAGCCAATGCCGACATCATACTCTAATCGGCGGTTGTCAAAGGCAGTATTCACGGTGACAGAATTGATAAATAATTCCGAGTTAGGAATCACAATCCGCCGACCGTCATAAGTTCTAATTGTTGTGGCGCGTGTCTCGATATTTTCAACAGTTCCCTCAAAGCTTTTAAAAACAATTTGGTCATCAATTTGAAAAGGTTCAGTTAGTAAAATTAAAATCCCAGCTAAGAAGTTTTGCAAAATATCGCGGAAAGCAAAACCAATAGCAACACCGCTAATTCCCAAAAGTTGCACCAAATCACTAACTTTAAATGATGGAATCACAATGGAAAGGGCGATAAACAACCCAATCAAAATTGTTACCCCCTTCGCTAACCTTCCCAGTACTAATCCCAGATTGCCGGCGTAGCGACGGTTGCGAGTTACCCGCTTAACAAGTGCCTTAATTCTGCCAGCAATAAAGAAAAAGAATATAAAGACAATTAACCCTAAGACAATGTTCGGTAGCAAAACTATAAACCCGTTAATCATGCTTTGAACTTTATCCCAGGCTGCGGAGATTTCTGCTTTCATGAAGTTTCCTCACTAATTAATCTTTGCTAACGTCAACGCTGTGAATTTTGATGCAATAATTCTTGAATTTCCCCCCGCAATGCTGCGATTTCCGTCTGAAGCATTTGAATCGATTTCGCTCCCGCTAACTCTGCGTCATCATCATCGGCATCACGGCCAATAAAAAAGGTCGCTAAAGTTGCAGTGACATAGCCGAACACGGCAAACGCATATAAGGCTAAGAAAAAGCAAAGCACCCGTCCTTCGGGTGTTTTGGGCGAATAATCAGAACCCATCGTTGTCATGAGCATTGCTGTCCACCAGAAAGCAGTGCTGTAGTTGTGCAGCCCTGATTCCATAGGAACTTCATTTTCAAATGCATACATCCCTGCTGCTCCTATTACAGTAACGATCGCAGTTAATGCCACAACATAACCAAATCCTCTACGGCTAATACTTGCTCCCAAAACCCGCATTCCTCGGTTAGCACGAGTCATGACTCGCAACAGTTGTAGCCCTCGCACAGCCCTGGTTGTTCGTAGTATTCGTATAACTCGGATAATCCGAAAACTACGCAGTGCTGGCAACATCAGAGAAATAGCTGTTAACCAGTTGTTTTTGATATAGGAAATTTTATGAGGAGCGATCGCTAGTTTCAGGAGAAAATCTAAGATAAAAATAATCCAAATAGTGATGCTAACGGCTTCCAGGAAATGGTTTAACCCCCAGACGATCTCGATGATGAATAGTGCTAGCCATACAAAACCCAGCACCAGCATTGGAATTTCTAGCCAATCTTCCATAGAAACGTGAACAATTACCACATCAATGGGTTCTTCTGCATTTCCTTCAAATCGTGCCAGATTTGTCCCGTTATGAGATTTGGCAATATCAATAACAGCTTTTCCATTTCCCCGCTTGGATAATGAGTTGACGAATTTTATCCTCCTCTGCTAACCATCTTGCTTTTTAGAGCGATAACTCTACTACCCAAAGAAAGATTCTTTGAAAAATGTATCTCATAAGTTACCGTCCCTACAGTCGCGCAGAGAGTAGTTCCTAAACAAACCACACGAAAAGCTGTAAAAAGACGTATTTTCATGCCCCTTGCATTTACTACTTTGATGCAACCGTTATTAATACCAAAAGCCCAGGCTGTAACAGCTAATGCTGTGAATCTTAACCGTCCAGTATCGTTTATTGTTACTAACACTTACGCAGATGCCAAGAAGATTCCGCAATATGCAGTTGGAGATGTAGCAGTAGCAACCGAAAAAAATATAGTAGTGAATTATCCAAATACCAAAGTTCTTAATCCAAGAAAACCTGCCACGCGCGGAGAGATTACAGCTTTAATTTATCAAACTTTAGTTTCCCAAGGAAAAATCGAACCACTTGCTATTAATTCATCTGCTTATCAGTATATTGTTCGTACTCCTATCAGAAACCAAAAGGCTAAATAAATGTGATTTGAATATGCGCTAATATATCGGGGAGTTTGACAAGCTAAATACGGGGCAATAACCGAATCCAACAGCTTAAGCAGCAAATAGTTTAGTTTTCGCCATCAGCTTTTGGAGAATCTACCTTGCCGTTGTCATCTATTTGAGTCTGCATTTGGGCAACTAGTCGGAGCGAATCGCTGATGCGGTGGGGTTTTGGTACTTCGCCTTTACCCGATGGCCAACCTTCACGCTGACGCGATCTGTTTCCATCCGTCTCTTCGGTCTGGTCGTGAAACAAAATATGCTGTGTTGGAAAGGGTAAATCGATACCGTTTTCAACTAATGTTTTCTTAATTGCAGACAGCACCTTGTCGCGTGAGGTGAGGTCATCTGCTCGCCGTGGCGGTTTGATCCACCAACGAATACGGATGTTAACGCTACTTTCGGCAAGTTCCATCACCAGTACATCGGGCGCAGGGTCTTCAACTACTTCCGGTACGCTTTGCATTGCTTGGAGCATTAACTCCTTGGCTCGGTCGATGTCATCGCCGTAGCCAATCCCAACATCATATTGTAGTCGGCGACTGTCAAAGGCGGTGTTCACTATTACCGAATTAGTGAATAATTCTGAGTTAGGAATCACAATGCGGCGACCATCGTAAGTTTTAATCATTGTTGCCCGTGTCTCAATATTTTCTACAGTCCCCTCAAAGTCCTTAAAAACTATTTGATCGTTAATTCGGAACGGTTCTGTTAATAGGATCAGAATGCCAGCCAAGAAGTTTTGCAGAATGTCACGAAAGGCAAAGCCGATCGCTACGCCGCTAATCCCCAGTAGTTGTATCAAGTCTCCGGCTCGGAATGTCGGTATTATAATCGACAAAGCAACAAATAGCCCTACTAACAATATTATACCTTGCGCCAAACGTCCTAGTACCAGTCCGAGATTCCGAGCTTGTTGGCGATCGCGAGTTAATCGTTTAACTAGTCTCTTAATGGCTCTAGCCACCACGAAGAAGATTGCAAAGACAATCAATGCCAGCACGATATTCGGCAGCTGGAAAATAAGTCCCCTAATCATTCCCTCGATTTTGTCCCACAGTGCGGATATATCTATATTCATAATATTTACTTAGTTATCAGCATTACTAATCATAATCAAAAGTGGATCGCCAACGTCGGCATTGAGTCTAAAGCAAATTCACCTTTTAAAGTTAATCTGCCTTGGAGAGGGACTGTTTCATGACTTGATAGATTTTAATTCTGTAGGTTGTTGCTTCATTCATCGTTTTTATCCTTGTCTGTTGGTATTTTGTGAGGAGAATCTGGTGTTTCTGCTTTAACTTCTTTCACCTGACTAACTTCAAAAATCAGGGAAAAACGTTGCCCGATTTCTTTTTCGAGAAAGGCTTCTAAAAGACTTACTTGCTTTGATGTTACAGGTGACTGTGCGCTAACACTCAAGCGAACTTGGGGCGGATTACTCAGCCAATTAGTATCAGTTTTCAGTAGTTCCAAACGCTGAAAAGTTACGGTTCGGTTCAGCAGTGCTTTTCTCAAATGGGTTTCGAGTTCTGATTGTCTAACTAATCGGGTAAAGCTCACAGTTAAAGGTATCAGTAAAGCACCTGTTAACCCCAATGCCCATAGCAGCGCTCTTCGTGCGCGATCGACAGGAGAATAGCCGGTGAATAAAAATGTCAGCATACAAGCAAGGCTAATACCCAAAAGGTTTGTTAGGTAGAGCAAAGTCGCTCCTAAGCTGAGTGACAAGTTGAATTTTGCTAGACCTAAACCGATGACGCAAATTGGGGGCATAAGGGCAACAGCTATTGCTGTCCCTGCCACACTAGCAGAGATTTTTGAATTAACCTTAGCGTAGCCACTGATAAAACCTGCTGCAACTGCAATACCCAAATCAAGCAGGTTAGGTTTGGAGCGAGATAGCACTTCACTGCCGAAACTAGGTAGATTAACGATCCAACCTATACTGCAAGAAATTAAAAGTGCTAGTAATGTGCCTAAGAATACTGCTATTACGCCTTTACGAAATAGGATGATATTTCCAATTAATGCACCAAAGGCTAAACCTCGAATTGGCAACATTAGAGGTGCGATAATCATTGCGCCGATAATTACAGCAGTACTATTGGCAAGTAGACCAAATGTAGCGATCGCACATGAACCAATAATCAAAACCAAATATGTTGCGTCGAGACTAGACTCTTGCAACAACTCATGTACCAAGTGTTTTAGCTGTGATGGTTCAACCCTTTTGGGCTTAAAATCCCTAAAGCGATTGCGGATATTATTTATCAAAACTCCTCCAAATCAAATGATTTTAGATTCTAGATTTAAAATAAAAGCTTTAGCATAGAATATCGTTGTCAAGATAAATAATGCACTAGATAGCAACATTTATTTCCAGAAATCACGGTGAAAGAGGAAGTCGAACTGTAAATGTACTACCTAGCCCAGGTTGACTTTGAACGTGAATATTACCTTTATGCGCTATGGCGATCGCGATTGCGATCGCTAATCCCAATCCCGAACCGCCAGAGGTGCGGGAGCGATTGCGATCGACTCGATAAAAGCGATCGAAAATTCGGTGTTGATGTTCAACAGCAACGCCAATTCCCGTATCTTGAACTTTGATGATGGCATAGCGATCGCTATCTTCCAAAAAAACAGTGACTTTTCCGCCGCTTGGTGTGGATTGAATTGCATTCACAATTAAATTTGAAACTAAACGATAAAGCTGTTCTTCATTTCCCATCACAGACAGTTTTTGAGAAAACAGCATTTGCTTTGAAAGGTTTACTTCCGCTTCAATCGCCAAAAATGCTAATTCTTCAATTAAGTCGTTAATTAGATCGTTCAAACAGCAAGGTTGATATTCTGCTGTTAGTTGTTTTTGGTCTATCCTTGTCAACAGCAACAAATCTCCGACCAATTGAGATAGCCGACGATTTTGACGTTTGAGAACATCCAAAATTCCACCATTTGATTTTGGCTCTTGCTGTAATTTGATAGCAGCTTCAATGGTAGAGTGCATTGCCGCTAAAGGTGTGCGAAACTCATGGGCCGCATCAGCAGTAAATTGTTGCATTTGCTGGTAGGAAAGATATACAGGTCGCATTGCCCTTCCTGCCAACCACCAACTAGACAAAGCAACAAAAATCATAGAAATTGGCAACCCTAACACCAAAGTTAATCTTAAATAAGCAAGATTTTGGTCTAAATCAGTAAGGCTTCGTGCCACTTGTAGATAACCCGAAAGCTGTTTTTGAGTGGACAGTGGTAAAGTAATTTGGCGATATCGAGTGCCAGAATAATCTGTGATAATTTGCCAATGTTCTGATAGTGAGGTAATTGGCAATTTATCAAATTGCATACCTGCACTTGCAAACAGTTTTCCCGAACTATCCAATAACCGTATATAGTAATTAACCTGGTTAGTTGTTTCTTTTATTGATTGTTTAATACCTGCTGTTTTCGGCAAACAATTTGTTTGAGATACACATAATTCTAAAGAAAAATCTTTAGTGAGGCGTTGTAATTGTCCGGGTTGCTGCCAAACAGGTTCAATACTGTTGTGGAGTGCGTTTGCTACTGATTGTAATCCCCGATCTATGGTTTCATAATAAGCATGGGCAACCACACTATAAACACCCAGACCAGATAGCCCGACAATACCACCCATCACTAGCGTATACCAAACTGCTAGCCGTAAGCGAGTCTGGCGAAAAATAGGATTGCCTTCCATAGTTCTAGAACTTTGCTCAAGGTGTTGCTTCAAGTTAGCAAAAATTAGCAGCATCAATGTTTAGGCGATAGCCCACACCATAGATAGTTTCAATCAAAGAATTGCTGTCTTCTTCTCCTAATTTACGTCTTAATAAGCGAATTTGTGCTGCTACTACATTGCTGACTGGTTCTGCACCAATTTCCCAAAGTTGATTAATAATTTGGTCACGGCTAATAATTTGCTGAGGATGCCTCATGAAATATTCCAACAATTGAAACTCTTTGACAGTTAAAGAGAATACTTGGTTTTCCCCGTGAGCATACTGACGAGTAAGTTGATGAGTGCTGTAATTGAGTAACAAGCAACCTACTTGTAAACGTCGGGGTTGGATTTGGGGTGTAAGGGTTGCTCCTACGTAAGAGGAGCGTCGTTGCAATGCCCGCAATCTTGCCAGCAGTTCTGCCATATCAAAGGGTTTAACTAAATAGTCATCTGCACCGCTATCTAGACCGATAATCTTTTCTTCCATCCGGTCTTTAGCAGTGAGCATTAACACGGGTAGAGTTAATTGGCGCGATCGCAACCATTTACACAACTCTACCCCCGAAACTCCTGGTAGCATCCAATCAAAAATCGCTAAGGTGTACTCAGTCCAGCCAGTTTCAAGATACTGCCATGCCTGAGTCCCATCTAGAAACCAGTCAACCACATACGCTTCATGACTCAGGACTTGTTTAATTGCTGCACCTAAATCTTCTTCATCTTCAACTAATATCAGCCGCATAGTCAACTCACTGCTAAAAACTTCTTTAATTACGCTTTCACGCAAAAGTGAAATAACTATGAAATTTTAATTCTACTTTAGATAGAAATATAGGGCTTACGCATTGATAGAATAACAAAATAGTGAATTGATAAATATAGGTCGTCTATTTTCCAGGTATCGGATAATCAGAGAAATTACTAAACCCTCGACAGCACAATGTAATCTAGACATCTACACTTTGTTTTTGCTGTCAGAGCCAAAGTTTGCAGGGTGCAGTAGGTTAGCAGAGATATTGGAAGATGTTTCAGATGATAGCGTGAATCGCTTTTTCTTAAGAGAGAGATATGAACCGAAAGATCTATTCACTTGTTGTAGTTCTTCAGATGTCAGAGATTTAATTAAACTTAACGGTAGTGGTTGCTGACTAATTTTATTAACATAATCTTGACTCAAATATGGAAGGTAACTTGGCTGTTGGGCAACATAGCTTTCAAAGAAAGGAATACTTAAATCTTTAACATAACGACGTGCTAAGGCTGGACTAGGGCCAATTGCTTCTGTAGGAACAGGTATGGTTCCATTAGGTGATTCCGCTATAGTAGAAAAGTGTGTCCCACCATTGATAATTATTAAATACTTGTTTGGAGTTGTTAACCAAGTAAAAGGTTGAATTTGTTCTAGTAAAGCAGGAGCAACAGTATCAGAACTACCAGATATAATCATCACTGGAATTTTAATTTGGCTGAGGCTAGCTTGACCAAAAATACTACTATCAACTGGATTAATTGCAATTGCTGCTTTTATCCTTGTATCCGATAAGTTGTATTCAGTATTTGGTAAATTGAGAGCCAAACATTGAAGTACAAGTGAAACATTTAACGTATCTTCAAAAACTGGACAGTCGGCTTTTAATTGCTTAAAATTAATCTTTGCACCTGCTAACGCTAACGCCGTATATCCACCAAATGATTGACCTAATACACCAATTTGGTCTAAATTCAAGCGTCCCTGAAATGTTAGATTAGACTTTGATAAACGAGTGAGTTCATCTAGTAAATATTTAATATCTAAAGGTCTGTCAATAAGTTCTCTAGGCTTAGTGACTCTATCTGCTGTACCTGCTAATAATGCTTGTAGTTGTTTTGAATCACTACCAGGATGTTCTGGAACAGCAACCACAAAACCATAAGATGCTAGATGTTCAGCTAGATATGCAAAACTTGTTCTGTCAGAACCAAGTCCATGCGAAATGACAATTATCGGACGAGGAGTTTGAGTAACTGGTAGGTAAATATCAGCCGGAAATTTTCTGAGACGCGATATATCATTAAGAATGATAGTTTCCTTTAAGAAATGAAAACTTCCAGGTTTTTCTAAGTCTAATACTGGAACCATATTCAATGCAGAAGTATTGCTTGCCTTCTGTTGGGATTGTTGGTTAATAAGTGCTACTGCACTTTGAGTTTGATTAACTAAATCCTGTAAAGCATTTACAATTTGTAAGCTCTGATTTAAATTAATTGAAATTGCCCTTGCCGGAAACTTGCGTAATACATTTAAAAGCGTAAAATCTTTTTGATCTGCGGCTGATAAAATCAGTGCCGCTCGGATTGCATAAAAGCCTGACAATCTAGATTCAGTCTGAATAACTTTCCCCAATTTTTGTAATAATCGTTCACCAATAGGTGTATAAAGAAACTGCGAAACTTCTACTTGATTTAAGGGAATGCGAGTTAGTAAAACTTTGCGTAGTTGAGTTAGTTGCTTTTTGTCTATATACTGACTATATCCAGATAACTCATTGTCTATTTTGCCTGTTTTAGCATAGGTTTCGAGCGAACTAATTGGGACAGATTCTTCTAAGAGACCGTAATTAAATTTAATCCGCTCTGCACCGAAAGCCGGATAAGCAGTTAACACAGGTAGCAACCCTATACTCAAAATTCTCAAAGTCCATTTCAGCCAAATAGTTTGTTTACCTATAAGATTAGTCATTACACACCACTTGAGATACTAATTCATTACGCAACGAGAAAGTTGGCTGATCGCGGTCTTGGGGGTTTCCCCCATGAGCGACTGCCGCGCAGAGAACACAGAGAGAGGAGAGATTAAGAGGATTTTTGCGTCAGTTTTGGAATATTTTTTTATTTGGAAGTCTCTTAAATAACTAGGAAGCAGGACTGACTATTTTTCCATCTGATTGCGTCAAGACATCATTACTAGCTGGTTGCGAATACTCCTCTTCAGTTTGACTTATTAAACGTAAGTTGAGCAGGTTGGCGATCCAAGGAGCTGTTAAACCTTGGAAAAAAACTGTCATTATAATTGTCAAAAATACTAAGGCTTTAATTGAATCACCACCATTAATACCCTGCTTTGTAAGTGAAACTGCAAACAAAGAAGCTAAAGAAGCAGCTACAATTCCACGGGGAGCAACCCAAGATAAAAATAACTGCTGTTGCCATTTTAAACCTTGATTCCAGGTAGATATTAAAATGTCAATGGGACGCACTACCACCATTAATACTAAAACTGTTAGAACACTACCCCAACCTAATGCGAAAACACTTGCAATTGATAAGTCTGCTGCTAACAAGATAAACAAAACAGAATTAGCTAAAATGCTCAACTGTTCATTAAATTGACGCAGTAAAGACTCTGAAGGGAGGTTACTAGCTTTTAAAACTATCCCCATAACTACAGCAACTACTAGACCAGATTCACTACGCAGAACCTGTGCCAAACTAAATAAACCCCAGACACTAGCTAAAACAACAAGATTTTTTAACTCTTGGGACAGAAATTTATCCTGTTTGAGAAGTTTAGAAAGCAACCAACCTCCGCCTAAACCAATAGCTGCGCCTATACCCAAACGCAAAACCAAGCCCTTAACTAAAATGAGTGGCTGTACATTTCCACTCAAAACAAAGTGAAGCACGATCACAGCTAAAATTGCACCAATTGGATCGATAAAAACACCTTCACCTTCTAAAAGCGTTGAAACTTGTTTTTCTACACCAATTTGTTTGAGGAGCGGATTAATAACTGTTGGGCCTGTCACAACTACCAAAGAGGCATAAAGAAAAGCAATTGGCCAAGGAAATTCACTTAACCAGTGTGCAGCTATTCCAGCACCTACAAAGGTAATTAGTACTCCTAAAGTGACAAGATTGCGAAGACTGGTAGAAACCTTTTTTAACTCTCCTAGCTGTAGATTTAAACCACCTTCAAATAAAATCAATGCCACTGATAGGGAAACCACAACTTCTAAACCAACACCTAATAAAGATGGATCTAAAAAAGTCAAACCATCTCGCCCCAGAAGAATCCCGAATAGAAGTAGCAAGACGATGCTAGGTATATGAAAATAACCAGCTAAAACTTGAGCAGCAATACCAGCTACAACAGTTACACTTATCAAAATCGTAATAGGCAAGGATTCTTCCATAAAAGAGTTTAGTTCGTACTGCTGTACAACCTCCTATAATCTGATATCTGGCACTTAGAAAGTATGGTATCGATATTACTACGGGTTCTTATCATCCTTTAGAAAGATATAAATTGTGAATAGCAACGTCAGGTGAAGAAACGGCAAGCAATACTTAACTTTTTAACAGGATTATGCTTAGTAGCGTAGGCGTAGCCCTTCGTAGACATCGCTTTACCCTAAATGGCAATAGATATCCTGTCTGTCATTGGGACATTAGAATCAATCGTAGTGGTTTTGAGTAAGCCTTAGCTAAAGCGACAGGATTGCTCTATAGTCGGAGTCTCTTCAAATTGCACCATGATTAGAACAGCCGGCGCATCGCCTACTGTTCCAGATAAGTGACCCTTATGACCTTGCGCGTCAGTTTTCGTACCCTGGTCTTCTCCAAAGGAAATTTCGCCAACACCCATCTCGACTCGCTGGCCGTCCATAGTTTCCACAAACCAGCATCCCGATAGTGGAATGATCCACTGGGGCTTGGGGTTTTCATGCCAGTTGCCAACCCATCCCACAGGTAGCACAGTAAAAGTGATTGTAGCACCGGACTGCTTCAAATTAGAAAGCCACTGCGGTGAGGTATCCGGGGCTATGCCTTTTTCCATGAAGTCTTCAATTTGACAACGGGATTGGTGACTTATACCGTCTTTATCAATCCAGACGTGCCAGTAGTCAATTGTCGGTGATTGGTTATTTTGCATAAAAATGGCTCTTTTTGATCCGAAATATATTGTCAGGCGATCGCTATTATTCGATAATGCTTGGTTGCACTGGTCTAATCCTGACAACTAATCAACTGCAACCGTATAATTGCGGTCTTCCCATCTACTACTTTCAATCCAGAAAAAGGTAAAATTAATTGGCTTTTGCTGGTTATCAGAAACAGGAATATCTACAAAATTTACTCCTAATTTTGTAGAATTAGAAGGCGTATCTTTTATGGTTTGCCAATTATCATCTGACCAGTGCAACTGGAAAGATGCTAAAGCATGAATTCGCAATGTATAACCTTTTTTAACTTTGTCTATTTGACGGTTAAACTTCCAAATTTCCAATGATTTACACTCTTGTCTTTCGCCTAAATAGCGATTCGCCACCTCTGGGATAAAATCAAATACCTGACCGTCATGATTTGACCGTAGCAGTTTAATGTACTCTGAGTGCGCCCACATTAAAGGCATCGCCGAACCTGTTGGTTTTCCTAAATACAGATGGTCTTCAGGTTTATCTGTCTCATCCCAAACCTGTTCGGGTAGCAAACAAGTATCTGAAGCAAATTCTTCCATCGCCTTGATATATGTTTTGACATCGCCGCCAACAGCTAATTCATAATGTCCTCGTTCTCCTGTTAAGAGAGGCCAAGCGCGTCCCTGACCATAACCGGTATAAGGACTGCCGTCTTCTTGCTGTCCGTAGCCGTCGTGGTTGTAACGATGCCAACAAGAACCAGCAGGTGTATCTACTTTTAATACTGCATCAATTACTTTGACGGAATCAACAATAATTGGGTCATTTGGTGAACGAATTCCATAGCGTACTAATTGCAAAAACCCGCCATCAACAATTTCCTTGGCGGGAAATTCTGCCGGTTCACTAGGAGGTTGACTGCTGATGAAAAGAGTTCCTTGGTTAGGATTTTCGTTGGGTTGAGGATTATTAATATCTGTAGGAGTAATCCGAATGTAATGGCGTTTGATGTCAGAAACTAAAGTTCCTTCAGTTGTAACTGTCCAAGCTTCGATGTGAGATTCTAAAAAATCGGCGTATTCTTCAATGAATTGTGCTGTTGCTTCATCCCCACGTTCACGAACAAATTGAGCCGCGCAGATTAAGGCGGCAATATTGGATGCTAATGTTGATGGTGAATAACCACTATTTTCTTCCCAGCGTTCTTGTTGAGTGGCTGGGCCGTGACGAATTAAATAACCCGCCGCGCGTAAAATCATCGGATAAATATCAAAGTTTAAGCAATTCTTCTGTTGGTGCAATAGCCATGCTAATAGAATGGGAAATGCCACCTCATCAAGCTGGATACCTGTCCAATAAGGTTTACCATCAACCCAGAAATTTTGGGGAAAACCGCCGTCTTCCTGCTGACTGGTGGCGAGATAAATTAGCGATCGCACTGCTGTATCTGTTTCGCCGGCAGCCACTAAACCTGCTACACTGCTAACCATATCCCGCGTCCAGACAAGGTGATATCCGCCTTGATCTTGGTCGTCTTTGGCTTCACCCCAAGGAATCGCCAGGGAAGCGATTAAAGCACCTGGGTAAACTTTGTCTTCATGTGCCAACAACAAACTAATGCTGTTGTGATACAATTTGCCATTATCATAAGAAGTATTTTCTAATGAGTGGATATCGTTGCGCGATCGCTTCCACTGTTCGTTATATAGCTGCTTCTGCTGTTCAAAGGGAATATTCAGCGACTGAAACAATGTGGAAATTGCGTTGTGCAGACTAGTGCCAAATGCCAGTCCTAAAGTAAACTCTTTATTACTATCTAAATTTAGTTGTCCAGTTAGAGCCAGGTTGCCATCCACAGCACTGTCAAACTCCCAATCCATCTGAAAATTATCAGCTAAATCTGTCCAACCATCACTTTCACCGACGTAGCCACAGGAAACACGGGTAAAAGGAATTGTTGCACCCAGCGCCAGCCAAGTTCCTCCTTTTTCGGCTACGAGAAGCTGATGTCCAGCTACTTGTACCGCGTAACCATTATTACCTCTACCACTAACTTCTAGATGCGGCGCACATAAAGCGTATAGCTGGAGTTGAGAAATAAAGTCGCGATCTCCTGTTAATTTCGTGTGTTGTAAAATACAGGATAAATGCGGATCGGCAATTACTTCTTTGATGATAGAATAACGCCCTTGGCGATCGCAATTAGTAATGCGGTATCCTAAACCATGAGTCCACATTGGTTCAACTTTTGATTCCAGATGGCGTTTCTCTTCGTGAAAAAAGCTTTTTCCATCAGAAATTAAATATTGCAAATCCCGAACTTGAGGTTTATCTACTGTGGGATGATAAATTTCAGTGACAACACCGTTCCAGATGGTAAACCAAATCTTACTTGAGGTAGAGTAAGCTGTGCCGACACCATCTTTATTAGCATGAGTCCATCGAGGATCGATACCCGGTGAACCAAAAGCTTGTCCTTGTCCAATTATCTTGATCATACTTTATGCTTTTGAGTGCTTTTTGAAAAAACTGTATGTACTTAGGCGCAAATAAATTAAAGTTTGTAGTCGGGACTTTAGTGCTGATAATATTTGTTTTCAGCGATGAATCGCTCACTACGAACTAGGATTTTCTTGATAAGATTTGCGAGCAGCAGTTAAGGATTTAGCTTCAATAAAAATTTGTTTGATCTCAGGATGCTTTTGGCGAATGTTTGCTTCCAAACTTTCTACAGTTAAAGCTATTTCTTCACCTGTAAGATTGTTAGAAAATTGAATTTCTAAGTTGAGCAATACTTCTTTTGGAGCAAGTTGCATTGTTAACACCCGGATAACTTCTTTCACTCCTGGTTCGGTTTTTGACAAAGAACGGATATTAGCTATAGTTTGAGGATCGGCGCTCTCACCAACTAATAATCCTTTACTTTCTCTTGCTAGTACCACTGCTACTATAGCTAAGATAATGCCAATAATAATTGAGGCAATACCGTCAAAATAAACATTATCAAAGAGATGTCCTAAAAATATTCCTATTAAGGCAACAATTAAACCTAAAATAGCAGCAGAATCTTCAAATAATATTGTCAATACTGTGGGGTCTTTACTGCTTTTGATTGCTTGCCAAAAATTTTGTTTTCCCTTGGTCGGCAAAAACTCTTTTAAAGCTACAGTCCAAGAAAAACCCTCTAATATTATTGCTACAAATAACACAATATAATTCCACATTGGGTCTTCTAAAGGACTGGGGTTAATTAAATGAGTAATTCCCTCATAAATTGACATCCCGCCACCAATGGCAAAGATGAGGATAGCAACGATGAAAGTCCAGAAATAAAGTTCTTGACCGTAACCAAAGGGATGGCTATCATCTGCTGGTTTTTGGCTTCTGGTAATTCCTAGTAAAAGTAATAGTTGATCGGCAGTATCTACAACTGAATGAATCCCCTCAGAGATCATGGCGGAACTGCCAGTAATGGAAGCAGCGATAAATTTAGTAATAGCGATCGCTAAATTCGACCCCATCGCTGCAAATATAGTTTTTCTAGATGAATTAGTTGCCATGAGCGTAGTTTGTAGTTCGTAATTCGTAATTAATATTGCTTGTTTTTGACAAATTGTTATAACTATCCATAAACTCGTAATTCACCTTCTAAAAAAGTAACTTCCCAGTGGGTTTGTTCTCCCTCGCGCCAAAAATGCAATGACACTTTCGCAGGTTTTGATTATAAACCAACCTTTCAGAACTTATGACATAGACTACTAGTCTCCAGTCCCTTGTCTAGCCATTCTCCGTAAAACCTGGATATAAAGTCATGCCACCATCTACAAACATGGTTGTACCGTTGATATAATCAGAATCATCAGAAGCCAGCCACACTGCTGCTTTGGCAATATCTTCCACTTCCCCAACCCGTTTTGCGGGAATCAATTTTAGTAACTTTGCCTCGGCTTGTGGGGTGTCCCAAGCTGATTTGTTGATGGGAGTTTTGATAGCACCAGGGGCAATACTATTAACACGGATTTTATGGGGGGCAAGTTCTTGAGCAATACTTTGCATCATCATATTAATACCGCCTTTACTGGCAGCATAATTAACATGACCTGCCCAAGGAATTACTTGATGCACTGAACTGATACAAATAATTTTGCCTGCGGCACAAGATATATCAGGCTTCACACCACGACGCAAGAATTCCTTTGCGGCTTCCCTAGCACACAAAAATTGCCCTGTGAGATTCACCCCAATTACTGTATTCCAATGGTCGAGGCTCATATCTACAAAAGCTGAGTCTTTTTGCAGACCTGCATTGTTTACCAATATGTCAATAGTTCCAAATTTCTGGAGTGTCTGCTTAAACATCTCTTTTACTTCGTCTTCCTTACTGACATCGCCTTGAATAGCAAAGGCTTCACCATTATTAGCCTTAATATCATCGACAATCTTTTGGGCTTCTTCAGCTTCAGAATGGTAGTTAATTGCTACTGCTGCACCTGATAAAGCCAAATAACGAGCGATCGCTTCACCAATGCCAGAACTAGCACCCGTTATCAGTGCTTTTTGACCTTTGAGCAGGTAAGGGGAATAGATCATAATAATACTTTCTCAGAATTTTTATTGACAAAGTTTGAGGATCGCTGATATTGAAAACTTATGATTGAATCCAAATTGAACTAATCTGTTAGAAGTTTAACTTTTTCTAAAACTTACAAGTTGTGCTTATGTGTTTGACTTTTGAGAACGATTTTTGTGATTCTGGCATCACTCTAGACGTTTTTAAGAATGAATACTTCTAGCCATTGGAATAATAAATATCTCTACCTAAAGAGCTATTAAAATTTCATAGCGATTTCATTATTGGATGGAAGGAATCTTGTGTCCGCTGGGTAAATCGGGGTAGAAAGAACAAATTGAAATGTAGATTGATACATACTGCGTTATAAAATATGACACATGACGCAAAAAGCATCTGCTGAGAACTTAGGATCTGAACTGCTGCAAACCATCGACACCGAAGAGATTGCAGATAACTCAATGCGTCGGACAGTAGAAATATTACTGAACCTGATAGAGCAGCAACAAGTAGAAATCAAAGAGCTACGAGAAGAAAATCAAAAACTGCGGGACGAACTATATCTGAGAAATGTAACATTGAATCTAAAACTTATCAAACTTGTTCTCTTTGGTTAAATTAAAATTTTCAATTATTAGAAATTGCTTACATCTTTTGAAATAAACTTATCTTAATATAAGCAATTATCAAAAATGGCAAATTCTAGGGATACAGACAATGGATGGTCTCAGTTAACTCGTGGCGCACCTTTGGCAGTAATGCTTGCGGCTGCGCTCTACATCCTATACCAACTTTTGCCAGTATTACAACTGGTAGCTATTGCTGCATTAATTGCTTTAGGTTTGCGAACACTACTGCGGTTTTTGCAAAAGCTGGTTAAATCACAGGATGCTGCTGTTGTGTTATTAATTGGATTGATCTTAGGCTTTGGCGTATTACTTGCTACAGTAGTCATACCTAGTGCCACGTTTGAGGTTCAAAATTTACTAATCACATTGCCAGCTTATCTCAATAGATTGACGGGAGATGTTGAGCAACTGCGGCAAAAATTTACCTTTATTCCTGATATTTCCCTATCATTAATACAATTACGTAACTTTATCAACCAGTTATTAGGTGGAGTACCTGTTTTTTTAGGTCAAGCCTTCAACTTTACACTGGAGTTGCTAGCAACACTTATTCTAGCGCTATATATGGCTTACGACCCTGATTCTTTGGTAAATGGTGTTTTACGGTTAGTACCCCGCAGACATCACCAACGGTTTAAACGAGTCCTCGATGCTTGCCAATTCAGACTACGCGGTTGGATTTTTGGTACAGGAATTGCCATGATATTTCTTGGTGCAGGAGCCGCCTTGGGACTGTGGATTTTGGGGATTCCGTCAGCGCTTGCTTTCGGCATTATTGCGGGTTTATTCGAGATTATTCCTTACTTTGGTTCCATTGTTGGTACTTTTTTACCAGCATTAGTCGCACTGAGCATTTCACCGATAAAGTTAGTATTTGTTCTCATACTATTTTTAGTTCTGAATCAGATAGATGCTCATATTGTTCAACCATTAGTGATGGGACAGCAAGTTAATATACATCCTGTAATGGTGATTTTGACGTTTCTTGTTATGGGCAAACTATTTGGACTTATTGGGGTGCTGCTTGCAGTTCCAGCGGCCGCGATCGTTGTTACATTCATCGATGAATTCACCCGTAAGGAGTCGGAAACAGAAGTGCCTCCAGCATAAGTCCAAATTAGACTGTATTCTTGGAAGCTAATATTCCCGCACTTGCGATCGCTGCTAGCGTTGCAAGTAATCAGCTAGCTCTTTACGCTGAGGGATTTAATCAAAACCTCAAGGCGGAGAAATCCAACTCACTTAAAACTAATTTGGTTGTCTCACCACTATTAAACACATCCGACTCGCACAGATGTAGTTGCAGCCTCAGTGCGGTTAGTTACTCCTAACTTATTTAGTACCTGGCTGACATGATGTCTGATGGTAGAAGGACTAAGTTTCATCCGTTGAGCGATCGCTTCATTACTCAATCCTAAAGCCAAAAGTGTTAACACCTCTTTTTGTCGCTTGCTCAATTCATAGACGGATTGGGATGATGGTTTACTCGGTTGCAGCAACGCCTGAATAACCTCTTGTGTCAACATAGAACGACCGAGCGCAGCGGCTCGCAGGGTATTTGCCAACTCATCAATCGAGATACCCTTGAGTAGGTAGCCAATGGCTCCAGCTTGCATTGCTTCCTGTACTGAGTCATTCTCTAGAAAACTCGTCAAAATTAAAACTTGAATTTCTGCGTATTTTTTGCGGATAGCTCTCGTTGCTTCTACCCCATTCATCCCCACCATCATCAAATCCATCAGTACCACATCTGGCTGCAACCGTTCGCACAAATATACTGCCTCATCTCCATTACGGGCTTCACCCACTAATTCAATATCATCAAAAGCCAGCAAAAGAAATTTTATACCTCCCCGTAAGATTTCATGATCGTCAACAGTAATGACCCGAATCGGTTTGACTGATTTATCTTTTTCCATATTTAAATAGTGGGGCATTAACACCATTTTTAATGCATTTATATTATCCTTTTAGTCTTCCATTTTCAGTATTTATACGTGAGATTCTTAATCTTTAATTTTTTATTTCCCATGAGTCAATCACGGGAAAATTCCACAACATAGGATCGAAATCCGTCTTTTACAAACAAGTCAGTAAAAATAAACATAACTCTACTGCAAAAAGTAAATATATCTAAAACTCTTACTAATGAGCAATCCAAAAGAAAAATGACGAGCTTAGTAGTTAACTTTATTTATACCCAATTACTTAGATCATGTCCGCTTGATTGCTTATTAGACCCGAAGAACCCCACCCCGCCAAAGCTGTGCTTTGTCTCCCCTCCCCGCAAGCGGGGAGGGGATTAAGGGGTGGGGTTCTTTTCTTATGGGTAATTTAGCGGACATGATATTACTCCTTACTTCTTATTCAAAACAGCAGTTGAGCAACTGAGAACAATCTCAGTCCCGTTCCCTGCATAGCTTGACAAATGGAAAGTAGCGTCAATCGACTCAGCCCGTTCTTTCATAATTGCGATTCCCAGATGACCAGATGGTATTTTACTGGAGTCAAAACCACGGCCATTGTCGCTAATATGCAAAACTATCTTTTGTGAATTGCCGTAGAGTCTGACTGATACTTGCGTTGCTTGGGCATGATTAATAATATTATTTAGTGCTTGTTGCGTAATCCGGAAAAAGACAAGCTTTACCTCATTAGACAAAGGCCGATCGTCTTCTACCGTTGTTATTACCTGTAAACTTGCCCTTCCTTGAATTGCCTTAGTTAACTGCTGTAGTAATTCACCTAATGATTTCTCTGCTAAACCATTAGGACGCAACTCCATTAGTAGATTCCGCATTTCTGCTAACGCCCCTTGTGTGAGTTGGGTAAGTTCTTCTAATCCCTGTTGGGCTATCTCTGGGTTGCGTTTCCACACTCTAGGTAAAGCTTCGGCAATTGTTGCCACAGTAAACAATGTCTGCGATACTGAATCGTGTAAGTCGCGGGCGAGACGATTTCGTTCCAATTCCACAGCAATCTTTCGTAGCCGTTCGCTTTCAATCAATTGTTCGCGCAGTTTCACCGCTTGGATCAAGTCCTTGGACAAGCGCAGACTCATAATTACGACAAAGGACAGAAATCCACATTCAGCTAGGTATACAGATTTTATCTTCTCCAAGTCTATTAGGCGATCGTGTTGAATGGTTCCTACCAAAATCGCAAAACTCAGACACAGAATCACTGCTGCTTGCTTCTCACCACGCCGATATTGAAGGTAACAGGCCGAAAAACAGAAAATGACATTGCTGGTTAAAGCTAATAATTGAAAATTGAATAGGGGATTGATTGTACCTTCTGGGTGAGTAATCGATTCGCCCCAAGGCAAAGAAATGCTTGATAGTGTGGTGACATGAGAGTAGAGAATCCCTGTAGGAGAAATTTCGTTAATTAATAGGGAGATGAAGTACAGGCTATTCAGTACCAAAATTAAACGCACTGGCTTAACTTTAGTATACACAGCCACAAACCAGACAGTAATAATGCCGTAAATATATCCTGAAGAAGTTACCAATTTTTTGGCATTTATATAATTTTCCACATCTGCGGCTTGATATTGGGCTATCAGGGCTAAGGTATAAACAAAAGTTAGCAAGCAGCTTAACCCAAAACAGAAGTGCAGCAAGGGTTTTAATCGCCCAGAAGCAATTAGCAAGTGTAAAAGACCAACATATAGGCAAATGCCAGCAAATATGCTTAGAACAATTGGAATAATAGTCATTGCCTAATTCTATGAAATTTATTGCATTGACATGCACCTTTATTGCATTGACATGCACCTTTATTGCATTGACATGCACCTTTATTGCATTGACCTGCACCTTTATTGCATCGACATGCACCTTTATTGCATTGACCTGCACCTTTATTGCATCGACATGCACCTTTGTTGCATTGACCTGCACCTTTATTGCATCGACATGCACCTTTGTTGCATCGACATGCACCTTTGTTGTATCAACCTGCACCTTTGTTGTATCGACTTGCAAAAAAGAGTTTACCCGAATGGCAGACAGGATTTTAAGTGCTGAAACAGCGATCGCCTATCTTTGAATCAAGATAAGTATTAATTATATAGGACAAAGATCCTAGTCAAAACTTGGATCTTTGTCCGATGCGGTCGTTGGGGCGATCGCTATATAATTTATGACACCAACAATTTATCGCAACTCATAGCAAGATTTTTGGCATCGCCTCGCCTGTGCAATCAAAACGCACAAATGCAGAAGCTGATATGCCATTCAGTAGCAAAACTAATTAACCGTAATGACTGCCAAAATCCACTTTATCTCTGGCTTACCCCGTTCCGGTTCTACCTTACTCGGAGCCTTACTGCGGCAAAATCCCCGATTTCACGCCAGTATGACAAGCCCCGTTGGTAGTTTGGTGAACCGAATGCTAGAAGCGATGAGCGAAGAGAATGAATATTCTGTTTTCATCACCCCAGAGCAAAAACGGGCGTTAACCTTAACGATATTTTCCACATTTTACGAACCTCAAGCTGAGAAAGAAGTCATCTTTGACACTAACCGCTTGTGGTGTAGCAAACTCTCCTTAATCCGCGAACTATTTCCTGGTTCCAAGGTAATTTGCTGCGTGCGGAATATGGCTTGGATTATGGATAGCATCGAACGGTTAATTAGGAAAAACGCTTTTGATGTGTCGCGGATGTTTAACAATCCTGGTGAACGCTCGACAGTTTATACCCGCACCGAAACCTTGAGTCAAGGAGGACGATTAGTTGGGTTTGCTTATAACGCCCTCAAAGAAGCGTTCTATAGCGAATATAGTGCGTCTTTACTGTTGGTGGACTATGACTTATTAACCCAAGCACCTGATAAAACCCTATCGCTGATTTATCAATTTTTAGAAGAAGAACCCTTTGAGCATGATTTTGCCCATGTGGAATACGAAGCTTCCGAATTTGATAATCGGCTGAATACTAAGGGATTACATCAGGTGCGTCCCAAAGTCGAGTTTCAACCGCGAGTCACAATTTTACCGCCGGATTTATTTGCTCAATATAATGGGTTGTCTTTTTGGCACAATCCTAGCAATAGTCGAGCAAATATGATTGTCGCCCAGCCAATAGAAGCGGCGAGTTAATAAAGCGTTGAATGTTCCCCTTTCCTCTCAGGCTGCAACTTGATTGCATCGGCTTGCACCTTGATTGCATTAACCTGCAACTTAGTTGCATTGACATACAACTCAATTGCATCGACTTGCACCTTAATTAGATCGACATACAACTTAGTTGCATCGGCTTGCACCTTAATTAGCGCTCTTTTATGACTCTGATGAAAGAAAAAAATGTAGGTTGGGTTGAACTTTAGTGAAACCCAACAAAACCAAGGATTTTTCGTGTTGGGTTTCGTTCCTCAACCCAACCTACTCGTAAATTTATCAAAGCCTTAACAATCAAGGGTTATAAATTTTTATTTAACGAGAGTAATAGAAGAGCGTTAGATCGGCTTCTTATTTACTTAACACCAAAGGAAATAAATCAAATGGCAAATTTCATCGTTAACCAAACCACTGATGACGGCAGCGGAAGTACTACAGGCACTCTCAGTTATGCAATCCTCCAAGCTAACCAACTGGGAGGGGATGACACCATTACCATCAATAGCGATGTCCGTGTCACTGGGGTAGTAAAGACGCTGGTGAACAGCAACATCACCATTGTGGGCAACAACCACAGCATCAGCGGCGATGCCAATGACAACGGCATCAACGATAACGGCGACGTGCGCCCCTTGTTTATCTTGTCGGGAACCGTCGGTATCTCCAATTTAACCATCACCAACGGACGAGCTAAAGGCGGAGATAGTGCCGGCGGCGGTGCCGGACTGGGGGGCGGCTTGTTCATCTATGATGGCAATGTATCTTTGAGCAATGTGGCTTTTAGTAATAATGCAGCACAAGGTGGCAGCGGCGACGGCGGCTTCAGCTTCGGCGGCGGCGGACTGTTTGGCAATGGCGGCCGCGGCCTCGACGGCTACAGCGGCGGCGGCGGCGGACTGTTTGGCAATGGCGGCTCTTACAACGGCGGCTACGATGGTAACGGCAACTACGGCGGCAGCGCCGGCAACGGCGGCTTCGGCAGCGCCGGCAACGGCGGCTTCGGCGGCGGCGGCGGCGGCGGCGGCAGCAGCGGCTTCTTTAGCGGCGGCAGCGGCGGTGCTGGCGGCTTCGGCGGCGGCGGCGGCTTCAGCTTCGGCGGCTTTGGCGGTGCTGGCGGCTTCGGCGGCGGTGGCGGCAACGGTGGCGGCTATACCGGCAATGGCGGCTATACCGGCAATGGCGGCAATGGCGGCTACGGTGGCGGCTTCGGCGGCTTCGGCGGCTTCGGCGGCTTCGGCGGCTTCGGCGGCGGCAACGGCGGCGGCAACGGCAGCAACGGTGGCGGCGGCGGCGGTGCTGGACTCGGTGGCGGCATCTTCATCCGCAGTGGTTCTTTAACCCTCAACAACACCAATTTTACCAATAACACAGCTATAGGCGGCACTGGGAATAACTCAGGTCAAGGCTTAGGTGGGGCAATCTTCATCATGCAGTCCACCACCAACACCAACGGCAACAACCAGGGAATGCCCACTGTCCTTGGCACCGTCGCTTCTGTCGGTAATCCCACCTTTAGCGGCAACAGTGCGGCTAACGATGCAGGGACAACCACCAATAATAATGATATTTACGGCACGATTAACGTTACTTCCGCAAACAATCCGCCAACCGCAAATAATGATACGGCTAGCACTACGGAAGACCAAGCTGTTGTGATTTCAGTCTTGGCTAACGATACTGACCCCGATGCGGGAGATACCCTCACCGTCAGCGCAGTCAACGGCAATGCTGCGGTTGTGGGCAGTCAAATTACCTTAACTTCAGGTGCTTTACTCACCCTCAACAGCAATGGCACCTTCGCCTACAACCCCAACGGTCAATTTGAATCTTTAGCTGCTAGTGCCACTGCCAGCGACAGTTTTACCTATACCATCAGCGATGGTAGCCTCACCAGCACAGCCACAGTTAACCTAACCATCAACGGCGTTAACGATGCACCCGTTGCAGGTGATGATTCTGCCAGTGCTAATAAAAATACGCCGACTACCTTGCTGTTTGCTGACTTGTTAGCAAACGATACCGATGTTGATGGCGGCGCTTTGAGCATCACTGCTGTGAGTAACGGTGTTAACGGTAGTGTCACCTTAAATGGCAGTGGCAATGTCGTCTTTACTCCCACAACTAATTTCACTGGCAACGGCAGCTTTAACTATACCGTCAGCGATGGCAATGGTGGCACAGATGTCGGAATGGTAACTGTGGCAGTCGGGGCAAATCTGAATGGTACTAACAATAACGATTTCCTCAACGGCACTCCAGGCAATGACATCATTAATGGCGGGAATAGTCAAGATACGCTCTATGGCAATGGAGGTAATGACTTCCTCGACGGCGGGAATGGTGATGATAAGCTCTATGGCGGTGACGGCAACGATACCCTCTATGGCGGCAATGGTCAAGATACACTCTATGGTGATGCAGGTAATGACAAACTCTATGGCGACAACGGTGACGACAAACTTTATGGCGGTGACGGTAATGACAACCTTCTAGGAGGTAACGGTCAAGATTTACTTGTCGGCGGTGCGGGTAACGATTTTCTCAGAGGCGACTTGGGTGATGATAACCTAACTGGCGGTACTGGTAGCGATATCTTTGTATTGGAAAAATCCGCAGGTAGAGATACGTTTACCGATTTTAGTTTAGGTCAGGGCGATAAAATTGGCTTGTCTGGCTTGAGCTTCAATCAGTTGTCTTTCTGTGGTAATCAGATTAGCTTAGGCAATCAAACTTTAGCAATACTGACTGCCTTTGATACTACTACTCTGACTCAGAGCAATTTTATCTCCGTTTAATTGTGTTGGGTGGGCAAATGTTTGCCCACCCCGACTGCAAGTTTGTTGCATTGGCTTGCAACTTTGTTGCATCGACCCATACAAAAGAGTTTACCCTCCAACAGACAGGGTTAAACGATCGCTTATCTCTTGCCCAAGAACTGCATAAGTATTAATTATATAGGACAAAGATCCTAGTCAAAACTTGGAGCTTTGTCCGATGCGGTGATTGGGGCGATCGCTATATAATCCATTGCGTCCATGATTTCAGACAAAATTAGTCGCTACATCTGTGTAATCAATTCAAAAACAAAATGAATAAAATCTGGTCTCGCAATACTTTATTATTTAGTTCAGTTTTGGCAAGTACCTTACTTGCGACTCCTAACGTTGTTAGAGGTGAAAACTTCTCCGTACCGGAAACTGTAGCGAATACAGCACGTTGTCGCCTCAACGTCACTGGTTCTTATTTGACAACAATCTTCAACCAAGATGGCAGCACTAGCTCGCGTGGAGTGATTACACTGACCGCAGATGGTAACTTTTTTGTCGTTGACTCCAGTCAAGGTGGTGTCACCAACGTCTTTAATCCCTTTAGTAGTGGACAAGGCGCTTGGAAGTGTGATGGAAAAACTGGGGTAAGTGCTAGGTCTATCACCTTTGCTTTTCCTGGAAGCACCGGAGCCACTGGTAGCATTGCTCGCTCTGACTATCAAGCCAGCTTTAATCCCCAAACCCAGACAGTAGAAGGGACTATCACACTGCGCTTTTTCGGACTCAATGCTAATCCGTTGTTAAATAATGTCCCAGCCGTAGGAACATTCAAATTCTCAGGGCAACAAATCAAAGCTAATTAACCAGGACTTACGCAAAAAGGCAGTGAAAGCCTTGATTTACCGTAGGGGCAATTCATAAATTGCCCCTACATTTTGTACTTGATGCGTAAGTCCTATTAACCTTTGATATTATGTCCGTTTGATTGCTTATTAAACCCGAATAACCCCACTCAACTGAGAACCGCTATACTCAATTACTTCTTATGGGGTGGGCGACACAAGTGCCAGCCCCACAAGATTAGATAATTTATTTGTTGGAAATCCCTTATCTCTTAGAAAGAACGACGACGGGGCGCTATATTACTCTGTAATGCTTGCCATGTCAGCGCTCCTACTCTACCATCACCAACTATTCTGTGCGATCGCTATTCTCTAATATTTCTAAAGTCTTCAGACAAATACTTTTAAATACGTTTGTTAAACAATACCTTTGCCAATTTACGAGGGTTCAACGCCTGTGGAAACGTTATGAATACGTCCCAAAGAAGTAAGCTTGGCAAAAATCTGGGTTAATAAAATAGGCTCAGGCATTTCCGGAAGCATTTTTAAAATTTCACGAACATATCGAAAGCCACGATAATGAGTCTTAAGGTCAATAATGCCGGAGTCGGGATTAATCGGAAATGAGTGTCTTTGGTCGACACTTACTAACGATAATGTAAAGAAAGATAGTCCTGATATTGGTTTACTTACTAGGCTGGAAAAGAATCTATCCAACCCATAAGTATGTTTCCCTGATTTGCTGACTACAACTTCGTCTCCTGCAAGCAAATATACCTCATTTGCTCGAAATAAATGCTTGCGGAAAAATAGCCAAAACAACGTCGCCCAAGGAATTACTGTATGAAAAAACCGCAACATCGAAGGGTAACTACCACCAATGCCAGCCCAACGGGAGATTCCCAACATCGTGACTTGGCCGCTCATTGCTAACATGGCCATGATCATCTGGTTCATTCGGCGCATCGTTGTAGCGTTGATCTGCGGTAGAAGGCATTGTAACAGTGATAGGATGTCGAACATGGGCGAATTGTGGATTTTGAGTTGTCGTTTGGGAAGACAACAACTCTACTACAGAGCGCCCTCTCTCTTCATACTCTTTTTTTGGCAACGGTATTGTTAAAGGTATCATTTTTACTCTCACCGTGACAATGAACGTCGCTATGACTGTGAAGGTGGAGCGCCACCAGCATTGTGGTTAATCGCTCCACCTTCAGTTTATAAGCTCGGTTCTTGGTGAATTGAGCTAGTCTTCCTTTTCTTCCATCAGGTGTTTCACTTCATCACGAGAAATTTTGATTTTCTGACCATCAAACTTAGTCAGATTGAAGAAATTATCTTCGTTAAAAGTAAGTGATTGTTCTTGCAACACGCCAATTGCTAGCTGTTCACCCAGTTTCACGGACTCTGTATAATCACTGCGCCAGTGAACACCAGCACCATTACGAGCGATGGAAATATTGGCAGCAATCTTATTCAACTCTCCACCAACCGTCATCTGTCCTGCATCAGCGCCATTGTAATCACATAGTTCCGTACCTTCAGCATTAGGAAATACTGGTTTAGGAATCACCCAAGCCTCATCAAACCAAGCTTTCAGAATAGTGACGCAAGCACCTGCGACGGTAGCATGTCCAGCGCCGTAGGCGGGGTGGGTGGGAGAACCTTCCGGGAATGCTATTGGTAACAAGTAAGTACCATAGCGGCTGTGGACTTTTTCAAGGGCGCTGGTGCGGAAAACTTCATCATTAATTGGATATTTTGCACGGCCAGTCAGTTGATTATGAATTAGTCCACCAAATGCTTCTGGACGAAAGCGGCGATGTACATACCACTTTTGGAACCATACAGCTTTCAAAGCTCTGGTTGCTACCTCAGTCACCAAACTGAGAACATGAGGATCGCCAAAAGTCCCAAACCCGATTTGAGTTTTAGAATTTTTGTAAGGATTTCCCTCATCTACAGGAGCTTTCAGTCCCAACAAAATCAAGCAAGCGTTGAGGTAAGCTTCATAGAGAGCATCAACATGGACGTATTGACCGATATCTCGCACATTACGGATATGGCGGCATTTGGTATTATCGAAAGCATCTTCTTTCGCTTTGCCGCCGTTTTGGATATTCAACCAAGTTTCATAATCAGTCAAGTAATTGATATCTCGCTGTACGGTTTTTTGCTTTTGAGAAATCGTTAGGGAACCGTAGGGAATATCCTTGAGCAAGAACTGGGAGATATAGGGGCCTACTAAGTCACCAGCATGAATACCTCGGAACAAAGTAGCTGGTGTGACGCATCCAGCAACTTTCGGGCCGTGAAAATCAGACAATTTGGACAAATCTGCTGCGGCTTCGGCAACTAGGGGATCGTTTGCATAATCAGTGAAGTTGATATCTCGCAACAGTGCCATCCAGTAGAGTTCTACCATTTCCCCAGAGTTTTCGGCTGAGTCAATGCGGGGTGCTGGAGGAATAGCCAATGCATGGCCGTCGGGGCCTTCTAGATCGAAACCCAAGCCTGCTTGGGGATTGGTCAATTTGTGACCAAGACTTAGCTCAATAGCTGCAAAGTCTTGTGGTTTGCCACTTCCAAGGGCTTTGAGTAGAGATTTGTAAGCTTCTGGCTTGACTTCTCCAAGTTCATTATGTGGTAAACCCTTAGAGAAATTTGCAATGTAGTTGGGATTTCCATCTGCGCCGCGATAGTCTTGTTGTTCGCCATTGCAAACATGATCCGCCGCACCTCGATTAAAGGCAATTTGTGCTGCTTGACGACGAATTGATCGAGATGATTTCCGACGTTGTTTGTTGTTTTTAGGGCCAAGTTCTTGGCATTCTTGGCGAGAAGGACGCTCTTTATTCATAATAAATTCCTTTTATGAAGTTAATATGTGGTGGTCATATGCATATCTACCGATCGCAATTTGAAGATTTCGGAAAACCTGACAGATTTTTTTAAATAGGAAAGCGGTTTTTACGTAGACGAGTTTTTCCTGGAGTCCAGCCTAGAAAATTTACACGAGGTTTGAGAGGTTGAGCAGGAGTAACAATCGGTACTAAAATCTTGAGTTTGCTTAAACTCATACTTTGTAATACGTCTCTAGAAGGGTTATGGATCAGTTTGGTCTTCAACAGACGTACTAAATACGAGACAAAATCTGGAAAACTTTTCATCAGCTATTGTTTAACTTAGCTGACTCCGAAACTTGTTAATACTAATAGTTAATAGAAGAACAGCAAAACAAATCAATGCTAACACATTTAACCACAGCACATCTAAACCAACTCCTTTGAGTAAAATACCTCTAACAATGGTGATGTAATGACGAAGTGGATTAAAGAGAGAGAGAAATTGAAATAAAGGAGGCATAGCTTCAATCGGAGATATTGCTCCAGAAGTTTGGATCATTGGTAAATTTATAAAGAACGATGTGAGTAACACTTGTTGTTGAGAACCACAAATAGTTGCCAACATAATGCCCAAACTAATCCCCACAAAAACATACATACTTGATAAGGCAAAAAATAGCAGGAAGCTACCACGAAATGGTACGCTAAAGACGACTGTTCCCAAAGTTAAAGCTAGTAGCACATCTCCCATAAGCAAGAATGCTAACGGGACAATTTTAGCTAATAAAATTTCCCAATTACTAGAGGGAGTCATTAATAATTGCTCTAAAGTTCCTGTATCTTTCTCGCGCACAACAGTTACTGCTGATACTAATGTGCCGATTAGTGTCAGGACTAAACCCATAACCCCTGGTACGAAAAACCAACTACTTGTGAGTCCGGGATTGTAAAGAAAAACGACTTCTGTCGAAACTGGTGTGCTGACTTTATTCTGTACCAAACTGAGATTATATTGTTGAATAATCTGATTGATATAGTTAGCAGCAATGCCCGCCGTATTTGCATTTACTCCATCGATAAATATTTGAATTTCTGCTGATTTATTAGCTAGTTGACGGGGAAAATCTGGTGGAATTATTACCCCTACATCTAGCTTACCTTCTTCTACTTGGCGGCTTAAATCTTTTTCACTGCTTGGTACAGATTCTAAGTTAAAAGTGTGATTGGATGTCATTGCTGAAACTAATTCCCGACTGGCGGAGATATTGGCATAGTCAATTACACCCAGTCGTAAATTATGGACATCCGGGTTAAGTGCAAATCCGTAAAGCAATAATTGTACTGTTGGTGGGACAATTAATAAAACAATCAATTGCCTGTTTCGCAGAATTTGATTAATTTCTTTACGAACTAATGACCAAAATGGACTATCAAATAATTGCCAAATTTTCATATATGTTTAATGGGTAATGACTATTGCAATCCTATTTAGTATTTTTTAAACGAACCGCAGAGACGCAGAGGGCGCAGAGAAAAAGAGATGTGAACATCTTCTTTAGGATTGCTATATTGACTATTGACTAATTTGCATCCGACTTAAAAGCCGACGTGCTACATTGAAAAATACCAATCCCAAAACTGCAAGCATAAGTAAGTCAAACCAAACTCCTGTCCATCCTGTACCACGTACAAAAGCATCACGGGTGACATCAATGTAATAACGGGCAGGAAATAGGTTAGGTGTTAGTGAAAGGGGAAAAGGAATATTACTGAGGGGATAAATAAAACCAGATAGCAATAAAGATGTAATAAAACCAACAAGAGAAACAATTTGGACTGCGGAATTTTGGTTATCGGTGCGTACACCTATAAGTAAACCAAAGGAAACACTATCCATCAAGAAGAGTAGAGTTCCTAGTAATAAAGTAATGGGGTTACTAATTACGCCGATATGAAAAATTATTGACCCTAATCCCATAACTATTAAAGCTTCACTAATAGCAATTAGCAGGTAAGCTAGTCCTTTTCCAAGTAACAGTTCAGTGGCACTAATGCTAGAAGCATAAACTTGTAAAATTGTACCTTTTTCTTTTTCACGCACCATTGCGATCGCAGTTAGCAATGAGGGAAAAATCCACAAGACTACACCAAAGGTTCCTGGCACAATATACAGCGACTCCAATCTACCAGGGTTAAACCACAAACGGACATGTGGTGTAATAATACTTGTATCTGATATTAGTCCTTGGTCTTGCATAAAGAAATTAGTTACTCTTTGAATGCTCCCTCTAATTACACGTGCATTATTAACATCTGTGGCATCGATTAATACTTGCACCTTTGCATTTCTACCAGCTTGAATATCTCGACTGAATTGGGGAGGAATAATTACTGCGGCTTTAGCAATACTCTTATCAATTGCATCGCGTACTGGATTATTACCTGACCATTGTTTAGGTACAAATTGATTAGTGGAATACAACCTCTCAATATAGCTTCTGCTCAGGTTTGTCCGGTCAAAATCCTGGACAATTAGGGGAATATCTTTACTCTCTAAACGAATCGCAAACCCAAAAATTATTAGAGTCAAAAACGGCAATAAAAATGCTAAACCTAAAGTTAAGCGATCGCGCCGAAATTGCGCTATTTCCTTAATACATTGAGAAAAAATTCTTTTCATTGCGTTATGCACATAATAGCTAATTTATACAAAGTGTAATTCTAATTTTAGTTTGTTCCTGCACGTTCAACGATACCAATAAAAGCATCTTCCAAAGAGAAAGGAATGGGACGCAGAGATTGAATAGTCAGGTGTGCTGATTTTAAAAGCTGAGTTATTTCGGGAATTTCTTTTTCCGGTTCATCAAGAACAACGTGTAAACTATTGGCAAAAATAGAGACACGCCACGAATCAAGACGTTGTTTAAGTATGTTGGAGGCGGCTTGATTTTGGTTGACAATAATCTCTATAAGTTGTCCTGGCTGAGAAGCTTTGATAGAACTAGGCGAACCTTCGGCGGCGACTTCTCCGGCTACCATAAAACTCATGCGGTTACACTGTTCCGCTTCTTCTAAATAGTGCGTTGTCACCAAAATAGCTGTACCATTGCGGGCAAAGTCATTAATTAGCTTCCAAAACTGACGACGGGCTAAAGGATCTACCCCAGATGTTGGTTCATCGAGAAATAAAATATCTGGTTCGTGCATCACAGAAGCGCCAAAAGCTACTCGCTGCTTCCAACCACCCGGTAATTGTCCGGTAATCATCTGTTCTTGTCCCTCTAAACCACAGGTAGCAATTACCCAATCAATCTTCTCCCGCCTAAGTTTGCGGGGTACGCTGTAAATACCGCTATAAAACTCTAGGTTTTGCAGAATTGTTAAATCGTCGTAAAGAGTGAATTTCTGACTCATATAACCAATGCGTCGCCGTAAGTCACGGCTACGCAGATTTCCTGTTTCACCACCAAGGGAAATGTCACCGCCACTAGCTGGTAGTAATCCACACAGCATTTTGATGGTAGTGGTTTTTCCGGCTCCATTCGCACCTAAAAGCCCGAATATTTCACCATAGCGGACTTCGACATTAACGTTTTTGACTGCTTGGAAGTTACCAAATACACGGTTAAGATTGTGGGCGGAAATAGCGATTTGATCGGAAGAATTTTGAGGTTTGAATTGTTCCCTATTTCCTCCACGCGAACGAGGAAAGTCCAAAAATGCCGGTGCTGAACCTTGTTGTCGCAGACGGGTGACAAAGACGTTTTCTAAGGTGGGTTCGCCACGTTCAATTTTGGGGTGATGCTGTTGCAGTAGTTGATTTACCTGGGTTTCGCCGAGATTCACATCTTTAACGAGAACATCCAAGCGATCGCCAAATGTCTGCACATCGACTATATTTGTCTGCACATTCTGTAAGAGAAGTTTCTCGGCTATCTCTAGATTTGGGGTTCTGACTTCTAAGCGATATAAACCTAAATTGTCGCGTAATGCTGCCGGTGTACCAATTTCGTGAATTTGACCGCTATACATCAGTGCGACGCGATCGCACCGTTCAGCTTCATCTAGATAGGGTGTGGCGACAACAATTGTCATCCCGTCGGCGGAAAGTTCGGCTAATACATCCCAAAATTCCCGGCGGGAAACTGGATCGACCCCTGTGGTCGGTTCATCTAGTAACAGTACGTCTGGTTGGGAAACCAAGGCACAACACAGCGCCAGCTTTTGTTTCATCCCCCCGGAAAGTTGACCCGCCAAGCGATCGCCAAACCGTTCTAAACTCATCAATGTTAAGTATTTTTGGCGACGTTCTTGTAATAAATCATCGCTGACTTGGCGCAATCCTGCCGCATAACGCAAGTTTTCATCAATGCTGAGATCCAAATACAAGGAAAACTGTTGTGTGAGATACCCCGTCCTTAAACGTGCGTCCCTTGCAGGTTGACCAAATACTTGCACTTCTCCCGCCGTCGCTTCCATCACCCCACCTAAAATGTGAAAGGTAGTGGTTTTACCCGCACCATCAGGGCCAATTAACCCAAACATTTCACCCTGATTGATAGTCAAATCAATTCCTTGGACAGCGACTAGTTTTCCGTAATGTTTATGTAAATTACTAACTTTAATCGCAGTGGTTGAGCGACTAGATAATTGCAGTGGTTTGGGAGTTGATAATTTCATTTGTTTACTTCCTTAACTTGCAACATCAATTCTGCATCTGCTGGCATTCCAATTTTTGCACAGGGCAAATCTGAACCAGAGTAGGGATTTTTTGGGTTAAAGCAGCCAGGAGGGTTTTCTAACTCAATCCGCACACCTACTACTTGTTTAACCCGATCTTTTTGGAAGTAGATATTTTCTGGGGTAAAAGAGGCTTGAGGATCGACAGAAATAACTTTGCCCATGAGGGGTTTTTCCGGCGCAGAATCAAGAAAGATTTTGGTTGTTTGTCCTAAACGCACTTTTCCAATATCGCCTTCGGGAATAAAACCTCGCAGATATACTGTCTTGGGATCAACTATTGTCAAAATCTTAGTTTCACTGCTGACTACTGCACCTGGTTCTGCACTCCGGGCAGTCACGACACCATCTAAAGGACTGACAACATTTAAATCTTTTTTCGAGTCTTCTATTTGGGTGAGGATTTGCTGTTTTGATGACTTGGCATCTCTTACTTTCGCCTGAGCAGATTTTATCTTGGCTTGAGCGGATTTAAGTTGAGCAAAACTCTGGTCTTTTTTTCTTTTTAAAGCTTCTGTTTGGGCATTGCGAATCCCTGGATTGAAACTTGTGGTTTTAGCTTGGGTTGAGGCTCCGATCGCAGCACTTAATTGTTCCTGTTCGGCATTTACTGATGCTTTTCGAGCTTCTACGGTGGCTACTGCTGTCTCAAACGTGGTCTGTGCTTGGTCAAATTGTTGTTGATTGACAGCGCCTTCTTTGACTAGTTGAGCATAGCGATCGCGGTTAACTTTCGCTAATTTTACTTCTGCCTCTGCTTGCTTTGTCTGTGCCTGTGCTTGTAATAATTGTGCCTTAGCTGCCGCTACGTTAGACTTTGCCTGTTGAATTCTTCCTTCGGTATCTCCTTGAGATTGGTGAAAATTAAGTTTTGCTTCCCTGATTTGGCTATCAATTTCATCTATTGCACTTTCTACTTGAGTCGCATCAGAAATTGCTTGCTGTTCATCAGATTGGGCAGATGCAACCATCGCCTCAGCACCCCGCAGTTGTTCTTGGAGGATTTGGTTGTTAGTGTCATCCAACTGGATTAATTCTTCCCCCTTATTAACTGCTGCCCCTTCACGCACTGCAATTGCAACAATTCTCCCCGAACGCTTCACCCCAATATCAGTTTCGTAACCCTCAATCCTTCCACTTACTTTCAACACATTCGCTGGTACTTGGTGTTGATTATGCCAAATAAAATAAGTAATTCCACTTCCTACAACCAGCAAACCTAACAACAAAAAAATCGGTTTCTTCTTTCCCTGCTTAGATCGTGGCACTGGAACATTTATAATCCCTTCTGGAGATGTCGAAGTAGTCTGAGACATACTATCACCCTATATTTTTATCATTAAAGACTTACTTTAATATCATACTAGACTGTATGGTATGATAGTCCATAGATATATCAAAAAATTTATTATTCACTATATGCCCAAAAATTCTGGTTCCCAATCTGGGACTTTATCTCGTTTAAGAGCCATTACTCAAAAACAGGAGCAAATTTTGCAAGGAGCCATGCAGGTATTTTTGAGGGATGGCTATGCTGGAACTAGTATGGATCGGGTAAGTGCGGAAGCTGGAGTATCTAAACAGACTATATACAGTCACTTTCAAGATAAAGAAGGACTATTTAGGGCGTTGATAGAAAGGGTTACAATTGCTAGTTTTCGGGATATTTTTTGTGCAGAGGATTTAGATGGAGAGCCAGCGATTTTATTACGTGAAATTGCTGAAACTTATTTTACAAAAGCTGCCGACAATCCTGAATATTTAGCACTGTTCCGCTTGATTATCACCGAGTCACAACGCTTTCCAGAACTGGCAAAACTATATACTCAAACCGTGATTCAGCGTGGACGACAATTACTGAGTCATTATTTTACTTCTCACCCAGAATTAGGCATTACTGACCCAGAAGCCACAGCGCAAATCTTTTTTGGTTCAATGGTATCTTATGTGATTGTGCAGGAGATACTATATGGGAAAGAAATGATGCCATTATCACGCGATCGCATCATAGATAGTTTAATGAGTTTCGTACTTGCTCATACAACTAAATGATGCAATCGTTAGAGTATTCCAAAAAATAAACGATCTAAAACCCGTCATTGCGAATTTTTTACCCTTTCCAAGACAGACGCAAGCAACGCTTGGGGAGATAAAACCTCTACTCTTGTTGGTGCAAACCTGCAAAAGTAAGTTATGTCTTAGATTCAAGAATCCTCGTGCGTTCACGCCGAGGAGTGTCAAAATGATAGAGAATAGGCACTCTTGCAAGAGAAAAGAAATTAAATCTGCCTCAATTTAGGAGCATTTAAATAAGCTTGAGGATTTTCTGGATCGAACTCCAAGCCGTTAAAAAATTTTTCTACTCCGCGTGATGTGCTAGCGGGGATGGCTTTTTCTTGGCCGATGAGTTTAGCTGCTTCTCGCCACAAGTCTTCTCGGTTGACTGAATTAATAATTGGTTGGGATCAAAATCTTTGGAGCGATTACCCCAGCGCATATCTTCAATAAAGAACCATAAGTCATGGCTTTTATAGGGATAGGAGGCATTTTCACGCCAGAATTTGATCGGATGGGGGCTATTTTCGACTACGCGCCCATTACCATAATCGAATTTACCCAAGAGGCGATCGCGCAAAAATTCAATCGGTACTCCAATCCACTGTCGTTGCGATATAATTTCAAACAGTTCTGGTTTATTTTCTGGGCGATCGCACCACATCTGCGCTTCTAATACCGCCGCTAATAAAGCTTTTGCTGCTTTTGGGTGTTTATCTACCCATTCAGCCCGCACTCCCAGCGCCTTTTCTGGATGATTGTTCCATAATTCGCCACTAGTAACGGTAGAGTAACCGATCTTTTGTTTAATTAAGCGATCGTGCCAAGGATCTACCACACAAAAAGCCTCCATTGAGCCACCCCGCATATTAGCTACCATCTGCGGCGGTGGAACTACAATCAGCGATACATCTCGATCTGGATCGATCCCGCCATAAGCTAACCACCAACGCATAAAAAAGTCACCAGTTACCCGGCGATAGGGTATAGCACAAAGAACATTTTCCCCACTTAAACTTTTTTTGGCAAACACCGGCTTGAGTGAAGAACTATCTAGCCCCAGATTCAAATCTTTGTATGCATTAGTGACAGAAATCCCCTGCCCGTTGACATTCAATCGAGTCAAAATATACATTGGGATTTTCTGCCCATAGCTAATTTCACCAGTGGCCATCAAATACACCATAGGAAATAGCAAATGAGAGCCATCCAAACCTTGATTATCTGAACCTAACATCAGTTTGTCGCGTATTATCGCCCAAGAAGGCTGCTTTAACACCTCAACATTAGGCATTCCATGCTTGGCAAAAAAACCTTTGGCTTTAGCCACAATCAAAGGACAACAACTAGTAACTGGGATAAAACCTAGTTTTGCCCCTGTGACTTCCGGTGCATCACTATGTCCAACATACAAACCTGCATTAGATGGAATAGCTGAAGAATAATGATTGAGTGTGGTAGATAAAAACGCTGCACCACTACTTACGATAAAATCTCTTCTAGTAAACTTTGTCATAATAAATTACTGTAAAAGGGAGTGAGGAGTCCAAAAGGTAAAAGTAAACTAAAAAGACAAGAATCTTGGCTCTTCAGTAATTAGTATGCTCAAATAATCTACTCAAAAGCTTAAAATCTTGCTGTAAAATAGAAACAGGAATTATTTTTAACGTTTTAGGCTTTTCAAGGAACTTAAACGTTATCATCTTGATTTTAAAGTCAAATTTTGATATCTAATTAATAAATTTGCATAACAAGTACCGAAGATCCAGAATCTTTTGCAATTTGACTTTTTACTATCTTCTTTAAGTCGCAGATTTCAAAACTGGTATCCTTTCAACTTCTTTATACTGCTTTTGCTGCTGATTATGTAAAAAATCTAGTAATTGGTGGCGCAACTTATGATATAGAGGATGATCGACAATCTCTGATGGAATGCGACAACGACCAAAGCCTATATCTAAAATTTGACCAATATGGGCAGCCGGGCCATTAGTTAACATCACCACGCGATCGGAAAGCAATAATGCTTCATCAATATCATGAGTGACCATAATGGTCGTAATATGAGCCAGATTACAAATATTTATCAACTCCGCTTGTAGAGATTTGCGAGTAAGGGCATCCAAAGCCCCAAATGGTTCGTCTAGCAACAATAGTTTGGGTTTAATAGCTAAAGCACGAGCCAGGGCAACTCTTTGCTTCATTCCCCCAGAAAGTTGTCCTGGTTTTTTGTGGGAGGCATCTTTTAAACCAACCATTTCTAAGTGAGTAGCTACGATGCGATCGCGTTCAACCTTGAGTTTGTGAGAGAAGACTTTATCCACGCCTAAAGCCACATTATCCCAAGCACTTAACCAAGGTAACAGCGAATAGTTTTGAAATACCATCATCCGTTCTGTCCCTGGACGTTGTACTCTAGTACCATCTACTTCTACATAACCACTAGAAGGCTTTTCCATCCCTGCGATAATATTCAGTAAAGTAGATTTTCCACAACCAGAATGACCGATCACAGAAATAAAATCTCCTTGCTTAATTTCTAGATTGATATCTTTAAGGATGACGATTTTATTACTATTCGACTCGGAATATTCTTTATGAATACCTTGAATATTAACAAATCTCTGCATTGGGGAATCTCCTAATATATAATCAAACTCGATTATGTTTGCACTTTCCAAAAACTATTCTTTTGGCGTAACTCTCAAGGCTATATAAGACATAGTTTTATCTAAAATTAGACCGATTAAACCTAGATATATAATCGCCAGGATTATTTCGCTAATATTGGAATCATTGTAAGCATTCACAATAAAAAATCCTAATCCATCATCAGAAAGTAACATTTCCGCAGCAACAACAGCTAACCAAGATAAACCAATGGCAATTCTTAAACCAGAAAAAATATAGGGTAATGTTCCAGGGAGTAAAACTTTGTAAAAGTTCTCAAAAAATGAGAGTTCTAGAATTTTTGAGACATTAGTGTAATCTTTGGGTAGCATTTTTACACCCAAAGCTGTATTGATAATAATTGGCCAAATAGCAGTAATAGCGATTACAAAGATAGCCGATGGATTTGGTTTTAGAAATATCGCCTGCGCTAAAGGTAGCCAAGCTAGAGGTGCAACAGGACGCAACATCTGAATGATGGGATCTATTGCATCTTCTAAAAATTTATTGAGGCTAATTAAAAAACCAATGGTAATGCCAACAACTACAGCTATCGAATAGCCAAACATGACTCGTTTAAGGCTAGCTAGAATTAACCAAAATAAACCTTTATTTAATCCACCTTTATTAAAAAAGGGATCGCTAATCAATTCCCAAGTATTGTTGATGACTGCAAAAGGAGAAGGTAAAGATGTATTAGCAGTAAGGCTGATCGAGTACCATAATATTAAAATACTGGTAATACCGCACAAGGGGGCAAAATTTTGCTTTAAAATTCTTAAAGCAAATGTTTTTTTTTACTTTGACCCAATGAGATTTTAGACTGTATGACCATCTGATTTAACTACCTTATTTTTACTAGCTTTAACAACAATATTTGCATTTTTGACAGTCAACAGCAATGATAACTAGATATCCCAAATCATGATATTAAGTTGTTGCGCCTTTAATTTGCACTAATATTTTTTCAATATCATTGTGGGGTGGGCAGCGTTCGACTGAGCGCTCAAGCCGAAGTCTTACCCACCCTGATAATGCAAATTTGCTAAGATTAGCGTCCCGCAGGAATGGGATATTTTTTATTTGGTTATTTGGAAGTGCCTTAATCTTGTTTTATCGTGCTTAGGCTTAAGCATCAATTTATAGGTAAAGTAAATCAGTTATTATGAACCAAAAATCTCTTCTACTCGCTGACGAATTGCTAACATACTTGCTGGGATATCATGGTTCAAAATATTTTCGACTAAAGCCATTGGAAACATGGACTTTGGCGACACAAAAAAGTCATAAATGAGAGTAATCCCGGCTTTTGACTCAGATAAATTCCAAGGTTCTAAGCGCCAGTAGCCAGATAAAGCTTTCATGTCTCCTTCAATTAATTGATAATGAATCTCGTGAGGAAACTTTTCTTCCACATCAAAAACTGAACGACCGGAAAAGTTCATTCCCATAAAACTCTTAGTGCGACATTGTTCTAGGCGAATACCTCCAGTTGGACAATTTAACCGTCGGCTCTGAGTCATATTAGGCATGAACTCAGTTAACACTTCATAGTCTGTTAGAATTTGCCAAACTTGCTCTAATTGATAAGGAATCTGGATTTTAGCAAAGACGTGTCGCTGCCGTCCCTCTAGTTTTTCAATTTTTATTTCTACAGCTTTCAGTATATCCGAGTCAGTAGTAACCATTAAGTTTTCTGATTCCATTTCTCCCTGAAATTCACCAGTAGCAGATGAAAATTTATGGTTCATTTTGCCAGCATTGTAGAGTAGTTATTGGATAAAAAAAGGTATTAAAACACTGATCGGTTAAGCCTATTTTAGGGATCATAGACAATGATATTTCAAAAACTTCAGCCTACTTTCATTCATTAACCGAATAAAATTGAAAGGTATTATTTATCCAAAAAGTTTTTTAGGTATCAATCAAGAGTGGTTGGAAGCAATAGTTGAGTCGTCACATCCAACAACGTTCATAGGACTTTTTGGGAAGTAATTCTTAGGAAATTTTTCCGTAATTATCATCGTAATTTTTCCTTGAGATGACACAGAATAAGTCCTAACAATTAGATTTTCTTCAGGTTCAATACAAAAATAATTTGCCAATTCATTTGCTGGTTCTATACCTGAATGGATGATTTCCTTGAAAGTCTCAACTTTTTGCTCAGACCAGAGCTTACCGATTGGTTTATTTGTCTCCAGCAATTCATGGCTAAATCGCTGCTCCAGGTTGTTAATCAGGATAAACGAATCAGCATAAATAAAATTACGCTGGCTAATCTTTCCTTGAAGAAGGATTTTTCTGATCATAACTTCTTCTGGATGATTAAATTTAATATTCGGCAATTCAAGGTTTATTTTTTCGATACTTTCTGATAGTTTAACTACTTGAATTTGCTCATTTAAATAAGCTTCTAAAATGGCTGTAACCGTGCCATCAGCTTGCAGCAAAATCCTCTGAAAATCACCTAAATTAGGTACTTGTGTGTGATGAGTATACGATTGTAAATCACCGATGATGCTTTGTGCTTCTTCTGAGTGAAAAAGTGTTTGAGTATAATCGCTAGACATTTGTTAATTACCTCTGATGTTCAAGTATTTCTGGAGTACGCTTGAAAAAGTACAACACAGGGCTTTGGCGTGAGAGGATCGACTGGAGCGCAAAGTTTAGAGACTCCAGGTTCACTTCGTAAAGCTATTTATACAGCGTATTATGAAAGCGATCGCAGTACAGCTAAACCTATATTTTGTACTTAGTTAGAAAGTCACGCTTGCGATCTGAATAATTAGGGTGAATGCAACGATAATTCCGACATTGCGATGAAGACGGACAATCGGGGCGAGTGCTGCCTGAACATCATCGGAAGAGGCTTCAGGACTTGCATTTTTAAAAATCTTAATTGCCGAAGGTACACAAAACCCACTGTAGACGATCGCAAATGTGATAGTGAGAGTAACCAATATTGGCAGAGGAGCAAATCCGTAGAGAGCCAAGCGAAATGCAGAGCCAAGTGTTGCAGATATGATTAGAGTTACCATGACAAGTTGGCTCTATTCAAAAAACCAGGTGAGACTAGTTAAAATTCAAATCCTAAAACCTAAAAGCGTGGTTTTACTACAACTTTAAAATCCTGGGGAGTTACAATAGCTCCTGGTTGAGGCTCAAAACTCAATTTTTCTCCAGGAACCTTTTCAAATCGGCATTTATGCATGAGGTTGGCGAAGAAAAGAAAAATTTGAATCCGTCCTAAATACTCTCCTATACACCTACGCACTCCAACTCCAAACGGATAGAACTTATCAACAAGGCTAGTTCTAAGTTTGCCGTTTTCATCTAAAAACCGATATGGGTTAAATTTCTCAGGCTCTTGCCAATAGCGTTCATCGCGGGTTAGAGCATAGTAATTGATAACTAAAGGAGTGTTTTTAGCGATAAAGTAACCCCCCAAAGTGGTATCACCACTAGTAGCGTAGTTGATCGGGGCCATCGTAGTCAGAGAAGAGTGGCGCAAAATTTCGTTAATACAAGCTTCCATGAATGGTAATTTGCCACGATGTTCTAAGCGTATTTGTTGTTCTCTACCAACTATTTCGTCTAGTTCCTTTTGAATTTGAGCCTGAATATCTGGGTGAGTAATCATGTAAAGCAAACCCCAGCGTAATATAAAACTGGTAATTGCTCCACCTGCTCCAGCAAACTGCATTAACGAACCATTAACAATGTCATTTTTACTTAACCCAAGCTCGTTTCGATCTGAATCAGTTAGTTCGCTACTAGCTTTCAAAAGTCCATCTGTAATGTCCCGCAAATTTTCTGCATCGAAGGATTCTTGATGCTGTTCTACATTTTTTGAAACATAGTTTTCTAGTGCAGTTAAAGCTTTGAGAAAGTTTTTTACTATTTTCCAGCGAGACAATTTAAATATTGGCTGCCAAATCCCAGGTATAAACTCTAATTTAATACCCTCTAGAACTCCGGGAATATGTCTGAAATTATAAGCAGTTGTAACAAATTCAATGTTATTCTTACTATCTTCAATAGTGTCTCTTTTCCCAAATATTAGCCTTTGGTTAAAATTTAAGGTGGCTATAGGCAAATATAAATCAGGATCAAAAGGTTGACTGCCAAATTTTAAGAACGTATTTGCCAAGTCCTCTGCTTCTTCTAGAACCCAACTTTCCAGAGCATCTGATTTGCTAACTACAAAGGTATGCATAGCTTTACCTAGAATGCTATGGTGTTTTTTCCAAGACTCACCACTCTTTAGTTCCAAAAAGTAACGTTGAGGTGGTTGCTGAAATACGTCAAAATCTGCTCTAGCGTTAAAGATATCCTGTTGCTTGACTAAAGCTTCTTTGACGATCTCAAGCCCATTCAGTACAACTAAGGTTTTGCTACCGACACGAAGCTGAAAAATATCACCGTATTTTTTGCCTAGTTGATGCAATTCTAGATGTAAGTGTTTACGTAGAAAAGGCAACATATTGATAAAGGGAAGTGCAGGAGGTTCTGGAGGGTTATTGTTCAACTGTATCGATTCTGATACTGAATTTTGTAAAATCATGGCTATTTTTTAGATAACTTTAAGAGCAGTAAATCGATATGAGAAAACTAATTTGGTTTATTTCTACCAACTTAACTTTTGGAAATACAAACGCTCTTGATTGAGTTTGAAGTTTCAATTTATCTGCATATACATACCTTTTCAAGTTTGCATAGGTGCAAGAGTTTAGTAAGTATTTCCAATAGATAATGTGGGTCAAATTAGACAGATGATACCCGAGGAATTTCCAGAGAAGACTGGGAATTTTGGCGATCTTTAAAAGGAATAGATATGAATTTAGGCATTAAAGCCTTGAATCCATAAATCACACGTCCTTTTAGTCCTGCTTTTACAATATGAGTCAGCTTACTCACAGGTAGTTTCATTAATATGTCGTGAGCCAAGGATTTCTTCTGTCCAGGCCCTCGCAAGCGAAACTGAGTAGACTGAGTGGCACCATATATCATGTGAAGCCAAATGCGGGGGTGGGTAAAAAAGTATTGCCACAACGGAGGCTCACATCCGATTACATCAGCTAAGTCATCCATGTAGCGATGATAATCTACCAAGCTGCGAACTCTATGAGCATTATGCTCGAACTGCTCCAAATTAGCAGCACGATCGAGACATGCCATCCGTTCCATTTCTGACGGAACAGGAAGAGTTAGTTCTCCTTTGCAAACCAGTGCAAACAACCTTGCTTGCATCTCCATAATGGGAAACTGACTGCCGAAACCAGGGCGTGCCCACCCAATCCAAACTATTTTGTCTTGATATGTTGGATGAAACATGTGTTTATACAGACTGCGGGGGTCAGTTTTTCTCAAATCCTCTGGTAGGAAAGACACATAATTTTTATAGCCAGTAGAAAATACAACAGTATCGACATTTTGCAGAGATTCCCCCTCTGCCGTATGTAATGTCCTTCCTCCATCTTCTACCTTGACTATTTCATCAACAACTTTACAGCCGTGATGTACGATCGCTTTGGGCAGTGAAAAGGTTTTAGTTCCAAAGATTCCCCAGACTCCTTTGCGGGCCTTAATCTTCTTGTTGAGTTCGACTGCCATATCATGAACTGGATCTTTGTAGCTCAACTCTGCTTGACAAATAGCTTCGCTTAAAGTCGATCCATAATTGCGAGGAAGTCCCCACACACCCCGATGGGTAGAAATATCGGCAGCGTATATACCTCTTCTGCGGGGTGCTACCCATCCTGTTGTGTTGCGAAGACTTATCCAGCAATTATTTGCGACACGGGATGCTTCTAATGCTACATCCGAGCCAGACTCACCTCCTCCGACCACTAACACATTCTTGCCTGCAAATTGGTCAGCGTTACGGTACTCTTTGGAATGGGAGTATTCAATGTCAGTTAATGAATCCTTCCAAACTGGGTAATTAGGGATAGTGTTATTGCCAATTGCCAGTGCGATGCGTTTCGAGAAAAAAGTCTCTCCAGACTCAAGCTGAACATTCCAGCCTTCACTACCCTGCCAAACCACACTCACTACTTTGGAGTTGAAACGGATACGATCGAGGACACCAAAATGTTGTGCGTACCTCTTCCAATAATCAACTGCTTCTGACTTAACCCAGAACTTGTGCTGGTTTCCATCACCGATCCAGAAATCCGAAAACATACTCATCGTAGCAGAGGAAGTTAACACTAAACTATCGTAAGTACTAGCAAAAACGCCCCCCACATTCTCAGCTTGTTCTAAACAGACAATCTCGCGCAGACCTTGTTCGAGCAATTCTTTAGTACAAACTAGACCTCCAGGCCCAGATCCAATCACAATGCAATCTAACATGAGATTTCACCTCTATATTGGTAAGTTCAGTAGCTCGAAAACTTGTGAAAGTTAACGTAAATAATAAGGGTTTCAGCCTAAGTTTTTGGGGAAAGTTTCTAGAAAACTCTTCGGTCTATTAATACCTCAATCAATTGAAAGACCTGGCTTAGTTGAGGATTAACAGTAGATTAAACATAAATTAAGTTGTCTCGTAATTTAGCAGTATCGCGGCAAGAGCTTATCCTGTAGCTGCCTGGAATTCAGGAGGATAGAACTTAACGGTTCTTAGTTTTTGTTGGTTTAAATAATAATCATCTATTCTTGAGAGTGCATGAAAAAGACTTGTGCTTATATTAATATTTCTGTTTCATAACTTTTGCAAGTCACTTATCCTATCTAAGTATTTAGACTTAGTTAATTTGAACTAATACTTGAATAACCGCAAAATTTTATGTATCCTTCCTATAGGAATCCGGTTTGATTTATGAAAAGATCCGTAGGGGAGCCAGTCGCGTGGGCGGGTTTCCCGACTTGAGCGACCTGGACTGGCGTTGTGTTAGCACGGAGAGTACGCCACCAAACCCTCTATAATGGCGCGTTACGAACTTCGTTCTAACACACCCTACAATACTAATTTTGTTCAAAAATCAAGTAGGAGTCCTATATTTACATAGGACTTACGCAAAAACCCTCCCAAATTCTCATTCCTCTGTAACCTTATTCGTTTTCCATTCTCTGTGCGTAAGTCCTAAGCTCTAAAAGTTTTGATACCCGTAAGAGGAATTTCAAACATCCTCACTACACCCATAATGCATCCATATCAAGGATTTAAGCTTTTTCAGTTCCATTTGGCTAGTGTTAAATTTTTAATTACATTATGCTTTTGGCTTGATCAATTTATTTGATTCTTATGTATAATGTTTGCGTATCGGATTTTCACGGGTCTGAACTAATGTGAAAATAGGGTTTCAAATTTCGGCGTTGCATAAATGCGGGATGAATTAGCGACTAAAACTATTAATAATTCGTTCAACATCGGGCGAAATCATCCCATGATTCAGCAACGCCCAAATTTCATCTGACGAAAAGAATAAAAGAGCGTTAAGAAACATTTATATTTCTTAAGGAGAGCATTATACTCAAAAAATATTAAGTTCCTGGTCGCAAAAGTTTCTGCATATTTTCTCAGTTAAAGAGTGATTACTCTGATAGATAGCTACACATTTATCTAAACCCCTTAGTACCTAATTTCAGAATTAGAGGAATCATGCAAGTAGAAATTGATCAAACTTCTAATATTTTTACTGCAAACTTAGTTTCAGATTGCCATGTTATTACGAAATTTTTCATAGCAAACTCTTGTTTTCTTGTTATTGCTGTTGAATCACCTACAGGAAATAGCAAACATTTCACTTCCGATGTCATTATTGATACGATTTCATTTTCTGTCGTTGGGAATTTTGAATTTGATGGACATCACTATGCAATTGTAAAAACTCAGAACACACCAGATGCTATAGATCCCAGCCTCATCAATATTTTAACGGAACGGGAACTGCAAATTGCTGCTCTGATTGCTTTAGGTTGGTCTAATAAAAAAGTTGGGAACCAACTTCAAATCAGCGAGTGGACTGTTTCTGCTCACCTGCGCCGAATTTTTATTAAGCTAAAAGTAGATAGTCGCTCTGCTATGGTCTACCGTTGTTCTTCATCGATTAATCGATTGCATCAGATGGATGTAGGGGTTGAGGGAGAGGTAAGTGAAGAAACAGCCTAACTGTTTGTTTGTATAGTTGAATCACCATTTTGCACTTTGCGATCGCCCCTAGCACGCGATCGCAAAGTGCAACAACTCTTCCAAAGCCTAATTTAGTGTGGAACTCAGTTTCCGTTCCATTGCAGATAAAATAGATTGGTAGCAGATATTGATATTGCCCAAGTATAATGAACAAACACTATAGTAGTGTAGTTTTTGGGGGTGATGTTTGAGTTTATTTCGTAGGTATTACAGGCAAATTAGACCTAAGAGTAAGCGATCGCACTTCAAAAACCGTCTCTATTCTACTGGGATGTTTGTCTTTGTCGTGCTACTTCTCTCCAGTGGACTAGGCTACCCTTTTTATAACCAACCAAAATTAGATGTAGGTAAGATAGCCCCTCAAACGCTTACCGCACCTAGTTCAGCCGATGTTGAAGATGTCAAAACAACAGAAGAAAGACGTAGGGAGGCTCGTAGCGGTGCTTCAGCAATCTGGGTTGTCGATCCAGTAATTAATGGGCAAATTCACCAAAATCTTCAGCAATTATTGACAAAAGGCGATCGCATCCGCGAAAAGTTGGGCAATTTCCCCTTTGTCAAGATTTCAGTGTTGTCTACTCCTACACAAACTTACCTGCGACAAGCAACAGAATCTCAATGGCAGCAAGTATTGCGAGGGTTAGATAAAAATAGCAATTTAGCTGGTTTAAATTCTGTTCAACAGCTAGCAGTAAAAAAACTGCGAACTTATAGAGAGTCTAACTCTTCCCAGGCTTTTGCTCAACTATTAAAAGCGATCGCCCAAGCTCGTCAGCGCTATAATACCGCTCTCAATGTCCTGAGCGCGATGTCTAACGACAAGACTTACAGCATCTACGCTCAACCCGAAACCCTTTATGATGCTACTTTCTTAAATCTGCCTGATGCAGATTGGCAAACAACTCAAATCCAAGTGCGTCAAACATTAGACCGAATGTTAGCACAGGGCATTTATCCAGGGCTATCCAATGCGAACCTCAACTCTGCAATCCAGATGCAGGTGAGTGTTTCTGTGCCAACAACAGCACAACCTTTAGCCAGACGATTACTATCAGACGCGATCGCACCAAATTTAATTAAAGACATAGAGCAAACCAAACTAATTGCCGAACAAGCAGCCCAAGCAGTAGAACCAGCGATCGTCAGCATTCAAAAAGGTGAAGTTATCGTTAATGCTAGAGCAAAAATTACCCAGGCTGATTTTGTCCTATTAGACCACTTTCACTTGAGCCAACGCGGAATCGATTGGCTGCATCTGATTCGTTTTAGTGGGATAGTGGCATTGGCTGTAGCTATTTTCAAACTGGTAGAACGACGGATTTACGCCAAATTACGACAAAGCGATTATCTTTTGATACTGCTCCTTACTCTCAGTGCGCCGTTGCTAATCTTCTTGACCAAATCATTTACAGGCTTACCTGCTATTGGTTTGCTTCTTGGTAGCTTCTACGGGACTGCGATCGGGGGTACTGTTATGGTGTTACTGACGATATTGCTCTCAATGGGAACCGAACTTAGCTGGCATTATTTAGTACCTAGTGCAGCTGGCGGAATTCTGGGCGGATTGATGGCGGGACAATGGCGATTCCCTGGTAGAGAAGCACTGCGAACACGAGAGGAATTAGCTACCTTGGGAATCTTAATTGGGTTGACGCAGGGATTAGTTTATTTGTTGGTCAATACTGCGATCGCACCCCTTTGGTATGCTGTCTTGGGTGCAGCAGTCCTCAACGGTTTAGCAGGGTTATTTTGGAGTATCTTAGCACTAGGGTTAAGCCCCTACCTAGAAGCTTTATTTGATTTAGTCACACCGATTCGTTTGGCAGAATTGTCCAATCCCAACCGGCCTTTATTAAAACGTCTAGCTAATGAAGCTCCGGGAACTTTCCAGCACACACTGTTTGTCGCAACACTCGCCGAAACTGCGGCCCGAGCATTAGATTGTAATGTGGAACTGGTGCGCGCTGGGATTCTCTATCATGACATTGGTAAAATGCACGATCCTCTGGGATTTGTTGAAAATCAAATGGGAGGTATTAATAAACACGATGTAATTAATGACCCCTGGAAAAGTGCCGAAATTATCAAAAAGCATGTGAGTGAAGGTCTGGTAATGGCTCGTCAGCACAAGCTACCAAGCGCTATTCAGGCATTTATTCCCGAACATCAAGGAACCATTTTAATTGCATATTTCTACCAGCAAGCACAGCAACAAAATACTGAAAAAGTATTACACGAATCAGATTTTCGCTATGACGGGCCGATTCCCCAATCCAAAGAAACAGGAATTGCTATATTGGCTGATGCTTGTGAAGCGGCGTTACGCTCCCTTAAAGATGCAACCCCAGAAGCAGCTTTGGCAATGGTAAATAAAATCCTGAAAGCACGATGGCAGGATAATCAATTGGTAGACTCAGGGTTAACACGTCCAGAGATGTCTCAAATTGCTCATATTTTTGTCCAGGTTTGGCAGCAATTTCATCACCAACGCATCGCCTATCCTAAACTTTAAGATATGGGACTTCCAAATAAAAAATACCCCAAAACTGATGTAAAAATCCTCTCTATTTCTTCTCTCTCTGTGTTCTCTGCGTGGCAGTCGCTCATGGGGGAAACCCCCAAGACCGCGCTACCTTGTCTCTGTGGTTCGTTTATTGGATAATTTATTTCTTGGAAATCCCTATTAGCTAAGGCTGCTTCTGAACTTTCAGAGTGCGATAGATTTAATTGGAAATGGGTTGCGCGATCTCACCTTTTCCAGAACCTCCACAGACAATAGTTGCATCTGATTGCGATCGCAGCAAGTCTTGCAGATATACAGTCGCTTTACCTTTGTTACTGTCCTTGGGTATAATGTCAACGTCCCGCCCATTGCTGAAAACTACCTGAGTCTGCAATCCAGTAAAATTTAACAAATCTTCTAGATCGTGGATAACCTCAAGCGGCGCATCCATATCTAGACAAAAGCTTAATTTCCAGGGAGTTTGTTCGCTGTCGGGTTGAGGTATCAGTGCAGAAAAATAGCTAGCAATTGCCCAAATTACATCCCTATCCCAATCTTTTGAGATTTGATTTGTCCAATCCTTTTCTAAAAGCACACCTCGCTGATAAATCTCAGTACCGACACTAGCAATTAAATAATCGGGTTTCAAAAGCCGTGCCTGTGCTATCGTCCGACGACTAGCAGCATAAGAACTACTAGTAACATAGACTAAATAAATCTGATTCTGTATAGCTTCTAGCCTTTCGTTTAAAGCAGCAATAGCCCGATTATTCCCAACCAAGGTATTGTCTAATTCAATAACTAAAAGCAGTTTCATTTTTACTTGTCTCCACTAAAAGACTATTGATAATAAATTTGAAAAATACACAGTCTAGAAAAGCAGCTACAATTAGGACTTACGCATCGACAGAAAACAATAAATATATATTGCGGAAAATCATATTTATCGTAGGGGTTTAGCATTGCTAAACCCCTAACCCACGGTTAATTCATCGGTAAAAACATAATTAGTCAAAGTCTCAAACAAGCTATTTCGGTCAAAGTATACCATGACTAATTTGTACAGTGCGTAAGTCCTAACAATGTTATTTTTTGTAGATTTCCAGTTGGTTGAAGTACACAATCAAAGCCTCAAAGCCATGTATGAAGCTGGTTTTACTTCTCAATTCTGACTCATTTCGACTACACTCGGCAACCACCTGAATTCTGCTGTATGATTTCGTCTAACTAGTTGCCCATTGCACAATGCCATTATAAAATGAGTCAATTAATTTTTCTAAAGCCTTAATTTCACTAGACTTTAAAGCTTTCGACTTCAATAAATTTTGGATTTGTCTTTCTAACTCTGGAGTTAATTTTTTAGTTTGAATAATTTCTTGAACAAATGTATCAAGTGTTAAAGATTGATAGAGTTCGTGAACTTGGGCGGCAACTCCTTGAGTACTAAAACGAGACTGAACCCAATTCTGTGCAGCATTGCCATAGTTCTCTCTCAAAATGGGGTTTTCTAATAGACTGTGAATTGCGCCCTCCAAAGCCTTAGAATCACGAGGAGGAACCAAAAGTCCGGTTTCACCATGCACCACTGTATGCTGCAACCCTCCCACGTTACTGGCAATTACAGGTGTTCCGGCCGCCATTGCCTCAATCGCAACTAAACCAAAAGGTTCGTAGTAACTCGGTACAACGCAGACATCCCCTGCGGCATAGTAAGTAGGTAAGAGTGCTTGAGAAATTCGTCCAGTAAAAGTTGTAACTGCTTCCAATCCCAATTCCTTCACCAAAGTTTGAATGCGTTGTTGTTCTCGAAAGTCTGCTCCATCTTCGCGGCTACCACCAACTAGATAGAGTTGAAATGCTGAAGGCAAATTCGCACAAGCTTTTACTAAAGTTTCAACTCCCTTGCGGGGGTCAAAGCGTCCTACATACATAATTATCTGAGAATCTGGCGCAATTCCTAACTGTTGGCGAGCAACTTCTTTATTTACAGAACCAAAGTGTTCAGTATTAATTCCACAGGGAATAACTTTAATCCGACCATGCGGCGAAATTAATTGACGTAGGTCTTCTACTTCTTGGGGGCTAGTGGAAATGACGCAATCTGCCTGTTCTAAAACTAACCTCTCTACACAATTACGAATTGCAGCAATCTGTGGTGGATTTTCCACATTGCCATATTTAACTGCCCCTATAGAGTGATAAGTATGAACTTGAGGTAATCCTAATCTAGATTTAAGTTCCAATCCCACCCAAGCAGAAAGCCAATAATTAGTGTGAATCAATGAATAACTTCGCCCTGTTTGCTTTTGGAAATTAAGCCAAGCTTCCACAAATTCTGGTAAATATTCAAATAAATTATTTCTAGAAATGAATTCTGCTGGCCCTGCGGTTAGACGAATTGTGCGACACCCTGGTGCTAATTCCACAATTTCTTCTTTGTTGGGGTCTTCGCGTCGGGTGAACATATCAACTTGACAGCCGCGTTTTGCTAATGCTAACCCTAATTCTCGCACGTAGATATTTTGACCACCTGCCCCTTCTTTACCTATTTCAGCTGTCGGGTCGCCGTGAACTGAAATTAGCGCGTAAGTGGGTTGTGAATTTGCTGTTTCTGAAGCAGTATTTTCTAGAGATTTACCCAAATTTAAAGAAGCAAGAGTATTCATAATTCAAATTTGTTTGGAGATGACACAAAGTTTTATAGAGAAATTAGTTATAGTAAAAATTCTAATTTTACAATTTACTTAGCATCTAAAGAAACGTATAAAAACCTTCTATGAAACAGAAATGGATGGTTTTTACTTAAATTTTTATTAGTTTTAGAGGATTCCGGAAGAAAATCAATTAGTAACCGAATGACTTCAGAAATTGAAAGTTTATGCTCTTGTGCATAAACTCTCAGTTTGCGATACTCTTCGTTGCTAAGAACAATATTAGAAATATTTCCTGAAGAGTAAGACATAAAAATCTCCCTAACTAAGATATAATACTCTTCCAAAACATGTATTTTGTAGTTTAATACATAGTTAAAGCTCCCCAAATCAATAATTAAATTAATTTGGAGAACTAGTAGTGTAATGAGGTTAATTTCATTAATTTTACTTTAACAATCAGTTGTAGAAATAAGGGGTAAATATCAGGTAGAAATCGGGTAGTTTATTAAAGCTGTTTTAAGCGATAGCCCAGTCCATGAACTGTTTCGATAAAATCATCAGGCGCACCTGCGTCTTTAAGTTTATACCGTAAACTCTTGATATGAGACTTAACCGTTTCTTCGCTCGGAGGGTCATCAAGTGACCAAATACGTTCAATAATCCCGGCTCGACTTAGCACGCGCCGACCGCTAGAAACCATTAATTCTAGAAGGGAAAATTCTTTAGGCGTTAGGTGTAAAGGCTGGTCAGCATAGATAACTTCATAAGTGCTAGAATTTAAACGCAAACTACCCCAACCAAGGTCTGGAAAGGATGCTGCGGCACTATTGCGGCGTAATAGTGCGCGAACACGAGCCATTAGCTCTGGCATTTCAAAAGGTTTGACCATATAATCGTCTGCGCCAGCATCCAAGCCGATAATTTTGTCAGCCAAGGTGTCGCGGGCTGTTAGCATGAGGACGGGTATTGTACTGTTATGCAATAGACTACGCTCTATAGTAGGCGATCGCAAGCGTTGACAAAAACTTACACCATTCAACTTGGGTAAGGTAATATCTAGCACCACTAGATCGTATTCCAACACTTTGATGCAATCCCACGCTTCCTCTCCATCGTGGGCTGTGTCTACCACATATTGACGGTCAGTAAGGGCTTCCATCAGCATTTCTGCTAGCTGCATATCATCTTCAACTACCAAAATCCGCATTTCTAGAATATCTGTGAATTAAAAAACTAGAATAAATCCCAACACCTAACCTTAATATAGGATTACTATTTGATTTTTGAACAAAATTAGGTATTGTAGAGTGTGTTAGAACGGAGTTCGTAACGCACTATTATTAAGGGTTTGATGCGTTATGCTATTGCTAACACATCCTACGTATACTTTCATAAATCAAACCGGATTCCTATACTTTCAATTTGATTTCGGACGAGAAAACTGGGAAGGTGGCTTAAAGTTTTCTACTGGTACATCCTTCAGTGCCTTCTGCATAAAATCACGCCAGATAGGAGCCACCATACCTCCACCCGTGGCGTGGCCAGATAATTGCTGGTTGTTGTCCTTCCCTACCCAGATGGCAGTCGTTAACTGCGGTACCGTACCAATAAACCAAATATCTTTTTCTGAGGAGGTTGTACCCGTCTTTCCTGCAACTGGACGACCAATATCTGCACCTCTACCAGTTCCTTCTTTAACTACCGTTTGCATTACGTCTAAAATTGCTGCTGATGCCCAAGGGTCAAGCACTCGCTGAGGTTTAGGAGTATTATCTAATAGCACATTGCCACTGCTATCAGTAATTCGGGCAATAATTGTCGGAGGTGATTGCCAGCCATAATTAGCAAGAGTTGCATAAGCACTAGCCATTTCTAGTGGTGTAACACCAATTGCACCTAGTGGTAAAGAACTCACAGGTTCCATCGGACTCATAATTCCCAAAGTACGGCAAGTTTGAATTACTTTATTCATGCCCACAGCTTTGCCAATCTTGACTGCGGGGATATTACGAGATTGGGCTAGGGCAGTACGAACCGGTATTGCTCCCATAAAGGTATTATCGTAATTATGTGGAGAATACCAACCGTTACCATCACGGTAACTAACTGGAGTATCTAGGATTGTTGTATTTGGCGTAAATTTACCACTAGCAAAAGCAGTATAGTAAACAAATGGTTTAAAAGAAGATCCTGGCTGACGATGGGCTTGAGTTGCGCGGTTAAATTCGCTAGTTTTTGCATCTATACCACCCACTAATGCTTTGACAAAATGTGTACGAGGATCGATTGATACTAAAGCCATTTGATTATTTCTTAACCCTTCAGATTCAAGGGTTTTATGCCACTTCTTGATAGTTTTTTCTGCCATCATTTGGAAGCTTGTATCGACTGTAGTTTGTACATGCATTCCGCCTTTAATCACTGTTTCACGCCCAAACTTTTTAATCAGTTCTTGGGCTACGGTATTGCTAATGTAAGGCAAAGCGCTAGCTTGAAATGACCTGATTTCTCCAAGCTTGATTTTTTGTTTGAGGGCATCATTATACTCTTGCTGACTAATCCAATTTAGTTCCAACATCCGCCCCAGTACTTCTTTTTGTTTTTGTTTTGCCAACTTCATACTCACAAACGGGCTAAATTCTTCTGGGGCTTGAATTAAACCCGCCATCATTGCTGATTCACCCAAAGTCAAATTTTGTGCTGATTTTTTAAAGTAAGTACGTGCTGCTGTTTGAACACCATAGTTATTGTGACCCCAATAAACTTGATTGAGGTACATCTCTAATATTTGGTCTTTACTAATAACTTGCTCTAACCGAATTGCTAATACTGCTTCTACTATTTTCCGGGTAAAAGCACGTTTCTGAGATAAAAATATATTTTTCACCAACTGCATGGTGATTGTAGAGCCACCCTCTCGCACTTCCCCAGATGCCAAATTGACTAATGCAGCCCGCCCGATACCACCAGGATTAATACCATGATGCTCATAGAAACGATTATCTTCACTAGCTAATACAGCCCGTTTCAAATTGGGAGAAATTTGATCTAAAGGCACTACTTGGCGATTAGCTTCCCCGTGTATACGCGCTAAAAGCTTGCCTTTAATGTCATAGATATAAGTTGTTTCTGAAGGTGAAAAGTTTCGTAATTGTCTAACATCTGGTAGATTGCGGAAACTAAGAGCTAAACCAACGAGTCCTCCAGCCATAAGAGAACTTGATAGCATAGTTACTGATAGAAGTATGCCGCCAGTTACTTGACCAACTCCTTTCAAAAACTCAAAACTAGGTAAAGTCTTAAATTGTGATTGTTTTTCTTCAAAATTTTTAAACGAAGACACGGCAATTATATTTCCTTACTTATAAATATCACTACAATTTATTTAGTTATCGTATTTTTTATAAAACTAATTTATTGCCTGAACTGGTGGAATCTCCTCAAGAGAAATAAGTGATTCTATTACAGATTTAACAATTGGTGCGGCGACAGTACCGCCATAGACATTTTCTCCTTTTGGCTCATCTATCACTGCCAAAATGACATAACGGGGAGACTCTGCTGGTAATATACCTAAAAAGCTAGTGATGTAAGCACCTTTTTTATAACCACCAGTAGAACCTGCTTTTTGAGCCGTACCAGTTTTACCAGCTATGTGATAGCCCGGAATATGTGATGCTTTTCCAGTTCCTTTTTCAACCACAGTTTCCATCATTTTAATCACCTGTTGAGTTGTAGCGCGTGAGAAAATTTGGCGTGGTATTGGAAAAGTTGGTGAGTAATGTATCTGTCCTTTGCTATCAATCAATCCCCGGACTACATGAGGTGTAATTAATTTCCCACCGTTAGCTAAAGCACCATGCAATTGCACTAATTGTAGCGGTGTGAGAGAAAAACCTTGTCCAAAAGAGGTAGTTGCTGGTTCAATGGGTGAAGCAACAAAATTTTCTTTACTTTTCAACTGTCCGCTAACTGCAAACGGCAAATCTGTATCAACAGTTTGCCCTATTCCTAAGCGTTGGAGCCATTTGTAATAGACTGAAGGACGCAATCGCTGCATAATTTCCACCATGCCAACATTACTAGAATATTCTAGAATTTGAGTAATACTAATTCTTCGATAATTGTTTTCCTCAGCATTTTTAATAGTGTGGTCAGCTACTTTAATTGAACCAGTATCTTTAAATATATCATCTGATTTTATAACATGATTTTCTAAAGCGATCGCTACATTTAAAGGCTTAAATGTTGAGCCTGGTTCATAAGTATCTGCTACTGTCCAATTTTTAAACAGTGAAATATCAGCTTTGGAGTATTCATTGGAGTTATATGTTGGCTGAGAAACTAAAGACAGCAAGGAACCATCCAGCGCATCCATTACAATTACCGCTCCCCGTTTCGCCCTAAATTTTTCCATCTGTTGCTTCAGAGCTAAACTGGTGCTCCGTTGTAAGCGACTATCAATAGTTAACTGTAGTTGCAAATCATCAAAATTCAGCAATCCCACAGGAGCATAATCTGGTAACAGAGCGCCATTACCTGCTTGACTGAGCCGGATAGTTTGCACAGAACGTTTCAGTAATTTTTCTTGGCTGTATTCCACACCTGCTTGACCCTTACGGTCTGTATCGACGTAACCTACTACATCTGCAACTAAATCGTTCTCTGGATAAAATCGTAAATTTTTTTGAATTAACTCCAAACCATTTAAATGTAATGTTCTCAGATGAGTAGCAGTTGATTCTGGGAGCGCAGAAGTCAGCAGAATGCCAGTTTTTTGACTTTGAAAAATCCTTACTAATTCATTAGAATTTTTGTTAAGTATTGAGGCAAGCTTTTGTGCTATTTCTTCATAAGGTTGTTTAAATAGTTTCGGATGGGCGTACAGAGTATACACAAGGCGATCGCAAGCCAAGATATTATGATTACGATCCACCACCATGCGGCGAGGTATAAAAGGCTGCAAAGTGACCATTTGCTGAGTTCGTGCTTTCTCTGTTAGCTTTTCTCCCTGTAAAATTTGCAGCTTATATAAGTTAATAACTAGTCCTAATACTGCTGCCATTAAAATACACCATACTAAAGAAAGTCTGTATCTATTGCTTAGTAATTGATTTCGAGTATGGGTGGGAATTTTTTTGTCTGGATATTGTGGAGAGATATTCTCTCGTTTTGTGAATGCAGAATTTCGTGAACCTTTGTATTTCACTCTACTTGCTCATTAGTATGAACGATATTTATTGATAATATTCACTTAGCAGTAAAACATAAAAATCTACCAGAAACAATATTCCAATTGTCGATTTTGTTGTCGATTTTGCTTTTTCTTAATATATATTGCACCTTTAAGGTCTAAATTTTGGGTAGAATTCGGGTAGGATTCGGGTAGTAAGAGTAATAAAAATGATTAATTTTTAGCTTTCCAATCTAATGTATAAGAATATAATAATCAGCTTTGATTTAGAGAAATTACTTGGTTTAGCCGACAATGGGTAAGAAGGTTTTTTGAGCCGTAATGAGGTTTTTACAAAAATCAATCAAATATAAGTTCTACTATAATAAAATTAAAATTCTCCAAACAAACAATTAAATTTATTTGGAGATATTTTAGTGCAAGTAAGTTATTTTAGTTAGGATTTTAACGCTTAGTTGTGGAGATACAAGGCAAAAATCGGGTAGATATCGGTTAGTAATAAAAGTAATTCTAAACGAAGCTTATATTTGAAAAATATTTACTTTGATGTAAGGTCTTGGATAAGATATGGATTCTGAACCATCAATTGATTTTTTCTATGAAATGGTCATTGGAAAGGAAATGGATTGCCTCTGGCTTTGGCGTGTGCTTATTCTTAATGGGTACAGCTAGTTTTATTTCTTACCAAAACGCTACTCAGTTAATTGCAAGTAGCGATCAAGTAAAGTACACACATGAGGTAATGAAAAATGTTATCGATATCTTTGCTACACTAACCGATGCAGAAGCCGGACGCAGGGGTTATATCCTATATGGAGAGCAATCAGAACTCAAACGTTACGATCAGGCGATGCAAAGCCTGGATGCCAAAGTCCAAAAGTTGCAGCAACAACTTGCTGATGACTCTTATCAACAGCAGCAACTAACTAAGCTAAAATCTCTTATTATTCAAAGAATTGAACTATCTAAAGAATCAATTAACCTTAAGAAATTAGGTAAATCAAGCTTTGCTGTTCAAGCACCCCTAGTTACTAAAAGCAACGAAAACCGTAGTCAAATCCGCGAAACGCTTACCAAAATGCAAGCTAGAGAAGAACATTTACTGCAAATTTCAGTCAGACATTCCCAAGACAATATCCGTAATCGGATGTTGATTGAATTTCTCAGTACTTTTCTGAGTTTTGCGATTTTATTAGGTGTTTATGCTTTGCTTTATCAACAATTAGTTAAGCGCCAACAAGCAGAAACTATTCAAAAAACTTTAGCCCAAGAAAAAGAACTTAGTGAATTGAAGTTACGCTTTTTTTCAATGGTATCTCATGAGTTTCGCACACCATTAAGTATTATATTGGGATCGGCTCAACTATTGGCTCAAAGTAATCAGCAATGGACAGAAGAGAAAAAACTCAAAAATCTCTATCGGATTCAATCTTCAGCTAGATCAATAAACCAGTTGCTAACGGATATTTTGACTTTGACTAGGGCGGAAGCTGGTAAATTAGAATTTCATCCAGAACTCATGGATTTAGAAGCATTTTGCATTAATTTGATAGAAGATATTCAATTTTCTAATCAACAACAGCATACGATTAAATTTATTAGTCAAGGGAACTGTACTCATGCAAAGTTAGATGAGAGTTTATTGTATTCAATTTTGACTAATTTACTCTCAAATGCAATGAAATATTCACTTCCAGAGGGAAATATTTCCCTAATTCTTAGCTGTGAAGCACAGGCAATATTTTTCCAAGTTAAAGATAATGGTATAGGAATTCCTTTAGAGTTTCAGGAGCATTTATTTGAGCCTTTTCATCGTGCTAGTAATGTAGGCAAGATTGTTGGTAGTGGATTAGGATTGGCTGTGGTGAAAAAGTGTTTAGAAATACATCATGGAGAAATTTATGTAAATAGTGAGGTAGGAGGTGGAACAAGTTTTACGGTCAAATTTATCCAAGATGGAACAGTAATAGTCAAGAGGAAATTAAGCAGCCATAATTAAAATAATTCGTAATTAATAATTTGTAGGTAATTAATGTTTTTGCTATTAAAATAATATTTTTCTATATCAGGTTTTCATCCTTACTAAGTAATAATTTAATTCCTTAAGACTCAATACAGTTCAGTTAAGGCTAAAACTTTTTACTAAAGTCATTTTTTTAACGTAGACGCTTCTCTACGAGACGCTACGCGAACGGCTTGCCGCAGGCTACCGCAAAGGACGCATTCGCGCAGCGTCTCGTCAGAGAAGGACGCAGAGAGAAGAAAGGCTTAACTGAACCGTATTGATTTAAGCGTGTGTTTCGCAAACTCGCTCGTCTCGCCACAATTGATATAGCTGTGTTGCTGGCATTGTCATATACAAAACGTCACCAACACTAAGGTTAGTTTCTAGTAAATCCCAGCCATGAAGGGTTTGGTTGTTTGTTTCTACATACAAAGGTACACAGTCAGATGACATTGCTACATCTTTCACCCACTGCCCACAAAAGGCGTGTGAAGGTGTAATCATGGTTGCAAAAGCTACCCAAAGACTATCGGCTGTGATGCCATTGCCGAGAATCCGTCCCCCTAGTGCAGCAGCAGCAAAAGCTGGGGCTGCTAGTTCAGCCGGACTCAGTACGGCCTCGAAGCCAAATAGCTGTTGCGCTATGCCGGCAAAATCGGGATCGGCATAATTAACAATCACCGGAATGCTAGGTGTCAAGCCTTTGGCTTTGAGGGCAATTTCTAGATTGGTAGCATCATTGCTAGTAACGGCAAGCACGGCGGCGGCAGAGTCTATATTGCTGGCTTTAAGTATTGTCCGAAAGCTGGCATCGCCCTGAATTACGGGAATACCGAGTTCACGGGCGGTATTAATATATTTATTGTTGGAGTCGGGTTCAACTACTACAACTTCATGTCCACTGGCGTGGAGTTGCTGGACAATTCTCACCCCAATACCACTCAAGCCACAGACAATGTAGTGATGTCGCTGGGGTATTCTGGCTGCATCCCAAAATTGCTTGAAGCGACTTCCCAAGACGAAATCGGTGAGCATTGCATACCAAATACCAATCACCACTGCTCCAACCAGCATCATCACAACGGTAAATAACTTAATACTGTTAGGAGCATTTTCTACTACTTTGTCATTACCACCCGCTCCAGTAATCATGCCTACAGAAAAATATAGAGCATCGACGGGAGACAAACTCAACTCAGCCGACATATAGGTGAATGTAGCGATCGCAATCACCGCCAATAGTGCAATTGCACCCAGCACTACCGATCGCCCGTGTTCTTGAAACTGCCTAAAATTAGTCATAACTTTCAGCAATTTTCTAATCAACGATCGCCTGGGAGAACGAATGCGGGGTTGCGTACCAACAATTAAGCGATCGCCTACTTGGATCTCTTGGCCAGATATGACACCTGATATCAAATCCATCTCACCTTTTACTGGCAAGTAATAAATCAGCATCCGCAAGCGATCTTCCCACAGTTCACTCAGCTTTAGACCTTTCCAGAAGTGGTTTTCATCAATGTACTCTTCGTGAATTGGCCAAGTTTGCTGAAATAATTTGATTTGTCCGATCGCTCGGTTTCCCAGTGCTGCAAAGGTGAATACGGGTGCTGCTAATCCGACAACACTCAGACTCAAATGGTCTGGCAAACTTTGATCTAGGCGCTCACCCAAATTTGTATTATAAAAACGGTTGATAATCCGAATCTGGGGATTCAGCACCCGCGCTTGCATCATAATAGACAAATTCAAAGCATCTTTAGATCCGGCGATGACTATAGTATGCGCCTGTTGAATTCCTGCTGCTGTTAGGGTAGAAGCTGCTTGTAAATCGCCAACAATCACATCTCCTGCCGTTTCGCCAGGGATAGATTGGTGATGAATACCAACAACGAAGGTTCCCTGATGTCTCAGCAAACGAAAGGTTTTATATCCGGTACGTCCTAAGCCACAAACAATAATTCTGGGTTTCATGAAACGGCAGCATCTTTTACAGGTGGGGCTGCATTTCTAGTTATTTATCAATATTGTTGCCCACTTTGCTGGCATATAACTGTAGCTGACAACACGATTGCTTCAATTGGGGGCAAGGGGCAATAAAATAATCTAGAAAAATATGGCAATTTTTGTAGGTTGTGATACGCTATCTGCTTGAGAAGTGTGGAGGAACCGAAAATGACTAAGCTGCGCGTGGGGTTACTGTTTGGCGGTCGTTCGGGAGAACATGAAGTTTCAATCAAATCAGCACAGGCGATCGCTAAAGCCTTAAGTGCAGAGCAAAATGCTAGTAAGTACGAAATACTGCCTTTTTACATCCAAAAAGATGGCCGCTGGCTAGCAGGAGAAGCACCCCAAAAGGTTTTAGGAACTGGCAATCCGTTACTGGAATCTGAACAATCAACTTCCGAAGGAAATCTGACATCCAACCCTCAAGCCCAAACCTTAAGCAAGTGGCAATCTCCCTCTCAAGTTGCCCAAGTGGATGTTTGGTTTCCCATTCTCCACGGCCCCAACGGTGAAGATGGAACAATTCAAGGCTTACTAACTTTGATGCAAATCCCCTTTGTTGGTTCTGGGGTGTTAGGTTCGGCAATGGGAATGGATAAAATTGCCATGAAAATTGCCTTTGAGCAAGCCGGACTACCACAGGTAAAATATAAGGCGATAACTAGAGCGCAAGTTTGGTCTAATCCTTGCGTATTTCCGAAACTATGTGATGAAATTGAGGCAGCATTAGGTTATCCCGCTTTTGTCAAGCCCGCTAATTTGGGTTCATCAGTGGGAATTGCCAAAGTGCGATCGCGCCAAGAATTAGAAGCCGCTTTAGATAATGCTGCCAGTTACGATCGAAGACTGGTTGTCGAAGCTGGTGTCGTCGCCAGGGAAGTTGAGTGTGCCGTTTTAGGAAACGATCGACCCGAAGCCTCTGTCATTGGAGAGATTAGTTATGACAGCGATTTTTATGATTATGAAACTAAATATACAGATGGTCGGGCAGATTTACTGATTCCGGCATCGATTCCAGATGCGATCGCCCGTAAAATTCAGGACATGGCTTTGCAAGCCTTTGCAGCTGTTGACGCTGCGGGATTAGCAAGGGTAGATTTCTTCTATGTGGAAGCGACACAAGAAGTTTTAATTAACGAAATCAATACGTTGCCAGGCTTTACAGCGACGAGCATGTATCCCCAACTCTGGGCCCATAGTGGAGTCTCCTTTCCAGAATTAGTCGATCGCTTAATTCAACTTGCTCTTGAAAGGCATTCTCCTAGCTGACGGCAGAAAATAAGCAAACTAATTTCAGATTATTAGGGCAAGAAGTCACAAGAAATACACAATTTTGACAAAAGTTAGCTGGATTTGGTAGCCTCTGTTTTACAAAAAAGCTACTGGAATCGGAAATTTTGTTACGGATACCTGATGCTTGACTCCTCCAGTACAATTTATTGACTAGAGGGGTACAAATCTGAAAGTAATCATGGAAAAAAGTCAGAGTGTACAGCGCGAGCCAACCCGACTCAGAAGGGCTACTCCAGAGCTGACAAACAGGAAATCGAGATTAAAACAAAGCTCGAATGTTCTGATATATCTGGTTGCACACCATCCTTGGCTATTATTAACTGGGTGTTTAGCCATGTTTTTAGGAGGTGGTGCTTTTGCCGTGTATAGCTTAGGCAATGCTGGGCCGATAGCACAAGAAGAACCAGAAAAAATCCCAGTTATCGTTGAAGAACCAATCAGTGTACCCTCTGAGAATAGCAATCCTACGCCTTTATGGATGGTGGCTGCGATCGTCCTCAGTTGTGGTGGTGGTTCCTTGCTCATTTTCAAAGTGCTCAACCGGAAAAAGCAACCGCAAAAAGTCCAAAAACTGGTTAACCGCCATCAGGTACGCTTGGCACAGAGCAATTACCAAAAATTGGAACCACGCCTTCCCAAGAACCAGCCAATTTTTGTGCCACAGCCACAACTGATGACGATGCCGATGATGCAGATGCAACCGAAAGCAAAACATCTAGTTACGGTTCTACCAGCAGAACACAAACACCACTTGGATACGCGCCCAGATTCTTTGGCAGACTTGATGGATCTTCGTAAAGATAGTTCGTTGTCTGCAATTTTACGTCAGTATTAAATTTCCTGTAAAGCAAAAACCTTTCAAAATAATACTTTTTGCGAATTAGGGCACGGTTCTATCGTGCCTTTACTAATTATATATCTAGCATTTATATAGCATAATACTTAGTTACTCGATGCAAAAAAAGTAGCAGTTCGTCCGGTTAAACTGATAAAGAAGAAAATATCAGATTAGGCAGTGAATAACATAGTGCGGTTAGTTTTGACGGCAATATTGCTGGTGCTAGTGACAGCTTGCGGCAGTATTGGACTGCTACCAACTAGCGAGTTAGTGCAAAAAGCGATCGCACTTGGGCTAGAGCAAACTCAACAAAAACTTAGCCAACAGTTGGATCTAGATTTTCAAGGATTTGAAATCAAGCGGCTATCCATTACCCAGCAACAACCCCTAACCATTGAAAATTTACCAGCTTTCCGCGTTGGGGGAACTTACGATTTGATTCTCAAGCTACCAAAACGGAGTTTGACGCAACCAAAACAACCCTTTGACATTTACTTGCAAATTCAGCAAGAAGGTAAAACTTGGCGATCGCTAATTCCACAAAAAGGTAGTAAAAATACTCCATCAATTTGGCGTAGTTATCTCATTCAATAGCTGGTATGTGCAAATAGAAAAACCATCACAATCATGGCTGTTGGTACTTTCCAACAAAACGGTAGCAAAGATACTCAACCTAATTGGCGTAGCTATATAGCGTTTCCCAATCCATGAGTGACATCATAGCCCCCTCATCGCTTGCGGAAAGGGGGTTGGGGGTGGGGTTCTTTACCTCACTCAACTGAGAACCGCCATATCATCCAAAAAATAGTGTGTGCAAATAGAAAAACCATCACAAGCATTTCCGTATAACTGCTGGGATACAGTCACGATCGAGATGATGGTTTCACCGGAGACAGGGCAAAATGTATATTAACTTTTTCATCAGTTCCATCGCTGGAATTGTGGTTGTGGTGCTAGCGGCTTTTGGCTTACTCCAATGGTTGCACATCCCTGCTGGTAATTTTCTTGATTGGGTAATTGGTGGTGCAAGTTTTTGGTGGCTGTTAGTAATTGTTACCGTACCGTGGAATGTGCATTTTCAAGCCAAAGAAGTCTTAGCAGAAGCGGCACAATCAACTGAGAAAGGAATTCCAGTCGATGAGAAACAAGTGAAGTATGTCACATTGTTAGCGAAGCGATCGCTCTGGATTGCCATTGCTTTCCACTTATTCTCAACCGTTGGTCTTTATACCCTTGCTGCCACTGGTATTAGTACGGTTGGGTATATAAGTTCTGGCGCAGCTTTATTATTAACGATTCTGCGTCCAGCTATTCGAGCTTATGAGTATTTATATGCACGGTTAGCGATGATTCGCCAAGAATGGAAGTATCCGCGCGAAGATATTGTTGAACTGCGCGATCGCTTCTCGATATTGGAACAAAAAATCCAGTCGTTGGAAGATCAACTCAACCCCGAACAACCCTATTCCTTATCTGCAACTCAACAACGCTTTGCTGAAGAGACTCGCAGAGATTTAGCCAGAATTGCAGCTAATTTTGAGGAATTACGGGCGACAAATCAAACTGAACATGAGCGTTTGGCAAGAGAAGCCCGAACTGCGATCGCGCAACTTTCTACCGACGGGCAATTTCTCGATCATGTCCGCGAAATTATTCGATTTTTTAAGACTGCTTAATTATTACTTTCATAGCTAACTGAACTTTAAATTTTGGATGATGGTATTGAATATTCATCATCCAAAACTTAAAAAGTTTCTCCAAAGGGGATTATTGAGGTGTGTACCTAACTAGAACAGGAAAGGCTATAGTGAACTCACAAAACTTCAGGAGTACTCACAATGAATCAGATACAACTGACTTTAACTCTTGGTTATCTGTTAATGACAGGCTATTTTTTTAGCAATTGGTTAATATTTTCTCTACGTCATCCTGTTTCCACTCCAGAAGATAAATTTTTATCTGTTGTGATGTTTATGGTGACAACTCTCTTCTGGCCTCTGATGATTCCGATATCTTGTTTAGAAATAGTTGAAAAAAAGCGAATAGACTTTAGTCAAATTATTCCTGTTCTCTTAGCAATATTTATATTTAGCATTTCATATTATTTTACCGAATAGTTCATAACTAATCTTTGCCAATTGCATATATATGAAGAATTATTGGCTGCCTCAGAAAAGATAACCTCCTGGCGGATTGAACCAGGAGATTTAAAAAAAATTGATTCATCTTTACAAGCGTTGTAGCAGGCTCAAACCGTGGGTATCAGTACCACAGGTATTGAAAAGAAAGTATTCATCAGCCAGCTTTTGCACTTGTTCTGATTCCAATATGCTGGGTTTCCAAGGGTTTGGGTTGTTGTAGGCATAGAAAGTTTCCACGCCATCGATCCCTTTTTGGGATGCGGCTGGAATTAACTCAAAATGCGATCGCTTGTAACGCGCTGGATGAGCCAGAACTGCAAATCCTCCAGCTTCGTGAATAGCGGCAATCACGTTACTTGCCTGATATTCTTGGCCTGTAGTTGGCCTTCTTTGCAGATAGGGTTTCATACTAGAGTGTTCTGGAGCAAAAGCATAAGCCAAAATATGAACTTCTATATCCAGAAGGTTTGCATTGATTTCTACGCCACTCCACAGATAAGGAGTTGTTGCACCAGGATTACTCCACTTCCAATCTTCTAACCAAGCAAGGGCCGCTTGATAGCCAAGAATGCCATGATGATCAGTGATCGCTAACCCTTTTAGTCCAATTGCGATCGCCTGCTCCATCAATCCACTCGGCTTTAACCTACCATCCGAGTAGATAGTGTGCATGTGAAAGTTGAATAACCTTGGACAAGTATATGCATCAATGTTCTGGAATACTTGCTTCAAAAGTTCTGCTGAAGCAGTAGTCTGGGCCAAATTTATAGCCATAACCCCCTCTGGATAAAAATATATATTTTTAACACACTAAAATGCCCTATCTACAGATGAGAAATTTCCAACACTGTAAATTAGTATTGGTGGCTACTTTCTCAGCTTTCTCAGCAAATTTTTCAATATGTTAAGACTACGTTAGCAAATCTTAACCTCAGTAGTCATGGGTAATATGTACTACCTTGAACATAAGTAGCAATAAATATCACGTATAAAACTTTGTAAATACACTTATATTATTTGTGCAAAATGACTTATTTTAAGAGATTTAGGAGGCTAATTTTCTCTAATAAGCCTGAGATGTAAATAGATATCACGTGTCAAAAAAAAACTATTGCTCAGTAATTGCACTAATTTTATTTAATCAAGTAATAAATTTAGCGTAGGCGTAGCCGCCGCAGGCATCGCATGAGTGAGTTTATAATAGCTCTCAAAAACTAGCGATGTCTACGACGGGCTATGCCTACGCTTGCGGCTGATTATACTCCCCGCGCAATCCCAAAAGAATCCCCCTTCAAAGTTACCCCAAGGGGTTGTACCACCACCTCGCGGCTAAGGGAGGCTTCAACCTTTCCAGCAATCACAGCCGTTAACTTATGTTCTCTTGCGAGGATGACAATCCTTTCTGCATCCTCCTCTGATTCTGTATAAAATGCAAATCCGGCTCCGTAATTGAACACCGAAAGCATCGTTTCTGCCCCGCCCTCAAAATGACCCTCGACAAACTTAAATATCTCCGGTACTGGGAGCATCCTTTCGACAACATATCGGAGTGGCTTCACCGACCGCATCAGCTTTTGCCATCCATGTCCGGTGATATTCTCCATCGCTGTGGGGCGAATTCCTTCGCCAAGTACCGCCTGTACAAGCGGTGTGTAGAGATATGAAGCAGCATTCATCGCTTCCCAGAACTCCTGCCCACTTGGAAGCTTTGTTCTATACCCATCAGGAAGGGATTCAGCAAGCTTTCGCAGTGGGGTAAAGCCGTTCTCATGGGGGCCAGAACTCTCGACGAGAACAATAGTATTTCCGGCATCTAGACGCGAGCTATCAATCGAAGCGACACCAGGCGGCATAACCCCAAAAACCGAACCTGCAATGTCGAGCCGACCTGGAATCATCTTAGTTTTAAGTTGAGGAGTTTCCCCTGAGAGATAGACACACCCCACTCGTTTGCACCCCTCAACGACTCCATCCAGAAACCCATCAAGAAAGGCAGGGGTAAAGATTGTTTCAGGAGTACTTGATGGCAGATAAAGACCAAGAAGTAGAGTCTGCATCCCTGAAGTTGCTGCATCGTTTGTCAGACACGAGATGATCTTGATCCCGATGTTCCACCAAAATCGCCGAAGTTCTTCTTCGGAAAGGTCGTCAGGGCGGGTATCGTCTGCCGTTCCTAGTCCTTCAGGGACAAGCGTTAAAGAAATTTCTGGAGCGCCCGCTTGAATAAATGGAGCGAGGTTGAAACTGAAAGCGTTAGCACTTGCTCCAAGACCCGATGCGGGGACAGTGCCATAGGCGCTTGCAAAGGTAAGTGTGCGTTTTGCAGCATCGATGAAGCGTCTTTTTGCGGCATCGAGAGTATCGTAATCGACTTGATCGAGAGCTTGAGCCATCAGGTTGCGTTTTAAGTTAGGAGTTAGGAGTTAAAAGTTAGGAAAACTCATAACTCTTCACTTTAAAATACCTCATCTTCAATACCGCGCCACCATTCACCCAAATTCATCAAGTCTTGGTAAATATCTTCTAATTCTTTGGTGTAGACATCATTTGTCAGGGTAGCTCGACGCTCTTGCAATTTCTTGAGGCGTAGTTGTACCAATACCCAAGGTTTTGTAATGCTATTCGTTGCTTCGATGTATTGCGCTAGTTCTTTGCTATCCATAATGTTTTATATTTTTAGGACTTACACGCTGTACAAAAGAATCATGTTGTGTATAAGGTAAATACTTGGTTTCAGGTTTTTATTAATCATTTTTTGATGGGAACATAGACCCGCGTTGTAGGGGCAATTCATGAATTGCCCCTAAAATAAATAGTTTTTTAAATAACTCATATCTGGTCTTTTCTGTCAATCCATAAGTCCTAATTTTGATTTTCATGCTACTACTTTTATGCAGACGATACGCATCCCACTGCTGAAAAACAGAAAAGAGAGAAATTAAAAAGAATTTCTCCCTTTTTCTAGTGGGCTTTTTGCTTCAACTTTTGTAAATTAACTTATGGAGCAGCTGACTAAGAGGCATAGCACTCCAGGGCAAACTAGCAATTAATTAAGCTTTAGCCAAGTTTTCAGCAGCAAAGTCCCAGTTGGCCAAGTTATCTAAGAAGTTCTTGATGAACGCTGGACGAGCGTTTCTATAGTCAATATAGTAGGCATGTTCCCAAACATCCAAGGTTAGGAGTGCCTTTTTACCATGAGCTAGAGGGTTTTCTGCATTTGGTGTTTTGATCACCTTCAGCGTACCACCATCATCAATCAGCCAAGACCATCCACTGCCGAATTGAGTTGCAGCCGCGTTAGAAAACTCTTCCTTGAATTTATCGAAGCTACCAAAATCTTTATCAATCTTGGCTGCAAGATCGCCAGTGGGTGTGCCACCACCTTTTGGTTTCAAGGAATTCCAGAAGAAGGTGTGGTTCCAAACTTGGGCAGCATTGTTGAAGATTCCCGCCTTAGAGGAGTCTTGGAAGGAAGTTTTGATCACCTCTTCTAGAGACTTATCAGCAAGTTCTGTACCTTCAGTGAGCTTGTTGAGGTTGTCTACATAAGCTTTGTGATGCTTACCGTAGTGATACTCGAAAGTTTCAGCTTTCATGCCATTTGGCTCTAAAGCATTAATATCGAAGGGTAGTGGGGCCTGTACAAATGCCATTGTGTCTAATCCTCTCTTTACCGGTTTCAAGTTTTAAGCTATTACAGAAGCTTGGGAAATTAACAGCTTTTATTTTTGAGGTTTTATGTCTTTAATGATGAAACATAAAACTTAACATCGTCATTCTACTACCAAAGTGAAGACGAAAACAAAGTACTTGGGTGATAAGTCAAATCGCTAGAAATCCACGATTATAAATAAAAATGGCTAATATCTCGTAGCGAAAGGCCAATATAATAATTAGCATTTAGGAATTAAAGCCTTTATGCTTCTATCTTTAGTAGGATTAATTGCAATACCAAAAATCAGTCGGAAGCGAGATAATTTAATACTTCAAAAATAATATTCTAGTAGTTCTTGAATAGATCTTGATTTTGAATCAATAGTTAAATTATCTATTTCATTTGAAAGGATGGTAAGTGAATAATCGCTCACCCACCACCCTTTGAAACTAAAAAGCTAACAGTGAATAGCGGTAGTTAACACTGAGATAAACGCTGCTGGTAACAGTTAATAATTTGTGCCGTGACTTCAGACACATCCAAGCCATCGGTTTGAACTTCGATCGCATCTGCTGCTTTTTGTAAAGGTGAAACTTTGCGGGTACTATCTTTCCAGTCACGCTCGGCAATATCCCGTTCTAGTTGCTCTAAATTGATTTCGGGTTGACCTTGTTTGTTAAAGTCTTCCTGGCGGCGACGGGCGCGTTCACTTACAGAAGCGGTTAAGAAGATTTTCACTTCGGCATCGGGGAACACGTGAGTACCAATGTCTCGCCCTTCAGCGACTAAACCACCTTTTTTACCCCAGCTTTGTTGTTGTTTAACCAGTGCTTGACGGACAGCGCTTTGGGCTGCGATCGCAGATACAAGAGATGTTACCTCAGTGGTGCGAATTACCTGGGTAATATCAGTACCATTAATCCAAACCCGCACGGACGATTGTAAATCCTGGTTAGGAGTAAGTTCAATTTTAGACTGGTTAGTTAATTCAGCGATCGCACACTCATCATCAATGGCAATCCCCTTTTGCATTACTAACCAAGTAACAGCACGGTACATTGCCCCTGTATCTAAATAGACTAAACCCAGGTTTGCTGCCACTTGCCGCGCCACTGTGGATTTTCCAGCACCAGCCGGGCCATCAATAGCGATAATGGGTTGACGATCGCGCAATATCGTATTGTCAATCAAACGTGTAGCACCAAGACGAGCTGCGATCGCCAGCATTCCTTCCTCCTCAACTTTTTCTAAAGACATCAACGTAGTCGGTTCAACTAATTCAATATATTCCACTAAAATTGTGCTGACCATTGCCACTTCTTGCTGTACCACTGCTATCAACTTGTTGCTATTGCGATCGCCTGCCCGAAACGCAGCTTCAGCCCGTCGCAAGCCACGATATAATGCTGCTGCTTGCTCTTTTGCCGTTGCAGTCAAATATTGATTGCGAGAACTGAAGGCAAGACCCGACGCTTCCCGCACTGTTGGACAACCAACAATTTCTACTGGCAAATTCAAGTCAGCTACTAAGCGTTTAATAATTGCCAGTTGCTGACCATCCTTTTGACCAAAGTAGGCACGGTCAGGCTGTACCAAGTTGAAAAGCTTAGTAACAATCGTTGCGACACCTTGAAAGTGACCCAGCCGAGAACGACCACACAAGCCTGTCATCATAGCAGATGGTGGTATAACTTGTGTAACCTTTGATTCTTGTATACTCTTCTGGGGAACTGCCATCTCTTCAGGACTCGGTGCAAAAATTGCATCAACCCCAGCTTGTTCGCAAAGTTGTTGGTCTTGCTCTAAAGTCCGAGGGTAGCGTTGATAATCCTCGTTGGGAGCAAATTGCAGGGGATTAACGAAAATACTCACAATCACCGTAGAATTTTCTTGCCGCGCCTGTTGGATCAAGCTTAAATGACCTTGATGCAAATTCCCCATCGTTGGCACTAAACCAACTGCCGTCTGATACCAGCCAGTCATCTCATCTGGTCTTAAATCCTCAGTAACCGCAATCAGCTTGTTTTCTGAGGAGCGTTTAGTTAAATAGCAGCGTAAAGCTGCGACTGTTGTCAGCAGGCGCACAAAAATACCCCTAGTTCTTATCGATCCCTCCCCCGCTAGTTTATATCTGAAATAGAGGGAAGAGTTGATTGAACTAGGGGAATTAAGTGATACGGAACTGGGATTGGTTATTAGGGATTGGTTATTAGGGATTGGGTATTAGGGATTGGGTATTAGGGATTGGGTATTGGGTATGGTTCTTCTCCTTGTCTTCCCAGTCCCAAGTCCCCAGTCCCCAGTCACCAGATTATTTCCCCAATACTTCAATATGTACTGGTGCTACGCCACTGCCCATCATTCCTAAAATCCGAGCCGCGCCAGCAGACACGTCAATGATTCGACCCCGAACGTATGGGCCCCGGTCATTAATCCGCAGCACTACAGAACGACCATTACGGGTGTTGGTTACACGCACTTGTGTACCAAAGGGTAAACTGCGATGGGCGGCAGTCATTTCTTCTGGGTTGAATCTCTGACCGCTAGCAGTACGAGTACCAGAACCGTCATAGCCGTAAAAAGAAGCCATACCTCTCAAAGTGGCTTGCACTGCACCGGCTGCAATTTGTTGAGGCAGCTTTGGTATTGATATTGGTTGACGGACTGGTAAATTCGCAATCTCTTTTAGGGGAGATGCATTGCCTAGTAGTCTTCGGAGGCGATTGGTTGCTTGCAATGCATCTTGCGCCAGATTGTTGGTGGTACCTGCTAGTCGTGTACCTTCGTTAATTTCGACCAATTCTTCGCCATTAATTTTGATTACATAGCGATCGCCATTTTGCTGGGGGGGAGTGCTTTTGTTTTGCGCTTGATTGGCATTAGATTTTTCCCCTGCTTTCCAACTGACGGTAATCTTACTGCCGTCAACATTTTCCCGATTCAACTGGTTGATCTTGGCTGCTATTACACCAGCTATCTGAACCGGGTCATTGTCATCGGAGCTAATCTGGTTACTCACATCTGTTAATTTGCCAGTATTCAATGTATTTGATGAATTGCTAGCAATAAGGGCGTACAATTGTACGCCCCCAGTATTGACCATTGAACCAACTTTTTTAGTTTCAAGATTCGTATTTGATACAGAACTCAAAAAGGTGAGAACAGGTATATTTCGGATAAAAAGGGTTGCCGCCTTACGTCCTCTAATGTTGTGAGGATGAATTTCTGTAATCACAGCATCCAAGGTTTGTTTCCCTGCTCTGGATTGGTACTCTCCCACCTTAACCACTTCAGGGGTAGGTGATTTTTGGGAAGCTAGCGCATTTCCCTTGGTGGCTTGAGTGGTGGTTTGAGTACAACCGACTGAAGGTATGCCCAAAACAGCCATAGACAGGGCAACAATAATCCACAAATGTCTTTGATTCATGCGTCCGTTTTTGAAAGCGACTGTAGAACTTAAGTTTTATAAATTGCGGGATTTTTCACTAGTGAATTAGTGAAAGTTAGTTCCCTTCTGAAAAACTCGAACTCGTTCCGTTTTCACTTTGTTCTTTATAACTGCAACAGACTAACACGAACCTTTTAGCTTGGGGATCAGGGTTTTAGCGTAATTATCGACAGCCTAATCAAATTAAAGTTCCAAATTTAAGGGTGAAACCTTTCTCAAGGGCGGACTTTGGCTATGTAACGCTTTTTTATGCAAGTCGAAAATTTCTTAAAAAAACTTTACGCCTATTGCAAGCCAAAGCAACGATACCCTATTGATTTATCTTCTAAAGGCTCGCAACTATGCGTGTATTATATATTACATTTATTCTTACTATTTCCTATAAGAAGGTAATATAACCTCAATTAAATAGCATCGGCATAAATACTTAAAATCACTTATTTAATTAAATATTTAGATTTCCCCATGAATAAGTCGTGATAAGAGTTACATCTGAAATAATTAGGCAAATTAGTTTGAGTTTAATATGTTTTTTCTACTTAGATTAATGATGACTTTTATTCCCAATGACTAGACGGATACAGATAACAAATATAACTCTTGATATCAGTGTTACTGAGTATAAAATAAAGAAGTATACTCAACTTAATATTTTTTGTGATTAACGATGGAAAAATTAAGAAATCTTCGCGATCGCTCGGACAGAAGAAATTAAATGTATTAAAAGAAACAGCTTAGTCTTGTAAACATCAGTAATTGTTCAAGGATGATTTTTGACAGCAAGCTGTATTTGACAAAATCTTCGCGGCTGTAAGTATGTACGGCTGTACCCCTACTATATATAGTGAGTATTTTGGGGAATACTATCAGTCTGATGACAAGCCAAGTAAATCAAAGAGATTTAGAAATAGATTCATCGCCATTATTAGCTGTTCTTAAGGAATTGCATTCCCAGTACAAGTTACTGCGGGAGGGTACAGTAGCTAAATATATTCCAGAACTGGCGAAGGTAAACCCGGATTTGTTCAGTATTTGTATTGTCACAGTAGATGGTCAGATTTATAAAGTTGGTGATTATGACCAACTCTTTACCATTCAGTCTATTTCCAAAGTCTTTGCTTATGGACTTGCCTTAGAAGATCATGGACTGGATTATGTTTTAACTAGAGTTGGCGTGGAACCAACAGGGGATGCATTCAACGCGATTGTTTTGGATGAGCAATCGAAGCGACCTTATAATCCAATGGTAAACGCTGGAGCGATCGCCACCACCAGCTTAATTAAAGGTTCTGGCCCAACGGAACGTCTTAACCGAACGCTGGAAATGTTCAAGCGATATATTGGCCGGGATGTGTTCGTTGACATTTCAGTTTTTACCTCAGAACGCAGTACCGGACATCGCAACCGCGCAATGGCGCATCTGATGCTCAACTTTGGCATGATTGACCAGAATATTGAAGAGTCGCTGGATCTTTATTTCCAACAGTGTGCTGTGATGGTGAATTGCCAAGACTTAGCAGTGATGGCGGCTACTTTGGCAAATAGAGGTATTAATCCCATCACCAAAGAACAGGCGGTAGATAAGCGTTATATCAAAGATATTCTGAGTGTGATGTACACCTGTGGAATGTACAACTTTGCAGGTGAGTGGGCTTACAAAATTGGGATTCCGGCGAAAAGCGGTATTTGTGGCGGGATTATTGCTGTTGTACCCAATAAGATGGGCATTGGAGTTTTTTCGCCACTGCTGGATGTGCGTGGTAATAGTGTGCGCGGGGTGAAGGTGTGTGAAGAACTTTCCCAACGGTTAAAATTACATCTATTTGATTGTTCCGGTCATGAGGCAGAAGAATGTTAGATTTTAGATTTTGGATTGAACAATCTCAGATTTATTAGCGATCGCAAACAATACTATATATAGATAGCCTACAGTTCACCCTGATAAATGCGATCGCCTGTCCTCTCTTTACCTCCATTAGCAAAACCAACTATTTGCCCAATTTCATCCTCAGCAATATTGACAGACTATTTTACAACTCTTCTGCTTGGGGAAGCGGGAAGATTTCACCAGCCAAGTAAGCTGGGAAGTGCTTTTGAAAGTACAACCAGGAAGTCATATCTTCGCCATCTATCAAGGCTTTTGGGGCTTGTTTATATAAAGGAATACGGTTGTTAATTTCGTCTTGCAGCAGTGGGGGTAGTTCTGTTAAACCCTTGACTTTGCTGCCAACAGCACTGTAGATTAGTTGACCGGGGCGATCGCCCATTTTCATCCAGGGAAGCCATTGACCAATGCGATCCCAACTCAGTTTGAGTTCAGAAACTGAAGAGAGGGCTGAGTTGAATAAATCTGCGGTTGGTACTGTTAATTTAAACAATTCGGCCGCCTGATAAATTGGATTTGGGCTATATTCGGCAAATTTGCGATCGCTTGCTAAGGGATTGGGATAATAGGGAAATATATCAAAAACGAAGGTTGTGCTATCACCGTCTACTTGTGCAGGGAAATTTCCCTCAAACGTACCCTGCACTGGATTATTCGCAACGTGAATTACCGGAACTGTCTCGCCTGTCCAAGGATTCTCCCATTTGCGTAAGACTTCATCTGTTTTTGGATTGAGGTAGTAAGTCAGTTCTCTAGAAGTAAAATCCCAGCTACCCTCTGCTGTGGGAATACATCGGCTAACACTCAATCCCAGCATCTTGAACAGGAGTTGTCTTTTCTCGCCGGGGATAAAGGCGTAGATTTTACCTTTCCACATCAGGAAGGTGGATTCGCTAGGATCGAGGGAAGAACGAGTTTTAACCCAGTGCTGCGCTTCAAGTTCTTGGATTTGGGCAACCATCTAAAGCATCCTTAGTGTTTGGATAACAAAAGGATAAGCTAATCAGCATTTAAGCAGCAATTCTCATTTTGAAATAAATAGAGTATTAACCCCATTTTGAAAATCAAAATGTAGTACAAAATAACTATTTTTTTAGAGAAAGGAGAT
>NZ_JBALBW010000026.1:0-5158 GCF_036919895.1 Nostoc sp.
TTTTTTTGAGGCTTACTTAAGAGTCAAAATTATAATTTCGGATTTTATTTAAATGTAGTTTATTAATGCTACTGATTGAAGTGCGGAATGTGGGTTAGAAGTTTTTAATAGTTAATAATTCTATGCAGACTCTTTATGTTTCTCAACAGAATTGCTATGTGTGTTTGCAAAAAGAGACTTTAATTATTAAGCAGGGAGAAAATATTTATGGTGAAGTGCAATTACCTCTGTTAGAACAAATTCTAATTTTTGGTAGTTCACAAGTTACTACTCAAGTAATTCGTGCTTGTTTATTACGAGATATTCCTATTGGTTATTTATCACGAATGGGATATTGTTATGGTCGGATTTTACCTATTTCTAGGGGATATCGGCAATTGGCACGCTATCAACAGCAATTATCACCTATTGAAAAGCTAATTACTGCCCGGGCTATTGTACGAGGAAAGTTGAAAAATAGTCGGGTGCTGTTACGGCGACAGCGACAAAAGCGGGAGTCGGAGGTGTTAGAAAAGGTGCTGCTAAGTTTAGATTATTTGGCTGATCAAGCGGCACAAGCTGAGACTTGCGAAAGGCTGATGGGGTTTGAGGGTGCAGGGGCAGCCCAGTATTTCAATGCTTTTAGTGAGTGTTTGACTAATTCTGATTTTGTGTTTTCTGGTCGGAGTCGTCGTCCTCCAGGAAATCCTGTAAATGCAATGTTAAGTTTTGGTTATCAAGTTCTTTGGAATCATCTTTTGGCATTGATTGAACTTCAGGGGCTTGATCCTTATTGTGCTTGTTTGCACCAAGCACATGATGGTCATGCAGCATTAGCTTCTGATTTAATTGAAGAATTTCGCGCCCCACTTGTAGATTCTCTAGTGATGTGGTTAATTAATCGCAAGATGGTTAATGCTGAAAATGATTTTGAATTTAATAACGGTGGATGTTATTTAAATGATTCGGGAAGAAAAAAGTTTCTCAAGGCATTTTTGCAACGCATGACGGAGGAAATAAAAATAGATAATGGAGAGAAACAACCGAAATGGGATATACTTAATCAACAAGTAAGGGCTTTTAAACAGTTTGTTTATAATCCTAGTCATAGTTATCAGCCTTATCGTATTGATTGAGGCTAAATTATGTTTTTATATGTAATTGCCTATGATATTCCTTGTGATAAACGACGTAAAAAGGTAGCTGATTTACTTGAAGGTTATGGACAGAGAGTTCAATATTCTGTGTTTGAGTGTCAGTTAACTACCGAGAAATATCAAGATTTGCGTCGTCGGTTAAGAAAAAAGCTGAATTTGACTGAAGATAGTCTACGATTTTATCCTTTGTCACGGCATACTCTTTCTCAAGTAGAATCTTGGGGTGTGGGGCCATCTGTGATTGAACCGCCTAGTTCGGTGATTATTTAGCTCTGTTTACCGAGGTTCAGGGAAAATAGCTGAAATGCTTATTTGAGCGTTGTGACCTTCGGTTGCTTACAGTATAAGGGTTTGGGGTATGTTGGTGATTGGTGGAATGGCAGTTTGGCGATTAATTTTTGTGACCTTCGGAAACGGCTTCTGGATTCCTTACTGGGTAAGGGTATAAAATTGAGGGATTCCCACTCGCTGGGGATATTAATTGAATGGAAACACAGACTCGTCCTTTTTGTCTACCCACAACGATGCTTTGAAAGATTCCCACTCGCTGGGGATATTAATTGAATGGAAACCCCACTCTTCCCTTACTAATCTCTTGCGCTCTTCTCTATCTATTCCCACTCGCTGGGGATATTAATTGAATGGAAACAGTAGTGTGTTGGACTCTATTAGTTCGAGGTGCAATTCCCACTCGCTGGGGATATTAATTGAATGGAAACGACCAAAAACGCGACGATGGCGCAGGAGATAACCCAGCGATTCCCACTCGCTGGGGATATTAATTGAATGGAAACTTGATTTTTACTTGCAATGGAATAAGACAAATTTATTCCCACTCGCTGGGGATATTAATTGAATGGAAACCTTCCCTTGCATCGGACAAGGCGTATCTTGGCAATTAATTCCCACTCGCTGGGGATATTAATTGAATGGAAACAGGAACGTACTCCCATTCGGTTTAGAGTACCCTCATTCCCACTCGCTGGGGATATTAATTGAATGGAAACACCGATGTTGGGAATGTGGAACCAAAGTTTTAGCTAACAGTTTATTCCCACTCGCTGGGGATATTAATTGAATGGAAACAAGTCGTCACCGTTTAATATCGCGTCTTTCATTCTGTGATTCCCACTCGCTGGGGATATTAATTGAATGGAAACATGACTGAGGTTTTGAATAGCCTCATCATTGGAGGATTCCCACTCGCTGGGGATATTAATTGAATGGAAACACTTATATACTTGAGGTAAGCGTAGCAGATATCGCTTATTCCCACTCGCTGGGGATATTAATTGAATGGAAACCGCATTCCAAGCGTTAGCACTGCAACCCGATACCAAATTCCCACTCGCTGGGGATATTAATTGAATGGAAACTTAAAATTCTGTGGTAAAACTGGAACCCACAAAGAGTTACGACCAATTCCCACTCGCTGGGGATATTAATTGAATGGAAACTTTTGGTAAGTTCCTTTAAAGATAGGGTGGGTTTGTTATATTCCCACTCGCTGGGGATATTAATTGAATGGAAACTCAAAACCTTTTTCCATAAGCATTTTAACTAGTTTAGATTCCCACTCGCTGGGGATATTAATTGAATGGAAACGTGTTAAACTGTTTAGCTTGTTTCTTGTATGCATTAATTCCCACTCGCTGGGGATATTAATTGAATGGAAACTATAGCATTCACACATATTGCGGCGTTGCAACCATCTTATTCCCACTCGCTGGGGATATTAATTGAATGGAAACGCTTTGATTTTGTTTGTAACGGTTGAAAAAATATCTACCAAATTCCCACTCGCTGGGGATATTAATTGAATGGAAACCCGACTTGCTCGACTACAACGAAACTAGGGTCATAGGCTATTCCCACTCGCTGGGGATATTAATTGAATGGAAACACAAAATCAAAACTTCCTAAAACTTCCACTTATGCTAATTCCCACTCGCTGGGGATATTATTACCTGCTGCCCTACCACACGTATCGCTTTCTATTTTTGGGAACTATAACTAGAGGTTTAGAGGATAGAAAATGTTGGCAAAAAAGCAAATTCGTTGGCGGCGAGTTCTGCTGGTAACAGCTTTAGGGACAGTAATTACATTTGCGATGGCTACAGCCTTTCGTTATTGGCAAGTAAAAACACAGGGTTGGTGTGTCCGGTTTGCTCCAAATGGTACTCAAAAAGTTTTGTACGGTAACGACTGTTGGAAATAAAAATGTTTTTAATACCCAGATCCCCTTGTCTAGAGCATTACCCTGCAATGTAGTTAACTTGATGACACCTCAACGACATTTTGGGCAAAGCTTTTATAAGCATCGCCCATTTGTTTAGCCATCGAGTCAGGAAAGACGTGAAAATCCCCAGCTTTGAGAGCTTTTATTATCCCGTCTGCCACAAGTGCAGGTGGCTCTGCAACCTCAGTCAGTCCTGCCGCATCGCCCATATCCGTGGCAATCGGGCCAGGGTGAACACTTAGCAGAAGCGTGTTCTGCTCACTCAATAGTTCTCGTAATGCCTGGGTGATTGAATAGGCCGCAGCTTTTGAGGCACAGTAAGTAGCAGAGTCGGGGAAACCTTTGAGCGAAGCAACAGAATTGATTTGGGCAAAGACACCACCTCCATTGGCTTTGAGTACCGGGGCAAACGCCTGAGCCATGTTGATCAATCCATATACATTGATCTTCATCTGAAATTCGAGAGCGGCGATTGCATCCTCAGCTAGGGGAGTTCCAGCTTGAAAAACTCCTGCATTATTGACAACTATTTGCACATCAGGGGCAGTTTGAGCAGCAGCAAAAATAGATTGGGGATCACTTAAATCAACCTGAATTGGTACTACCCGTAAGCCGTATTGCTCAACCAATGAGGAGACACTGTTGATCTGACGAACAGCCGCATAGACTTTGGTGGCTCCGTGTTCAATAAACGACTCAACTATCGCCTTGCCGATGCCGCGATTTGCGCCCGTAACCAAAATGGTTTTGTCTTTGATGTCGTAGTTCATTTGGATTTCTCTTTATGGTTTTCCATGCTCTGAAAAACCTTGGACAATCGCTCTAAATTAGGGCAAAGAAATTTAGCTGCTCTCTTGAAGAAAGACTGCGGCTTCTACCGCTCCTTGTAGCATAGTATCATCATCGATCATGTGAATCTAGCAACACCAAATTTTTAGCCGTCTTTGAAGTTTGTGCTTTTGAACACCTCCTTCCAGTCCGGTTGGTTCCGTTCTTGGTAAATGCAGCGATGTCTAGCGACAAGCCGTTTCACGTCTACGCTAATCAAACCTAGCGTGGCAAAACTTACTAGAGAAGACGACTCTCTAAATTAGCCAAGTAAGCCTTGGGATCTCGGCGAAATCGATACTGTTCAATTCTGGCAATGCGTAGTGTTTTTGCAATTGAGAGCGTAATTCGAGCCAAGTATGAATATCAACTTGTGCTAAATCAGATGCGGTAAAAGAATGAAGCTTAGTAGCTATCGCACAGGCAAGTTTGACAGAACCACGAATAACAAGGGATGAGGGGGCAACCTTACGACCAGTACAACGACGTTGATGATGACGTAGCATACCAAAAGCATGTTCTAAGTCATTATTAGTTCTGGGAAAATCTTCAATTTGATAACAATAAAAAAGTCCAGACCAGTAGTTATGAGTGGTTTTTATAAAGTTATCGATTGCGGTATTGAGTGTACCAGCTTTCTGCTTTTGTTGGCACATTTCTGTTAATAGTTCCTGATAACTTTGTTTAACTCCAGCAGCATCAAGACCTATTTTATTATTGAGAATATTACTAGCTTTATTAACCCACTGATATGCAACTATAACAGGTGAAAATAAAGATGCAGTCGCAGATAATCCCTTAGCTATCAGGTGTTTCAGGTTGACTAAAGGTGGTGGTAAAGCACTTTTTTTTCCATCCGCTCTAAGCTTTGCTCTATCAACGTCAAATTTTCTTGTAACTTTAATCCAGATGCCTCTAACGGTGGATGACCATCATTGGTTATAGAACTACGTAC
>NZ_JBALBW010000027.1:0-75813 GCF_036919895.1 Nostoc sp.
ATAGTTTTCAACGCTTCTGGCTAGGTTTTTCAATCATATTTTGGCGATCGCTAGCAATCAAAAGCGCCCTTCAAAAGCCTGAAATGACCTATTTAAGTTAATACACAAGATACTTCTTTTGTACAGTGCGTAAGTCCTATTTTCATATATGACGCGATCGCTCAGTCCTTCCTCGTATCCACAAAGCTAGTACACTCATTAACAACACCCCCATCACTCCTTGCAGAGGATTATTATTCACACCAGTTACCCAATCAGGAACTTCACCAGAATATTTCACTAATTTACCCACATTAATAATGTAGTAGCCCCAAACTAAACCACCATGTAAACCAATTGGAAAACCCAAGCGTCCCCTCCGCCAACGCTTTCCCCATACCTGCGTTAACCCCAGCAGTACTAAAGCTGGAAATTGCGGCAGTGTATGAATAATTGCTTCCAAGGGTTTAATAAAGTGCAATGCAGCAAAGGCAGTTGCATCTGTCCACAGTGCCACACGCGGGCTGTAATCTCGTTGTAATTCATCTAGCAACCAGCCTCGGAATAACAATTCCTCAGCAAATCCAACACCTAAGCCAACAAGTAAACCCTCTAAAATTACTTTCAGCAAAAAAACTTTCGGTTGTTGCCACACCAACCAACCCAACAAACCTTCTACCCCAAAAAGGATCAGAATATTAATTATCCCTATAGCCAAGCCACGCAATAAATCTACACCGTTTTGCCGCGTGAATTCTAAACCATAACGCCGCAGAATTTGGGGCTGTTGGTAAACATATTTACCCCATAGTCTCAGGAGAAAAATAAATATTACATATAACAACACCAATGTCAATATACTTTCTAAATTTGAATCATCCACTAGTAAGTATATTGGTGTAGCCAATGGCAACCATAGCAGCGCTAAATTCAAAATAAAAGCACCCAGCCTAATAGGGGCAGGGCGTTCAGCTAAACGGACAAGGTTTTTTTTCATACCAAATAAGCCACCAATCACCAGTCAATACTCTAAATTTCTCCTAATGACCAATGACAAATGACTATTCATCAGGTTCAATCGTGCTACTTAAACCATGACTTATCAATGTTTCGCAATAAAACTCAGCGTGTTCCAGAGCGCAAGTAATGACTAAAGCTAGCCCGTTACTATGGGCTTCCATCATGATACTCACAGCTTGGGGTTGGGTAAGGCTTGGTACAGTGGCTATTAGTGACTGCACAACATGCTCCATCGAGTTGTAGTCGTCGTTATGGAGCAAAACGCGATACCGAGGCGCGAGCTTACGGGTTGTGGAAGGCTTTTGAATAGTTTCAACTGACACGGCTCTTTGCTCTTTTCTCGTTACTTCACTACAACAAAGTCTCTGTTTTGCGATCGCTTAACAGTTATTTACCTATTCTATAGTATTTCTGTTCAGATACTATGCTAGAAAAACCGCTCTACTTAGTTTTGCATAGCCACTTGTGAGGCAGATATCTTACACATCGTTGCCATGAGAGTGCTACCCTAATCTTACAGAAGCTTCCTTAAACGTACCCATTTTCATCTTTAAGATTAAGGAAGTTGTCAAATAATCCTTGCCCCTGCCCAAACTCCATAATGATGGACATTAGCCTAGATTTTCTTCAACCAGGACAAATTGTGTCTTTAGAGCATGGCGACAAAAATCTGTATGCAGAAGTCATTCAATTTGTAGTTTCCCGCCAGTTGTGCTGGGTGCGTCCTTTATTAATGGTTACTTTGATTCCAGAATCGCCGCTAATTACCGATTTGCGTGATGCGTCTGACTTGCTTTGGCCTGCAAATTTATTTCGACCAGCATTAGACACAGAGGTAATTACCTTCTTGAGCCAAGTTTTAGCAAAAGAACCAAAAACCGAAACTGACTCAGCCGCCAAGCAGCAACTCAATCAATTTATTCACCAAATGTGGCAAGCATCTCAATAGACATGGGGCAAAGGATATGACTGGAAGTTACCAAAACTTGTTTTACTAACTCGGAATTTTGATTACTTCAGTATTCATCAAATTCAGTTGACATACCTCTATGCATAAGCAGTTAGGAATATCCAAAGCTAGGAACCAACTTAATTCTACCAGCATCCATCTCTGACATTAATAATTCTAGAGCTTCGTAGTCAACATCAGAAATGTAACCCAATTCTGTCAACTCTGAGTTGATTTCATTTTCGATCTCAGGAGTTAGTTTTTTAATGTCAAGAGCTTTTTCTACCAACTTACGAATAGCGTACTTAGTTCTCATAAGCAATACATCCAACTGTAATATGATACTAGTTATCCCAGATGATTCTCAGTATAAAGAGCGATCCAAACACTAAATTTGTTGTGACATATATCACATTTAACTAGTTAAGTAGATAATTCGCTATGACCCTGGCGTATGCCATCAGCAACGCTCAAGTGGCAGATTTAACTTACTGTTAAGACTTCGCTAAATTAGCTTGAGTTATAGACTAAGCAAGTTTTATCAGCATAGTTACTGATGATGTGTTTGCTCTATGGCTGTCTATGTTGATTGTTTTTGAACTGAGATAAAAAAAAAGTATATATGAACACATTTTAGCCTGGAATTATAACAATCTTTAAACAGAGATACCAAAGAAATAAAGATTCAGCAAAGAGAGCTAATACATAAGGTCGATGCAACAGAATAGAGTTTATGTTCAAATAATCCTTAGCTTGACGCTTCAATAATTCTCAATAGGATGTAACTATGCAAGCAGTGCTTAACTATCCCAAGATTGCAGTCATTCGCCCCCAAGGGTGTTTGAATGCTACAAACGCCTTGGAATTTGAACGAGATATGACTACAGCGTTGGCACAAAATGATATTTCCATCTTGGTAGTAGACCTCGCAGCAGTAGAATCGTTAGACAGCGCGGGGTTGATGGCATTGTTATCTATACACAAGCTAGCTCTTAGTTTAGGAAGGGGTTTCCGACTTTGCGCTGTTGCTCCGTCAATTAGAATTATTTTTGAACTAACGCAACTAGATGGAGTGTTTGAAATATTGGATGGTGAAGTTGACTTAGCTACAACATAAACTTTATGTAAAAGCACAAAGGTCAGTTAAAAGTGGACTTTATGTAAAGGAGTTATAAGTTACAACGATAAATTATGTTAGAAGACCAAATTCAATGCTAATGTTGGCTTTGGTAGCTGTAATTAAGGTAGCTAGAAGATAGCAGAGTGGCTGTTGCAGTTGAGAAATTAATAACATCGGATATTTTAAAACCAGGGCGTTACCTTGGTAATGAGCGTTTAGCAGTACATAAAGCTTGGGATAAGGCAGCAATACGCTGGGTCTTAACCTACCCAGAAGTATATGAAGTCGGTGCATCCAATTTAGGGCACATTATCCTATACAACATCTTGAATGCTCAACCGCGTCAATTGTGCGATCGCGCCTACCTCCCAGGAAAAGACCTGGCGGCCAAACTACGCGAAACTAATACGCCATTGTTTGCGGTAGAGTCAAAGCGATCACTCACAGAATTCGACATTTTAGGTTTTAGCCTCAGTTACGAACTGGGTGCAACTAATATCCTAGAAATGTTGGATTTAGCTGGAATTCCCTTGACGTGGAGAGAACGCCAACAAGCATGGGGAGAATTTACGAATCTCCAATCCCAGTTTCCATTGATTTTTGCTGGCGGGCAAACAGCAACATCGAATCCTGAGCCTTATGCTGACTTTTTCGACTTTATCGCCCTTGGAGATGGAGAGGAACTGCTACCAGAAATTGGTTTGGTGTTGGAAGAAGGCAAACAAGCAGGATTGAGTCGGCAAGATATATTACTGGATTTGGCACAAATACCAGGCGTATATGTTCCCCAGTTTTATGACATGGCAAAGGATGGTTCAGTTCATCCTTGTCGCCCTGACGTACCAAAACGAATTCTGCGCCGGGTTGCAACTCCCATACCAGCATATTCCATTGGCTTAGTTCCCTATGTAGAAACGGTACACGACCGTTTGACCATTGAGATTCGGCGTGGTTGCACTCGTGGCTGTCGCTTCTGTCAACCAGGAATGCTGACTCGGCCAGCACGGGATGTAGAACCCGATAAGGTTGTAGAAGCAATTGAACAGGGAATGCGGGCAACTGGTTACAATGAGTTTTCCCTCCTATCTCTGAGTTGTTCTGATTATTTATCCCTACCAGCAGTGGGGATGGAAATCAAAAATCGCTTAAAAAATGAAAATATTTCTCTGACTCTACCAAGCCAACGGGTAGACAGATTTGATGAGAATATTGCCAATATCCTTGGAGGTACGCGGCAAGGTGGACTGACTTTTGCTCCAGAAGCTGGAACTCAGCGAATGCGAGACATCGTAAATAAAGGTTTGACCAATGAAGAATTATTGCGGGGAGTAAAAACCGCTTGGGAGCAAGGCTGGGATAAAATCAAGTTGTATTTTATGATTGGCTTGCCGGGTGAAACGGATGTTGATGTTTTAGGTATTGCGGAAACAGTCAGTTGGCTACAGCGAGAATGTCGGGGCAAAGGCAGAAGACCTCTGAACTTTAACCTGACGATTTCTAACTTCACGCCCAAGCCCCATACACCATTCCAGTGGCACTCAGTTTCTACCACAGAATTTAAGCGCAAACAGAACCTGTTGCGGCAAGAATTCCGTCGGATAAAGGGAGTAAAGGTAAATTTTACCGATGTCCGTATTTCGGCAATGGAAGATTTTGTGGGACGAGGCGATCGCAATTTGAGCAAAGTAGTCCGCCGAGCCTGGGAATTGGGTGCAGGGATGGATTCCTGGTATGAAAATTTAGATCAAGCTTTTAGCGCTTGGGAAGATGCGATCGCGGGGGCCGATCTAGATTGGAAATACCGCCAAGTAGAAAATGGCGAATGGAATTTGTTTCACGCACAAGAACAGAACAAATCGTCAGATGCGGAAAATACCCAATTCCTCGCTGCTCACTCGCTAGATATTCCTCTACCTTGGGATCATATTGATACCGGGATTGATAAAAAGTGGCTCAAAGAAGACTTGCAACGCGCCTTAGAAGCTGCAATTGTACCCGACTGCTCTTTTGAAGGTTGTTCGCACTGTGGCGTATGTGGAACCGACTTTGGCCATAACGTCGTGATTGAATCACCTGCTATCCCTCAATTTGCTGGCGAGTTTGTACCCAACACAACTAAGGCGCAAAGACTGCGAGTTTGGTTTGGAAAACAAGGTAACATGGCTTTGGTAAGCCACCTAGATTTAATCCGTTTGTTTGACCGAGTTGTGCGGCGAGCAGGTTTACCAATTGCCTTTACTGGTGGATTTCATCCAATGCCGCGAATTTCTGTAGCAACTGCTTTGGCTCTAGGGGCTACTAGTAGTGGTGAAATTGCGGATTTTGAGTTAACCGTACCAGTGGACATCGATACTTTTCGAGAAAAATTGGTTCGAGAAATGCCCACAGACATACCTGTATATAATGTGGAGCAGATAGATTTAAAAACTCCGGCAGCTACTCAACTGCTAGAAACCGCAGAATATTTAATTACTGTAGCAGCACTTGAAGAAACAACACCTATACAATGGCAAAAATGGACTGATACCATCAAAGCCAAAGATGAGCTTTGGTACGAGCATACAGCAAAGTCAGGCAAGAGCCAGTTGATAAATCTGCGCGATCGCTTATTTGAACTGGAATTAGTAGAAACCCACAAAAGCGTTGCAGAATCTATATCTGTTATTCGTTATGTAGGTAGCTATCGCCAAGATGGTTTTCTCTTGCGTCCTGAACAAATCCTGTTTATGCTAGGGATAGTGGCTAGTAGAGAATTTCAACTCTTACACATCCACCGCAATCGGCTAATTTTAGCGGTATAATCCCTGTAGGGCAGCTTGCTAAGTAGTTGTCTTAACATGGCACATCGTCGGAATTGATTTTTAGCAAGGTTGCGTTAGAATGGGGTGAAGAGAATTTTTCTGGCGCTGCATTGAAATTAGCTGGTTCACTACCCTGGTGTTCAGGGGGCGAAAGCAAAGATAGAAGAAGTGCAAATTCTAGGATTTTATCCCAGACAAACTGAGGCAGATTAAAGAAGACACACTCTCTCTATAGCTACCTTGTGAATCAGTAACTAACAGCAGGCTCGGTTAGCTTCTCTAAATCCATACTTTTTCAACAACTGCTGAATGTCTAATCCACAGTATTGCCCAAGAGCTAGCGCGTTACTCTTCTAGAGTTGTTCGCCCTTGGTGTTACCGTAGGGAAACAACTACTGTAGGTTAAGCTGATTTGCAGACGTTCACCAGACGCGCAAAGCGCGGCTTAAAAGTAGGGTAGCAGCTGGCGTTGCTGAGTATAACCCTAAGAATAAATCCAGGAATGGAAAATAGAAATAGTTTCTTTTTCTTAACGACTTCAGTAGGTTACTCTCAAAAAAAGCTTCCTGAGTTAAAACTCACTCAGGATTCAGAACTTTCAACTCAGAACTCTCTTTATTGAGAGTATTGCATCACAAATCAACCACAGACGGTTGATTTAATAGCTTAAATATGCAGCCGTTCTGGAATAATCCGCCGTGGAAACGCTCTTAAGAGCGCCAATAGCTATTTAACTTAGAACATCAGGTTTGCGATTTTTATCATCAGTAGCGCCTTTTGAGGGTTGCAAGGGCAACAAAGGTATAAAAAACCTCCAGACCTATTGGTGCTGCCAATTTTTGAGGAAATTGAATGCCAAAACAAATTATTATCGCGGAACAGCACCAGATTGCTGCTGTATTTTCTGAAGATCAAATACAGGAACTCGTTGTTGCTACAGGTCATCACCAAATAGGTGATATCTACTTAGGAGTAGTAGAAAACGTATTACCTGGGATAGATGCGGCTTTTGTGAATATTGGCGACCCAGAGCGCAACGGTTTTATTCACGTCACCGACTTGGGGCCATTGAAGCTAAAGCGTACCGCCGCAGCCATTACAGAACTATTAGCACCACAACAGAAGGTTTTGGTGCAAGTAATGAAAGAGCCAACGGGGACAAAAGGCCCCAGGCTCACGGGTAATATCACCTTACCCGGACGCTATGTAGTACTGATGCCTTATGGTAGGGGTGTAAATTTATCCCGACGAATTAAAAGTGAAAGTGAACGCAACCGCTTGCGGGCGCTAGCAATTTTGGTCAAACCGGCGGGAATGGGTTTGCTCGTGCGTACAGAAGCCGAAGGCAAACCAGAAGAAGCGATTATGGAAGATTTGGAGTTGCTGCAAAAACAATGGGAGGCGATCCAGCAGGAAGCGCATTCTACCCGTGCCCCAGCACTGCTCAACCGAGATGATGACTTTATCCAGCGCGTATTGCGAGATATGTACGGCGCGGATGTAAATCGGATTGTCGTAGATTCTAGTACTGGCTTAAAGCGCGTCAAGCAGTACTTGCAGAATTGGAGTGGAGGTCAAACACCGCAGGGGTTGTTGATTGACCATCACCGCGATCGCTCCCCAATCTTAGAGTATTTCCGCATCAGTGCTGCGATTAGAGAAGCCCTGAAACCCAGAGTAGACCTACCTTCTGGGGGTTACATCATCATCGAGCCAACGGAGGCATTAACCGTAATCGATGTTAACTCAGGTTCCTTCACGCGATCGGCAACAGCCAGAGAAACAGTTTTGTGGACAAATTGCGAAGCTGCAACAGAAATTGCACGCCAGTTGCGTCTGCGGAATATCGCCGGAGTCATCGTTGTTGATTTTATTGATATGGAATCACGGCGCGATCAACTGCAAGTTCTCGAACACTTTAATAAAGGACTCAAAGCAGACAAAGCTCGTCCCCAGATTGCTCAACTCACCGAACTGGGTTTAGTAGAACTGACCCGCAAACGTCAGGGGCAAAATATTTACGAACTGTTTGGGGAAACTTGTCCCACCTGTGGCGGTTTAGGACATACAGTGCGTCTGCCTGGAGAACTCGAAAACCGATTACCAATACCCGCAGAAACACCAGAGCGTGAGCGTCTTGTATCCCTACCTCACCGAGAACCACGTCAGCCATCTGCCCGCATCCCGGAACCACGAGAAACTTATGATGGATTTGGGGAAGCATTTGACGGCGACTCAGAATCAAGTAATTTAAATCTGCTCAATCATCCTAGTTATCAAGAACTTAATGATAATAAGCGTCGTACCCGCACTCGCCGCAGTAAAATTGGCATCAATGGGTTAAACGGGAAAGATGAATCGCGGGTTATTGCCAATCCACTAGCTTTTGCCAACGAGCCAGATTTAGACCTTGATATAGAACCAGAACTAGGAGTTGCACCAGAAATTCCCTCCCCCACCCTTGGTAAACCAGGTTGGAGTGAAAGAGGAGAGCGCACTGTAGAGCGCACTAGAGTTATCAAGGCAGACCCAGTTAAACCAGTGGTAGAACCACCGGAAATTAGAACTGTAGAAATGAGTCTCCAAGAACAGGATATGTTTGCCTTGATGGGAATATCTCCCTTGGTGAAGCTAGATCAAGAGGTTAAAAATACCAAGTCTGTGATTATTAACGTGATTCAGCCCGGTCAAGTGCGAACGACTCCAACTGAATCCATCTCAGAATCACCCATTGCCCAAAGAGCAATACCTGAAGTAGTTGTAACCAAGTTACCAATACCAAAAGTTATTGAGCCAGAACAAAAATCTTTAATAGAAGAAACAACTGAACAACCTGAGTTGACTGCCAATCCTTCGGAAATCTTGTCTGTGAAAGCTTCCCCGATCGCAGATGAAAGTGATGCCAACAACGCCGTCAAGGCGATCGCAGATGAAAGTGATGCAAACAGCGCCGCTAGTGCGATCGCAGATGAAAGCGATGCAAACAGCGCCGCCACTGCTAGCCGCCGTCGCCGCCGTCGTTCCTCAGCGATCGAGGATAATTAATTTGCTTTATGGTAGAAACATCACCAACGCTCTTGGAACAATCCAATTGGCTGGAGTTTTCTACCTTGTTAGGGATTCCAGGATTGGTTGCAGGTGTGGATGAAGTAGGGCGAGGCGCTCTATTTGGCCCGGTGGTGGCGGCAGCAGTGATCCTACCAGATCATGCTTTGCCAATACTGATGGCAGCTAAAATTAAAGACAGTAAAAAGTTGTCTAGTTCTCGAAGAACTCAGCTAGCACAGCAAATTTGTGGGCTGGCTATAGATTGGAAAATTGGGTTTGCTTCTACTGCCGAAATTGACAAGATAAATATTTTGCAAGCGACACTATTAGCAATGAAGCGGGCTGTACTGAAGTTAAAGGTACAGCCTGTACTCTGCTTGGTTGATGGTAATCAGTTAGTCAAAGACTTGCTATTGCCACAACAAACAATAGTTAAGGGAGACGAGCGATCGCTCGTTATTGCCTCTGCTAGTATTGTTGCCAAGGTTTGGCGTGACGATTTGGTAATGCGTCTAGCATTGAAATATCCTATGTACAACCTAGAGCGTAACAAGGGTTATGGTAGCCAACGGCATTTGCTGGCTCTGCAACAATACGGGCCATCGCCCCTACATCGTCAATCTTTTCGTCCTTGCCAAATCAAATTACCGAACGCTGAGTGATTAAATGATTACTCAGCATTCAGGATTGGCAATTCAGTACTCTCACTGTCAAGTTTTCTATCTTTAGTTTGTGATATCACCCAGTAGCGATAATCCGCCAAAAGTTGATTTAATAACCGTTGTTTAACCGACAACAGCACGCTTTTGAGCAAACCATTACCAGTAGCTTCTAAAATCGGCTTCGGAGTAAAGGAAAATGGTGGTGGTAAATCCACCAGCACTTCTAAATCAGCCCTTCCTTCCAGACGAGTGCCACTACTAAACTCTTTGGGAGACAAATGCCCTTTTAAATTAAGGGTAAAACGCTGGTTAATATACTCGAAACCCAGAATTTCACAGCCTAGCGATCGCAAATAAATTATTCCATTTGATTCGGCCCAAACTCTCATGTCTACAGTCGGTTGAATGCTCAATGACATAAAAGTAAGCGGACGCATTTTCAAGCGAAATACTTCCTCAGAAAGCTGCTGAATCCGGCTGTTGTCAGCCAAAGCCCTAACTAGACGTTGAGGCTGACGTAAGTATTGCTGAATGGGAATAGGCTGCTCTGGAACAGCGATTTCAACCGATTGGGAGGCAGTAAACCGGGTAGCCATGAGCGGGATAAAATATTTGTCTCTTAATTTTAATATTTTTTAACAACTTAAATCTGATTATTAGAAAACTACAAAATTATCGTTGCTTATCAGCTGTACAGCATTAGCAAAAATTTGGTACGCTCATTACTAATTTTAGAGATAACAGTTTTTACTAAGAGTAAATGTTGGATATATTTGCCCAACCCAAAATATCATAATCTTTATTTACACAATTAAACTCGCAACTCAAGGCTAAAGGCATGACTCTATCGATCGCACATTTAGGGCCTCCTGGCACTTACGCAGAACAGGCAGCTGTTCTTTATGTCAACTGGTTGACTAAAAGTACGGGAGTTGAAGCTACGTTATGTCCCTATCCCACCATCCCGCAATCACTGCGTGCTGTTGCTGATGGTAAAGCTCACTTGGCTGTTGTGCCAGTAGAAAATTCTATTGAAGGGAGTGTTACCACAACACTGGATACACTCTGGCAGTTAGACAGTTTGCAAATTCAGTTAGCTTTAGTATTACCGATTGTTCATACCTTAATTTCTTGTGCGTCTAGCTTGGATAAGATTAAAAGTGTTTACTCTCACCCACAAGCTTTGGCACAATGTCAGGGATGGTTAGAGCGGTTTCTCCCGACTGTACAGATTATTCCCAGCAATTCTACAACCGAAGCACTACAGAGATTAGAGCAAGAGACAACAACAGCTGCGATCGCTTCTAGTAGAGCCGCTCAACTCTACAACCTACCCATACTTGCCACTGGTATTAACGACTATCCAGAAAACTGTACTCGTTTTTGGGTCGTAAGTCAGGGTGAGGCGATCGCTGGATACCAAACATCAACTACATCTACCAGTCACACATCGCTGGCTTTTAGTATGCCAGCCAACACACCCGGAGGATTAGTCAAACCTTTACAAATTTTTGCTCAACTAGGAATTAACCTTAGCCGAATCGAATCTCGTCCGACGAAGCGATCGCTAGGCGAATATTTGTTTTTTATGGATTTAGAAGCAGATGTCAATGAAGCACAAATGCAATCTGCTTTAGCAGAATTAACTACCCACACAGAGATTTTAAAAATTATTGGCGCTTACAATGTTCTGCCGATCGGTGCTTTTTCCTGAGAAGCTTAGAAGTTATCAGTTAGGGAATATAAATTATAAGTTATCAATCTTGTATTATTTGTTATTTTTCCTAATTCCCAAACTCCTAACTCCTCATTTTTCATTAAACGTGTCTTTGAGAACAGAGCGAGCTGCTAAATGATTACGAGTAGAGGTTAAAATTTCTGCTTCCCGCTCTAGACGAGTTGCAGTATCTTGCATTTCTAGCAATAACTGTTGCTCTGCGGCAACACCGTAAAGATTACTGGCTACCCAATAAGATAGTTCTGTTGGTAGATCGGGCAAATCTTCTGGTAGTTCGATATTTTGTTCGGTTAATTTACCTGATAGACGCACAACATCTCGCAGTAGTTGTTCTACCTCAGAAGACAAAGGATGCAAATCTTTAGTTGGTGCTTGATCTTCAATCCACTCAACTAAGCCAACACGGTATGGCTTTTCACGAACATACTCTAATACACGAAATCTTTGCTGCCCTAAAGTCAACACCTTGATTCGATCATCTGGCAACCGTTGGTGATGAACGATTTCTGCACAGCAACCAGTGTTTGCAATTGTACCTTTGACTGGATCGAACATCAAAACACCGAACCTGCGATCGCTCTCCAAAATCGTGTTCATCATGATTCGGTAGCGAAATTCAAAGATGTGTAGAGGCAATGGTCTAGTAGGAAACAGAACTACTTCGGGTAACGGGAACAGAGGTAGTTCACGAACTGCAATTTTAGAAGATGATGTCATTGTTACCTTGGTATAAACTTAATCTTAAAAATATGTTTTTATCTGCTTTTCCCGTACTTTCTCTACATTCTATCATTTGTTTCCTAGCGAAATAAAAGCCCTGAGACATATTTCTCAGGGCTATCTAAATAGTTATACTAATGTCCTTTGTCAGTTATCCTGTGTTTATTTACAAATGACCAATAACTAATAACTAATTAAAGCTTGACTTCAATATCTACACCCGATGGTAGATCCAATTTCATCAGGGCATCTATAGTCTTAGAAGAAGGCTGGTAAATGTCAATAATCCGGCGATGAGTACGGGTTTCAAAGTGTTCCCGTGAATCTTTATCTACGTGAGGCGATCGCAGCACACAATAGATCCGGCGTTTTGTAGGTAAAGGAATTGGGCCTATGGCTGTAGCGTTAGTGCGGTTAGCTGTGTCTACAATCTTCTCGCAAGATGTATCTAATAAGCGTCGGTCAAAAGCTTGTAAGCGAATTCTAATCTTTTGCTGCTGTAGAGTTGCCATCTTTAATTTTCCAGGTTCTGCGTAATTAGGGGATTATTTACAGGTTAAAGGTTACAGGGTAAAGGTTACAGAAAACTATTATTTGTCCCCTGTAACCTATTACCTTATTTATAGAGGGAATAGAAAGGAGCAGAGATGAATTATACCATCTCTGCTCCTTTGTTATGAGCGAAAAGGTGCTATTTGATAATTTTGGAGACGACACCAGCACCGATGGTACGTCCACCTTCACGGATAGCGAAGCGCATTCCTTGTTCAATAGCGATCGCGTTGATCAATTCTACTGTCATCTTGATGCGATCGCCTGGCATCACCATTTCTACTTCTTTGCCTTCATCGGAGATATAGGCTTTGATAGTACCAGTTACATCGGTTGTCCGTACATAGAACTGGGGACGGTAGCCAGCGAAAAATGGAGTCTTACGACCACCTTCTTTTTCTGTTAGGACGTACACTTCACCTTCAAATTGAGTGTGAGGTGTAATTGAACCTGGTTTGGCTATCACCATACCGCGCTCGATATCTTCTTTCTTGAGACCACGCAGTAGTACACCCGCGTTATCTCCAGCCAGACCTTCGTCGAGGCTCTTCTTGAACATCTCAATCCCGGTAACGGCGGTAGTCCGAGTGTCTTTGAGACCAATTAGCTCGACAGTATCGCCAACCTTAACTTTCCCGCGTTCAATCCGTCCAGTAGCTACAGTACCCCGACCTGTGATGGTGAACACATCTTCTACTGCCATCAAGAAGGGCTTATCAATATCCCGCTCAGGAGTGGGGATAAAGGAATCCACAGCATCCATCAAGTCGTAGATTTTATCTACCCAAGGATTTTCACCTTTTTTGGTCTTAGGATTCTTGGTCATTGCTTCGAGAGCTTGTAGACCAGAGCCTTTGACAATGGGGATATCATCGCCAGGGAAGTCATAGCTGCTTAATAGTTCTCTCAGTTCTAATTCTACTAGTTCCAAGAGTTCTGGGTCATCCATCAAGTCTTCTTTGTTCAAGAATACAACCAGACTGGGAACGCCCACCTGTTTTGCTAACAGAATGTGTTCGCGAGTTTGGGGCATAGGGCCATCGGTTGCAGCCACTACAAGAATGCCTCCATCCATCTGAGCAGCACCGGTGATCATGTTCTTCACATAGTCAGCGTGGCCTGGACAGTCTACGTGAGCATAGTGCCGATTTGCGGTTTCATACTCAACGTGAGCGGTATTGATTGTAATACCCCGTGCTTTTTCTTCTGGCGCGTTATCGATTTGGTCGTAGCCTTTAGCTGTAGCTTGACCAAGAGCCGCCAAGGTCATAGTGATGGCTGCTGTTAACGTGGTTTTACCGTGGTCAACGTGGCCAATAGTACCGATATTGAGGTGGGGTTTATTTCTTTCAAACTTTGCGCGTGCCATGAATACTCATTTCCTTATTTTAACTAAGCGTTCCCTTTGCTTTTTGCAATGATAGTTTCAGCTACGCTCCGAGGCACCTCTTCGTAGTGGCTGAACTCCATTGTGAAGGTACCCCGACCTTGCGTTTTTGACCGGATATCAGTGGCGTAGCCAAACATACTCGCCAGTGGAACTTTAGATGTTACCTTAGCAAGTCCCTTTTCGGTGCTTTGGCTTTCAATCTGCCCTCGGCGGGTGTTTAGGTCGCCAATGACGTTACCCATATAGTCTTCAGGAACTTCAACTTCAACTTTCATCATAGGTTCTAAGATGACAGGTGAAGCTTTCAGCACAGCCTCTTTCATCGCCATTGAACCAGCGATTTTGAAAGCCATTTCTGAAGAGTCTACATCGTGGTATGACCCATCAATTAGCGTCACTTTAACGTCAATCAACGGATATCCAGCTAGAACACCGGATTCGCAGCTTTCTTTCATTCCTTGTTCTGCTGGGCCAACGTACTCTTTAGGTACTGTACCGCCAGCAATTTTGGAGACGAATTCAAAGCCAGTACCGGGTTCTCCAGGCTCCAAATTGATCACAACGTGACCGTATTGACCTTTACCACCACTCTGGCGGATGAATTTGCCGTCAACTTTATTCACAGCTTTCCGAATTGTTTCTCGGTAAGCTACTTGCGGTGCACCTACATTCGCTTCCACCTTGAATTCTCGTAACATCCGGTCTACTAGAATTTCTAGGTGTAGCTCTCCCATCCCCGCGATCACGGTTTGGTTTGTTTCGGGATCGACGCGGACACGGAAGGTGGGGTCTTCTTCTGAGAGAGATTGCAGAGCCTTGGACAACTTGTCCATGTCGTTCTTGGTTTTGGGTTCAACCGCCACCGAGATCACAGGCTCAGGAATGAATAGGGATTCCAGAATTACTGGCGATGCATCATCACAAAGAGTGTCACCTGTCAAGGTGTCTTTCAATCCCAGAGCTGCTCCCAAATCTCCCGCTCTCAGTTCATCGACATCTTGCCGATCGTCTGCCTTCATGAGAACTAAGCGGGAAATCCGTTCTTTTTTATTCTTACTAGCGTTGAGAACGTAGCTGCCCTTTTTCAGGACACCAGAATAAACGCGAACAAATGTTAGGCGACCGTAAGGGTCAGCCATAATCTTGAATGCCAGAGCCGCTAAGGGTTCGTTGTCATCAGCCCGGCGCTCAACAGTATCGCCATTGGGCAGTAAGCCTTGAATGGGTGGTACTTCACTTGGCGCTGGCAGGTAATCGATAACGGCATCCAGCATCAACTGCACGCCTTTGTTTTTGAATGCTGAACCGCAAAGTACTGGTACAATTGTCCCCGCAATTGTGCCTTTACGCAGGGCAGTCCGAATTTCCTGTTCTGTAAGTTCTTCGCCCTCGAAGTACTTAGTCATTAGAGCATCGTCGGTTTCTGCTGCGGCTTCTATGAGCTTGGCGCGGAATTCGTCTACCTGCGCTTGCAATTCTTCCGGGATATCGGTTTCCTGGATATCGGTTCCTTGGTCGTTGGCGTAAATGTACGCCCGTTGACCTACTAGGTCAACGATCCCTTGGAAGTCGTTTTCACTACCAATTGGTAGTTGAATGGCGATCGCATTTGCCCGCAGGCGATCGCGAATTTGCTCGTGAACTTTATAAAAGTTCGCTCCGGTGCGATCCATTTTGTTGATAAAGGCGATCCGAGGAACTTTGTAGCGTTCTGCTTGCCGCCACACTGTCTCAGACTGCGGTTGCACGCCGCCCACAGAACAAAATACTGCGATTACGCCATCCAACACGCGCATGGAACGCTCAACTTCAATTGTGAAGTCTACGTGACCCGGAGTATCGATAATGTTAATTTGATGATCTTTCCAGCTGGTACTGATAGCAGCCGCAGTAATGGTAATTCCCCGCTCCCGCTCTTGCTCCATCCAGTCTGTGACGGCAGTTCCTTCATGAACTTCGCCAATTTTATGAATTATCCCAGAGTAAAATAATATTCTCTCTGTTGTTGTTGTCTTGCCCGCATCTATATGCGCCGCAATACCAATGTTGCGTACTTTGTCTAGCGGGATCGTGCGTGCCACAGCTACCTCCTATAGTTTTTGCCTCATGATATCTTGTATATTACTCTTTGTTAAGATTCTATACTTTTACGGAAAACCGTCTTTGTTTTTGTAAATCCACGATATACCGCTTCGGCAAGGCGATATATCGCTTTTTTACTTAATAACGATAGTGAGCAAATGCTTTGTTAGCTTCTGCCATCCGGTGCGTTTCTTCGCGTTTCCGAATCGCATTGCCAGTTTCGTTGGCAGCATCCATTAACTCATTTGCCAATTTACTTGCCATTGTCCGGCCTGGTCTAGACCGGGAATATTGCACTAACCAACGCAGTGCTAGGGTAGTACCCCGTTCTGTACGCACTTCCATTGGTACTTGGTAGGTTGCTCCACCTACTCGCCGAGCTTTTACTTCTACTAAAGGCGTTGCATTTCGCACTGCTCTTTCAAAGGTTTCTAAAGCACCGTTACCAGTGCGTTCCTCAATGGTTTTCAATGCTTCATAAACAATTCTGGCGGCAAGTGATTTCTTGCCATGACGCATGATCCGCCTGATAATCATGCTCACAAGGCGACTGTTATATACAGAGTCAGACGGAACTGGGCGCCTTTGAATAACACCACGACGAGACATACTTCACCTTTAATTCGGAATTTGGCAACGAAATTATATGCTATCAGACACCGGAAACCAAAAGCTGTGGAACCCAACCCTCAGACTTTTTCAATTTTGTTTTCGACTGTTGCAGCAAGGCTGACCTATTGACTGCCAATTTTGGATTAGAGTTTTTGGTAGACGTTCCGACCACAAGGATTGGAAAAAATCAAAAGTCTGTAAGTCTCATCCCCTTGTGGGTTCGACCAATCCAAAATTGCAAATCTAAAATCTAAAATTCATTGACTTGCTACCTGCAACTAAATACTCACGGTGACAAGATTCTAAACCTTAATGTTCAGATAAGAATTATGCTGTGGGTTACAGCCTTCTCCTCAGAACTTCTACACTTGCTCGCTTAGTGTAGGTGTAGCTTGCTTGATTTTTTTAAACAGACATGAGCAGCTTTCATAACTGCTCTTAGAACACAGACCCTGATAGTTTTTGTCCTTGAGCGTTTTTAAGGTAAACGATTAATCGTGTTGGGTGCGATTAATCGCCTAATCCTATTTTTTCGCTGCTGCTTTTGGACGCTTGGTTCCATACTTGGAACGCCCTTGTTTACGGTCTTTGACTCCGGCTGTATCTAGGGTGCCACGGATAATGTGATATCTCACACCTGGTAAATCCTTAACCCGACCGCCACGAATCATCACAACTGAGTGTTCTTGTAAGTTGTGACCAATTCCTGGAATGTAAGCTGTAACTTCAAATCCAGATGTAAGTCTGACTCTTGCTACTTTCCGTAAAGCTGAGTTAGGCTTCTTTGGTGTAGTCGTGTATACTCTGGTACAAACTCCCCGACGTTGAGGGCATTGTTTCAGAGCCGGGGACTTGGTTTTCTGACGCGCTTGTTCGCGCTCGGTACGTATTAGCTGCTGTATTGTTGGCATGAGTTACAGCGCGTAAAGCTGCTTATATGTCTAAGTTTTAACAAATCCTGATTATATCGTTTTTTAGGGTTTTATGTCAATTGTAACTTTTCCTTTATTATTAGCAAAATATGGCTAATTAGTGATTAGTTGTGGAAAAGGAATTACCACAGCCACAGGTTGCGATCGCTTGGGGATTGTGGAAGCGAAAACCACCACCCATTAAGTCTTCTGAATAATCCACCCTCAAACCGTTGAGGTAATTTAAACTTGTAGCATCTATGACTACTTTAATCTCATCCAAGTCGAAAACCTGGTCGCCAACTTTTATTGCTTCATCGAAGGACATATCATAAAAGAATCCAGAACAACCACCTGGTTTTACTGCTAATCGAAACAAAACATTTGGCTGCTGCTTGGACTTTATCCGCCCAATTTCACTTGCGGCTGCTTGACTCAAATGAATCATGGAACTCGGTTTTTGCAATTGAATACCCCATCTTCTATTTTACAGACAGATGGGTTAACTCTTACTTCTCGAAAATTCCAAATTACCAAAGTTATGAGCGCGATCGCTATTACTACATTTATAGCACAACAAGCAGAAGTCCTTACCTTAACTAGGTAGGGACTTCTGGGGTGCAGTGGTTCGCAAAGAGTGTTTGCACAAAAATGTATTCAGTTTTTAGATTAGAGCTTTAATCCTTAGTACGGGCATAGTCATCTTGGTAGCGGATAATATCATCTTCCCCTAAGTATTCGCCATTTTGCACTTCAATTAATATTAAGGGAATCACGCCAGGATTCTCTAAACGGTGAGATGTACATTGGGGTACATAAGTTGACTCATTATTGCTCAGTAGTACTTCTTGCTCACCACAAGTCACCCTAGCTGTACCAGAGACGACAATCCAATGTTCGCTGCGGTGGTGGTGCATTTGTAAACTGAGGCGGTGTCCGGGCTTAACTTCAATGCGCTTGATTTTGTATCCGCGCCCTTCTTCTAAGACTGTAAAAGCACCCCAAGGACGTAACTCAGTTGCAGCAATGCCTCTGGAAGTGATAGTTGAAGGTAGGTGTAGAGTGTCAGTCTGTGTAGTTTCTTGATATCGAGCCATAATTACCTCATTTGAAGACATAACAAACCGTCTGTACTCTTAACTATTGATAAAAAATTTGGCGCTATGTTGCAACGTTGGAAATCAGCAAATTTTGTCGCACCTTGATAAACATAGCAAAATCAAACGTTATGGTGTAAATCATCACTACTAAAACTCTTGTATCTACACCAAGTCTTCATCAAGCAAAATAACAGCTTGTTCTAAACTTTAAAAAAAGATTGGGAATTGGGAATTGGTGATTAAGAGACTTCACTTCCCCATTCCCTAATCATCGTGGTTTCAGGAAAACACCAATTCCATTATGGACACGAGCAGCAGTACTAGGCGATCGGTCGAGTAGTTGCCCTCCTAAGTAAAGGCTGGTAGAACTTCCGCCATCCAAATTTAGGGCATCTACACAACCCATCTGTTGCATCAATTGGGCATGTTCTGCCAACGTAGGGCCATAACCGCCGACACGATTATGTGTGGCAGTAATAATTAATGTGCCTGTTGCCGTTGTGCAAATACCGCTACGAATAGCCTTTTCGGCAATAAAGGCATTGCTGAATTTTTCGCCTTTGGCATCGAGAACAATTTGACGATTTTGGACTAATAGCGGCCCGGCTCCAATAATGTGGGGATAACGACTAAAATCAGTGGGAGCAGTGGTGCTGGAAATACTTACTGCACTTCCAATAGGCAACTGTGAGGCAGTACTAACAGCGTTAGCGCGTAAAGTTAGTAGGTAGCCATCTTGGGGAATGGGAACGGCCGTCTCACCAACTTTGCCACCTGGTAGCTGTTGAGTAATTTGGTCTTTCTGTATCACTAAAATGATTTCGTTATCCGTCAAGGGCGTGTAAGTTGCTCCCCAAGCTGGTGTGTAACGGGCAATGCCACTCTGGATGTAGCCACTATTAAGAAACAGAATTGGTAGGCGCTGGTTATTTGCTGTGATTAAAGTTTCTTCTAAGGTGAGACGACCGAAGTAAAATTGGCCTGAATCATTCCAAGCGATCGCACCTCGGTTAAGAATAGGGCCTGATAACCACTGATTATCCCGACGAATCGCACCCAATGGTAATTTGTTATTGCGGTTAAAATAACCACCGTTAATTCCAGCTACTGCTAAGTAACGTTGGGCTGTTTGAATTAAGGGAGCAGTACCAGCAAGCCCATCAGGACTAGCCCACATAGGTTTCAACGTTAGCCCAAATTTACGAGGATTAACTTCTAACCAAACCACCGGAAAACGTTCTGTGCCTAAGTCGACATAATGCTGTCGCCAGCGCAGTCCTGGGGCCCAAGTAATATCTCGCTCTTCTAAAGGATCGGGTCGAATATCGATAATGAGGCGATTGGGGTTAGCGACAGTATTAACTTGAGGCGATAAACCAAAGGGAACGCTCAGACTAATAATCGTTTGGTTTTTCACCACCTCTACTTTTTGAATCAGTGGATCGGGGGCTGGTGGTATTGGTTGTGTTGGTGTAAGTGGTAATAATTGTTTGAGTAAATTTGGCAGCAATGTTGGTGGTGCTGCTGGTGGCTGAGGGGTATAGCGTTCTATTAAAACGGGATCGGCTATTCCATCTAGGGTAATTTTCCACTCTCGATTTGGCGGTGTAGTGGGTTTGATAGTTGGCGTATCTGGATCAGAAGATGGAGTTTGGGATTTTGCGATCGCCGATCCTTGTGCAACTTGCCAAGGAGTTGGACGATCTAAATTGACAAGAATCCGAGTCTGTTGCAAAGGGGTAGTGGTGGATGGAGCTTCCTGACTCTGAACAATATTTGTGATTTGTGCTTTTGGGGTAGCAATCACCAAAATGTTGCCATTGGCTTGGATTTGCCATCCAGATGTTTGAGCAAAATTAGTAATATCCACATAGCGATATGCTCCTACTAACCTGGTGGTTAAAACCAGTGGTGTTGTCACCGACGAAAACCACTGTACTGGTTGCTTCGCTGAATTACTACTGGTTAAGAAATTTACTCCGATTAATTGCCTGAATGGCCCATCACTGAGATGAGTCGTCACCTGACCAGATTTTCCAGTTCGCTGTAACCAAGTTCCTGGTAAAGTACGACCATTGAGAGAAATTTGATTACCAGAGGATGCTACACCCGTTAAAGGAGGTGCAGTTGACTGGGAGATCGGTGGTTTGGTGTTTTTCGGCGATTCCTGGGCGTTGGTAGCATCAGTAGTCGTTAAGCACAGTACTGTTAAAAGTATTGGTGAGACAGTAGCCCGCAAAAATCTGCGATCGCTAATCCCTGATTGGCAACAACTCGGCATTTTTACCATAATTGACTAGGTACTTTTGAAAACTATCACCCCAAGGTATAAACTACCTAATTATTTGAAAATATAAAAAACATGACTTTATTTATTAAAAATATGGTATTGTGTATATTGGCTAACTATCTCTTCTGGACATAAAGAAATTTAGACGCTAAAGCCACCGCAGTCAAGTGTTTTAACTGGCACTAACTATAACCACACTATACACGGTAGTCTTGGTTGTCAAAACTGGATTAAGATATTCAATCCTGACTGAATGTTGCTACTTCAGTAAGGTCTGCTTAATAGTAATATGTGGCAACTGGTAATCAGGGAAACTCCAGACAACAACAAAAATATTTGGGAATTGTCAAATGGGTATATATTGTAATACGCTGATTTTATTGCCAGATCGGGATGAGTTTGGCTTTAAAACATAGGATAGCGTTAAGTTTTATTTCAGTTGAGCCGAAACAAGCTCTGTGAGTAGCTACCGTGTATCGGGAAAAAGGGAATTGAGAAAATACTTAGCTTCACAATATAAAAAAGAAACTGCCAGGGCAAAAATCATGTCTTGGCGGAGGTAAGTTGTCTAAATACCGCATAAATACATAAGAAATACGCAACGATTTTAACACGGGTCAACTTAAGAAAGTAAAACCGAAGTTAAAATTTTTTTTCCCTAAATTTCGGTGCTTATATGCCTATATATTATTTCTCCATCGCGGAATTTATAAATTTTTTTCCGTAAGTAGTGGCAAAATTGGTAACTCAATACTTCAGGAACAGGGTATGAATAATCAACCGATGAATCAAGACCAGAAAATCACAGCAAATATCAACTCAAGAGATACCTATCAGGGGCAAAAATGGTTAGTAGAAGAACGAGATGCCTGTGGTGTCGGTTTCATTGCTCATCGTCAGAATCATACCAGCCACGAAATTTTAGAAAAAGCCTTGGCTGCTTTAACCTGTTTAGAACACCGGGGAGGTTGTAGCGCCGATCGAGACTCTGGTGATGGTGCTGGAGTCTTGACAGCTATCCCTTGGGATTTGTTCCAACAATATTTTGCCCAAAGGTGGGAGGAATTTCCATCCATCAATAATATAGCTGTGGGGATGATATTCCTCCCACAAGACCAGGAAGCAGCACAAAAAGCCAGGGTAGCAGTTGAGCAAGTAGCTACCGAAGAAAAATTGGTTGTACTGGGTTGGCGAGTCGTGCCAGTGCAATCTGATTTGCTGGGAGTACAAGCAAAAGAAAATCAACCCCAGATTGAACAAGTTTTGTTAGCTTCTGTTGACAAAAGTGGTGATGATTTAGAGCGACAGTTGTATATTACCCGCCGCCGAATTAGTAAAGTTGCAACCAATATCTCAGAAGAATTTTATATCTGCTCTTTGTCAAATCGCACAATAGTTTACAAAGGTATGGTGCGTTCCGCCGTATTAGGAGAATTTTATCAAGATTTAAAAAATCCAGCTTACAAAAGCGCCTTTGCTGTGTATCACCGCCGCTTTAGTACCAACACGATGCCCAAGTGGCAACTAGCCCAACCAATGCGGCTTTTGGGTCACAACGGCGAAATCAATACCTTATTGGGTAACATCAACTGGATGATGGCCCGAGAAGCTAGTTTAAATCATCCTGTATGGGGCGATCGCATCAAAGAACTCAAGCCATTAGTTCATATTGATAATAGTGACTCAGCCACCCTAGACAACGTACTGGAATTACTGGTGAGTTCTGGACGCAGCCCCTTGGAAGCTTTAATGATTATGGTTCCAGAGGCTTACCAAAATCAGCCTTCTTTGGGTGAATTTCCAGAAATTACCGATTTCTACGAGTATTACAGTGGTTTGCAAGAAGCGTGGGATGGGCCAGCCCTTTTAGTATTCAGCGATGGCAAAAAAGTTGGTGCAACACTAGATCGTAATGGCTTAAGACCGGCTCGTTATGTAATTACCAAAGATGACTACATTGTTGTAGCTTCCGAAGCTGGTGTGGTGGAATTTCCAGAAGCCGATATTGTCGAGAAAGGTAGACTCGGCCCTGGGCAAATGATTGCCGTGGATTTAGTCAACCATGAAGTACTAAAGAATTGGGAGATTAAGCAGCGCATCGCCAAGCAGCACCCTTATGGAGAATGGCTGCAACAGTACCGTCAAGAACTCAAAGAAATTGTCAGTGTTAATTCGTCAGATGGTAATGGAAATGGACATCTGGTTGCTGAAAATGGTAACGGCCATATTACAACTGACAAAATTGACAAGCAAATCTTACTTCAACTGCAAACTGCCTTTGGCTACACCACAGAAGATGTAGAAATGGTGATTCATGAAATGGCTAAGGCAGGTTCAGAGCCGACTTTCTGTATGGGGGATGATATTCCTTTAGCGGTGCTGTCAACAAAACCCCACCTGCTTTATGACTATTTCAAACAGCGCTTTGCTCAGGTGACAAACCCGGCGATTGATCCCTTGCGGGAAAAGCTAGTGATGTCTTTGAAAGTTGAACTGGGTGAACGCGGTAACTTATTAGAACCCAAGCCAGAATATGCTCGGAGATTAAAACTTGAATCGCCAGTATTAACAGATGCTGAATTAGAAGCGATTAAGCTGTCGGGATTTGCCACGGCTGAGTTGTCAACTCTATTTGCGATCACTACTGGCCCTGAAGGATTGAAAGCCGCAGTCCAATCTTTACAAATACAAGCAGCTGAATCAGTCCGGGCGGGTGCAAAGATTTTAATTTTAAGCGATAGAGGAAATGACGGTATCAGACCATCAAATACATACATTCCTCCCCTATTAGCAGTGGGTGCTGTACATCATCACCTAATTCGTGAAGGGTTGCGAATGAAAACATCCCTGATTGTCAATACTGCCCAATGCTGGAGTACTCATCACTTTGCTTGTCTGATTGGCTACGGGGCTGGCGCAGTTTGCCCGTATATGGCTTTAGATACGGTGCGTGATTGGTGCGTTGATCCCAAAACCCAAAGGTTAATGGAGGTGAAAAAACTTCCTACTCTTACCGCAGAACAAGCTTTAGGAAACTATCGCAAAGCGGTAGAGTCAGGTTTGCTCAAAATTCTCTCTAAAATGGGAATTTCTCTGCTTTCTAGCTATCAAGCAGCCCAAATCTTTGAAGCTATTGGCATCGGTGGAGATTTAATCGAACTAGGATTTCGTGGTACGACTTCTCGCATTGGTGGTTTGAGTATTGGCGAACTTGCTGATGAAGTGCTTTCCTTCCACGTCAAGGCTTTCCCCGAACTGACGACCAATAAGTTAGAAAACCTGGGCTTTGTGCAATACCGTCCTAACGGCGAGTACCACATGAATAGCCCCGAAATGGTTAAGGCGCTGCATAAGGCTCTAGATGGCAAAAACTACGACCACTACGAAGTTTACAAAAAGCACCTCCAAGGTAGACCAATAACAGCATTGCGAGACTTGCTAGATTTCCAAAGCGAACGTACCCCAATTTCTCTAGAAGAAGTAGAGTCGGTAGCTGAAATTGTCAAGCGCTTCTGCACCGGCGGCATGTCTTTAGGCGCTTTATCAAGAGAAGCCCATGAAACTTTAGCGATCGCCATGAATCGCATCGGCGGTAAATCTAACTCTGGGGAAGGCGGCGAAGACCCAGTGCGCTATAAAGTTTTAGATGATGTAGATGAGTCTGGTCACTCGCCAACCCTACCCCATCTAAAAGGATTGCGGAATGGGGATAAAGCCTATAGTGCCATTAAACAAGTTGCATCAGGACGCTTTGGTGTCACGCCAGCGTACCTAGTGAACGCCAAACAAATTGAAATCAAAATTGCCCAAGGTGCTAAACCTGGGGAAGGTGGACAACTCCCAGGGCCAAAGGTGAGCCAATATATTGCGATGCTAAGGCGCTCGAAGCCAGGTGTAACGCTGATTTCACCACCACCACATCACGATATCTATTCAATTGAAGACCTAGCGCAACTGATTTTTGATTTGCACCAAATTAATCCCAAAGCAAAGGTGTCGGTGAAGCTAGTTTCAGAAGTTGGCATTGGCACGATCGCGGCTGGTGTGGCTAAGGCAAACGCTGATATTATCCAAATTTCTGGACATGATGGTGGTACAGGTGCATCGCCACTAAGTTCAATTAAACACGCTGGTTCGCCGTGGGAATTGGGTTTAAGTGAAGTGCATCGCGTCTTAATGGAAAATAGTTTGCGCGATCGCGTGATTTTACGTGTAGATGGCGGACTCAAGAGTGGCTGGGACGTGGTAATAGGTGCATTGATGGGTGCTGAAGAATTCGGTTTCGGTTCCATCGCCATGATTGCTGAAGGCTGTATTATGGCGCGAGTTTGCCACAAGAATACCTGCCCTGTAGGTGTTGCTACTCAGCAAGAAGAACTCCGCAAACGGTTTACCGGAATACCGGAAAAGGTTGTTAACTTCTTCTACTTTATCGCCGAAGAAGTGCGGAGTTTGTTAGCACGACTTGGCTACCGTTCTTTGTCAGAAATCATTGGACGTGCAGATTTGTTGAAACTGCGGGAAGAGGCAAAACTTACCAAAACGCGATCGCTAAACCTAGACTGCTTACTTAATCTGCCAGATACCAGAGACAATCGTAGCTGGTTAGTGCATGAAGAAGTCCATAGCAACGGCGTGGTTTTGGATGATAAGTTCCTTGCCGATCCTGATATTCAGACTGCCATTAGGGATCAGTCTACCGTCACCAAGAGTTACCCCATTGTCAATACTGACAGAACAGTGGGTACAAGATTAGCAGGAGCGATCGCTTCTCAATACGGTGACAGTGACTTTGAAGGGCAAATTAATCTCAACTTCACAGGTAGCGTAGGGCAAAGCTTTGGCGCGTTCAACCTCCCCGGCATAATTCTGACTCTGGAAGGAGAGGCAAACGACTACGTAGGTAAAGGGATGCATGGTGGTGAAATCATCATCAAACCTCCATCTGATGCTACCTATAACCCATCACAAAATGTCATAGTTGGCAATACCTGCCTCTATGGTGCGACTGGTGGCGTTTTATTTGCCAACGGTTTAGCTGGAGAGCGCTTTGCTGTAAGAAACTCCAAAGGGATAGCAGTCATTGAAGGCGCTGGGGATCACTGCTGCGAATACATGACTGGTGGTGCGATCGTCGTCCTCGGCAAAGTAGGACGCAACGTTGCTGCTGGAATGACTGGTGGACTGGCATACTTCTTAGATGAAGATGACTCATTTCGTGATTTAGTTAACCCGGAAATTGTCACAATTCAACGGGTAATTTCGGAAGTAGGTGCAAAACAACTGCAAGAGTTAATCCAAACTCATGCAGAACGCACTGGTTCACCAAAGGCGAAGAAAATTCTGCAAAACTGGCAAGAATTTTTACCGAAATTCTGGCAATTAGTTCCACCTTCTGAAGCTGATAGTCCAGAAGCTAATCCTGAAAAAACAACTGAGTTCAGTTTAGTGACTAGCCATTAGAATCGGAGTGAAAAGGACGTAGGCACAATTCATGAATTGTGCCTACCAAGGATTTACCGCAACGCATAATTAGTTTCTGGAAATATCTATTGCTTTAAGTTAGAGATAGAAAAGGCTACATTTATACTTGAGGACTTTATGAAACCCGGCGAAATACCTTTCTCATGATAAATATAGCTACACTTGCACCTATTGCCCCTAACATACCCAGAATTAGTAATCTCAAATCGATTTGAGGAAAATTAATAATTACTTTAAGTATTGCATAATGAAAATCAATAATTAATTTAAGTATTTCGTTTGGATTTTTAAATGAATCTTGATTAAGAATAATAAACCCTATTAATAGACCTTCATACCCTCCAATAGCACCAATTAATAGTCTAAATATTTCAATGAAAAAATTGGTTTTACTTGTGATAAGTAGAGTCGCTATTCCAGCAAATGCTCCTCCAAAAAAAGGTAGCCCAAATATTATTGCGAGAAGTATTAATGACTCTCGACTGCTTGGTGGTTTAGGAAAAGGCGATCCAAAAAATATTGTGGGAATTGTTGATAATGTTAGCTCGCCTGGTTCCCACATAACCTCAATTATTCACGATAATGAATTTTAGTTTTTAGCCAATTAGTATTAACCAATTAACCATAATTAATAATTATTGCTTTTTCTTAGCAAGCAGCTTTTTATCTGCATCTTCCATTTCTAAAAGTTCTGGAATAGTCACAAAGCGATAGCCTTGTTTTCTAAAATTGCTAATAATTTCTGGCAAAGCTTGTACAGTTCTAGAACGGTTCCCACCACCATCATGCATAAGCACAATACCACCAGGTTTGGAATCTTTAATTACGTTATCGATCAACTTTGGTACAGGTGGTAATTTGTAGTCTGTGGAGTCAGCCGACCACATGATCACAGCATACTTCTGTCCTTTCGCATAAGCAGATAATCCATTGTGCAGCATACCACCTGGTGGTCGGAAAAGATTTGTTTTAGCACCTGTAACTTGATAAATTAGGTCAGTTGTGCGGTCAATTTCATAAGCTGCTGCTTGTTGATTAAAGAAGTGATACCAGTGATGCCAAGTATGGTTAGCAATAACGTGACCTTCAGTTACAATTTTCTTTCCTATTTCTGGAAAATTTTTTAGGTTCTGCCCGACAACAAAAAACGTTCCTTTGATATTATTTGATTTTAGAATATCTAGTACTTGCTCTGTAGTGTCAGGCCAAGGGCCATCATCAAAAGTTAGAGCAATCACTTTTTGACCCTGAGTGAGTTTTGCCTCTTCAATTATAGCCCCTTGGAAACGTGACGGTAAAGCGTAGGCTAAACCCTTTGTTTGTGCTTCTTGCTGCCAAGTTGTAAGCATCGCTGCCTTTAATTTCTCAATGCGCTGCTGAGTTCCTACATTTGCAGCTACATCTTTGATATCTATATTTTGTCTACTCTGAGCCTCTGAAGCGTTTGGTCTTAGAAGCATCATGAAAGCAAGGCTAAAAACACCACCTAAGGCAAGTAGTGCAATTAATATTCCTTCTGGCCACAGAAACGACTTATTGTTTTCCACCTGATAGCTCCTTCAAAGATCGAACTATAAACCACGGTTATGACGGTACGTTACAGCACATTTTTTTAGGTATATATTAAGATACCACTTACTTTTTAGTAATTCTGAAAACTGGAATTGCAACTAACTAAATTTACAATCGAGAATACAGACTACACAGTTTTAACTGAAATCTAGATACCCTATATTTAGATAAGCACTTATACAATAGTTAGTACTGTTTAATGAGAACCCATTCAGAAAAGGCAATGTCTGTACTTTTAGATCATTATCTCTAGTTCTAAGAAGAAGCATAATTAGATAATTAACCACATCCCAAAATCCTCTTAATAGAAGTTTTGAATTAGTTACTATCTTTCACTTAACAGCTAAGGCAGCATTATACTTTCAAGTTTTATAGCTTTACAAATAAGATGAACTAAACTGTCTTACCTACTAATTTACAATTTTTACAGGCTGAAGTTTTAATCGTCAGACTGTCTGACAGTAAAGTTGTATAATTTACAACTTAGTTCATTCTTTGATTAAAATACAAAACTACTGACAAGGAGAGTATCTTCCAAAAAATAGTTTAGTAAACTATTAGTTAATTAAGATATATTCTACTGCCTGTTGTTATTTCTTCTTTTTTAAGAAAAAGTTAAATTTTCAACTTACAGAATGTTGCCTTGTACTTTCTATGAAATAGAGAGACGAAAATTGATTAAATATAGTTTCTCATTGCCAAGGGGCATTTATTCATTAATCTATACACTTTTGACTCATTCAGCAAAAATAATTTTATCGGCAGTTTAACTCTATTTTTGATGCTGATACTTAAGCCTAAATTGCTAGTAGCTTTTTTTTTAATTTTCTGCTAGCTCGCAAAATAGGTTCATATATTATTCATAGTACACTTTAATATATACTGTCACCGTGTAATTACCGAAAATAATCCCATGTATATAGGCAAGTTAAAATTGGAGTAGTATGCCATCTATTGAATCATTGAATTATAAAATTAAAATGTAATGTTTTTTACTACTATCACCTATTGCTATGGCTTTCTGTATTTTAAAAAACATTTACATAGGGGTTAATTTTATGTAATATCACTTAATATTTTTTTAACCTAAGTTTTCAGCAAGACTGCTAGTTGCCTTTTTTTGCTAAAGTGAAGCAGATGCAGCAGTTTATAAGCAAGTGAGGTATAAAATATACAGACATAAAGTTCCTATCTTCTACCGACGCTCGCAGACTCGCTCTAAGCGTACTCTTGCGGAGAAGCAAGCTAGGCGTAGCGTCTCTAAGAGTTACTATGCCGCAGGCTTTACGCTGCGCTATCTTGCCTCAGAACCTGTAACTTCGTACTTCATGTAAAATACAACCACTATATTGTCAGATATGCAGTAAAATTCATTACCACTCAATAACCAATTTTCTTTTTGCTCAAAGAAAAAAGCGAGTGGCTGTATCACTCTACCAATAGGTAACTAGATTTTTTAACAGGAGGAAGCAAAACTGAAAATTATCTAATAACTTGCCTTATAATTGCAACAATTAGAATTAAGATTTTTAATTATCTATCTAGGAATCCCAATCCTTAGTTTATATTGCCTTAGACAGATCGCAGCTTATTTCCAGTATTTTGCTTATCTTTGGTAGATGCGGTAACTGCATTATTTAATATTTGTATAGGTTTATGTAGAACCCAATTTGCTTATCAATATACCTTTTGAGTCAAAATAATCAAGGTATTTGTCCCACTTCTGAAACTGGCTAAAAACTTTTATGATTCCTCGCGAAAGTGATGCAAAAGAAGATACTGCGTCGTTGAAAGTATTGCGTAGTTGGCAAGAAAATCTGATTTTAGTTGCGATCGCATTATTTTTAGCACTCTTGATCAGGACTTTTATCGCTGAACCCCGCTATATCCCTTCTGATTCGATGTTGCCAACCTTACATACTGGCGATCGCTTGGTAGTTGAAAAAGTATCCTACCATTTTCACCCTCCCATAACTGGGGATATTATTGTTTTTCAGCCACCCACAGAACTACAACGTCGGGGATATCCCAAAGACCAAGCTTTTATCAAGCGGGTTATTGGTCAGCCTGGTGAGGTAATTAGTGTTGATTCTGGCAAAGTCTATCTCAACGGTCAACCCTTGGCAGAAGACTACATCGCTGAACCCCCAAATCAGCCATATCAACCAGTGAAAGTCCCAGAAGACGAATTTTTTGTTATGGGAGATAACCGCAACGATAGTAATGACTCTCGCTATTGGGGCTTTTTACCCCAAAAAAATGTTATCGGTCGGGCAACATTTCGTTTTTGGCCTATCGATCGCATTGGATTTCTTTAAATAGTTAAGAGTCATTCAATTTTGGATTTGAGATTTTTCCTTCAAGTGACGTACCCACACTCATCGGAGTACCGATTGAGTTTGGGCTTCTCAGAGACTCTTCATTGAAGACATTTTCTGAGCTTTTAGATCGTGCGCCCCACGATTCTTTATGTTTAGAGAGGCATTTAGATCGCGACAAATAGAAGTCTTGCAAGCAGGACAGTTATGTATCCTTTGGGATAAGGGTTTTTTGACCTTAGTGCCACAATTAGAGCATTCTTGACTAGTACCATTTGGGTTTACAGCAATGACTTTCAGTCCAGCATTTTCGGCTTTGACTGTTAGTATCGAAATAAATTGACCCCATCCGGCATCATTTACACTTTTCGCTAATCTTGATTTAGCCAGTCCTTTGATATTTAATTTTTCTACTGCAACAACGTCATACTTTTTGAGTAGGTCATTAGCAGCTTTGAAATGAAAGTCTTTACGAGTATCAGCAACTTTTTTATGTTGCTTGCCTAATTTAACAATAGCTTTTTTGCGTCTGCTACTTCCCGGATTTCGACGAGAAACTTTGCGCTGTGCTGATTTTAATCTACGTTCAGATTTACGTAAAAACTTAGGGGCGGCAATCTTGGTATTGTCTGAAGCAACATAAAAATCAATTAAGCCAACGTCAATCCCTACTATATTGTCAGGGTTAAAGTCAGCCTTAATTGTCGGTACAGTTTTATCATCTAAGCTTAAGTTGACGTAATACCCATCGGCTTTTTTAGTAACTGAGACAGTTTTAATATCAAACCCATCTGGTATTTGACGATGAACAATTACAATGATAGTTCCAATCTTTGACAGTGTTATTTTATCTTTTTGAAAATGCTCCTTTTTGAATTGGGGATAGGTAAAAGTCTTATATTGACCTTTGCCTTTGAATCTAGGTTTACCCGATTTCTTGCGATTGATATCACCCTTTAACCATTTATCAAAGGCTAGCTCTACTTTTTTAGGTACTTCTTGCAACACTTGAGATTAAAAATTGAAAATCTAAAATTGGCAGAGTTAGTAGTTATTTTAAAACTTTTAACTTAAAATCTTAAAAAATACATCAGTTGAGCGATCGCATCACCACTTAACTCTAACCGTCGTTGAAAATCAGCTAGGTTACGGTAAGGCCCTACTGATTGCCGATTTTGAACTACTGCTTCTGCTAAAGACAAATCTATAAATGGAATTTGGGCTAACTTTTCGACTGTTGCTGTATTCGGATTGACTAGATGGGTCGGATTGTCTAGAGATTCGCGATCGTAGTAAATAAAATTTAGCAGAGGCTTTAATGGTTCCAGGCGCGGCACTGGTATAGCCAAAGCCGCAGAAATATCTTCAATACAGTAAAATTTTACACCAGAATGAGAAAGTTCTACAAGCGATCGCGCTTGGTGAATTGACAAACCTGGTAAGCGTAACCAATCATCCACAGTCGCTTGATTAGCATCAATGCGAATACCTAATTTTGCCGCTATCTGAATTTCTTCCCCAGATTGAAGGCGATAGTAAGGATCGTTGAGGAGCTTGGCGCGGAGTTTTTGCAGTCTGGGATTCAAAGGTAGCCAGTTATTCATCTTATCGCTTACCTCAAGAAATCTGGTCTAGCAATTGGCGGCGCTTTTGCTCAAACTCATACTCTGAAATCAGTCCATCCTGGCGCAAAGCATCTAATTCTCGCATTGCGTCAGCCATCGCTCCTACCTGATTACTTACCTTTTGTGAGTTTCTTGTCGCTGACTTGCCGAGATTAAAATTACGATCAAAAGCTTCTTCGTCTTGGGCTAAATACCAAACTCCCTCAATAGCACTAGCTACCTTGGGGATAGGTGTCCAAGAAAGCAGCACATACAAAATACCCCACAACGGTTGTCCTAGATAGAATTTATGCAATCCTGAAATTGTCAGCGTGCCAGAAAAAGCTAAAACAGCAGCAACACTTCGACTTTTGCGCTTAGTCAACATATTTATAATAAATCTACCAATAACACAGTTCCTACAATCAGATAGTCAACTACCTTGTCTTGCCCTTCAGACTTTTGGATGGGAAGTTCCCCGCACAATTTAGTATTTGAAGAAATTTGAGTAAGTTTCACATGACTGTGCATTGAGCTTTGATGCTAATTTTAAGTTTTTAACAGCTTTATTACTACTATGTCACAGACCTTACTACCGCCGGGATGGGTTGAAAAGCTTTGCGATCCTTACGCTGTGCTAGGAATCTCTGTGATTGCTGACGATCGCCAGATTTTCAAACGCTATCACACTTTAGCGAAACTCCTACATCCCGATCGCCATGCCAAAAACTGCAATCCAGACCAAAAATTAGCAACGGCAATATTTAGCCATTTAATCAATCCAGCTTATGAACAACTGAAACACCGACAGAAGCGCTTGATTGCGATCGCTATGCTGCGATCGGATACAAGAGTTTTGGAGCAGAAGTCTTTGTCTTCTCAAAGTGCCATCGCTCATGAAATTACGGAAATGTCTACGCCTGAAGCAGAATTGTTTTACGAAGAAGCGATCGCCTGTTATGCAGAAGCTCAATACAAATCACTAGATCAGTTCTATCAGGTGACGCAACAAATTAGTATACTGAATCTAGTTTATTTACGGTTGCATAAACCACACCTTTTCCTACCACAAAAAGCTGTTCCCACCATCCCGAAAATAGAAGTCAACTCAGTTGAATTTACATTAACTGAAGTTAAACCAGTTTTGACAAACTACGCTCAACGTCATTACCAGCGAGCTATTGAGTACGTCAGGGTGGACAAATGGCCCCTAGCTGTGCAAGAACTGCGCGATGCCATTAAGTTAGAGCCAAATAACAGCGACTATTATGCCTTATTAGGTTTAGTACATCTCAAACAGAAATTTATCGGGATGGCTAGGGTTTATATCTGTCAAGCATTAAAACTTAACCCGCAAAATTCACTAGCCTTGAAACACGCTTCCGAACTGAAAATTAAACTGGGCGAAAACACCAATCCTAAATCAATGGCTAAAGCTATGAGTATTGCGGCTTTATTAAGTCGGTTTACAAAGGGTAAAGGTTCTCAAGTCAAGTGTTGAAATTTGGGTAACAAACCGTACTAAAACCGAAGCTTCGTCACTAGATTACTCACCTAGACTAAAATAATAAATAGAAGTAAAACTATTAAGCTACTGAGTCTGGGCGCTCAGTTTAATATAAGCAATATGGGATTCTTCGATTCTGAGATAATTCAGCAAGAAGCAAAACAGCTATTTGACGATTATCAAGCCCTAATCAAGCTTGGTAACAACTACGGCAAATTTGACCGCGATGGCAAAAAGCTGTTTATTGAGCAAATGGAAGCCATGATGGATCGGTATCGCATCTTTATGAAGCGTTTCGAGCTATCAGAAGATTTCATGGCACAAATGACTGTAGAACAACTGAAAACGCAATTAGGTCAATTCGGTGTCACACCGCAACAAATGTTTGACCAAATGAACCTCACTTTAGAACGGATGAAAGCCGAGCTAGAAAAACAGGCTTAGTCAATTTTAGATTTTGGATTGGCAATTAATCCAAAATCCAAATTGCTTTGCAAGTGTACCTTCGGTGCGACCCCAAATCTCAAATTACTGTGATTTAGGCCGAGAAAACTGTGAAGGTGACTTGAAGTTTTCTACTGGTGTGTTCTTGAGTGCCTTCTCCATAAAATCTTTCCAAATGGGAGCTACCATACCTCCACCTGTTGCATGGTCAGCTAATTGTCTGTTGTCGTCTCTCCCTACCCAAACAGCAGTTGTTAGCTGTGGTACAGTGCCAACAAACCAAATATCTTTTTCTGATGATGTTGTTCCCGTTTTCCCTGCGGCTGGGCGACCGATTGCAGCACCTTTACCCGTACCTTCAGAAATTACTGTTCGCATTACATCGATAATTGCTGCCGATGCCCAAGGATCGAGAACTAGCTGAGGCTTGGGAGTATTATCTAGCAATACGTTACCACTACTATCAGTGACACGAGCAATTACAGTTGGTGGTGACTGCCAACCATAATTAGCAAAAGTCGCATAAGCACTAGCCATTTCCAGAGGTGTAACACCAATTGCACCAAGAGGCAAGGAAGTAACAGGTTCCATCGGACTCATAATACCCAAGGTACGACAAGTTTCGATCACTCTATTCATCCCCACAGCCTTACCAATCTTGATCACGGGAATGTTGCGTGACTGAGATAAAGCTGTGCGAATTGGCATCGATCCCCTAAAACTGTTATCGTAATTTCTGGGTGAGTACCAACCGTTACCATCTCGATAGCTAACTGGAGAATCTTCCACCGTTGAGTCTGCCGTATACTTACCAGTGGCAAAAGCAGTATAATATACAAACGGTTTAAAAGAAGATCCGGGCTGGCGTTGAGCTTGAGTTGCCCGATTGAATTCACTGGTCTTAGGATCTATGCCGCCCACCAGTGCTTTGATAAAATGTGTGCGCGGATCAATTGACACCAAGGCCATTTGGTTTTTAGATAATCCCTGATCTAAAAGTGCTTTATGCCACTTAGTGACGGTTTCCTCTGCCATTATTTGGAACTTGGCATCAACTGTCGTTTGCACGCGCATCCCACCTTTGAGTAGTGTGTCACGCCCAAACTTTTTAGCCAATTCCTGCGCTACAGTGTTGGTTACATAGGGTAGGGCACTACCTTGAAAGGATTTGATTTTACCAAGTTTGATTTCCTGCTTCAGGGCATTGTCATACTCAGACTGGTCGATCCAGTTTAATTCCAGCATCCGCCCCAGCACTTCTTTTTGTTTCTGTTTTGCCAGCTTCATGCTCACAAAGGGGCTGAATTCTTCTGGTGCTTGGATCAAACCCGCCATCATTGCTGACTCGCCCAAGGTTAAATATTCTGATGACTTATTAAAGTAACTGCGGGCTGCCGTTTGTACACCATAATTATTATGACCCCAGTAAACTTGATTGAGGTACATTTCTAAAATTTGGTCTTTGGTAAGAATTTGCTCTAACCTGATTGCTAGCACTGCTTCCGCTAACTTGCGGGTAAAGGCGCGTTTTTGAGATAAAAACAGGTTTTTTACCAATTGCATAGTAACAGTAGAGCCACCCTCTTTGACTCCACCTGCTACCGCGTTAACTACTATAGCCCGGCCAACACCAGTGGGGTTAATACCGTGGTGATCGTAGAAGTGGTTATCTTCACTTGCTAATACAGCCCGTTTTAAGTTCGGGGAAATTCTATCTAGGGGTACGACTTCCCGATTGGCTTCCCCGTGGATACTCGTTAAAAGTTTACCCTTAACGTCATAGATGTAAGTTGTTTCTGAGGGAAAGAAGTTACGTAGCTGTCTTACATCTGGCAAATTACGGAAACTAATGGCTAAACCAACCAGTCCTCCGGCTACAATGGAACTTGCCAACATGGTAATTGAGAGCAGAGTGCCGCCAGTTACCTGACCAACTCCTTTCAAAAAATCAAAACCTGATGAAGGCCGACGTTGTGGCTGTTTATCTTCAAAAGTCCTAGAAGACGACACGGCGATTTCACTTCCTCTCTTATAAATTTAACTGTAATTGATTGGACGAAGCAAGGCGGTTATTTTTTTGCAATTATAGTAGTTTGGCAGATGAGAAAGTGGATAAATTGCCAGTGAATATAACCAACTTAACTTCTAGCGTGCAAAACATAGCTAACAGTGGATTTTCTAGTATGACGCAAGATTTTGCTTGGCTGCGTCGTGGTGTTGTAGAAGTTTTTCCACAACCAGTTGATGTTAACAGTGAAAGTCTAGAAAAGCTTTTGCTAACTACAAACCAACCTTTGAGGATCAAACTTGGGATTGACCCTACTGGTACTGATATTCATCTCGGTCATAGCATACCAGTACGGAAACTGCGAGCGTTTCAAGATGCAGGCCATATAGCAGTTTTAATTATTGGCGATTTTACAGCACGCATTGGCGATCCGACTGGGAAATCTGAGGTGCGCCGTCAGCTTACAGAAGCAGATGTAGCCCAAAATGCCCAAACTTATCTCGATCAAGTACGTCCTATCTTGGATTTTGACACACCAGGAAGGTTAGAGGTGCGTTATAACTCCGAATGGCTCTCTGGGCTTAACTTAGAGAAAATTTTGGAGTTACTCTCGACGATGACGGTGGGGCAGATGCTGGCTAAGGAAGGATTTGCCGATCGCTATAAGAAAGAGAATCCGATTTTTATCCATGAGTTCCTATACCCGTTAATGCAAGGTTTCGATTCGGTTGCTGTTGAAGCAGATGTGGAATTGGGAGGGACAGATCAGAAATTTAACATCGCTGTGGGCAGAGATTTGCAGCGCCATTTTGGTCAAAAGCCCCAGTTTGGGATGCTACTGCCAATTTTGATTGGTACCGATGGGGTGCAAAAAATGTCCAAGTCTTTAGGTAATTATATTGGGCTGTCAGAACATCCGGGGCAAAAATATCAAAAGTTACAAGGGGTTCCAGATAATCTGCTGGAACAATATTTTGAACTGCTGACAGATTTACTTTTGGATAATCTGCCAGAAAATCCCCGCGATCGCCAAACACTCCTAGCTTATGAAGTTGTCAAGCAGTACCACGGCGAAACCGCAGCCCAAGAGGCAAAAGAAGCAGCCCAAAGTGGTGGAAAAGAAGGTGCAGTTCCCGAATTCTCTCTAGCTGAAGTATCACAGTTTCCCGCTAAGTTAGCATATATTCTCAATGTCACTGGCTTATGCAAAAGCACAGGGGAAGGTAAGCGGAAAATTCAAGAAGGTGGAGTGCGCTTAGATGGCGATCGCATTACCGATGTTGATACTACTTTTGCCGATTCTGCCCAGTTACAAGGTAAGGTTTTACAAGTTGGGAAAAATAAGTTTGTGCGTTTAGTGCCTTAAATTGGGAATGGGGAATAGGGAATGGGGAATGGGGAACAGGCACAAAAACGAGTTATAGTGCCTTTGGATGTGGCGGATGAAGAAAGTGCGATCGCTCTTATAGATCAACTTCCACAAGTCGGTTTTTGGAAAGTCGGCTTAGAGTTGTTTACTAGCACTGGCCCAAAAATTCTGGAAGTTTTGAAATCTAAGGAAAAGCGCATCTTCCTAGATTTAAAGTTTCACGATATCCCTAACACTGTGGCTGGTGCTTGTCGTAGTGCGGCTCGTTACGGGGTAGATTTATTGACAATTCATTCTACATCTGGTATGGAAGCCTTGAAAGCTGCAATAGAAGCGGCACAAGAAGGGGCTGCCCAAGCAGGTGTAAAACCGCCTAAGTTAATTGCTATTACCTTGTTAACGAGCATTTCTGCTAGACAGTTGGCGTTTGATTTAAAGATTCCTCTAGAGTTACCAGAATACGCGCTAGAAATGGCATTGCTGGCTCAAGAGGCGGGATTGGATGGGGCAGTTTGTTCGCCCCAAGAGGTGGCACAGTTACGAGAAAGTTGTGGAGATGACTTTTTGCTAGTTTGTCCCGGCGTTAGACCAAGTTGGGCTGATATTGGCGATCAAAAGCGATCGCTTACCCCAGCCCAAGCAATGATTGCTGGCGCAGATTATCTAGTGATTGGCCGTCCCATCACTGCTGCTACTGAGCCGGAGTTAGCCTGGAAAAGGATTGCTGAGGAGTTAACCACAGTGGCATGAAGCTAAAAGTCAATGATAAACTGGAGGATAGGGTGCAGGGTTTAAGGCAGAAAAATCTTGCCTTTTCGCTCAAGAAGAAAAACTATAGTTGGCTTTTAGCTTGTGGCTTTTGGGTTTTCGGATCGAATATCCTTGCTTATCCAGCGTTCTCGACAAACCCCACCCCTAACCCCTCGGCGCTAGCAGAAAGGGAAAAAGTCAACGACGGGGCGAACTCTTTGTGTTCTGAGCAAAATTTAGAAACATTAAGTATACAGCTACTCGCAGATTTACCTAGTTATACCAATCGTGCTACTCAACGCGCCCGTCGCCTCAGCAGAAGCAGCGATATTTACAGTTATGTGATAGTGGCAGGAAAACCTGAGTTTGCTCCTCTGCCCCTTAATCTTGAAGAATATGGTGCAGATGCGTCTAAAAACTCTGCATCAGGAATTGAGCAAGTTTTCTTTACTACTTTGGAACGGCAGTACATAGGAAGAAAAGCGTTAGAATTGCAAGAATTCCACTGGCTGTTGTTGACTAAAACTACAACTGGTTGGAGTTTAGTGATGATGTTTTCTCAAACTAGCTCCAATTCAGCACAGCAGCCATTATCGCCTCCACGGGATAGTAGTAACGGCACTGTTGCCCAAGGGGTTAAAACTTGGTTACGCGATTGTCAAGCTGGAAGTGTCCGGCAGATGCGTGCTGTGAATGGGGGACGATATCCTGGACAGAACTGAAGTTATGGACTGATAGCGAAAGTCTACTAAGCGGGGACTAAATTAGACCTGTCCGAAATATTAACTTGGTGTCAAAAGAATGGTAGAACGGAATTTTGACCGTCTACCAAACCAATTCCCAATCCCCATTTACCGCGTAACTCGCCGCATATAATTTCCCCATAACTGAGCGGCTTGGGCGCTGCTACCAGAGGTGGGGGAATTATTGTCGTTTCCCAACCAAACACCAGTTACAAGCCGCCGACTAGGAATAAAACCGATGAACCATAGGTCAACGTTTTTATCAGTCGTGCCTGTTTTTCCAGCTTCCCCCAGTCCCAGAGCCGCACTACGACCAGTACCTCTTGTAATGACACCACGCATCAAACTAGTCATCTCATCGGCTACACCATTCGTCAGGACTCGTTTGTTGGCATCTGGATCTTGATCGAAAGAGTAGATTACACGGCAGGTTTTGATATCATTGCGATCGCGGCAATCACCACTGTCTAAAATTCGGTTAATCGCATGGGGAGGATTCCACACTCCCCGATTGCTAATAGCGCCAAAAGCACCAGTCATTTCCAAAACATTGACCACACTTTGACCCAGTACTAAGCCAGGAACCGGATCTAGGTTTGACTTTATTCCCAAATTCTGCGCCATTGCCACCACTTTATTCAGCCCGATTTCTCTGGCAACTCGTAGGGCGATGGGATTTTCTGAAAGAGCAAGCCCGGTAGCAATATCTAAACTAGTGTCAGCACCAGCACGACAGGGTTTATAAGTAAAGCCTTGCCAAGTTAAAGGGGCGCAAGAATAACTTTTTGATTCGGAAATTCCTTGTTGAATAGCAGCAGTATAAGTAAAGATTTTGAAGGTGGAACCTGGTTGTCTTTTGGCTTGAACGGCACGATTGAACTGACTTTTTTTGTAATCAGTTCCGCCTACCATTGCCAAGATGCTACCTGTACTGGAGTCAAGAGTTACCAAAGCCCCTTGAGAAAAATTAAAACTTCCACCAGCGTTGTTGACTGAATTCCGCAACGCTGATTCTGCTTGGCTCTGTACAGATGGATCGAGCTGGGTTTCAATGATATAATTCCCTTCGTTTGCCGCTCCTTGTCCTAAGATCGATTCCAGTTCAGAAAACACATAACTGTAAAAATAAGGAGCGATCGTCTTAGATTGCTGTTCGCAAACTTTAGGACTAACTTGGACGGTAGAGCGTCTAGCTCGATTTGCATCTTCAGGTTTAATTTTGCCCATCTCCAGTAACCGCTTAATTACGCGATTCCGGTATTCAGCTGCTTCTAGCTTATTCGGCCCATCCCCGCAAAAATCAAATGCATTGGGAGCAGGTAAAATTCCTACCAACGTTGCTGCTTCTGCCAAAGTTAATTCTTTAGCTGGCTTCTCAAAGTAATACCGGGCTGCATCTTCAAAGCCAGAGGTATCTCCCCCCAAAAAAACCCGATTTAAGTACATCAGCAAAATATCATCTTTGCTGTAAAACGTTTCGAGCTTCAGGGCGACAACTGCCTCTCGCAATTTGCGTCCAAGGGTATCCTGTCTGCCTACATATTCCCGGAACAAACTGCGAGCAACTTGCTGTGTAACAGTGCTGGCTCCTTGTTGCACATCTCCGCTACGGCTATTGATCAATACGGCTCGTAAAATCCCCAGAGGGTCAACCCCAAAGTGCCAGTAATAACGACTATCTTCTGAAGCTACTACAGCAGATGCCAAATAAGGGCCAAATTCCTCTAAACGCTTCATATCTACATGAGAGGTTGTTCGAGGCTCTCTGAGCGGGGTGGCTCCATCACGAGCGTAAACAACTACTGGGGCGCGTGTAGCTGTAGGTAAGGGTCTAACGGGAAATTTCAGCCATTCTACGCCAATCACTAAAGCTAACAGAGCGCTGACACCTCCCACACCATAAGCTGTAACACTTGCAGCTTTGACATACCAGGCTGGTGGATCGACGTATTGCAAGCGCACAGAAGCGGCGAGTTCTGGGGGACCCAGGGTGAGAATATCACCGTGACGCAGTTCCAGGGAATTAACACGACGCTTGCCACGATAAATGCCATTGGTGGAGTTTTCGTCTTTGATGACGAAAACTGGTGTGCGCTGAGTAGAATTCCGCGATAGCGACAGATGAATTTGGCTGACAACAGGGTTACGGACGACAATATCGCTGGATTTGGAGCTACGACCGAGAATATAGCGATCGCCCAACAGTGGATAGACCTCTGCTTTATCCGCCCCCGCATCCTGCACCCAGAGTTCTGGTACTTTGGCATTAGGCTTGAGCGCCAGTTTGGAAAAATCAACCCTAGCTTGGATAGTATGGACTGCTTGAGTCAGTTGACCAATTAACGTTTGTGGCTTTTGAGGGGGTTGGGGAAAACTCATCGGCTATTCACATCACACTTTTTAGTGAAGAATCGGGCGAATTACAATTTAGATGTTAGTCTTTCATCATTTTACTCATAAGCCAAAGCATAAATTAGCTATACGGAATTTTTTGCTCTAATTTATACTTAATCTAACTTTGCTATCAAAGTTAGATTGTTATTTTCGTCACCTGGTTTACAATGGCATAAATTTCTTGTCTATTCTCAAGAGCATGTCTTGTATACACTTATTCGTTCAGTAACTACAAACAGAATTTGTACCAATGTATTTCTAAACACTAATTATCAAGAAGCAACAAATTTAATTTTTAAAAATTTTACATATTCACAGATCCAAAATATCTTCATTTAGGAAGATTTTCTAAATCTTATTGTCTGTTTTAATGGGCCGAGTGTTCCGTTGAGGTTAATTTCAGAATGATGGGAAAATCTCTGACCCTGATTGGTACAGCTTTATCTTTGGCTCTCACCACTAATATTGCTGTAGCCGAATCCAGTAAATCCCCCATAGCCCAATCCAGTAGCGAATCTACTAGTGCACCAACGGAAATCAAGATGTCGCCAGAAGGTATGAAAATTCTGTGCGAGTATTTCCCACTTAACTCTCGCTGTCCCGGCGGTACAGCAGCCAACCCCAGCGCTCCTAGTAGCACTACAGTACCAGCAGAAACCACACCTAGTAACAGCACAACTCCCGAAAGCACTCCAGCACCAGGAAGCATGACACCACCTGGATCTGGCAGCCCCGAAAGCACCCCAGCACCAGGAAGCATGACACCACCTGAACCTGGCGCTCCTAGCAACTTAACTCCAGCACCAGGAAGCGTTACCCCACCCGAACCTGGCGCTCCTAGCAACTTAACTCCAGCACCAGGAAGCATGACACCACCTGAACCTGGCGCTCCTAGCAACTTAACTCCAGCACCAGGAAGCATGACACCACCTGAACCTGGCACTCCTAGCAACTTAACTCCAGCACCAGGAAGCATGACAGCACCCGAATCTGGCACACCTGGCAGCACTACCGCACCAGGTGTAAACTCTCCCAGTACTCCAGGCTCTAGTACTCCTGCCACAGGTAATTAAATTAAAAGCTGGGGCATAATCTGAATACTAATTTGCCATCAGCGATCGCCGGTGCATCTTGGTTTTCTGCACCAGTTATATAAAACTGGTGTAGGATACAAATGAAATAAAAATATTTGGAACCTTATAGATAAAGTCTTCGCATATAAGACTAAGCAAGGGTTTCATTAATCAATAGCCTGGGATGATTCATCCCAGGCTTAATAGTTTAGAAAGGCTTGAGGCAGAGGGCATTTTTAGCCGGAGGAATACTACCCTCTACCTCTTACCTGATTCACTGCGACCTACCAGTTGAAGTCGGTGTTTTTTCCAAGGAAGCAATTAATAGGCAAACAATACCGATACTAATAAATGAATCTGCCACATTAAATACAGCAAAGTTAATCAGGCGAAAATCAAGAAAATCAACAACATATCCTAATACAAAGCGATCGATACCGTTGCCCATAGCTCCACCTAAAATCAAGCCATAGCCCAACTGATCCCACAGATTTAACGTTGGGCCAAACAAGGCAAAAGCTATCAATACTAAACTGACTCCTAAAGATAGCCAGCGCAACCACTCGACTTTTCCACTTAATAGACTAAAAGCGGCACCAGTGTTAGTTACATAGGTGAAGTGAAATATCCCAGGTAAGAGTGGTAGTGTCTGCCCCAAACTAAAGGTTTGTACCACCCAGTATTTTGTTATTTGGTCTAAGAAAAAAGCTATGAAGGCAGCAATCCAGAAAAGGCGATTTTTTAAACGCATGAAACTAGGGGCTAAGGACTAAGGACTAGGGACTAGGGACTAGGTAGAAGAATTTTAAACTTTAAATAAATTTCTAGCCCCTAGCCTCTAGCTCCTTCATAACTAATAAAACATTAAGTGACGCAATATATATGCTATTACAGTAACGGCACAGACCACACTTAATTGCCCTGGTAGTGCAAACCAAGAGTATCTAAGGATTGCTTGCATCAAAGGTAGATTTTCTGTGCCTTTCCACTGAAAAATATAGCTAATAATCAAATAAGTGATACCGCATAGATGCAGAGTTAACAAGCCACAGATGCAACTAAAAGCGAGAGTTTCTAGTCGAGGTCTGGCTTTAAAGGCAAACAAGCCACAAATCCAAGCTCCAGGAATAAAGCCTAGTAGATAGCCAAACTGAGACAGCTTAACATAACCAATACCTCCGCCATCGGCAAATACAGGTAATAAGGTTAGTCCCATCACTAAATAGGCTATTTGCGAGAGCGCACCGGCATTTTTGCCCCCTAAACAACCCACCAAAAGGACTGCGCCAATTTGAAAAGTGACACCTAAAGAAAAAGTCTGAATTCCGTGCTTACTCCAATTCCAAGGAAAGGTGATGCCATAGGCTTCTAGGAAGGTGCCACCCATTGTCAGGAGTAAGCCAATCATAGACCATAGTAATTGATTGGAAGCAGCAAACATTTATCAGGCAACCAGGGAAAGGCAAAAGGGAAAACCAACAGCAACTAGTATGTTCATTAGTATTGAAATGAAATTTGTGCTGACACCTCTAAGAATTAGCATATTTTTTTTTGCCTTTTTGGTATGTAACTTTTCAGTTCTGCAAATTATCGCTTAGGTGTCTATAGCTGTAATTTTATTGACTGAAGCGTAGTCTGATTCTGGTATTTGACCTAATACGCAGTAAAGTTAGCAAAATTTAGTATTTAAACTAAGTTTTCGACTCAGTGCCAACTTATGCTACAAAATGTTAAAGATAGTTCCTTAATTCACGATTTTTTAGCGATCGCCCTGCCTATTCTCCATAAAATAGGCAATTGACGGTTTTCTTCTACTTTCTCTAAATGTTAGATTGTTTAGTTATGACTTTTATCCTACTTAGACCTCTAAGCAGCAAGAAATTTTATCAGTTCTCAAATTTATTTTAAGTTTTACATATTACCACAATTTGTCATTTTTTATCACTGGACTAACAAAGATACACTAAACTAATCAAGTTTAGTAAATATATGTAACCAACTTACTGTGGTACTATTTGTAACGTCTGACTAGTAATAGAAGTATAAATTTTATTAAGTAAAAGTAGAAAAGAGTGTTTGTTCTTCATCAAAAAAAAACAAGCTTATTTTACTTTGTTAACCTATCCTTTACCTTAACCTTCATCCTTTAGGGGTATCCTTAGAGGCGCTCACCTGAAAAGTTACCCAAACTATTGATAGCGATGCCCTCACCTCTTAGTGTAATAAAAATTCATCGCCTCACAGCTTCAGTTTCAGTGTTAGCACTGACAATCAGTTTAGCTGCATGTGGCGGACAGCAAAACCCAGATAGTACAGCCACCAAGGATACACCTTCTGGCACTGCTACGGATACCACTGCTTCCAGCACAACTAAATTAGATTTGGGTGGAAATCTCAAGTTAAGTGGGGCTGGTGCGTCTTTTCCAGCGCCACTATATGATACATGGTTTACCGATCTAAACAAAAAATATCCAAATCTGCAAGTTGACTATGCCTCAGTTGGTAGCGGTGCTGGAGTTGAGCAATTTATCAAAGGCACTGTAGACTTTGGTGCCAGCGATGTTGCCATGAAGGATGAAGAAATCCAGAAAGTTCCAGCGGATAAAGGCGTTATCTTACTACCTGTAACTGCTGGTAGCATCGTCCTAGCTTACAACTTGCCAGATGTTACAGAACTTAAACTACCACGAGCAGTTTACGCTGATATTCTACTAGGCAAAATAACCTCTTGGGATGATCCCCAAATTGCCAAAGCTAACCCAGGTGCAAAGCTTACTAAAGAGGCAATCACAGTTGTTCATCGTTCGGATGGTAGCGGAACAACAGGTGTGTTTACAAAACACCTCAGCGCTATTAGCCCAGAGTGGAAGACTAAAGTTGGTGAAGGCAAAACTGTCAACTGGCCTGTAGGAATTGGTGCTAAGGGTAATGAGGGTGTTACTGCCCAAATCCAACAAACACAAGGTTCTATTGGTTATGTCGAGTACGGCTATGCCAAACAAAATAGTCTCAAGTTTGCTGCTTTGGAAAACAAAGGGGGTAAATTTATTGTACCTAGTGAGGAATCGGCCTCTAAAACTCTAGCATCAGTAACTCTACCGCCCGATCTCCGCGTCTTTATTTCCGATCCAGAAGGGGCTGATTCCTATCCCATCGTCACTTACACCTGGATTTTGGCTTACAAAAAATATCCCGATGCAGCAAAAGCCAAGGCAATTGAAGCTGCTATTGAATATGCCTTAACTGAGGGTCAAAAGGATGCTACGAAATTAGGATATGTTCCTCTACCCCAAAACGTCATTACAAAAGTAGCTGCTGCTGCCGATCAAATTAGTCCAGAGTACAAAATCTCTGTTGGTGGTAGTGGTAGTAGTGCTAGCAAGTAGCCACAGTTAAGACATAAGGCATTCCTAAACAACAATTTTTAGGCTGCTTAGTTGACTAGTTTGAAAAGACGATGAGGCAACAATTTTGTTGAGATGGTTGCCTCCCATATCCTCCTCTGATTTAATTGTGAAAGTCGGTAGTCATGACTACAAATTCTCAAAGTCTTTCATCAGCGACAAAAAATCGCTCTGATGTCGAAAAGTCCCTAGATCGGGGTTTTATCTGGGTAACTAAAATTTTTGCCTTTGGGGTTGCTGCAACTTTACTATGGATCGGCTCACAGGTTGCGATCGCTTCTTGGCCTGCTATCCAAAAGTTTGGTGTTAGCTTTTTAGCCAACACCACTTGGAACCCAGTAAATGATACTTACGGGGTGCTACCTCAAATTTATGGAACTCTCTTGAGTTCTTTTATCGGTCTACTGATAGCTGTACCGATTGGAGTTGGTACGGCTATAATCCTCAGCGAGGATTTTTTACCTGCGAAAGTGAAGTTGGTATTGGTTTTTGCGGTAGAACTACTCGCAGCTATTCCCAGCGTTGTCTACGGCGTGTGGGGTATTTTCGTTTTAGTGCCGATCATAACTAACTTGGGAAAATGGCTCAATAGTTATTTTGGCTGGATACCATTTTTTAGCACCCCCCCTACAGGGCCAGGAATGTTGCCGGCAGGAGTCATATTAGCAATTATGACTTTGCCCATTATCACAGCCCTATCACGCGATGCCTTGATTTCTATACCACCCAGTTTGCGCCAAGCCTCCGTAGGATTAGGAGCAACTCGTTGGGAAACGATTTTGCAAATTCTGATTCCAGCCGCCTTTTCGGGGATAGTTAGTGCTGTGATGTTGGCACTCGGTCGGGCAATGGGAGAAACAATGGCTGTAACAATGTTGATTGGTAATTCCAACAACATTAGTATCTCACTGTTAGCACCAGGCAATACGATTTCTTCGCTACTGGCAAATCAATTTTCAGAAGCTAGTGGTTTGCAAGTTTCGGCTTTAATGTACGCTGCTTTAGTTCTATTCTTCTTAACCCTGATAGTGAATATCATGGCCGAGTTTATCGTTCTGAGAGTCAAGCGAATATAGCTTAGTTTTGGGTTGAATTATGACTTCTAGTTTTCCAGAGCGGAGTCTAACTCGCGCTCCCATGTCTCAAAGGACACTGTTTAATACTGTAATGACTGTAGTTGCATTTATCTGTGGAGTATTGGCACTTGTGCCTTTGCTAGCAGTGCTTTCTTACGTCATTATTCAAGGTTTTAGTAGTTTGAGTCCTACTATCTTTTTTGAACTGCCACCCAAAGCTTTACAGCAAGGAGGAGGCTTTGGTAATGCAATCTTGGGTACACTATTAATGGTAGGAATTGCTGCGGTAATTAGTATCCCATTTGGTGTTTTGGCGGCGATTTACATTACAGAGTTTAGCTCGGCGAATGTAGCGAGATCGGTACGTTTTGCAGCTAACGTCCTGAGTGGAGTCCCCTCAATTATTGCTGGGGTATTTGCTTATGGGGTTGTAGTTTTAACACTGGTAAAGTTAAACTTAGGATCGTATTCCGCTCTTGGTGGAGGGTTTGCACTGGCAATTTTGATGTTGCCAATTATTGTCCGAACCACTGATGAAGCCTTGCAGTTAGTATCGCAAGATTTGCGACAAGCATCTGTAGGGTTAGGAGCAACCAACTTTCAAACAGTAAGTCAAGTAGTTTTGCCAGCAGCTTTACCTGCAATTGTAACTGGGGCAACGCTAGCGATCGCCAGAGCATCTGGAGAAACCGCACCTTTACTATTTACCGCCCTGTTTTCTAATTTTTGGCCTGGTAGCTTATTTGAACCCACAGCTTCTCTTGCTGTACTGGTTTACAAATATGCTATTTCTCCGTTTAAAAATTGGCAATCACTAGCTTGGGCAGCATCTTTGATTTTAGTCTTGATGGTTCTAATCACAAGTATCATCGCTCGCTGGGCAACTCGTCAGAAAGCTTAGTGAAATAGCATCTACATAGCGGATTTGTATCGCTAAAACTAATACTGCACTTAATTATATGGCTACCAATGTTAGCACAGTCAACGGTACTGAAACCGTTTTACGCACCGAAAATCTCAACGTTTACTACGGCAAATTTTTAGCCTTGCAGAATATCTGGCTAGACATACCAAAAAATCAGGTGACAGCCTTTATCGGCCCTTCTGGTTGTGGTAAAAGTACGTTGTTGCGATGCTATAACCGCCTCAATGACCTGATTGAGTCATTTCGGGCAGAAGGTAAAATACTTTTTTACGATAAAAACTTGTATGCATCCGACATCGATCCTGTAGAGGTGCGTCGTCGGATTGGGATGGTGTTTCAAAGACCAAACCCGTTTCCCAAATCCATTTATGACAATATTGCTTTTGGAGCCAAAATCAACGGCTACAAAGGTAATATGGATGAATTAGTTGAACGGAGTTTACGACAAGCGGCTTTGTGGGACGAAGTAAAAGATAAACTGCGACAAAGTGGTTCATCTTTATCTGGTGGACAACAACAGAGGTTATGTATTGCTCGTGCGATCGCAGTGCAACCTGAAATTATCTTAATGGATGAACCTTGCTCCGCTCTCGACCCTATTTCCACCTTGCGGGTTGAAGAACTAATTCACCAACTTAAAGAGCAATATACCATCGTTATCGTTACCCATAATATGCAGCAAGCAGCGCGGGTTTCTGATAAAACAGCCTTTTTTAATGTTAAAACTACAGAGGCAGGAGGTCGTAACGGCTACATGGTAGAGTACGACGCAACAGAACTAATTTTCAACAATCCTCAGCAGCAAGATACCAAAGATTACGTTAGCGGCAGATTTGGATAAGTAGATAAATATTACACACTCTTGATGTTATAGCTATGAGGGATACTCGGAAGTTAAAGCTGTGCGATATTCCTCTAGTTTTTTATTTGTTTGCTAAGATTAGCGACACCGAATAGCCCGTCGCAGGCATCGCTTGATTGATTATGGCTGTTTCTTGATCGAGAAAAACAATAATAAGGCGGTTTAACATAACACTTGCGTTAAGTGGGTGGTTTACCACACCCAATCCAAAAATCTAAAGCAAAGTAGTAGGTGTATTGACACCGTGCTTCACTTTTGGACTTCAGACTTTTTTAAAGCGGGTGGCGGGAATCGAACCCGCATTAATAGCTTGGAAGGCTATAGTTTTACCACTAAACTACACCCGCATTTTCCAACTTACTAAGTATAACATAGCTTTTAGAAAAATTCAACCATTTAGTTAGAATTAGCCGGCTGGATTTTGATTCGTACATACAAACTGCTCAAATCTGGTTTTGTGCCATCGTTGTTATGAGCAGCAAGAAAGTTTTCTGTTTTGAAGACATCATAGAGAACTCGTTCGTATGTGCTTTTTTCACTTTGTAGTGTTGCCGGTTCTATCTCTAGAACTACAGCCTGTTGAAACTTGCCATTGCGATCGATTATTAAACTAACAAGCATCTGTGCAGGCTTCACTTCAGAATCGCCTGGGAGAAAACTTGAGTCTAATTGTTTTGGGTTGCTTCCCGTGTATGAAGCGATAACATCGGGTAGACCATCTAGAGCATCTTGTCGAAATCCTTTTGTTTGTATAAAGTTAATTATTTCATCTCTACGTAAAGGAGCTACTATTGCTATCGATGCTCCCCCAGTCGGAGTTGGTGGAGTTTCCCTAGTCGAAGGTGATGGAGTTTCCCTAGTCGAAGGTGGTGGAGTTTCCCTAGTTGAAGTTGGTGAAGTTTCTCTAGTTGAAGTTGGTGGAGTTTCCCCACCCGGAGTTGGTGGAGTTGATGGAATACCTGCTGGTAGTGCCGTTCCCTTTCCCAGTTTAATTTCTTGACGGCGGTTCCAAGGTAGATTACCGACTGGAACCGTAGGTGTTGGTGTTGGTGTAACTGTCGGTTTTGGTGTAGCGATCGCTTTCGGCGTAACTGTAGGTTTTGGTGTGGCGATCGCTTTCGGTGTAACTGTAGGTTTTGGTGTGGCGATCGCTTTCGGTGTAACTGTAGGTTTGGGTGTAGATGCAGGAATTCTCTGTTGTCTATTAGGTTGAGAGGCGTAAATTCGACTCTTTTGCTGGAGATTATCAGCAGAATTTATTGCCCCAAAATCTTCATTTCTGGGTGTAGTTCGTGATGTTTGTGGCGATCGCGCTGGTACAGACTTTTGAGTTGCGGATGCTGGCTTTGGTGAAACTCTTTTGGCTGTTGATTTTGTTTCAGGAGCAATGTCTATCAATTCAATGGGAACAGCTGATTGACTTTGCTGGGGAAACCACAGACTAAATCCATTAGATGAGCGTATTAGCCAGAACGCCAGCAAGTGCAGAGAGACTGAACCTATAACGACAGAAATCCACAAAGCTGGTGGATCGGTATGTCGCCTCCAGACTTTGGTTGAAATTGGAGTTTTATCTGCAACCGATGGTGTCATATTATACAAATTGGATATGATTAGGCACTCTTACTCATTGCTAATGCTTTAACGAGTCGCGGAAGTCCCCACCAACTCTTTGAGACGCTAACGGGAACAATCTACTCATAAAGTGGGGATTGTGAGCGGGGGATGAGAATTACATCTAGAATTTGTTTTTGCTTATGCAATAAACTTATTCTAGATGGATGACGAATCCCCAAGATTTTCTGGTAATATGTGTACTGTCTTGACCATCAATGCCACAAGCGAAAACCAAGCTAATAGGTACATGTCGCATCGCCTTTGGTGTCTCCCCTTGGAAGAAGAGAAAGATTTGGGTCTTGGGAACCATGACTCCCGCCCTTGGAGGGAATGTCAGACCAAAAAAACTACGGAGTAATTGATGGCTATTTCCAATGAATCGGGAAGCTAAGACTTCAGCCGTAGGCAATTCTGAGTAGTTCACAATACCAGTCTAAATTTTAGCGATTAACCATTACCTCTGGTGTAACAGCAAAGGTCAAGACTGTTTCATCCACTCCTTTAAGTTCTAGCGGACTACCTTTAGTAATTTCTTCTTCCTGCAAATAATCTGCTACGGCAGCAGAGACCAGAATTGTACCCGGAACAGCAGCAGCTTGCAACCTTGCAGCAATATTTACACTTGGGCCAATGGCAGTATAATCAGCCCGTTCAGCACCACCAAACATCCCCACAACAGCAGTACCTTGGTGGATACCGCACCGAAACTGGACGCTAGTCAGTCTGTCGCCATCGAATACACCTTGGTTTTGCCAGCGCTGATTCAAGTCAGCCAGGGAACGGTGCATTGCTCTTGCTGTATTAATGGCACGACGCACCTGTTCGTTGGGGGTTAGTTCTTCCGGCGCTCCATATAAAGCTAAAATAGCATCTCCCATAAATTTATCTACAGTGCCGCCATTACTAAAGACAACTTTGGTCATGGCTTCTAAATATTCATTTAGCAACTCTGCGACTCGCCGGGATCTAAGAGTATTTGATAGCTGTGTAAAACCCACAATGTCACTAAACAAAACTGTAATTAAGCGTGGTTCTGGACGCAAATCTAACGTTAAATCCCCGGTTGCGGCTTTTTGCACCAATACAGCTGGCAAAAAGCGTTTTAGCACCGATTCTGTTAGATAAGTATTTAACTCCACTATTCGTCGTTCATTTTCTTTCAATGCTAAAAGATTCCGAACTTCCGCTAAAAGTTCCCGATCGTTGAATGGTTTTGCTAAATAAGCATCCGCCCCATGTTCTGTACCTTCGATGCGGGTTTCATCGTCAACTTTTGCTGTCAACAGAATAATTGGTGTTCCTTTTAACTTCTCCTCTTTGCGGATCATTTGAATCATCTCAAGTCCGCTCACCAAGGGCATCATTAAGTCAGTCACAATCAAGCTGGGCATAATTTCCTTAGCTATATTGTGTCCTTCATAACCATTACGAGCCGTTTTTACCTGATAACCGTTACGGCGGAAAATCTCAGATACATAGGTTCGCAAATCCGGGTTGTCATCTACAACTAAAATTAAGTGTTGAGTCTTAAGTGCTGAGTCTTGAGGATCAATACTGGGGGAGGAATTGATTGTAATATCTTCAATATTGTCTGTTGTTGACTCTACCAGTTCTAAATCGGCCAATTCTACACTAGCGCGGCTCGTGTTCACTTCGGCAGGCGTTTCTACTACTTGTGGTGTCGGTAGATGAGCATTTCCAGTCACAAGCCATAAACTAAAGGTAGTGCCTTGACCGTAAACTGATTCCACAGTTACTTGACCACCATGTAATTCTACCAATTCTTTAACTAAAGCTAAACCCAAACCACTGCCTTCATAGGAACGGTTTGCTGAACCTTCAGCTTGGCGGAAGCGCTCAAATAGGTGGGGAATTTGTTCTTTGACAATGCCAATCCCCGTATCTTGTACTTGCAATATGCAACGATCGCGCTCAGATTTTAGTCTGACACTGATTGTCCCGCCTTCGGGAGTAAACTTCATGGCATTTGACAGCAGGTTGTAAACCACCTTGTCAAATTTTTCCATGTCCAAGTATACCGGAGAACATTCATCTAACTGGGTTATTAGATGTAGTTTCTTTTTCTCGCAGTAGGGACGAAAAGATTCCACAATTTGGCTGACAAATTCCGTCAAATCGCAGGGATGGAAGCTAGGCTGCATTCTTCCCGCATTCAGGCGTTGTAAATCCAGGAGTTGATTTACCAGTCGCAGCAGGCGGCGGGAGTTACGCAGAGCGATCGCACTTTGGGAGTAAGATAATCCTTCACCAGCCGCCACCGCCGACTCTAAAGGCCCTTGGATCAAGGTGATCGGTGTGCGAAACTCATGGGAAATATTCTGGAAAAATTCGGTTTTTTGTTTATCTAATTCTAGTAAGCGTTCAGCTTGCTGGCGAGTTTTTTCATACAAGTGTGACTGCTGCACAGCGATCGCAGCTTGAGCCGCTACCGCTTTCGCCAAATCGATATCAGATTGCAGCCATTGGCGTACTTTTTTACCTTCATGCAAGGTAATACTACCGATACATTTACCATCTGCCAATAATGGGACAAACATTAGCGATCGCGCTGGCATTTTTAACGGCAAATCAAAACCCTGCACATCTGAGGGGGAATGGCTTACATTCCCAATTACCACAGGTTCATGTGTCTGTAGCATTTGCTGGAGGATGGGATTCTCCTGTATAGATGCTTGAGAATAGGGTAATCTTGGAGTTGTTAAGTGATGATTGCTACTTGAGTTATTGTCTAGGGCTGGGGAACGTAAATTTTCCAAATGTTGAAAACTGTCATACAAAGCCACACACTCGACAAACTCATCTTCCTCTGTCCACAAAGACAGGACGCAGCCATCAACCTGTAAGGCTTGTCCTAGCTGTTGAGTGATCGCCGCAAAAATATCTTGAGGGTCTAGACTAGAACGAATTGCGCTAGTAATCGTATTAATTAAACTCTCTCGCTTCGCAAGGGCCCGGACTTGTTCGTAAGCATAAGCTTGAGACAAAGCTAAGGCTGCCTGATCCGCTACCATCAACACTAGCTGCACCTCATCCTCTCCCCAGAAACGGGGTAAAGAACACTGGTGCAGTGCCAGCACTGCCATAAGTTCTTGTTGGCAGATCAATGGCACAACTAAACTAGAACAAATGTTAGCAGCGACAAAAGCTTCCCCACGTTGGCGCAATTCGGGAGTATTACCGTGAATGCGCTCATCATCGGTTACATCGTGAATCACCTGAACTTCGCGGGTTTCCCACACAGTTTGAGCCAAAACAGTCACAGGCGTAGAGGGAGAGAGGGACACAGCAGAAGAATTATTTGCCTGCACCTCTGCTAATGTATGTTCCCCTGCTTCTTCAGAAAGAGTCTTCTGATAAATGAATCCTTTATCCGTCAACTGCTCATCTTGAAAGGGACGCAATAAGCACACATCCACCTCCAACATGTGGCCCACTGTATCTACAATTGCCTGCAAAATTTGGCGATAGTCTAAAGCACTGCGAATTGTGTTTGTGACGGTATTCAGCAGCGACTCTTGTCGGAGTGTGCGGGTAAGTTCGCGGGTGCGGGCTTTGAGGACATTGTGAGTATCCAAAGCTTGGCGTACTACTGCTTTAAGTTCCTCAGCTTCCCACGGTTTAGTGACATATTTAAAGACCTTACCAGCGTTGATTGCTTCCACCAAGTCTTCGACATCGGTGTAGCCAGTTAAAATAATTCGGATAATATCTGGATATTGAGTTGCTGTCAGGCTCAAAAATTCTGTACCGCTCATCATCGGCATTCGCTGATCGGAGATGATCACCGCGACTTCCCCCTCTTGAGCCAGTAGCTCGAGTGCCGCAGGGCCAGAGGTTGCCCTTAGCACCTTATAGTCGCGATAGAAGGTGCGGTAAAGCAAGTCAAGGTTGTCTGGCTCATCATCGACAACCAAAATTTTAGGCTTACTGTTTGCTTGGGATTTCATGCACCGCTTTCCTGCTGCAACGGCAGTCGGATAAAGAATAATCTGATCGGGGAAGGATTTTTCTTCCTCAGGTAAGAGCAGAGCATTTCGACCAATAAGGTTGTTTGGCTACATGACTGCTGAGTGTAGGAGCGTTTACTCACAGTAATTCGTCTCAATGGCTTATGCCCATTAACGTTTGCTTTGGTGCAGTGTAATTGCTTTCATAGTCAGTTTTAGGGTTATAGAGTCGATACTTGCTTGCCAAACCTTCTTTTACCTCCTGTGAGTAATGTCTGTAGATACAGCACTCATAGCTAGCTGAAAATTCCAGATTAAGCTGCATATTAAGTTTTCCCTCCACAGCCGTTGTACTAACACTTGCGGGTAAATTTTATTTATGGTAGTCATGGTACAGTCAGCGAGATTAAAACAATAAGATTTAAAGCCAAAGTATACTATTAGACAAATACCTCTTTCTAATTTAGCAATCAGAACTATCATTAAGACAAGTGGTATTGGTTAAAAAGTTAGGGATTATGAATCTTGCAGATTCTTCCCTGGTACAGTTTAAATGGTGTTTGAGGATATTTGAGAAAATTTTCGTTGAATAAAATCAATACTAAACTAGCCTTGAAATATCGGTTTTTTCATCCATACCAGGAACAGCCAATCGATCCAGCTTGCTGCCAATTTCAAGTTCGTACAGCTACACCTGCTGATTTGATCGATGTTTCCCAAATTATTGCTGAAAGCTTTCACTCCCAAAAGGGTCTGTGGGGATGGGCTTTTCCATTGTTACGTCTGGGTATTTACGAGGACTTAAGGCATAGGACGGCATCACCTCCACCTCGTCATGTTTGTTTAGTCGCCTTTGAAGGTACTAGTGGTGCGGCTAATAATTTAGTGGGAAGTGTGGAACTGGGTGTACGTTACAGTGATTCGTGGAATCAGGCTAGTATAGGTTTTCCTTATTTATCTAACTTAGCGGTTCACCCGAAATACCGTAGACATGGTGTGGCTTCAGGGTTATTGACTAGCTGTGAAAAAGTTTCGCGCGAGTGGGGATTTCAAGACTTATATCTTCACGTTTTGGAAAATAATCATCAGGCAAGGCAACTTTATTTCAAGGTGGGATATCGAGTACATAAAGTCGAATCGAATTTGAATAGGTTTTTACTAGGACGCTCAAGCCAGATGCTATTGCATAAACATCTGAGTGTTGATTCAACTATCTAAATTTGTGTAAATTTTAATATTTCAATTATTTGGGAGAAAATCTATCATCAATATCCATAATCAGGGCACAAACTGACCTAAGTCAAAAATCAGCCAAGATTAGCTAAATTGCTTGATATATATACCTGCTGATGCTTTTGAAAAGATATTTATTTGAGATTTTTCACGGATATTTTTGTTCTTCATATTAATAAACATATAACTTGAGAAAACTTCGCTTAATAATTTAAGTGTTACATTTTATCTTTTTTGACTTGTCATTAAACAACAATTATTTTAGAGTACTTTATAGAGGTAAATAAGCGAATTACAAGAGAACATATCGATATAATTACCCCGATCAAATTAGTGATCCCTCATAATAACTTTGTAATTAAGATATTCATCTTTATAAAAACTTTAATAAAACCCTCTCCGAATTTGGGGACAAATCTGGTTATATCTCATAAGATATGATTACTCAATTACTAAACAATGTGTATTTATTACTATCTTTAGTTAAATTGACTAAAAGACTCTTGATAATAAAAAAATTCAAAAACTTGATTTTACATAACAGCTAGTTCCGTTTTGAAGTGCATACTACTACTAAATTCATTGAAAGTTTAAAAAACATGGATAGCGAACAGCATCGACGCTATCAAACCTCTATGATATCAACCTATTACCCTGAAACTAGTTTCCTTGACTCTGTTGTTATGCTAGATGGAACTGAGCAATCGCAAGGCTCGGATATCCTTACACGTTTACACAGTGGAGAAGTTTTCGTCGTCAATAGTCGTAGACGAAATGGATTAATTCTCTTTAAACGCTATCATGCAGAGTTTGCTGGCCCTGGTGCTGCTGTGGGTGGGGATTATGATTGTGATTGCCAAAGGGTATTGCCCATAGGTAATCTGTCTTTATTAACTCCCGAATCTAATGAAGAACGCCAGAAGGCTTACTTGATTAGGCGACAGTGGATTCGATTGATCAAACAAATTACAGAAAACCCAGTGCCTGGGCAGCGAATTCAGAAAATTCTCGATCAGTTTGAGCAATACTTTCCACCAGAAATAGTGGCTCTTTTGCCGGATGTTGCTTTTGCTCTTTTGGTAGGTGTACTGCCACAAACAGTGGGAGTAGTCCGCCGTTTGGGCAGTGAGATGGACAGTCGATTTAATTATTGAGTGAATTACTAAAATTCCAAATTTGCTAAAACAGCTTGGACTCGATTAATCGTGCGGGCGTTTTCCTCAATTGTCCCGACAGTAATTCGCAATCCTCCGCTAATGTGTCGCACAAGAGTGCCGAGTGTTCTCAGTTTCTGGTGGAAAGTTTTTAGCGCAGCATCTTGTGAATTAAAAGCATTTGGTTTAAGGCGTAGGTAGATAAAGTTAGCAGCGCTTGCAGTAATTTGTAATTCTGGTTGCTGAGATAAAATTTCGATGAGTTTGGCTCGTTCGCTCAAGGTTTGGGGAATCGAGTCCAGCAACGTTGTGCGGTTTTGTAAAGCAAATAATGCTGCTGCTATAGAAAAGCTAGGAAGATTGTAAGGTAAGCGAACTTTTTCTAAGATGGCGATCGCTTCAGGATGAGCGACACAATAACCAATACGGAGAGATGCCAATCGGAAGGCTTTAGAAAAAGTACGTAATATTACCCAGTTTGGGCGCTGTGCTAATTCACCTACTAAGGTAGTTTGACTGAATTCAAAGTAAGCTTCATCAACTACTACCAAAATATGCTCGCTTAGACTTCTTAACCATGCCAACTCTGCCGCCGTTAAGCTATTTGCAGTCGGCGAATTTGGATGCACTACGAAAACTACGCGAATAGGGGGATTTTGAGTTTGTTCCATCGCAAACTGGGCGGCGCTTATGTCAATTTCAAAATTTGTTTCATTTCTACCCACCGCGATTACAGGAATACCCAAAGTTTTTGCCAAAATTCCGTACATGGAGAAAGTAGGATTGGCAACGAGAATTGAACCTTCTCCTCCAAGGCAAGTGGCGATTAATAAAGAGCGGATTAGTTCATCTGAACCATTTCCCACAGAAATATTGGCAGCAGTATTAGATAGCGAGAGTCCGGCTGATTCATTGACATACTCTGCGATCGCATCCTTAAGTGTTTCATGTCCACCATCAGGATAACGATTTGTTTCAATTACTTGCTGATATGTCCAGGCTAGCTTCTCTTTTAACTCAGGTGGTAAATCATAAGGGCTTTCATTTGTATCCAGGCGATCGAACTGTGTGGCGACAGAATCGGCTGTATCGCTACTGGGGTGAGGTTTATACGCGGTGAATTGGGCTAAATCTGACCGGATGAAGGGAAGCATAGTTTTAGTCATTAGTAACTAACAAAGGACAAATGACTCAGAATATGTGTTATGTGTGAGTTTAATATTTTACAGCTTTAAGGCAATTGGCAAAAGAGGTGAATTGCCTGCCAAATTTCTTCCATAACATTACCCAAGGCGTGATCGCTGTCAAGTTCGATTAACTGCACCCAAGGACGAGAACGCGCAAAGTCACGACTAGCTTCGACAGGAATGACTTCATCCTTTTTGCCGTGCAAAATTAGGGTGGGGATAGGACGTTGCAAAAGTTTTTTTTGGTATTGGGCAGCATCTATGACGAAATCGTAACTTAAAGGAATCGATCGCTCTTCCCCGTAGTGGTAGACCATGATATATTTTTCTTGCTGCCAACGCTGTACTTCTTCATCGCCTAACTTGGGCAACCAATGGGATAAAAAGCCAAAGGCTGGTGCTAGCAGCACAAGGCGTTCTACTTGTAAATATTCCTGTGCAAAGTGGGCGGCGGTCAAACCACCTAAACTTGAGCCAATCAGGGTTACTGGTGTAGAATCATGACTGAATTTTGCGGCAACTTGAGCGATCTGACGAGTGATTGTCAACTGCGAAAAATTGCCAGCATTCAGATCGGGAATTTTGAGTTTCTTTTGAATTTGGGTGAAGCGATCGCCTATATCCCGCGCTTTGGTAGAATTAGGACTGGAAGCAAAACCATGAAGATATATATATTGCAAAGCTGTAGATGGTTAGAAGTTAGGGCTAATAAGAATTTTAAGTTTTAAGTTATGAGTTTATTTCTTCAACTCATAACTCATAACTTTTAACTCCTAACTCTTTATTCTTACCGCATTGTGACAAATTCTTCGGCTGCGGAGGGATGGATACCAACGGTGGCATCAAAGTCTTTTTTAGTTGCGCCCATCTTCACCGCGATCGCTATACCTTGAATTATCTCAGTTGAACTATCACCCACCATGTGAGCGCCTAGCACTTTGTCAGTGTTGCTATCAACCACCAACTTCATCATTGTCTTCTCTTGTTTACCAGTCAAACTATGGTACATGGCACGGAAGCGAGTGTGAAAAATTTTGACGGCATCACCGAGTTTTTCCCGTGCTTCGGCTTCTGTCAAGCCTACTGTTGCGGCTTCTGGGGTAGAAAATATGGCTGTGGGAACAGTTTGGTGACTGAATTCGCGGCGGTTATTTCCAAATTCACTATCAGCAAAAGCACGACCCTCACCAATGGCGACGGGAGTTAAATTAATTCGGTCTGTGACATCGCCAACAGCAAAGATATTCGGTTGACTAGTTTGACTATATTCATTGACTGCGATCGCATTTGTGCTAGGGTATCCAGGCCCTTCGATAGAACTAGCCACAACATCAACCCCAGCGTTTTCTAAACCTAGTCCATCTACATTGGGAGTTCGACCAGTCGCCACTAAAAACACGTCACCAATTAGTGGTTCTTGGTCTTCCCCTGATAAAGTTAGTTTAAAACCTTCTGGCACGGGTTCAATTGTTTTCACCACATTATTCTTAATCAGTCGAATTCCGTGGTTTGTCATCCCCTCTTCAATTTCTGTACGAATGTCTTCATCGAACCCCTTCAAAATCTTTTCACCTCTGGTAATTTGTGTCACCTCTGAACCCAAACCACGCATGATACAGGCAAATTCTGTGCCAATATAACCAGCGCCAAGAATGACGATGTGTTTTGGTTTTTCTTTTAGATGAAAGATTTCGTTAGAGGTAATGCCATATTCCATCCCTGGTAAATCTGGTTTCATAGGACGACCGCCAACAGCGATTAAAATTTTATCTGCTGTTACTTTGCGTCCATCAACTTCTACGGTGTGGGAATCTAGCAATGTGGCGCGACCAGAAATTAGTTCTACCCCGGCTTTTTCTAAGAAGTTTATATGTAGTTGCGATAGTCGCCGAACTTCCTTATCTATAGATGTAATGAAATATTCCCAGTCCAACTCAGTATTACCAACTTTCCAGCCATAACCTGAAGCTTCACTAAATAGGGCGGGAAAGTGAGAGCCATAGACCATGAGTTTTTTGGGAATGCAACCGCGAATTACACAAGTACCACCAACTAAATCATTTTCAGCGATCGCCACTTTTGCCCCATAGCTAGCCGCCCGTTTGGAAGCCGCTAAACCTCCAGAACCCGCACCAATTACAAACAGGTCGTAATCAAAAGCCATAAATTTCTGTTCTCTCTAGCAAAAAGTTAGTTCCTGGGAACTTACACACAAAATGTGATTGAACTATATCAAGGATATCTGGTGAACCCTGTTTAAGTCCTGTCCTTGATTTAATCTAGCGTTAGCAGATGTTCTCTGGTCGTAGGGAATATCACTTTTTGCTTTGGTGGGTGTTTCAGGTGGTTTCCGGGGGTTTTTCTGGACGTTTGACTGGAGGTTTGACTGGAGGCTCGACTGGAGGCTCGACTGGAGGCTCGACTGGAGGCTCAACTGGAGGCTCAACTGGAGGTTTTTCTGGAGGTTTTTCTGGAGGTTTGACTGGAGGATTAACTGGAAGATTGACTGGAGGCTCGACTGGAAGATTGACTGGAGGATTAACTGGAAGATTGACTGGAGGATTAACTGGAGGATTAACTGGAAGATTGACTGGAGGATTAACTGGAAGATTGACTGGAGGACTGACTGGAAGATTGACTGGTTGCGTTATAGTTCTAGTAGTATTATTACTCCCAGAGCGTTGCTGAGTATTTGATAGGATTTGTCCTATATCCTCAAAGGAATTTAATGGGGAATCATCCCTAATGGGGTCTACTGAGGAATTGTCTGTAATAATGTCGTTGGTGGAGGAAGTTGAAGGACTAGTAGTTAGCTCTGCAAAAGATGGGTTTTCAACTACTCCCTCGCCTGTGATGGGCAACTGTGCGTTCAGAGCCGCAGCAGTTTCAGCTTGAACGCTAGCGATCGCTGGGTCGGCTGTAGGTGTAGGATTTTGCCTAGTTAAATCAAGCCCCCGAACCATATCGCTCGTTTCATAAAAATTTCTGAGATCAAAATCGTATAACCCCTGAAATTTGCCTTTAACTATAACCATCATCTGTCCTGCTTGCAGCACCTGACTTTGAGAAGATTCCTTATTTGAAACTTCAATGCCACTATTTGTCAGCGCACCCACAATCGTAGTATCTGTTTGTTTGTCATAGCGGACAAATAATGCTGAACCACGAATTGCTGCTGCTGCACTTGGTGTTTGTATGAGTGTTTGCCCCCTTCCAGGTGGGATAAGTAGCAATGCTGTTCCATTTGAGAGTCTAAAGCTACGAGTATTTGGTAAAAATTGAAATATAGCCTGTTCCCCAACCCGTGCCAAAGAGCCGTCGTTAAAGCGTAACTCTGCTAGGGAAGCTCGACCAGTTGACAACCCATCCCCAGGAGTTATTGCATCTAATTTGCGTGCAGGACGCTTCTTCTCTCTGTCTCTGGGTATCAGTTGTACCAAGTTGCGGAGGTTTTGAATCTCTGCTCGCGTTAGAGGAGTTATAGCACTTACCCGATTTGGCAAAGGTAGTACTATAATTCCCCATAAACTAATCACTAATAATGGAAACGATTTATGAAACATAGTTTGATAATTTCTGAACTTCAACTAATATCAAAAAAGTTAAAGGTTTAAGCTAGTGCTAAACTATTATAGGAAGTTTGTTTAAGTAAATTTATCAGAATTTTAATCTAAATCAAATACATAAAATAGTTAATATATAAGTTATATATTTAGTTTTTTTAAGTTTATATTCTAAACATGACATTGTGTGCAATCAAGTCTGTGGCAGGTTTAAAAGTTAGTACTTGAAATCAAAAGCCTTATCGGAGAATCTCAGTGTCAAGTCAAAAAATTTGGTAAATATCCGAATATTATAAATTTGAACTTGTAGTTTCAGTATATACCTACAAAGCTAAAATAGATGCACTCCATTGTATATCCTGAGTCGGAAGTTACGATATAGCTTGTAGGTCTACATTCGCCAAACGCGATTAACGCGATCTAACTAGATGCGACTCAATAACTGGAAAAATTTGTTTTTTTGTATTTTCTTAGCGTCCAGTAGTGGAAGTTGGTGTTGCATTAAAGTAGATGCGGCAGAATTTACAATTACAGATGTTTGGCATCCTAACAATTTAGCAAGCACACAGGTAAATTATCAGCGATTATGTCATAAGTTGGAGCGAGAGGCAATTAACTCTTTGTGCAAGCAGTCTAGTAAGTCGCATCCTTTAGACTATCAGATGCCGTTAAATCTGACACAGCAAACACCAGAAAAAACTCCAGCCCCAGACAAAACCGGAGAACCTGGGGATAGTCAAAAGCAAAATGAAGCGCCACAACTAGAATCACAGCCAAGTGTTTTACCTGCATCTCCTTCAGACTCAAAAGAGGAATTGTTGAATCCACCTCAAATAAATCATTCCCAAAGACTAAAGAGGCTGATGCAGCTATTGCGATCGCCAAAACAGCCATCTCACTCTGATAGCGATCGCGAATTAGGGTTGCGGGTGCGGTTACTACCCCTAGAACAGCAGCCACCACCACCTAAAGAAAAACCCGTAGTTAAGTTGAAACCCATAGGCTATCTACAGGCTCATGTCGGCTACTTCCAAACGAATAATATTTTTTCGTCAAATGATAATTCAATAGAAGATGGTTTAATTTTTTCTGGACTGACACTAGCCTCTGCATATTTCCCTTTAGGATCTAAGACTTATTTAAACGGCTCAATTGATGGCAATCTGATTCGTTATATAAATGAGTCACAATATCATTACAACCAAGTGAGATTCAATCTCAGTCTTTACCAGCAGCTATCGCGGCGAATGTACGGAGAAATCAATTTCAGCAATCAACAGTTATTTTATGCTAATAATAGCGATCGCCTGGATAGCTTTAAAGCGGGCGATCGCTTTTTAAATGAAAATTCTCTCCAATTATCTTTGGGACGGCGAGATATCTTAACTCCAAGATTAACACTAGAGAGCTTATACGAATTGAGTGTAAATTTTGCCGACCCCCAAAGTCGCGATCGGATAATCAATTCCTTTTGGGTGTCTCTAAACTACTACTTGCAAAAGCCTCTCCAGGTTGGTATTGACTACCAGGTGAACTTATCCGACTTTACACAGCGCGATCGAGAAGACCAGTTTCATCGGCTGTTCGGGCACTTAAATTACCGAATATCCGATACCACTAATATGAATATTCAGGCTGGAGTGAGTTTAGGCAGTTCAACCGTCGAATACATTGATTTTGATGGTTGGTTCTTCAGTATTAATTATAATTTGCAATTAGGTCAGTTTTAAAATTAGTCTTTTGTCATTGGTTCATTGGTCATTGGTCAAAAAACAATGACCAATAACCAATGACTATAAATAAGAAATCCAATCACTCCAGCTACCAGCATAAAGTCTACCTTTGTTAATGCCAGCTAATTCTAAAGAAAGCAAATTTACGCAAGCAGTAACGCCAGAACCGCAATAAACCAAGATTTCTTCGGCTGTTTCTAGCTGTTCCCACCGATGGCGTTGTTCCTCTTGAGGAAGTAAGTAGCCGGAAGAGTCTGTAACTTCTTGCCAAGGATAGTTGACTGCACCAGGAATATGTCCGGCAATTTTATCAATTGGCTCTCGTTCACCTCGATAGCGATCGCTTTCTCTCGAATCAACCAATACTACTTCGTCGCTATCTTTCCGGCTTTTCACCGTCGTAATATCTACTACCTTTTCTATTTGGACTTCAGCTACAAAACTACCGATCCGGGGTTGAGGAACGACATCCGTAATCGGATAACCAGCTTTTTGCCATCCAGTAAAGCCCCCATCCATTACCGCAACTTGCTCATGTCCGAGATAGCGCAATAGCCACCATAAACGAGATGCAAAGGCAAAGCGCGAATCATCATAAGCTACAACCAGAGTTTTTTGGTAATTTACCCCAATCGCCGCAAATTTTTTAGCGAGATCGTTAGCGTTAGGTAAAGGATGTCTCCCACCATGTTGACCCACTGGACTGGAAAGATCCTGATTTAAATCTAGGTAATACGATCCTTTAATATGGCTTGTTTGGTATTGTTGTCGTCCTAGTTGTGGATCGGCTAAAGAAAAGCGACAATCCACAATCACAACTTGCGGATCTTCTAGATGTTCAGATAACCAAGCTGGCGAAACAACAAATTGGGAATTGGGCATTGGGAATTGGGCATTATTTTAAAGGACTTACGCAACTGGCACAAATACGATTTATTACTACTGTTTGTACTTGGTTAGTGGTGGCGGTGTCATCAGTTACGATCGCGCTAATTAGGTCTTTGTCGAGTAGGATGACGTTACCAATGATGACTTTATCATCTTTTGTACCTAAGCCTAGCGATCGCTGGTAGGTTGGATTAAGGAACGAATACTAAGTAACTATAGCAACCTTTAACATACGTAATTCAGAAGTGCGATCGCTCATCATGAACGAAACTCAATACTGATAAGAATATCTCACAATCAAGCTCTCAAAGAATTCACGTTTTATTTATAAAATGTCAGACTTAGAAAATTTTACACCTAAGCTCACAGCAGATGGTTCCTTCACCTTTGTCTCTCAAGAGTTTGGTGAATCGTTTCATAGCCATTATGGTGCAAAGCAGGAGAGTTTTTTCAAGTTTGTAGAACCAACTCAACTAGCTACAGCCGCGCAAAAACCAGTCTTGCGGCTGTTGGATATTTGTTATGGTCTAGGATATAACACAGCTGCTGCTTTGCAAACAGTTTGGGCAGTGAATCCCGCTTGTTGTGTGGAAGTAATCGGTTTAGAAGTGAATCCAGTAGTGCCACAAGCTGCGATCGCTCATCACTTGTTCGACAATTGGAATTGTAACTATATTGAAATATTGTCCCAGCTAGCTTTTGAGCATCAAGTGCAAACACCTCACCTGAAAGCGAAGCTACTAATTGGTGATGCTAGAACGACCATCGCACTAGTACATCAGTCAGGTTTCTTGGCAGACGCAATTTTCCTCGATGCGTTTTCACCACCACAGTGTCCTCAATTATGGACTGTTGAATTTATTAAACAACTGTCATTGTGTTTACATAAAAATGGTTTATTAGCCACCTATTCATGTGCTGCTGCTGTCCGCACAGCATTTTTGTCTGCTGGTTTGGTGCTAGGTTCTACCCCACCTGTGGGGAGGCGATCGCCTGGTACTGTGGCAGCCCATTCTATCAGCACTAAGCATAATAACTGCTCAATACTTGGTTCCCTCGCACAAGTTGAAAAAGAACACTTACTAACCCGTGCTGCTATCCCCTACCGCGATCCCAAATTGAGCGATTCATCTGAAGTTATAGTAATGCGGCGACAACAAGAACAACAAATTTCTTCACTCGAACCTACCTCCAGTTGGCGAAAAAGATGGTTATTGGGAACACAAGGCAGGGACTTTATGGGAAGTAGCTTTTAATTATAGCAACAGCCAAGGTGGTTAGGACATCAAAAGATGATGAAACTTAGACACAAAAAAACTTTTCACCCAGTTCCCAGTCCCTAGTCCCCAGTCCCTTGCTATATATCGATTACCTGTGAGGTTTTTCCTGAACAAATTGCTCAAGCCCAAGTGCAATGAGCGTGATTTTGGGCAATTTCACAAAAAAATTAATATTAGGCAGCGATCGCAACCTCAAATACTTCCAAGAAAATTGGAAGTCCCTTATCCGAACCGGATTGCAAGTAGTTCCTCAATCCTTAATTCCAAAGGAATTATCTATATTTTCCAAAAATTCTGATTTCCTTTCTAGATGCTCAGGTAATAAGTTTTTCCGATGCAAATAAATAAAATCTATGATAGTATATATTTTTACACTCAGCGCAGCAGTGTTTTTGGATTACGAACACCGGATAAGTAAAAATACGTACTTTAATGATTACCGTAAATACTTCTAACTAAAAATCCTGTTTTTTAATACAAAGCGAGCAAATACAGTGCTTTCTAGCGTTTTTGTGTTATAAAACCTCCGTAAAAAGCCTGATTTAACATTTGTGCAAATTTATCATACTGGAATTAGAAGAAAAAAAATTGACAACAAGACATCCCTTATTCGTAAGATAAAAGATACAAGCTGCAAAAAACTTTAGAGAGGCAGCTTTACATCATGCATAATCCCTATGAAAACTCTGGCTCAGATACAGTCGAATATTACATTTCTTTTTGAAATCTAACACTGTTAACTTGTGCAAAAACTTGGAGTGCCTTTGTGATTCAGTGGAAACCCAACCATACGGGCTTTACAGAACAAATTGTTAGTGGGTCAAACCCCATTAGTACAGTAAAGAGTATCGGTTCAAATCATGCTGTAGGCTTGCAGAATAATGTGGAGGCTTATTCTTTAGGCTTATCTCAAGAAGACCTGATGCTTAAAGATAGGCAAGCAATGTCTTCTTGGATAAAATCTGATATTAATTATGATAATGATTCATTGGTTTCTAGAACACTACAAGCCAAAGGTTCTAAAGTGAATGGGTTTGATTTAGATCCGCCGAAGGTTTTAGTCGTTGACGATCATGCCGCTAGCCGGATGACTGCTGTTGCCCTCTTGGGGATGGAAGGATACGAAGTAATTGAGGCGGACAGTGGTTCTATTGTTGTGGGATTGGTAACTCAAAAACAACCAGACCTGATTTTGCTGGATGTGATGATGCCAGGAATGGATGGATTTGAAGTGTGTCAATTGCTCAAACAAGATGAGCAGACTAGACTGATTCCAGTAATTTTCATTACAGCATTAAATGATAGGCGATCGCGGATTCGGGGAATTGAAGTTGGGGCAGATGATTTTCTCACCAAACCCTTTGATCGTGTGGAACTGGCGGCGCGGGTGAAGTCCTTGGTACGGCAGAAGCGTCTAAACGAAGATTTAGACCATGCCGAACAAGTACTATTTTCCATTGCCATGTCTATTGAAAGTCGCGATCCCAACACTGGCGACCATTGCCAACGCCTATTAAAACTGGGACAACTTTTTGGTGAATACCTCAGCCTCTCACGCTACCAAATTCGAGATTTGAGATGGGGTGGTTATCTCCACGATATCGGCAAGGTGGGTATTCCTGATGCAGTGCTGCTGAAAAAAGGCCAACTCACCTCCGAAGATTGGGAGATTATGAAGCAGCATGTTTTGATTGGAGAAAAAATCTGCCAGCCACTACGAAGTATGCGGGGTGTAATTCCCATAATTCGTCATCACCACGAACACTGGGATGGTTCAGGCTACCCTGATGGACTTAAAGGCAATGATATTCCCTATCTGGCGCAAGTATTTCAGTTAATTGATATTTACGATGCCCTAACTAGCGAACGACCTTACAAAAGAGCTTTTACTTTTGCAGAAGCACTTTCAGTGATGCAAAAAGAAGCTGATTCTGGTTGGCGCAATCCCAAGCTAATGCAGGAGTTTGCAGAATTTATTCAATTTTCTCAAGAGAAAGAGTAGAGAGGATAATGATTTATCGCTGCTGTCATGAGCGGGAATTGGTATTATAATCTTCGCTTTTGAGGAAAGTAGTAATCCTGACTCATTGTATATTTCAGTCTTCTATGATTAGCTGGTATGATTTGAGCCTAAATCTTAAAGTACCAACAGCATTAATCAAAACTTTCACTGATAGCTGATAGCTAATTATGGTAGTTGTAGCAATTCTAGCGGCGGGACGCGGCACACGGATGAAATCAAGCTTACCCAAAGTTTTACATTCTTTGGGGGGGCGATCGCTAGTCGAGAGAGTTCTCGACAGTGTAGAACCACTTTCCCCCTCACGGCGAATCGTAATTGTGGGATATCAATCCGAGGAAGTGCAAGCCGCCATGCATTCAATTCCTAATTTGGAGTTTGTCGAACAGACTGTGCAATTGGGAACAGGTCATGCCATCCAGCAATTACTTCCACACTTAGAAGACTACACTGGGGATTTGCTAATACTTAACGGCGATTTACCGTTAATCCGCAGCGAAACCCTCAAGCAGATGTTACAAACTCACACCCGAAATCAAAACGCCGCCACTATTCTCACCTCATACCTATCCAATCCCACAGGCTACGGGCGAGTTTTTTGTAACGATGAAAATATTGTGCAGCTTATGGTCGAACATAAGGATTGTAATGCTGTCCAAAGACAAAATCACCGGATTAATGCTGGAGTTTACTGCTTTCGCTGGCCAGATTTGGCAAAGATGTTGCCCCACCTCCAGGCAAACAATGCCCAAAAAGAATACTATCTTACCGATGCCGTCACTCAAGTAGGAAAAGTGATGGCGGTAGATGTGGAAGATTATCAAGAAATTCTCGGCATTAACGATCGCCTGCAACTAGCAACAGCATCTGAAATTTTGCAAAGGCGAGTCAAAGAAAAATGGATGCTAGCAGGTGTCACTCTCATCGACCCCACAAGCATCACCATTGATGAAACAGTGGAATTACAGCCGGATGTAATTATTGAACCCCAAACTCACCTGCGGGGAAATACAGTAATTACAACAGGAAGTCGCATTGGACCGGGGAGTTTAATTGAAAATAGTCACTTAGCTGAAAATGTCACAGTGCAGTATTCAGTAGTAACAGATAGCACTGTGCAGTCAGGAAGCCGAATTGGCCCTTATGCTCATTTGCGCGGTCAGGTACAAGTGGGTGCTAATTGCCGGGTGGGGAATTTTGTGGAATTAAAAAATACTCAATTAGGCGATCGCACCAATGCAGCCCATTTGTCGTATATAGGTGATAGCGTTGTTGGCAATCAGGTGAATATTGGTGCAGGTACAATTACTGCCAATTATGACGGCGTGAAGAAACATCGGACAACAATAGGCGATCGCACAAAAACTGGTGCAAATAGCGTTTTAGTGGCTCCACTCACCTTGGGAAATGATGTCTACATTGCAGCTGGTTCTACAGTCACAGACGATGTTCCTGATAATTCTCTAGTGATTGCCCGTAGTCGTCAAGTAGTGAAATTAGGTTGGCGAAGAAAAAGCGTTGAAAATCAAACCGCAGATCAACATAAATAATTCATCGCTGTTAATAGCGATTGATTTGTGGTTTGAGAGCATAAATCAGGATTTTTGCAATTTGTCTAATCTAGCTAGATTAGTAGTAAAGCCAAAATCTCAACATATAACATGGAAGAACTGCTAGAACTGAGGCAACTTCTAAAACAAGGCAAAATCCATGAGGCGCTACTGTTGGTGGATGAGTTAGAAGAAATGAGCCTCAGTGACAAAATCAATAAAATTGATAGTTATGGTGTAATTCTGCTCATCCATTTACAGCAAATTGCAATCAATCGTGCTACAGATGTAAATAATCAAAACCTTTGACGGAAGTCATTCTACGATTTGTTTTGTGGCGGGTTTGGTCAAAAACTGCTGTAATTAAACAAAAGGCTGAAAAACGTTCTACTCGCTCTTGGGATGTTTCGATAGAAAATACGGTGCGGGAAATCAACAAAATAAACAAGCGCCGCAAATCCGGTGGTTTTTACTTGAATCAAACAGAATTAATGGATATTCTGCAACAAGGATATCAAGTGGCACTGAAAAGGGCGGCGCTAGAAGCTTTTGAAGGGCGTTATGAAGCCCAAGAGTTAGCAGCAATAGTTGACGAACAAGAAACTTTAGCCCAAGCTCTGGAACTGATTCAACAATAGCCAATCAATTCACTATCATTCCACTCCAAGGTGTCACCAATTTTTCCGCCGTTGTGGTAGGCGGCGAGTAAAATTTCGCTAGTTTTGCCCCAAGCGATCGCTCCACTCACATCTAAGGCGATCGCTCCTAAATCCCGTTTGTTCTGGTGCGCTTCCTCAAAGGAACGCTCCATAGCCTCATTCAGGGACATCCCATCAGTGACACGCACTACAATCCGTGGGGCTAAACACTCATCGATGATATCTTCTCCAATTCCAGTACAGCTAACACCAGCATTATTAGTAGCATAATTACCTGCTGGCATCGCAGAATCACTTACCCTGCCAATCCGCTCAAATCCCTTACCACCAGTGGAAGTGCCAGCAGCTAGGCTACCAGATGTATCTAAAGCTACGACACCGATAGTACCACGTCCGGCATTACTGGTTTCTAGCAGTTCGGGTTCTGCTACCACGCCAGCCATTGCGCTTTTAAAATTATCCTGGCGCTCTTGTATCCACTCTTGCAACCGCAAATCAGTTAAAGCGTTATAGCTAGGAAGTTGCATTTCCCGCGCCAACTCAGCCGAGCCGAAATCTGATAGGACTCGATCTGGCGAATTTTGTAAAAATTGTGCCAACTCAATGGGATTTTTTACCCGCGAAATATTAATTACACCACTAAACCGTCCTAATGCGCCATCCATCAGGGAAGCACTCATGCGGATTTGCCCATCAGATTGCAGTACTGAACCAGTACCAGCATTAAAGCGGGGATTGTCTTCGAGCATTTGGCAACCATGCACCACCGCCTCAGAAGCAGTTGCTCCTGACAATAGCAGAGAATAGACTTCTTCTATTACTGTATAGAGCGATCGGCGCACCGCCTCTAATCCTCCTTTACCGTGGAGAGAACTACCAGCCCCTCCATGAATAATTAATTTAGGTTGCACCTGTGACTCCATTAATCCCCTGCGCTATTTGCGTCTGTGTTGCGGTTAGTTTCATTTTGAGCTTCAGAACGACGACGACGACAACGTTCTGAGCAGTATTTCACATCGTCCCAGCAATCTTGCCACTTTTTACGCCATGTGAAAGGACGTTGACATACCGGACAAATTTTTGTAGGTAGATCAGATTTAGAACGAACACGTCTCATATAAATATTGAATCACAGTCAAATAGCATTAGATTAGAATTAAACTTGCTCATGAAGTGTTAATCAACTTCTCAAATTTAGGACTTACGCAAACAATAGCCGAAAAGAAAGATTTTCTTCTTAGAGCAATTTATAAAATGCCCCTACAGCATCTCGTTTCGCGTAAGTCCTAAAATTAACTGCGGTTAAAACCGTTCGTGTCGCTTCCCTCTCAGGTTTAAAGACGCTGAGTTTCTTGCATACTGCGTATTCTTATGACTGATCTACCACCCAACGCTCAGAATCCCGAAGAAAATGCTACCAATGATGTAGCACAAGAGTTACTACGAAGACTGAGGCAAAAACAAGGTAACTGGGTGGAATGGGGAACAGCGATCGCCTCGTTGCTAAAAACCGGTTACAACCCCCAAGAAATTTTTGAGGCGACTGGATTTGAGCCAATTCAACAAAATCAGGTGGTTGTCGGTTCCCAAGTTTACAATTCTTTGGAAAACTCTGGAGTATCGGCAGAAACGCGATCGCACTACGCCACACGCGGCAGTGATGTTTTATACGAACTGCGTTTGCTCACTCAAGAAGAACGCGCCGCCGCCGCCGAACTGATCTTCGTCCACAAAATCGATGCTGATGAAGTGAAGGAAGTGGCAAAAGCAATTAAAGAGTTCTCTTATTACCGCACTTTGCCAGAAGGGTTTTCTGCCCATCCTGGAGATGCCGTTGCTCACCAAGTTTGGAAACTGGCACGCCAAAATACAGATTTACAACAGCGATCGCGCCTGATCGCCAAAGGTTTGCGTTTTGCTTACACGCCAGCAGCCAGGAAACAAATCGAACAACTTCTGACTGATTTTACTAGCGTTCCCCAGCGTCCAGCGCCAATTTTACCCTTTTACCGCCTGGAATTTGAAGAACAATTACCCCGAATTTTGCCTGTGGTAGGCGAGTTGCCATTATCACGAAAAGACTTGCAAGCTGTGCCGATATTGACCGAAATTGAACCCTTTCGCATGGTTAAATTTTCTGGAGAGCAAGCTTGGGTACCATTACCAGGTTGGCAAGTGCTGTTAGCGGCAGAAGATCCAGTAGTGATTTTAGCAAATAGCGATCGCTTCCCCATCCAAACTCAAAGCCAAATCGGGCCCGTTGTAGTTGTGGTAGATCGTGCCAAACGAGAATGGGATGTCTCTAGCTATTTTGTCATTGAAAATAGTGGTGAATTAGAGTTTCAGTGGTTTGAAACTGAGCCAGAAATTCCTCTACTAGGACAAATTATTATCATTGTGCGTCCTAAGAAAATTCTAGATGAAGAATTAACTAAGGATTCCTGGCAGATTGATGAATAATTGAAGAAGAATTCAGGAGTCAGAATTCTGACTCCTGAATTCTGTTTTGATAAACTTTCCCTTTAATTTTCTACGTCTTTGCTGCTAACAGTTGCGCTACTCATTTGTTCTCGCAAAATTGCAATTTGAGAAATCATGATTTTCTCTAGCGCCCCAGTTTCCATCGTTCCCATCCAACGAATCATTGATGAGAGAAATAATTCTTTGAGATAGGCAAAAGAAAAGCCTTCTGTTAATTCAACTATCTGACTCACAGCTTGTTCAGACAGGCCCATCGCACTTTTTAATTTTTCATTCCACAATGTGATGTAGGCTTCTCGTTCGGGAATAGCTGGCAGATCAAAATGATATTTGCGATCGAAGCGACTGGGGCGATCGCTAATTGCTGAATCTAAACGTTCTGGATGATTAGTAGTTGCAATAGTCACAATCCCTTGATTAGAGGCAAAGCCATCAAGCTCATTTAAAAAGAAAGAGCGGTTTTCATCATTCAATAGAGAATCAATATCTTCTAATACCAAAACACACGGAGCAGACTGTCGTGCTTGGTTGAATACTTTACGGATATTATCGCTATCAGTAGCATACTCAGACTTAAAGCTTTTAACATATAAGCAAGGCTGCTGCATTTGATTAATTAATGCTTTAACTGTATGCGTTTTTCCATTTCCTGGTGAGCCAATAAATAAAATACCACGTTTCCAAGGAACGCTATAATTTGCGTAAGTTTCACGAGAGGCAAAGAAGTTTATTAGGTCATCTTGAATATCTTGTTTAAGAGTTCTCTGCAAAATGAGATTCTCAAAAGTTGCGCTTTGAATAGATTGAAATAGGTCTGGATTTTTATCCCAGTAACCATCCTCAAAAACTAAAAGTTCATCACGAATTTCTGAGTTCCAATCACAAACTGCGGCGAAAAACTTTTCAGCTACTTCTATGCTATCCGTCAAAATCCAAGAATAGCGAGTTTTACAATAGCCTTCATTCCAACTCATTAAGAGGACATCAAGTTTATTTCCTTGCCATGAAACTTGAAATCTGGCATTTTCAGTATATTTGTAAATCTCGTTTTCCATGCCATTCCAACCAGTAAGCATCTGGTTATGTATCCGATCGTCATATTTGATTTTGCAGAAATTTGCCTCAGCATACTTTTCTAAATTGAAGGAACTATCATTACTTTCCAGCAAGGCTTTTTTAGGATAAATAGCTGCTAGCTCCTGACTAACATGATAAGAGATAGCATTATTAGATAAGCTCAGGGCATGTGTAATTAGTTTTTGAATTTTCATGTTTGTTTATTTTTATGCTTAGTTAGGGCTTAGAAAGATATCAAATTAAGCTAATCTAACATTAAGATGGCTGAATTGTGAATTCTTACTTAAATAATTATTCTTCCAAATCAAATATAAAACTTGATAGATATGTCAGACTCTAAATTTACTGTTCCTGTGGCTCAAGAATCACTCCATTCAGAATTGTCTGAGCGATCGCCAGTTCCTAATCTGCGGGAGAAGATTCTCGCAATCCGTAACAGTCTCCGCCCCGGACAACAACAAATGGCTGACTGGGGATCTGGCCCTTTGGCTATTTCTGCCGTTCCTGGCGCAGGTAAATCTACTGGGATGGCGGCGGCGGCAGCGATCGCAATTGCCCGTCAATATGAACGTTATGCCCAGTCGCGCTCATCCTCGCGTCGTCATCTGGTAGTCGTCACCTTTACTCGTTCTGCTGCTGCCAACATTAAAGCAAAGATCCGCAAATTTTTACGAGATGATTTATCTTTGCCTCAGACGGGCTTTTTTGTCTATACCTTACATGGTTTAGCGTTAAACATTGCTAGTCGCCATTCTGGTTTATCGGGTTTGCAGTTAGAAAATGTCACATTAATTACACCAACCCAAAGTCATCGCTTTATCCGAACAGCCGTAGAACAATGGATTACCAATAATCCCGGAACATATCTGCGGTTATTAGAGGGTCATCAATTTGACGGAGAAGAGACAGAAAGGTTGCGTCGTCAATCGGTGCTGCGAACAGAAGTATTGCCGGAATTGGCGAATACGGTAATTCATGAAGCAAAAAGTTCGGGGATATCGCCAGAAAAATTACGGGAGTGGAGTAGACAAACCACAGACGAATATACAATTTTGAGTGTAGCGGCGGGATTGTATGAGCAATATCAAAACTTAATGCGATCGCGTGATTTCATCGATTACGACGATATGATTTTAGCCGCACTGCGCGTTTTAGAAAACGACAGCGCCCGTCGCATCGAGCAAAACCAAGTTTTCGCCGTCTTTGAAGACGAAGCCCAAGATTCTAGCCCTCTACAGACGCAGTTGCTAGAAATCTTGGCAAGTGATGGGGGAGGTAATTCTTGTACAGACGCGATTAATCGTGTCTCTAACTCCTCACTTAATCTAGTGCGAGTTGGCGATCCAAATCAGGCGATTAACTCTACTTTTACCCCAGCCGATCCCATTTATTTTCGGCAATTTTGCGAAGAGTGCGATCGCATCGAACGATTGGCAACGATGGATCAAGCCGGTCGCAGTAGTAGAATTATCATTGAAGCGGCGAACTTTGCCCTCAAATGGATCAATAATCAGTCGTTAGCAAAAGCGAATAACGGACAACAGATTCCTGAGAATCGACAAGTACCATTTCGCTTGCAGACAATTCGCCCTGTTGAAACTGGAGATCCGCAAAAGAACGCCAACCCAGCACCAATAGGACGGGGATTGGAACTTTATACACCGCGTGATATTCATCACACCGTTGAATTGTTATCTCAAAGAGTAGTCGAGTTATTTGGCGAAGATCCTACACAAAATAGTGCAGCGATTTTAGTGCGAGAAAATCGTCAAGGAAGATGGTTAGGAGAAGCTTTAGCACCTGTGTGCAAAGAGCATAACATTACACTTTACGATGTGGGAGAACGCGATCGCCGTTCTCATGTTCCCCAAGAAATTTTAGCATTGCTGCAATTTTGCGATCGCCCCCACTCTCCCGATTACCTGAAAGCCGCCCTAGAAGCATTAGTACAGCGCCAGTTAATTCCTACCCAAGACCTCAACGCCCTTGCTAGTCTACCAGAAGAATTTTTGTATCCTGGCCCTCTAGCAGCACCCCAGCCAGAAACAGTCCAAAAAGCCGCACGTTTGTGTCGCAATTTACTTCGCGCCCGCCTGGAATTGCCCCTTTACCAGCTGATATCCTTTCTCGCCTTGACCTTAAATTACGACCAAGCAGAATTAGCAACTGCTGACAAACTTGCAGAAAGAGTAAACCAGCAGATAGCTGGCAATAGTTCGATGGGGGGAATGCTGTCAGCTTTAAGTGAAATCGTCAGTTCCGAACGGTTTGAACCAGTGGAAACCGAAGATTCAGAAGAACGTTACACTCGTCGCGGTCAACTGACCATTATTACCATGCACAAAGCCAAAGGGCTAGATTGGGACTATGTATTTCTTCCTTTTCTCCACGAAAACTTAATTCCTGGTAGATTTTGGGTTCCTCCCCAAAGCCAGTTCTTAGGGGATTTTACCTTATCAGAAGTAGCCCGCGCCCAAATTCGTGCTGCTCTCCACGGAGAATCTACTATCCCAGATGTTACACAAGCATGGGAACAAGCAAAGCAGTTGAAAATATCTGAGGAGTACCGTTTATTATACGTTGCCATGACACGGGCCAAGCGTCTGGTGTGGATGTCAGCAGCGCAGAAAGCCCCCTTTACTTGGAGTAAACCGGAAAATTTGCAAGAACAAGCGCCTTGTCCAGTTTTCCCAGCATTAAAGCGGCAATTTCCTGAATGTGTGGCGAATTTAGCTTACATCTAGCTAAATAAATCTTCTAGATTTTTTCCACCAGGCATTTTAATCAAGAAGTTAGCATAAATATACAGCACTTTGTGTAACGGTTTGGTACAGTAGTTGAGAAGATAAAAGTAAAAAATCAGATGAAACCCTACTCAGTAGACCTGCGGGAGAAA
>NZ_JBALBW010000028.1:0-34844 GCF_036919895.1 Nostoc sp.
TTTCTCCCGCAGGTCTACTGAGTAGGGTTTCATCTGATTTTTTACTTTTATCTTCTCAACTACTGTACCAAACCGTTACACAAAGTGCTGTATTTGTACTAAACACTTTAGCTATGGGAGTAGCTATACAAACTCTTGCCAAAATCACGGGGGAAACAATAGAAATATGGAAAGAATATGTAAACGCAACAGCTAATGAGCAATACAGAGAATTGTCTAGCCAACAAATTCAGGAAATAGTTGACTCTATTAAAGATTTATCCGCCTGATGAATCGTATTGCGATCGCGCTACCAATAGCGCGGGCTACCTGACACAGTAGCCGAAACGGTGGTAACAAGCCACCGTCGCGGGTTGTGTCCAAAGCAATCAGCAACTTAATCAAAGAAAGTGCGGCGTTTACTCAGAATTGCGCCTCTAATGTGAGGCGTTCTCAAGTTCATGCGCTGCCTTTCTCTGATTAATTCCCCGAATGCGTTTACTCCTGAATCGCGCCCCTCAAGTGTGGGGCGTTAGGGTGATTCGTGCGCTATTAAGTTCGGGTCAACAAAGGATGCCAGTCCTTGAAACCACCATTTTATTTCGCAGAACCATGACAATAGAATTAACTATTTTGGGAATTGATGTTAGTAAATCAAGCGTAACTTGCCATATTTTAACACAATACCCCAAGGGCGGATTACAGGCATACTGGAGTAAAACAAGAAATAAAGCATCTACTTTATATCCGGCTTTTTACTCCAATCCTGATGCTAGAAAGAAACAGAAATCAGCTTTTGATTTTGCTGATTACCTAGCAGAAATCAAGCCAGATTACGCAATCCTAGAACCCACAGGAAACCACTATTCAAGACTGTGGGCATCCATCCTTAGAAAGCTAGAAATCAAAATTCTGTGGGTTGGTCACGTCGAACTGCGGCGTTATCGCGGCGGTAAAAACCTTCCGAATAAAAGTGACCCCGCCGATGCTTTAGCAATGGCCGCTTACGGTCACGATCTGGATCATCACTTGGAGACTGGGGAGTTAAACATGAGATATTTCCTCATGCACCGCCCCGAACCCATTGATGAACTCCGCGACCTGTGCCAGCAATTAGAACACCTCAACCGAGTGCAATCGCCAATTGTGAATTATGCACGGCAGCTTCTTGCTTGGCAATTCCCAGAAATAGCCCACACAAAGAGCGCATCTAGTAAACCAGGATTATTACCGCCCCTCTGGGCATGGTTAGCTCATCGGCTTGAAATTTCCCCCGCCGGGAAAACCCGCATCGAAAATCGCTATAAAATTTCCATTGCAAAAGACTATGGAATTGAGATTGACCCTATCCTAGAGTTACATGCTGGATGGATGTGTGATATTGCCCTCTATGAGCAGCGCTTGGAAGCAAGAATCACCGAAATGCTCTATCTGGATGAATTCAAGCCTTACATGACCGTGTTTAATAAGTTCGGTTTCGGGTTACGAGTGCGATCGCGACTGCTTACCAGGATTTATCCTTTTGAATCATTCTTGGGTATAAACGGTAAACCCGTGATTGAGTACGAAGTTCGGGAAGTGAAGAAGACGGAGCGCGAACGAATTGAAGGAAAAACCACAGTCCGGCGTTTGGCTGGCGATACCAAACGAATTAAACGCAACCGCAGCCGCGATACTTTCAAAATGCGTTTGGGAATGGGTACTGTTCTGGAACAATCCGGTGATGGACTTGTTGAAAAGGCTAGCGGTTCCTCACTGTGCCGAATTAGCTTGTGGCAGTATGTCTTAACCGGCGTAGAAACTGGAAGGCTACCAGAAAATGAACTGACCAAAGAACTTACCAACTACCGCGACTCACTCAAGTCCAATGTCACCGAACAAGGCGAGAAGCTGCTAGGTGGTAAGCACATCCAAGGTAAGCTCATGAGTAAAGTAGTAAATCTACTGTTCCAGGAATTGTGTAAAATAATTCCTTTAACATAGGACGTGTCAAATTCTGTGACGAAATGGAGAATAAGCAAGATTCCATATTATCGATAAAGAAGAATTTCGATAATATGAATTCCGTTGTACATGGAATCAATAATATGTTCGTCTAAGTGTAAAATAATTCCTCTGACCTGATGCTATTAACCCTTCATCTGCATGAAGGGTTTTGAACCCAAAACTTTCGATTACCCTGAATTGGAGATTGTGGAGCAATACGGTTTAAAGGTTGTTTGAAAAGTTTTTTACTGGGACTTTCGGTACTTCGTTTTCCCACCTGCTGCCTAAAAAAGGGGGGAAACGAAGTCAAAATACCCTTTTTTAAGAAAGATTTTTCTCACTAAATGGCAACTCTGCATTAATCGCCTCAATTTCCTGCTGTTCGAGTTGATTCACTTCCTTAATATAGGGACGGATAATTTGTCCTAAACGATTGTTGTAAAAGCGGTGCAAACTGTGATTGGGCATAGCGGGGAAACCGCGCCGTTTTTTGTGGCGGCCACCCGCACCAGGATCAAAACTTTGGATATTGTTAGCGATCGCCCACTCGATGGGTGCATAATAGCAAGCATCAAAATGTAAACAATCTATCTCTTGGAAACTCCCCCAATAGCGTCCATAGAGTTTATCACCTTTAAACAAACAAAATGACATTCCTAGAGGATGAGAGTTATCTTCCTCGCTATAAGCAGCCACAAACAAGACTCGATGGCGATAATCGGCGTTTAGCTGCTCAAAAAATCGCTGTGTGAGATACTTGCTACCCCACCAGCCAAACTTATCACAGGTATCAGCATAAAATTGGTACATCAAAGGAAATAAAGAGTAGGGAATTTCATCACCACTCAGAGGTTGCAATCTTAAACCTGCTTTCTCTACAGCTTTACGTTCCCGCTTGATATTGCGGCGTTGATTGGCGTTAAAAACTTTCAAATAATCATCAAAAGTTTTAAAGCCAGAATTTTCCCAAACGTAATTGTGGTGCAGCCAAGTTGTAAAACCATGCCGTTCCAGCATCGGTCGCCATTGGGGATCGACGTAGAGAAAATGACACCCAGAAATCCGATTTTTAGAGCAAAAAGTGTCAATTTCATGCACCATTATCGCCGTGATTTCATCCTCATCTTCTCCTGGGGCAATTAAAAATCGATAACCTTCAGCCGGGGTAAATGGTGTCATTCCCAGCAATTTTGGGTAATATTGAACTCCAATGCGATCGGCTAATTCTGCCCATTGGTGATCGAAAACAAATTCACCAGAACTATGTCCTTTTAGATAGAGTGGCGCAGCCGCAATCAGTGTTCTATCACGCCACAATGTCAAGTGATTTGGCAACCAACCAGTTTTAGCCGTAGCACTCTGAGAGGTTTCGATGTTGTTTAGCCACTCCCATTCTAAAAATGGCGTTTTGAGTGGCATTGCCAAAGCATTCCAGGCATTTTGGGGTACTTCAGCAATTTTGTTCGTCCAAACGACAGAATAGCGAGGCTTAAGTTGTTCCACCATATTAGGGGAGTAGGGAGTAGGGAGTGGGAACTGGGGAAGAAGCAAGGGAAAGAACTAATGACAAATGACAAATGACCAATAACTTTACTTAGCGTAATCTAATCTGCTGGTCGTTGCAGGCGATAGTGCAAAAACACTTCTTGCTCAACTGTATGAACTTCTAAAAGTTGCAACCTGGGAGCTAAATCGGGTAAAAATCCTTTCCCTTCTACGGGTGTAGGTGCGGTATTACCACCTAAAATCAGAGGACAGATAGTTAACCATAATTCATCGATTAAATCTAAGCCCAGCAGGGAAGCGACTAATTCACCTCCACCCAAGACCACCAACCGTGTTATATCTATATTGGCTAGATACTTCAAAGCTGCGAGAATATCAATTTCTCGCGTTGGTGTTTCAAAAACCAGAATCTGCTCAAATTCTGGAGAACATTCTTGAACTCCGGTTCCCAGAGTTGATTGAAGCGTCTGTAAGCGTCCTTTCCATGAAAGTGTTCCCAGTGTTGTCGTGAGTAGCCACCGTCTAACTGGTTGCTTAAAAAAGTTAATTTCCGGATTGAGGTTTCCAGAGTGTGTAGTCACTATATGAACTGGCTGCGGAGGCTTCCCTTCTTGTGCCCGAAGTTGCACTAGAGTTGGATCTGATACAGTAAGTGTTGTTCCATAGGCCCGAAGAGTACCAGCACCGAATAAAACCGCATCAGAGGTAGCGATTTGTTTTTCTAGATGTGCTTTATCAGCCCTTGAACCAAACCGAGCAGGCGATCGCTTAAAATCTGCTATCTTACCATCTGCACTCATTGCTAAAACAACTGTAGTATGAGGACGATGTTGCAACATTAAATTGATTTGATAGTTTGAATATTTTCTTTGTTCGTGTGTAGATTATCAAAAAAAAATCCATGCCTACAAGTTATTTTTTTACAATTTTATCACTGTATTTATATGCAACCCGAACAGGTTTTAAATTTAGCATATATGAGTTTTGGTATACCACGTTTCTTTTTGAATTATAGCAATTTGTTATTTTTAAGCATTGAAAATAAAATTCTGATAATTTAATAAAATGTCTCATCTAGCCAGTCTAATTACATATCTTTGCTATTGTGGTTTGCGGATGCAAAGTGAGACACTCGATGACTAATTACCGCCAATCTTCCTTTCGTCGAATTTTAGTAACGAGAATATTGCTGCTGTTCGTTCCAGTTTTACTTATAGGCGAGATTGTTGCCTTGAATAAGGCACGTTCTAGCATATTGGGAACCGCTCGTAAAAATTTAACAGAAAGCGCCATCAGTAAAGGAGAGAGAATTGGCGATGCGATCGCAATCTTAAAAGCTAATTTGCTGAGTGTAAGTAAAACAACGGTGATTCCGTCGGGTTCACCTATACAAGAGCAAGAAATTCTCACGCAGCTAAAGCAACAACTTCCAGCCAATATTGAGTGCATCCAATTAACGGATGTACTCAATCAGAAAATAATTGCCACTAGCTGTGGCGATCGAGCTATTGGGGAGTTGACATACCCTTTGCCCAGTGATGGAATTGATGTCAAAACAATCTTCCCGTCCAAAGCAGGAATGACTGGAAAAAGAAACGCACAAGATCAATTACAAGTAGTGTTATCTACACCAGTCTCCGATAGCCGCAGAAATTTAGCTTACAGCTTAAGTATTCAGTCTGCATTGTACCAAAAAACCAGAAATCTGCCGGGATCGCTCACAGGCGCTATGGTGGTGATTGCTGAAGATGGCACGATTTTGGCACATCCCTTCACAGACTGGGTGGGAACTAATATCAATCAACATCCAAATTCTTCCCAACTCAAGAGCATAATTAAAAATGCCATTGCCGGAAAAAATGATTCGATAAATTTGTCTTTTAAAGAGGGGGACGAATTAGTAGCTGGCTATACAGCTATTGTAAATCCACTCACCCAACAACAGCAGCAAAAATGGATAGTCTTAGCTGTTACTAGTGTTGATAATGCGCTTTTTGGGTTAGAGGAAATCAAACGAATTCTCATTGTTTTGACCGTTAGTTTGATTGGTGCAAGTTTGTTAGCCTCCCTATATCTAGCTCCTTACTTGGCTCGTCCTGTAGAAGAATTGCGAGATTACGCTCTCAATATTCACTCTCACCACGCCGCACAACCAGTTCCGCACAATTTCCAAATTCGGGAATTCAATCAACTCGCCCAAGCATTAGACCAAATGGTAGAACGGCTCAAAGCTGGGGCGGAAGAGTTAGAAATAGCTTGGAAAGAAGCAAAAAACGCTAACCAGATTAAAAGCCAGTTTTTGGCCACAACTTCTCATGAATTGAGAAACCCATTGCATACTATTATTAGCTGCATTCGCGTGGTTGAAGATGGCTTATGTGATAGCCGAGAAGAAGAAATGGACTTCCTCAAACGTGCCGATGAAACAACGATTCATTTGCTAAATATTATTAATGATTTACTCGACATTTCTAAAATTGAAGCAGGTAAGCTTTCTGTAGTCACTACACCTCTTGACCTCCGAAAAATATTATTAGAGGTGATTAATTTACAATCAGTTAATGTTCAACAAAAGGGCTTGCAATTGAAATGCGAGTTAGATCCTCAACCGATACCAATTAAGACAGACGCGGCAAAACTGAAGCAGGTGCTAATTAATGTTATCGGCAACGCCACTAAGTTCACTGACACAGGAAGTATTACCATTGCTACAGAAATTCAATCTAGTAATAGTAAATCTCAAGTAGTGGTAACAGTTCAAGATACAGGTATAGGCATTGATCCCGCGCAACAGCACAAACTGTTTCGCCCTTTTATGATGGTGAATGGCACAACCACGCGCCAGTTTGAAGGGACTGGACTGGGACTCGCAATTTCACGAAACTTAATCGAACTGATGGGAGGCAGCATTACTCTTGAGAGTACGGGACTTCATCAAGGTACAACATTGAAGATTACCTTACCCTTAATTGATATCTCGCTGTTACCTGCTTCAAAAAAAGATGAAAATGCCGGGGATCTGGGATTGTCCTCTGGGAATAAGGGGGCAAAAGCAAGCCAATACTCTAGCCTACAGGAGCCTGGGGGAAGTCCCCCTTTGGGGATCAATAAATCTGTAAAAGTAGGTGTAGACAAAGAGAAGTCGATGAAGTTCCAGGTGTTACTTGGGAATGAGACTTACGAGATTAGTCTTTCGCCACAGCAAACTCTCTTGGTAAGTCTTCCAAAAACAGAAGTTTATGCAAATGGGACTTCTGATAGGTAATTCTTGCTAGACTTAAATTCAAAGGTGGAGCGTATTGCGATCGCACTAATTCGTAATTCATAATTTAAATCTGAGAAATGATTCCCGCTTCTGCCTTTCTTTGTAAGGGTACTGTCATTACTAGCACCCTTTTTTGCAAACTTCAATAAAAAATGATTTTGACAAATAACTATTTATTTGCAGCCAGTTTATCTAAGAAATCAATTTTTACTGCAACATTAATCAAGTCTTTATGAGCGCGTAAATCTTTAATTTCACCTTCATTAAGTGCAACAACGTATGGTTCATCATTAATCATAGCGATAATTGGCCCCCCCGAAGAACCAGCAGCAGTATCGCAATCATGTAATAGGAAATTTTCTTCCTCCTGAACAATACTACAACCAGCTTGAAAACTAGCAGTCCATCCAGTCCCAGCAGTAAAGTATTGTTGATATTTAACAGTAGGGAAATCGCCAGAATAGCCAACAAAAAATAATCTCTTCTGGTTGCGAATCAAAGTAGCAGAGGGTAAAGCTTTAGTTCCTAAATAACCATATTTACGACCAAGGGGTTTGTTGATTTTCATCAAAGCCCAGTCGTTGGGATTGAGCTTTCCACCATCTTTGAAATCTGTGCCGTAAATAACTTGTTCTACTGTTGCCACATCTTTAACATTTACTTGCCCATCAATGACATTTGGTAAAAAGAGAATTTGTTGGCTTAACTTGCCAGTATCAGGATCAATTACACAGTGAGAATTAGTTAAAACTAAATCTTCTGCGATTAATGCACCAGTGCAATGATAACTACCAGCATCAGCAGTTGTTCCTTGAACTCTACCAATTGCAGACCAAGGATATTTTTTACTCAACATAGGAGTACGATAATCTATTTCGCCTGGAATTCCGCGTTTACCACCTTCATTCGGTTTTACAGATTGTCCAAGATTGTCAGGGATAAAAGGTTTACCATCACCCAACAATTTTGATTGACCTGCATTTTTAAAAGAAGTAAATTTTGGCGGTGTAGATTGCTGTGTTTGTGTTTGTGCTTGCACTGATGCCCAATAGCTGAAAGTGCTAACACCAATAATTCCTGATAAAAACAGTGCTAGTGGTTGTTTGTAGATAGGCTGTTTAGTCATGAGAAATCACTCCTGAATAAAAATGAGATGTTTTGTTTACTCAAACTTTTCGAGTCATAAAACGATTTATCGCCACTCACCCTGCAAAGTGAATGCAGCCCAGTATCGCGGCTTATTCAAGTTGGGGTTGGGGTCTTTCCACAACTTCAGTTGTGCTTCTCGAAGGGCGGCGGTGGGCGATTTTCCTTTTTGCAACATTTGTTTGTAAAACTCCTGCATTAATTTTGCTGTAGCGTCGTCATCAACCATCCACAAAGATACAGCTACACGTTCAGCACCGGCATACATTAAGCCTCTAGTTAAGCCTACTAAACCTTCCCCGCTAACATCCTTACCCAAACCAGTTTCACAGGCACTAAGTACCACTAGGTCAGCAGGAAAGTTGAGGTTAAAGATATCACCCAACTGCAAATAACCATCAATAGATTTACCAGTTTTGTCTACAAGAGACAGGACGATTCCTGATAACTCAGGGTTATTAGGGTCAGCAAAGCCGTGAGTCGCAAAATGTAAAAATCGATACTGGGAAAGTTCTTTGCTAATTACCCAGTTGTAATTAGCATCAAAATCAAAAGCTTGCAAAGTCTCATTAGCAGGTACAAGTTTTAAAATTCCCTTTGCCTCTTCGACTGTCCCAGGAAGCGCCCCCCAGCTACCGCGATTGAAATTTCTCGCTGCTTGTTTGAGTTGAGATTCTTTGATTTGATTTCCGATATCGAGGTTATTGACAATATTTTTATGTGGAAATCGTGTCTCATCATTAGCGTCAAACACTGGGTTAGCAAGAATAGCTAAAGTTTTCGGCGCATGTTTACGTCCTTTGAGGGCTTGTCTTTGATTTGCAAGAACTGTAACGGAAGGCAAATTAATAATTTCATGTTGAATCAGCAAAGGTTGATAATTGACCTTGCCATTTATCTCAGAAGAGGGGTTATCTTGCTTACCTTTTTCTGGTACGGAAGTTCCTTGAGCAGTGAAATCAGGTAAAGCTGTAAAGGGAATAGATTGCAAACTCCCATCAGCTACAATTATTAAGCGTTTTTGCCCTAACTGATCCGCGACTGGTGATAGTAAAAGTTGACTAAGTTTAACCGCAGACTGCATTTTAGAGTTATGTGCCAGATTGGTATTAACGTTAATTCCATCTCTGGAATTTATCAACGAACGAAAGTTTTTGGCTAAAACATCGATATCTGCACGTTTGGGTAGTTCGTAACTGCTAATGCTTGTGGGAGTAACTGCCCAAAGATAACTGTGTTCTTCTCCCAAGGAATACTCTAACAGCAGCGTATCTTTATCAAGTTGTTGTTGAATTTGAGATAACTTTAAGGGTTCAGGGTATTTTAATCGTGCATATTTTGGGCTATTAGTACGGATTTTTGTTATTAATTCTTTCTGTTGACTAAGCAGTTCTTCCAATTCTTGTTTGAGTTTTGCTGTTATTGTTTCTGTATTTGGTTTGGTAGATGCTTCTTGTAGTAGTTGATTTTTAGCATCAATTGACTGCTGTAATTGCTGTTCTTGGGCTAAAAGTGTCGGATCAACACCGTTACGAATATCTGCATTAGCTTCGGTCAAAAGTTCTATCAAACTTCTTGCACGGGAGCGTTCACTGATGTGCAGGGCTTTTCCATCGTATCCTTTTGTTGGTTCTTTTTTGTGCAACCCCATCAGGATGTCGATTTTCAGTTGATAATAATCTTGTACCGTTGCAAAAAAGGAAGTTCGTAAGTCTTGACTAGCAACTTGTCGGCGGATATTTTCGATGATTGTGATCGCTTTATCTATCTGGGTAAGGGCTGCTTGGAGTTGGTTATTTTGACGTTGCAGTTTAGCGATGTTGTAGAGACTTTGGGCTTGTTCAGAACTTAAGCCCATTTGAGTATAAAGAGCAAGTTGTTCTTGATAGGCTTGTATAGCTTTCTCTGGTTGTTTGAGGGCTGCGTAAGCTTCAGCATTTGGGGCGATCACTCTCGCCTCTAGTTCCTTGAAGCCTGATTCTCGCCCCAGTTTTCTGGCTTTTCCAGAGTCTTCCAGAGCCTGGGAATAATTTCCTTGTTTAATCTTAACTTGAGCGCGGAAATTAAGTGTTCCTGCTTCTATGGCTAATTTATACTCATCAATCTCTAAATTACGAGATAAAGTTATAGCCTGATTACCAAAACTAATTGCTTGTTGATAATCTCCCGAATTCAAGTAAGTTTGACTAATATAGCCTAATGATAAGGCTTCATAGTGACAGTTTCCCGTTGTTTTGGATACAAGCAAGGCTTGCTGATAATAATTTAGGGCTTGTTGGTAATCTTGCAACTTTCGATAGACAGCACCAAGTTTATGTAGAGTATCTGCTTCATTGCTGCGATCGCCAATAATTTGCGAGATGCCTAATGATTGCTTATAAACATTTACACTCTCAGGATATGCCCCTAAAGACAAGTAAACATCACCGAGAGTCAACAAAGTAGCCGCTTCTGCTGGACGAGTTTTAATTTGACGTTGAATGTCTAAGGCTTGATTGAGGGCATTAATCGCTTCTTGTTTTTTCCCTTGTCTGTTTAGAATATCAGCAATATCGGTAAGTGTGCTTGCTTCGTTGGGCTTACCACCCATTATTTGTCTTAGTTTGAGTGCTTGTTGATAAACTTCAAGGGCTTTTTGATATTCCCCAACTCTGCTGTATCCTGAACTACCAAGCATTTCTAGGAAATCTGCCTCAGCGCCAATAATTCCTCTCGTGCGCCACTTTTGAGCTTCTTCTTTGAAGAATTCGATATTATTCTTGGTAGCTGATTGATTCGATGAACTCCCTGATTTATCAATCTTAGGAGGTTTTTTTATTGATGCTAATTTATCAGAACAAATTGAACTTTGTAACGAGGGATAAATCAAATCGAGTATGCTTCTATCTCTCTTAAATTCTGGATCGAGATTATTCGCCTGTGTGATGTAATCAAAGCTTTTGTTGATTTCACCGAAGGAGATTGCGTAAGTCAAAGCTATGTAATCGAGTATTTGAGCTTGTTCGACGACATTACCTTTTTCTTTCCAGTAATCCAAAGCTTTGTTGTAATAATCAAGTGCTTTCTGTTTTTCGCCTAAGTTTTGAGCGTAAATCTGTCCAGTTGTCCAAAAAACACTAGGTTGTATTTCCGTTTCAGGAAACAGTGATGGAAGTTGTTCCTTGTTAGCGATCGCCTTTTCATATTCCCCCATTTTTTGGTAGATCAGGGCAAGTGAACCACTGGCTGCTCCCTCACAGTCGCGATCGCCTAAAGCTTGACAAATAGGCAACGCTTTCTGAGCATATTCCAAAGCTTTGGGATATTCTCCCCGAAACCAGTATAATTTAGCAATGCGATCGAGAGTATTGGCTTCTTTTTGGCGATCGCCTGCTAAACGCCAATATTTTAAGGCTTCTTCCCATTTAGCAATGACTTGAGTAATGGGTGTGGTTTCTAATTTTAACTTTTTGGCTTGTGCTTCTGCTTTTTGAGCCGCAGCCCGGTTGGTGTCTGCGGTATTGGTTTGGGCTTGGAGTTGACGAGGTTGAGTTAAGGGTATCGGTTTGGGATAGGCATTAACGATTTCTGGACAGAAAGATAAACACAGCAAAGGAATTAACCCCAGAAGGTAAGGTTGGGGCTTGTTGGTGTTACCGATTTTGAAAGCGAAATTTACCAATTTTGAGCAAATTTTTGCAGCGATTGCTGGACTTTTTCGCATTTTATTCTTTTACATCTAACTATATTTCTGGAGTAATCAAGGTTATGCAACACGGCAGTCGCATTATTTATACAAGAGCAGTATATTCTCAACAAAATGAACTTAATCTTAATTAAGTCTCAGTAAAAATAATAATTACAGTAAAATTACATAGGAAAACTACTTTAATAGTAACTTATCTAAGTGTCAACAGAGATATTGCTTAAAAGTTATCTTACAGATCCTGAAGAGAAAAACTGGTTTTGTTTCTGTTTCTGTAACAAAGTTGGCCAAAAATTTAGGGCGCTACTGACAGATAAAGGGTCAATACTTCTCGGTTAAGCATTTTTAACTCGGAATTGGATTTGGGGAAAGGGTAAGGGTTAAAGGTTTTTTCTTTCCCCTTTCTCTTTTCCCCTTAACCGAGAAGTACTTGGATAAAGGCATAAGAGAAATGGGCGGTTAGAAACCGCGTCTACACAGATAAAACCCACGGAGGTGGGTTAAAAAACTTTGATTTTCTCTTAGCACAGGTCTTTTTCCATTCGCTCTCTCTGCCTCTAAGTTGACACCAATTAGCAATGCTGTGTCCGTAAACAGCCTTGTATTAAATGGAATTAAAAAATTTGAATTCTCGGCAAAATTACACCTGAGAGCAGTTAGTTGTTAAGAAAAACAGGTTTGCCGCCTTGCTCAAGAGATACTGTTAGTGCAGCAAGAATTTCTACTAACTGTGTGCCTACCCAGCCAGACGAAATCTCTGAGGGAGTATTGTTTATAACAGAGACAACAAAGGTGGAGCAAACCCGTTGCAATGGTTCCCCTGGCTCTAATTCCAGCACCACCTGCTTTTGATTTACTGGAATAAAATGATTACCTTGCTGTTCAAACTCACCATGTAGCAGCGTTAGAGGTGACGAGCGCGACATTTCATCAAAAATCAAACTACCAAGGCTACCTACAATCCCCAGCCGTCGCTGCTTATCAGGATTCAGCCAGCACAAATGAATATAAGCTTGAAAGCCATCTGGGTATGTCAGTGTTAGCCATACTAAATCAGCCAAACCTTGAGGCAGAGCAGAATCTGTATATGGACTCACCTCTGCTCCCCTGCCCCCCTGCCTCCCCTGCTCCCCTGCTCCCTGTAGCCACACCGTACCCGTTGCTTGTACTTTCACAGGGATCTGACCTAGCCAAGCGTTAAAGATAGCAATATCGTGAATGGCTAAGTCCCAGAGCGCATCAACATCTTGGCGGACAGGCCCCAAATGGGTGCGTGTCGCGTAGCCGTAGCGTAAATCACCTAATTTACCCGCTTGTACTACAGTTTTTCCTCGCTCAACTGCTGGGTGAAATAAATAAGTATGGTCAACCATGAGTATTAAATGATGCTGCTCTGCTAACTGGCAAAGTTCCCGACATTCTGCGGGATCAAGAGTTAGGGGTTTTTCTGCCAAAACATGGTATCCGTTCTGGAGAGCGTCTTTTACTAAGGCATAGTGGGTGATAGCAGGAGTTGCGATCGCAACTCCTGTCAACCCTGACACTTTTTTTAAATCTTCCCACTGAGTTGTTAATACTACATCATCATCTAGATTAAACTGCTGTTTTACCGCCGCTAATCGTTCTGGATGAGGATCTACTACCGCAACTACAACTCCTTGGGGATGTGCTAAGAAATTCCGCAGCAGATGCACTCCCCAACGCCCAACTCCGATAACAGCAATTTTAATTTGGTTCGTCATTTATCATTTGTCATTAGTTATTTGTCATTAGTTATTTGTGTACAAAGGACGAGGGACAAATGACCACTGACAATCAACTGATTATCGACTAATCACCTTCTTTTAAGCTCAGGGTATTTGCGGATTAGGAATTGCTAAAAAAGCTACTTTAGCTGCGGCTTGTTCAGCAGTTTTGATCGATCGCCCCTTACCAACTCCTAGTTTGTTTCCGTGTAGCCACACTTCAGCCATGAAACGTTCTTGATTGCGATGTGGTTGAGTGACTTCCACAACCCGATACTCTGGTAAAACTTTAAATTGCGCCTGAGTCCATTCTTGAAGAGCAGCTTTGTAATTTAGTCTGGCAGGATCGAGGCGAATTTCTGTTGTTAGTTCTTGGAAGTGGGGATCTAGCCAAGAGCGGATCAATTCCAGATTTTGAGTACTTAAGTAAAGCGCACCCAAAACTGCTTCAAAGGCATCTGCCAGCCGTGACTCTAGACCAACTTTATCAGCCGTAGCACTACCGGCGACTAGTAAATATAACTCTAAACCATAACCTCTGGCTAATTGGGCGAGAATGCGATCGCTCACCAACACCGAACGAATTGCCGCAAAATCCCCTACTGGACAATCAGGATAATTTTCCCATAACACAACAGCCGACACCAGTCGCACCACTGCATCGCCAACAAACTCCAGTTGTTCATAATTTGCCGAATCAGAGACAGTGGGATGAGTTAGCGCTAAATCTAGCAGTTCCCACTTTATAGGTGCTTCTAGCGACAAACCTAATTTTTGGACTAAACTTTCGAGTTGCCGTTGACGGCGTGGATAGGCAAGGGGCATTACATGATAAGGGGAAAGGGGCAGGGGGGAGCAGGGAAAGGCAACTAGCTATCTATTTTATATCTCTAAAGTTCTTGGACTATCACTCTAACAACTTTTTGCTACTTCTCTCTATAGAGTATCCAGCACGATACAGTCAAGAGAAGCTATTTGGACTCTATCGAGTTAAATGGCATTTGGATACAGCATTAGAGATCCTGGGAATGCTTTAAATGATGAATTAGCGATGTCTACGACGAGCTTCGCTTACGCACAAAACCCATACAAAAAATAATAGAGTACAAACCGTGAAAGGTTCATACTCCATTAGACGGGAGAGAGCAGGACATAAGCCGGGTTCTGTTCTCTTGCGAGGGCAGTTATCTATCTGGGACGTTTGTTACCAAACGCCTCTAGCGGCTCTCATTGAGCGGAACTGGTAAAAAACCAACCGTAGTCCCTATCGCCTTGCTCCCAACCGGGGTTTACCGAGCCAGCACCTCTCGATACTGCTGGTGCGCTCTTACCGCACCTTTGCACCCTTACCAGGTTGGGGATTGGGGATTAGGGATTGGGGATTAGGAAAATTCTTCCCAGTCCCCAGTCCCTAGTCCCCAGCCCCTAATCCTGGCGGTATCTTTCTGTGGCACTATCCTCACGATCGCTCGCACTGGACGTTATCCAGCAAGTTTGGTCTTTCGGGAGTCCGGACTTTCCTCAAACCAGTGACTAGGACTGATCTGCAACCACCTGCGTCTACTCTCTCCTTAGATCCAGTGTAATCTTGGATGGCATAGTCTGTCTGGTTGCTATTGCTTTTTTTTATTCCAAGGTAAAGCGTAAGTCCAAGGTAGTTTCCTGACTGTGAAAGGACAATTGATAATACTAATGGGAGGAAAATCACGGCCTGGGGCTAAACCTAAACGCACTTCAGATACTCTGAGTACCAGTTGTAGGGAAAAATCCAACTCCTTTCTTCTGTTAATAAAGTCGTTGTACAACTTTTTTTGCCCTTTTTTTAGCCCGTTGATATCAATTAGTGGTTTCTTTGCTGAATAGGTTCCAGCTTCTTTATCGCGCTCGAATACATCTTCTGCTGTCACCGTTTCAGAAAGTGTTTTGTTGGGAGCAATCAGGCTAGGACTTTGGGGTACTGCTAAGTCGCGGGTTAAGTCTGGTGATTTCCGAATTACACGGCGCGATTGCTTGCTATGTTCAACTACTAAAGAACTGTTGTCCCAATCAACGTATAGGGCAATATTATCAGATTTATTTTCAATGCTAATTCCTAAATCTTTCAGATCGTCTATCGGATATGAAGGTTTGAGTTTAAAGGAAATCCCAATTTTGTCGTCGAGATTTTGTTGTTTGAGTTGCTCGTCAACGGTTCCTTTTTTAAACTCAAACTTAACTTGATCGTCGATGGATTCAACCATGCGGTTAAAAACATAGGCAACACCGATAATATAAACAGTCAAAACTATTAAGTTCTGGTCGCTACTCCTCATAAATTATAATATTAACTCCCAGTGCTAATGAATGTATATTTGATTTGTCGCCCATCTGCAATTATTAATTACGCTTAATTGTTACAGAATTTTGCAACCAGCCCCGTTGCCAAAAGAAGAATAGCAGACCAAGTGCGATCGCAGCCATTACTGCCCAACAAAGTGGATAGCCCCAATACCAATTCAACTCAGGCATATTATATGGCGATTTTTCGGTATTGAAATTCATACCATATATTCCGGCAATAAAAGTCAGTGGAATAAAAATTGTTGAAACTATCGTTAGTACCTTCATGATTTCATTCATTTTATTACTCACTGCCGAAAGGTACACATCCATTAATCCAGATGCTAGTTCTCGATAAGTTTCTACCATGTCCATCACTTGCACTGTATGGTCATAACAATCTCGCAAGTAGATTCGCACTTCTTCGCCAATCAGTTCACTACCATCTCGAATTAAAGAATTAATTGCATCTCGCTGCGGCCAGATAGCACGACGTAGTTGCAGTAGTTCTCGCCTAATTTGATAAATATTTTGTAGTGTTTGCGGAGTAGGTCTGACTATTACCTCTTCTTCCAACTCTTCGATTCGCTCCCCATAAAGCTCCAGTACTGGGAAAAAGCCATCAATAATTGCATCTAACACAGCATAAGCTAAATAATCGGCTCCCTGTTTGCGAATGATCCCTTTGCTTTTTTCAATTCGCGATCGCACTCCTTCAAAACAATCATGTTCTGGTTCTTCTTGTACTGTTAGCAAATAATTTTTACTTAATATCAAACTCACTTGCTCGCTGTAAAAACCACATTCTCTTTCCTTTGGTACTACCATCCGAGCAATGAATAGCAATTGGTCTTCATAATCCTCTGTTTTGGGGCGCTCTGGCACATTAACTATATCTTCTAAAACTAGAGGATGTAACTCAAAAACTTTACCCAATCGTTGTAATATATCTTGACTGCCTAAACCTTGTACGTCTACCCAAGAAACGGATTCCATCTCCAGATATGGAACACACTCCTCTGGGGTTGCTATTTGTTCGCGGATGAAATTGGTTTGGTTATAGTCAATCAAAAAAATTATCGGTGGTGGAGCATCTTCATCAATAAAAATGGTTCCAGGTATAGTCCCTGGTCGGTGATGGAACTCATCTTCATATAGCTTGGTTACTATTTTGGGAAGACGACGCAATTTTCGTACCATGCAATATTACCTAACATTGGGCATTGGGAATTGGGCATTGGGAATTGGGCATTGGGTATTGGGTATTGGACAAGTTCCTCTTTTCTCAGTGCTTAGTAAAGAAATAAGATTTCCTACTCAGCACTTATGAGGCACTTTGATTTCTTTCAGCTTTTGCTATTAATATTACAAAAATTAATACAAAGACTGTGATTTTTAGATTAAGCAGTTATTTAGGTTGGGGAATTTGGAAATCAGCATTTTTTAGTGGTTAGTTGTATTCACGACTAATTACTGATAACCATAATAATTATTTCTATTTATGCCCAGCTACTTCCCAGCAATAGAGATAACATATCGCCTCTGAATCAGCAATGCTATAAAAAAACAGTTTGCCTTGGCAAGACAAACTGCTGAAAACATATTTATCTGGGTGAGCAGAAGTTAGAACATGCCCATGCCGCCCATGCCGCCCATGCCGCCCATGCCGCCCATACCGCCCATGCCACCCATGCCGCCCATGCCGCCCATATCAGGGGCAGCAGCAGATTTTTTCTCTGGTTTTTCAACAACGATCGCTTCGGTGGTTAAGACCAAACCAGCAATGGAACCAGCGTTTTGCAAAGCTGAACGCACGACTTTGGCAGGATCGATAATACCAGCCGCGATCAAGTCTTCAAATTCCCCGGTAGCAGCGTTGTAGCCAATGTTGAACTCGCTGTCTCGGACTCTAGAGACGATCACAGAACCTTCAGCACCTGCGTTATCTGCTATCTGACGCAAGGGGGCTTCTAGCGCTCGTTTGACAATATCAGCCCCAATTCTTTCTTCGTCATTTTGTAGGGTCTTTTTAATCGCTTCTACCGCCTTGGCTAAGTGAATTAAAGTTGTCCCACCACCAGGAACAATACCTTCTTCCACCGCAGCTTTAGTTGCGTTCAGCGCGTCTTCAATCCGCAGTTTACGGTCTTTGAGTTCGGTTTCGGTTGCCGCACCGACTTTAATCACTGCCACGCCGCCAGCAAGCTTGGCGATGCGTTCTTGCAGTTTTTCTTGATCGTATTCAGAATCGGTTTCTTCCAACTGTTTGCGAATTTGAGCAATTCGCTTTTGTACTTCTGGCTTGGTGACACTGCCAGCTACAATGGTGGTGCTTTCTTTATCAATGGTGATTTTGCGGGCAGTTCCCAATGCTTCTAAAGCAGCAGTATCCAAGCTTAAGCCGATTTCTTCAGAAATTAATTGTCCATCGGTGAGGATAGCAATATCTTCTAACAAAGCTTTGCGGCGATCGCCAAATCCAGGCGCTTTAATTGCAGCCACTGCCAATACACCCCGCGCTTTGTTCACTACCAAAGTTGCCAAAGCATCACCTTCGACATCTTCAGCGATAATTAACAAGGGCTGACCAGAACGGGCGACTTTTTCCAAGATTGGCACTAAATCTTGAATGCTGCTGATTTTTTTATCTGTCACCAAGATTCGGGCGTTTTCAAATTCTACGATTTGGCGCTCGTTGTTGGTGACGAAGTAGGGAGAAATATAACCCCTGTCAATCTGCATCCCCTCAACTACTTCTAGTTCAGTGGTGAGAGATTTAGATTCTTCAACGGTAATGACACCATCTTTGGTGACTTTTTCCATTGCTTGGGCTAACATTTGGCCAACTTCTTCATCGTTACCAGCAGAGACAGTGGCAACTTGAGCGATCGCACTTCCTTCGACTGGCTTGGCTATCTTGGCAATTTCTTTTACCAGTGCCTCAATAGTTTTGTCGATCCCGCGTCTCAAGCTAACTGGGTTACTACCCGCCGCGACGTTCTTCAAACCTTCCCGAATCAGGGCTTGTGCCAAAACGGTAGCGGTAGTTGTCCCATCTCCAGCGACATCTTTAGTTTTTGAGGCTACTTCCTGGATGAGTCTTGCACCAGTATTTTCTAAAGGATCTTCTAATTCAATTTCTTTCGCAACAGTGATACCATCGTTGACAATTTGAGGTGCGCCAAATTTTTTCTCTAAAAGCACATTACGACCTTTAGGCCCCAAGGTGATTTTTACGGCATCAGCAAGGGCGTTAACACCCCTTTCTAGAGCTCGCCGAGATTCCTCATTAAATGCAATAATTTTCGCCATGTTTTATTTCTCCAGCGCTTCCATTAGACAATTTAGCACTCACAGAGCAAGAGTGCTAATCTCTCAAGCGGCTCAAGTTACAAATGGAAATAAAAAAAATTGATTAATATACAGGTGATACTTATATTAGATACTGGCAGTAATGCTTGAATTGGGAGATGAATCTAGACAACTCCCTTAAGTCCCTTGGTATTGCCGACCCTAGCGGCACCGGCTGGTTGGCGGTAGTATTTACGTTTCTCTTAGCTTGGGTTGTAACCTGGCGTTTAATTCCCACAGTCCGCAAATTCGCCTTGCGGGTAGGCTGGGCTGACCAACCCAACGCCCGACGACTCAACCGAGAACCTTTACCCAATGCAGGGGGGCTGGCTATTTACGCGGGTGTGATTGCCGCGCTTGTACTAGCTAGCCTTTTACGACCAATCGAACTCCAAAACGTATTGGCTCAAGTGCTAACTATTCTGTTGGGGGGTTCGATATTAGTCCTTGTAGGCTTTATTGACGATCAGTTCGGTTTACCGCCCTCTGTGCGACTGTGGGCGCAAATTGTCACCGCCCTGTTGCTGGTAGCTAATGGTATCAGTGTCAAAGTCATGTTTGGCACTCCCATCGACTCACTTCTGTCTATGTCGCTGACAGTATTGTGGGTAGTAGGGATTACCAATGCCATCAACTTGATGGATGGTATGGATGGTTTGGCAGGAGGAATCAGCTTTATTACGGCCATGAGTTTATTGGCCGTTGCAGCCCAATTTAACAACCGTGCAGCAGCTATTTTGGTACTCGCAGCCTTGGGAGGTGCTGCACTAGGGTTTTTGCGCCATAATTTCTATCCATCACGAATTATTATGGGTGATGCCGGAGCATACTTTTTCGGTTATGTCCTGGCAGCAACTAGTATTTTAGGTAAACTGCAACAAAACACAGTTTATGCCTTAATTCCTACGGTTTTATTTTTGTTGTTACCGGTGCTAGATACAACTCAAGTATTTGTGCGACGGCTACTAGCAGGAAATAACCCTCTCAGTACTCCTGGTAAAGACCACCTGCACCACCGCTTGCTTGCTTGGGGACTCTCCCAGCGCCATGCTGCATTTACGCTTTGGTCAATTACCTTAGTTTTTAACTTGCTGGCGATGAGAATACAAGGTATGAGTTTGGCTGTGATGCTGGCTACCGCCAGTAGTATTATCCTGCTTTTAGGCTTTACTATCTGGCAAAGGATACGCCAACAGCCTTAGTTACTGGTAGGGTGAGCATTACAATGCTAGCCCTACTATGGTTTATTCTCTTTATGGCTAAGATAAAAATCGGTGCGTTAGCCTACGGCGTAACACACCCTACAAAATTACTAACTCCTAATTCAGCACTATTTAAGCCATTACCATACCGCCATCGACATTAAAAACTTGTCCAGTGATGTAGGCGGCGGCGGGATCGGCGGCGAGGAAGCGCACCATACCAGCGATCTCTTCAGGCTGACCGAAGCGACCGAGTGGGATGTATTTGAGAATATCTTCGGGGTTGTTGAGATCGCTGGTCATGTCGGTGGTGATGAATCCAGGGGCGATGGCGTTAACGGTGATGCCGCGAGTCGCGAGTTCTTTGGCAACGCTTTTGGTGAATCCGATGACACCTGCTTTGGCGGCGCTGTAGTTGGACTGACCTGGATTGCCCATTAGCCCTGCAACGGAAGTAATGTTGATAATCCGCCCCGATCGCTGCTTCAGCATAATTTTACTGATGGCGCGTGTACATAAGAAAACACCAGTTAGATTTAGGTCTATCACAGCTTGCCAATCCTCTGTCTTCAAACGCAAAAGCAGATTGTCGCGGGTAATACCTGCGTTGTTGACTAAGATATCCACACGCTTAAACTTTTCCATGACGGTCTTAACTAGTGCGTCTACTTGATCGCCTTTAGAAACGTCTGCTTGGATAGCGATTGCTTGACCTCCTGCATCGGTAATTTCTGTAACAACTGCGTCGGCTGCTGCACTCGAACTAGCATAATTGACAACTGCGATCGCTCCTTGTGAAGCTAATTCAATTGCGATCGCTCGGCCAATTCCTCGTGAAGCACCTGTGACAATTGCAACTTTATCTTCTAATAATGTCATTTAATGTTCCTCAATCTTAGAAATACCGCGCTAATTATCTTATGGTGATTTAGGCAACATCTGAATATTGTCTGAATAATTAAATCTATGACCATTTATTGAATAATCCCTATACACAAATGTAAAGGATATACGAGTTTTATTATAATTATTTAATATTTTTGGCGAAATAATAAGTCTATATTGGTTAATCTAATCGTTTTACAATAAAAACCTATGAACCTATACCGATTTTATTTTCTAAGAATTACTATTGAAACAAACAATTGAAAATCGGTGTGTGTCATCATGGCAACTAAAAAACAATTTGACAGCTTTGAAGAGATGCTGTCTGCTTCTGATGTACCTGTATTAGTAGATTTTTATGCTGACTGGTGTGGCCCATGTCAAATGATGGTGCCAATTTTAGAGCAAGTCAATGCCCAACTTAAAGATCGCTTGCGGATTGTCAAAATTGACACAGAAAAATACACAGATTTGGCGAGTCAATATAAAATTTCCTCTCTCCCAACCTTAGTACTATTTAAGCAGGGTCAGCCTGTGGAACGGATAGAGGGAGTAATGCAAGCACCACAGTTGGTGCAGTATCTACAAACAAAGATTTAACAACACTTAGAATTTATATTTTGGTTCTTAGAGACGCGACATGTCGCGTCTCTTTCAGTAGATATTGATTAAACTTCTAGCAGATAAAACCTTAAGTAAACATTAAGCATATCTACTTATACGTCTAGAGAAAGTAGTTTATGAATTGAGATAGTTATATTGTATAGATATAAAAAATTATCTTGACAAGCAAAAAAATATATGGATAACTTTCAGAAAAAACCTGACAAAGCCTATATTTGGGTGAATATTGATTTTGATAAGGTCAAACATAGAATAGATGAGGTGACTTGCCAGATTGAGCAGGTTATACAAAAGCACCAACTGTCAAATCAAACTCGTCACTCCGGCAAAATAAACAATTAAGTTATGTGTAAAGCGATGTCTCCAATGGGCTACGCACTTTATTTTTAGTGTAGCGTAGTCCATCGGAGACATCGCACCAGTTTTAAGCAGCAGATTTTGGGCAGAACGACTATATTTCTGTTTAAAAAAAATGTTATTTTTCGATTAAATGAAAAAGTAAGCTTCATTCTAATATTAAGCCCTAGCTAGATGCTTTCTAGTTAGGGCTTTTGTTTTTATGTCTGGAGTCAATAGCAATCGCGTACCAAACGCGATCGCAGTGGGAAATTTATCCGAATGTTAAAGCTAGTTCTTCGCAGAAGTTAAACAGGGCTGACTCTGTTTCTGATTCATCTTCAAATACGGCAGAGATGTACCATTCACAGGGCGAATCATTCGTATATTCAGCCCAAGCAATGGTTACTGTTTCACCCGATGGAATCCCTTCATCACTCAAGGTAAATGAAGCCCACTCTTCATCATCCACAGATACCCACAACTCTGTAATTGCCTGTTCGGTTTCATTGCTAACGGTAAAGGTGAATTGGTCTGACATAAATAGCCTTCTAGCGATAAATAAATTGCAGGTTGTCAGTCACCGATTATACTGTCACTTTTTTGGATTTTTTTTAGCTTAACTCCCAGGATATATACTAAGATGGGATTTTAAGCTTTTTTAGCTATAATTAAATTTCTTGAATAGTATTAAAAATCTCACCTATTTGTATGGGAGCTAGCCAATTATACTGAACACGGGATTTAAATAACGGCTTTCACAAAGCCCGATAATACAGCACATCCCCAAGTATTACTAAATTTTGAGGCAATGTGTTTTTGACCGATCGGAAGTAGTTAAGAGCGATCGCTAAACCATACTACAAATCACCCTTAGTACAGTTCATATTTCATTAACTGACAAGGTATAGTTCCGTTGTACACTGCAATCCGTTTGGATGATTTCAGTCCAATGGATTGAGATAGTTCTTTATTCCCACTCAGCACAAATGCAGTCCAACCTTTGAAGCGTTGTTTTAACACATCACCCAAAAGTTTGTAAAATTCCCCCAAATCACTATCTCGCCCCAGCCGTTCGCCATAAGGTGGATTACACAATAAAACTCCACTGTCTGCGGGGGCGACAACATCGGCTAGCTCCATTTGAGAAAACCAGATATGATTATCAACACCACAATTTTGAGCATTGTTAATCGCTTGCTCAATTACATTTTCATCGCGATCGCTTCCCCAAATAGGTGCGGGAAGGATATCAAGTTGACTATCCTTAGCTTCTTGGAGCAGTTTTTCTAAAAGGGGCAGGTCAAAATCGAGCCAATTTTCAAATCCAAAGGAATCCCGAAATAATCCTGGTGCTATATTCAGTGATTTTAAACTAGCTTCCAAAGGTAAAGTCCCAGATCCACACAGAGGATCGTAGAACATCTGGTCTGGTTGCCAACCGGAAAGTTGAATGAGGGCAGCAGCTAGAGATTCCTTGAGAGGGGCTGCTCCAACCGCAGGGCGATAGCCTCGGCGATGCAGACTATTTCCAGAACTGTCGAGTTTAACGGTACAAAAGTCGCGTTCAATATGAACATTGATTCGCACATCTGGTTCATGAAGCTCTACATTTGAACGCTCACCCAGCTTTTCTTGCTGCTGATCGACGATCGCATTTTTAATCTGGAGAGATGTGAAGTGGCTGTGATTGAGGTGTTTGTTTTTGCCCGTGGTATTGACCGCCAGGGTCATATCTGGCGTTAAATAGTTTTGCCAATCGATGGTTTGGATACCGCGATAGAGATCCTCCGCATCTTCGCAAGGAAACTCACGGATATTTACCAAGATTCGGAACGGTAGCCTAGCCCAGAGATTGACGCGATAAAGTAGAGTGCGATCGCCCTCAAAGGCGACACCACAAAACCCTGGCTCTACTGAATTAGCACCCAGTTGCTCTAACTCTTGAGCCGCAAGGGTTTCTAATCCACGAGCAACCGTTGCAAAATACTGATTCATCCTCTAATTCCAAAGCATTGAAAACAATGCTGACCCATTGACGCACTTTAGCTTAACTCATATTAAGACTGTCTTTACAAAATTACCGCAGGTAGGCGTAGCCTACGCCACTCTGGATCAAGATTTTCATTGATATTTATCGACGCTATCCTAAACAGCCTTTTGAAAGAGTTTTTCGTCCATTTTATTAAAATTTTGCGATCGCACTAACCTTCAACGATCAATACAAGAACAGGAATGTGTCGTTGGAAACTTTGAAAATCGTTGTCGGCTGTTCGAGGCAGCCATGTAATTTATCAGTAAATATCAGGAATCAGCTTTTTATTCTTTGTAGAACTTTATAGATAATCCTTCTACTACTTAAGAGGTTTCAACGCGCTCACGAGTACTTACTGGGCATTTTTTACACCGAAAATGGGACATGCTGTAAAGTTTTATTTTACCGACACCAAGCACACAATTCAACCGAAATTACACAAGCATATTTTAAAGGAAAATCAACCATGCGTAAATTAAATCACACTGTTACCAAGGGAACCGCCGTTATCACCGCCGGATTGGTGATGATCATCGGGATGTCGATGCCGGCGGACGCGGCGGCAAGCAAGACCTATATGAACGTCTCAACCGGTTTCTGTCTGGACAGCAACGCCAACGGAGAAGTGTACGCGCTTGGCTGCAACGGCGGGAACTATCAGAACTGGAATAGAGAGGGCAAGCGCCTGGTCAACGTATCCACTGGGAAGTGCCTCGACAGCAACGCCAATGGAGAGGTGTACGCACTTGGCTGTAACGGCGGGAACTATCAGAACTGGAACAGAAAGGGTAAGCGCCTGGTCAACGTGTCCACTGGAAAGTGCCTCGACAGCAACGCAAACGGCAAGGTGTACGCCCTTGACTGCAACGGTGGGAACTACCAGAACTGGAACTAATAGGGGGTATGACAAAATACGTGCGATTACCCACGTTGTAAAGAACACTTGCTGCCGCATCCAGTCCTGTAGCAACAGAGCAAAGCATATTTTGTCAACCAACTAAAATACTCAAAATACTTTGAGTAAAAATGATCATCATGTGTGGGGAAGGATGCGATCGACGATCGCATCCTTCCCCTCCGCTTTTGACATCCGCTTTTGACAACAGTTCCCAAGCCCACTAATGTCAACATAAACGGTATTATGCAGCTTAAATACCGATTAGCTTATCAAGTGTTTATTTGAGCTAAGAAACGCTTCTAAAATCAATCATTGTCTGACGATAAGCATCTGGCAAACCTGTATCAAAACACTTACCTTTCACAACATATCCTGTCATTCCCTCTTCTTGATGCAATTTTTCTAGACAGGATGTTAGCTGAAATTCACCCCGCTCTCGAAAATTTTGGTTGATGTGTTCTGCTAGAAAATCAAAAATTTTCGGCGTGAGTAAATACAAACCAAATATGCCTAAAAACTCATTGTCTGCCATTCCCTCTACATGTAAATGCTTTTTGGCATACTCAATAGTCGGTTTTTCATATAGTTGTGTTACTGACAAAATCGAGTTTAACTCTTGCCAAACTCCTGTTACACACCCAGCTTTATGAATAATTTCTGCTGGCATTGTAGTCAAACCCACAACACTTTGATTAACTTGTTCGTAAACATCTAAAACTTGGCTAGCACAAGACTTTTCAATATCAGATGTATAAATGTGGTCGCCCAACATTAACAAAAACGGCTCATCTTGTACCCAATCTCTAGCACAAAATACTGCATGACCATAACCTAATTGTTCCTCTTGCAATAAAATTGTAATTCTGCTACCTAAATCTTCCAGATATCGGCTATATTCTTGATTTTGCGGTGAAAGTTTATCAAAAAGTTCTTTTTTAGGTGGATTTTTCAGTAAATCTGCAAATATTTCTCCATCGTCCGGCTGCACCACAATCCCCACTTCTGCAATTCCAGCACTAATTGCTTCTTCAATAATTGCGAGAATCACAGGTTTTGCCCTACCATCTCGATCAATAATCGGGAAAAGTTCTTTTTTCACAACTTTAGTAGCTGGAAACAACCGAGTCCCAAAACCAGCTACTGGAATCACAGCCTTTCTAACTTGATTGTTCTCCATAAACCTCCCCTCCTCCCTCTGCGCCTCTGCGGTTCGTCACCCCAACTTCTCAAACAACTCCGCCAACACCACATTAGAAAACAAAAACCCTTGGGGATCAATCAAACGCAACCTTCCCCCTACAACTTCCACCCAACCTTGATCAAAATACCCTTGCAAACACCTGCAAATCTCCTCCACCTTTTCTTCGCCAAACGCCTCCACCAAAGCCGCCAAACTCAAACCCTCCGCCAAACGCAACCCCAACATTAACGTTTCTAACAATACTTCTTTTGGGGGAGTCACATCACAATCAATCACACCGCCAGCTTGTACCCACTGGTAATACTCCCTAGTCTTGCGCGGACGAGTGAAGCGTTTCCCATCAATATAACTCGCCGCACCCATCCCAAAGCCGTAGTAAGGGCGGTTTCCCCAATAAACCCGATTATGCTGACACTGATGACCGGGTTGGGCATAATTAGAAATCTCATAATGCTCGTAACCTGCACCAGTCAAAACCTGCTGCCCCATCTGGTACATTTTGACTGTGGCTTCATCCGTGGGTAAAGGAGTATCGCCAGGTTTGTAGTAACGACCAAAGGCTGTACCTGGCTCGATGGTGAGATCGTAGATAGAAATGTGAGTAGGTAAAAGCGCCACCGCTTTTGTTAGGGAATCCTGCCATTGATCCAAAGACTGATGCGGCAACCCAGAAATTAAGTCTAAGCTGAATTTGGGAATCTCAACTTGGTGGATTAGTTCCACAGCTGCAAAAATATCTTCAACTGAGTGCGATCGCCCCGCCCTCTGCAATAATTCTGATTGAAAGGCTTGTACACCCAAACTTACCCGGTTCACGCCTGCACTGCGATAGCCTGCTATATGGGCTAAATCAAAGGTGCCTGGGTCAATTTCCATAGAAATCTCTGCACCAGTTGCAATACCAAAATGCTTCTCTAGCCCTGTTACTATTCGTTGTAGCTGTTCTGTTGATAGCAGCGAAGGAGTACCACCACCAAAGAAAATTGTCTTTAGAGGTTGACTAAAGGCTGGTGTAATGGCAATTTCTTGACATAGCACCTCAACATATTGGGAGATAGTACCAGATGTTTCGCCCCGCAAGCGATCGCCCACAACAGACACCGGGAAATCACAATAAAAGCACCGCCGTCTGCAAAAGGGAATATGCACATAAGCGGAACTCGCAATTCCAGAAACACTAAATTTTTGACTCATTTTGAGAAAAGCTTTAAGTTAATCCAACTGCGAATTAGAGACAATGAAAATGAGGAGTTTTTTTACAAACTTTTGTCGTTTTACAAAGAAACAATGAAAAATATTAAGATAAAAGCCTTTAGTTATAATAATTGCAGATATTGTTCTACTAAACCCTTAGTGTAAGTCAATATTGATGAGTTTATCTTACCGATGAAATAAAAAATACTGAGCTTTCTCGGTGAACACAGTTGCAGGAAAACAACATAACCATGCTTGACGCAATTATCATTTTCTCATTTATCCTGGCAGCTTCGGGAATAGGGTTCTACAGCATTGAACTACTACCTAATGGGGCGCTAGACCAGGTAACAAATCTTGAGGCTTTACGCTTAGTTGTTGCCGTCTTTGGCGCTATTATTGGTGGTGCGATCGGACTGAGTTTCCAGACGACATATCGTCGCCTAGAATCACAAATCAAAGAAATGCCTCTGGAAGTGATTTTAACTCGTGCGATCGGCTTAGTAATTGGTTTATTGCTAGCTAACCTGATGTTAGCCCCACTATTTTTACTACCTATACCGGCAGATTTTGGATTTATTAAGCCACTTGTGGCAGTTGTCGGTAGTATTATCCTCTCCGTCACTGGTATGAACTTGGCAGATACCCACGGGCGGGGCTTATTGCGATTCATTAATCCCAACACTGTCGAAGCAATGGTTGTGGAAGGAACGCTAAAACCAGCTAATACCAAAGTTTTAGATACCAGTTGCATTATTGATGGTCGCATTGAAGCGCTACTAGAAACAGGGTTTCTGGAAGGACAAATTCTCGTACCGCAATTTGTCTTGCAAGAACTCCAGCAAGTAGCTGATGCTAGCAAAGACCAAAAACGAGTGCGGGGAAGACGAGGACTAGAAATTCTCAACCGCATTAAGGAAGATTATCCCGATCGCATCCTGATTAATGCAGTTGACTACGAAGATATTGCCACAGTAGATGCCAAGTTGGTACGTTTTGCCCAAGAAATCAGTGGTACACTGCTAACCAACGACTACAACTTGTCTAAAGTCGCTAGCGTTCAAAAAGTACCTGTTTTGAATGTGAATGATTTAGTAAATGCCGTCCGTCCCAGTTATTTACCTGGCGACAACCTTGATTTAAAAATTCTCAAGGAAGGCAAAGAACCCAGTCAAGGTATTGGCTACCTAGATGACGGCACAATGGTAGTAGTTGAAGAAGGCAGCAATTATGTGGGTGGTGAACTGCGAGTAGTAGTCACCAGTGCTTTGCAAACTACCGCAGGAAGAATGATTTTTGCCAAACCCCAAGCTTCAGCACTGGCGTGAGGGAAATTTCTAGTGCAATTAGAGTTAAATTGTGCAATCGGTGCAGGTTGACTGCACCGATTATTTATATAGTTGTTAGCGCTACTCTACGAAAACTGCTGCCCGCTCATAGCGCTAACATTTAAACTTGGTATCTTTTCAAAATTACATTGTCAAAGATTGAGGATTCGTCTCAATCAATTTTGCTAAATCTTGCAAAAACGCCGCAGCATGGGCACCGTAAATAATCCGATGATCGGAAGTAATATTGACTTGCATTTGTTGACGCACGCCAAATAAACCATCGGGTGTTGCTACCACTTGTGGACGGGATGCCCCGATCGCTAAAATTGAACCTTGTCCAGGCGGTAAAATCGCATCAAATTTGTCTACGCCAAACATTCCCAAATTTGACAGGGTAAAAGTACCACTGTTGTATTCTTGGGGCTGTAGTTGTTTTGCCCTCGCCCGTTCTACCAAAGACTTCCAAGTACGCGATAGAGAATAAATATCCACTGCATCTGCATTTTGCAGCACAGGTGTAATTAATCCGCCATCATCCATCGCAACTGCTACAGAAATGTTGATATCAGAATGATAAACAATACCTTGGTCTGAGTAGCTAGCATTTAACAATGGGTGTTTTTGCAATGTCACGGCTACAGCTTTCGCCAATAGCGCTGTCATTGTCACACCTTTGGATTTAATTTGTTTATAAAGTTTATCTAATCCATCGGTGGTAATTGTATAACCGACACGGAAGACGGGCACGGATATGGTAGCTACCATGTTCCGCACTACGGCATTTTGGAAGGTAGTTAGAGGCACGATTTGACCAGGAACAGCCGCTACCACTGGTGCGGGTGCTGGTGTCCGAGGGGCTGGGGGTGTAACTGGGGTGCTGGTTGGTACAGGTGCTGGTGGGGCAACTGGGGCAGTGGCAGGTTGTTTGCCCTTATTGGACAATGCTTCTACATCTTCGGCGACAATGCGACCGTGGGGGCCACTACCTTGGAGTGTAGTTAAATCAACCTTAAGTTCTTTGGCTAACTTGCGGGCGCGGGGTGAAACTACAAGCCTTCCTTCTTTGTGGTTAGACCCGTTTTGAGACGCTAAGGCAGGTGTTGCAACTGAGGTTGTAGCAGCGATTGGTTCAGGGGAAGAGGTAGGAGTAGCAGCCACGCCGGAGGAATTGGCAAGAGATTTCGCCTGTTCAATTTCAGCTTCCGTTTCGGCGATGAAGGCGATCGCAGATCCTACCGGGGCAGTTTCACCAGCTTCAACTATGATATGTGCCAGAAAGCCTTCATAAAAGGTTTCTACATCCATATCTGCCTTATCTGACTCTACAACCACCACTGTTTCGCCTTTTTCCACTTTGTCCCCTGGCGATTTCACCCAGGAGACGATTTTGCCTTCCGTCATAGTGGAACTCAGCGCCGGCATAAATACTTCATGAATGCTCATAGGGTGGTTTGGAAATCAATGGTTTATGGACTTTAACAGCTTTTATCAGATCGAATTGTATCTTGGCGGGAGAGTTTTGGACTGGAGATTTTATATTTTAGGTTGAGAATTGGGAGAGTTCCTAACTCCTAACTCTTGATCCCAGGAACCTAAATATAACTTAGAGGTCTATAATACAGAGTTATCCTCAATGGTTAGCCAGTATTTTGATCTCGTTTTTAGTCGTTGACTTGCAAAAACCAGCACGAGTTTCTCACAGATTTAATGGGATTGGCATTTTTATTCCTCATAACCACTGATTAAGATACAGGAGCTACTCACAGGTAGAGGATATAAGATGCAGTTCAATCTAGAATTCAAAATTGGTAATAAACCTATTTGAAATTCCTGTTTACTTTTATGTCGGCAAAGTTGAAATTATTTTTGATCGTGATACTAAGTATCTTTGCCACTGCTGGCGCTGGAGTTTATATTATCCAGCGCCAGCCATCTGTACCAATTGTTGAGAGTAGTGATGGGCAAACCCAGCAGGTGAAAGCAATACACCAGTCTCAAGAGGTTGTGACATATCCAAACCGTTCCGATTATAAAACTATACCTTTAGAAAAAATTAACTCATCTCTCCAAGGTAGCGATCCTGCTACCCTGGCTTTAAATGCCTTTGACGACATAATACCAGTGCAAGGAACGCGCAAGGTAGAGGTAGCTTATCCGCAACGAAATCAGGCCCTTGTGACGATTACGCAACTCAAGCGGGGTGATGATTCAGTTGGTATTAAATATCGAGTTGAGATGTCAGCCTTCGGGCGATCGCTATTTATTAGCTCACCTCCAGTCTGGCAAATAGTTTGGGCTGGCTCCCAGGTAGAATGTTGGGCTGGGAGCCGCTCCCACACTAAGTTAAATCACATCTGTCATTAGTTATTAGTCACAAAAAAAATGACAACGGACAAATGACAAATAACAAACTTAAATGTCGCCGCGAATTTCTTCGACAACGCCGTCGCGCAGAACGATTTCGACTTGCATTTTGCTAATCAGGTTATCACCGATTTCTACCCGGAAAAAGCCTTCCATTTGGAATTGGTTGACTTCCTGATCTTGCTGGAGAAACTGCACTTGCTGGAGGTTTTGCAGCAACTGATTTTTCTGCTCTAGAAATTCACTTTTCTTTTGATTGACTTGGAGTTGGATATTGTCAATTTGTTGGAGGGTCTGGGGGCCGGGTGGTTGCAGACTCTGCTTTTGAATTGCTGCGATCGCTCTTTGTCCTTCTACGTCTAGCTGTTGCAGTTGCTGATCTAGTTGATTGATCTGCGTTTGCAGCTGCTGTTGTACTTCCTCTTTCCAAAGCGGAGTCACAATAACTTTGACGTTAACGACGCGTTTCAGAAGCAAATTAGATTTGGAGACATCCATAAATATTTCACGTTCACTCTTTACAGTTGGGAGGTGGAATTATCAGGCAAACATGCCGTCAATAATATCGCGATAACGTTCCGTGACGATATTTCGGCGAACTTTTAGTGTTTGTGTCATCAAACCATTTTCAATGGAAAACGGTTCTAGAACTAGTTTGAATGTCCCGATGCGGTCATCCGGTCGATAGCTTGGACGATTTTGCACTTCTCGATTCAATTCTTGCCGAAATAAATCCTGGATCATTGTACTCTCCCAGTCAATTTTTTGACTAGGCGAAGAAGTGGCCGGATTGTTCTGCACCCATTTTTCTAAGGCTTCGATGTTGGGGACAATTAAGGCTCCCAGGCTGCGCTGATCTTGACCGACAAGCATAATTTGATCGATGTATGGCGATCGCAAACAAGCATCTTCAATTGGCTGTGGCTCGATGTTTTCGCCGTTAGTCAATACAATCGTATCCTTTGCTCTGCCAGTCAGCACCAAATCGTCTTGTGGTGTCAGCCAACCTAAATCGCCGCTATCAAACCAACCTTCAGCGTCAATGGCTTTCGCTGTCGCTTCGGGATTTTGGTAATAGCCTTGCATAATCTGCGGGCCCCTCAACAATACTAAGCCTCGCTTTTCTACTGGTAGAGGCTTTCTTGTCTCAGGATCTACGATTTTAGCTTCTGTTGCGGGGAGTGGTAGCCCTGATGCCCCAATCAAATTTCGCCAAGGACGACGCACATGGGTAACAGGAGAAGTTTCTGTCAAACCATAGCCTTGCAAAATCTGGACACCAATAATTTCAAAGAAGTTATCGATGTGTTTGGGAAGCGCACCGCCACCGCTAATCATCTGCTTGACTTCTCCGCCTGTGGCTTCTCGCACCTTAGCATAAACCAGTCGTTCTCCCAAGGTGTGGAGGGGTAATAAAGCCAATGCTTGGATCTTAGCTGCTAATCGTTCGACGGCTGAAGCATGAAGATTATTTAAATCCAATCCCTGAGCAGTTCGCCTAGCTCTGATATATCTATCGCTAATGCCCAATAAAAAGTTAACTAGGCGTTGCTTATTTGCTGGTTGTTCGCGGAACTGCTTTTGCACTCCTTCATAAATCGATTCCCACAAACGGGGTACACCCACCATATAGTTAGGTTTAAATTTTTTCAAATCTCCTTTCACGGAGCGCAGGTTAGTATAAACTTGCGTGCAACCTTGAGATAGTAAGTAATACTCAACAGTTCGCTCGTAACTATGCCACGAAGGTAAGATACTGAGAACCATATCGCCCGGATTTGGTTGCAATACTGTGCCAAAGGTGATTACTTGGTGCATCAAGTTTTTATAAGACAGCATTACACCCTTGGGTTTACCTGTGGTGCCAGAGGTGTAAATTAGGGTTGCCAAAGCCTCACGCTTTTGTTTAACTGGCACAAAATTATGATTTTTCCCAATTTCAATCAACTGGGTAAAATTCAGCACCTTTAGGGTTTCGTCTGTGGGTGGTGCTTCATCTGAAAGTAAGATAACCAACTGAATTGGTAAATCTTTGATCCGGTCTTGCAGTTTTTTAAGTGTCTTTAAATCCTCTGCTACTATTGCCGTACTGCCGCTATTAGCGATGATAAACAACAGTTCTTCTTTATCGGCTTGAGAGCTACGCACCGCGTCAGCTGCTCCAGCAGTCATTATGCCTTGATCGGCAATAAACCACCGGGGACTGTTGTCAGAAATTAAGGAAATGCGATCGCCTACCTTCACTCCCAACGCCTGTAAACCAGCTGCAAATAGTTGTATTTGCTCCGCTAACTGGGTATAATTAATCACTATTTCTGGTTTGGCGTGAGGGCTGCGGAGGGCGACAACATCACCAAATTTCTGAGCAGCCAAAGGCCAAACTTCTGGTAGCGATTCCACATTTGTGTAATCTACCAAGCGCTTTAATGCCTCGCGTTCTTGCTCGCTGATGTTAGATAAAAAAGAAGACGCGGTTTGGGTTTTTGACATAACACCTTACCTAAATATTGTAAATTAATCGTTTTTACAGCTTATTTTGTTATTCCGCTACAATAACCGTCCTTATTATCCACATTCCCTTCTGTGTATAATAATTTCAGGAATTCCACGTTTATATTTACAAAAATTTATGTTAAAGTTGATTTACATAGAGTGCAAGCAATAGATGGACTGAACGTCAATCCTACACATAATATTATGCTTGCGCCTCAAAACAGCGATCGCCTATTTCTTACAGGAGATGATTACCTATGAATTTGATAGATGCTATAGTGCTAACGCTCATTAATGCTGCTGCTTGCATGGCGTTTCCTAAGCTTGTAGCTATTCTTCTAGATAATAAAACCAAAGCCAATCAAGTGTTGCGGAATGCTTCAAAATTACAAATAGCCAAAATTGAACTTACGAGTTTTCCTTATTGTACAGCTTACTCATTGACAGGAAGTCAATACTGCAAATTCAATCCTGATTTTTGTTCTAATTGTTCTCCAAATTGATGGACTATTTGCCAGAATAAATTACTCGGTACTCCGAGCAACTTTCTAGATATATTAGGCTATTGGAAAATTTTTTTCCTATACCTATATTTTTGCGTCTACTTATTCTAGCGATATCTACGACGAGCTACGCTAACGCTAGTTATCCTATAATCGCTGAACCTTTTATGTTGTAAGTGTTTATCATTCCTACGTAAGTCTATTGGACATTACGTAAATACTTTCACGGTGCGATCGTGTTGCTCAGTAGGGCATTTACTTTGACTTGTAATAATTGAAACTCACATAACCCCGATCTATTAAAAAAATCGGGGTTTTTGTTTATGATGTCCCGAAAACTGCCTTTCTTGCGTTAACCGAACAGTATTGCCTAGCCCGCTAAAACTTGAAGTGCAAGGCTAAGACCCACTTGAAACTCTCAGGGTTCCATTACGTCTTTGTTTCCTTGCCAGAGTCTAACTCAGTATAATTACTAATTGAAGTCGGAGTACATATATAACTAATATAACAATTAATATATTAATTGTTAAATCTATTACATGAGAATCCAACAGCTTTAACGCCCAAACAGCCGGAAGTTGGTCAAAACTTCACAAAATTCGAGGGTTGACCGAGGACAACGTTTGCAGCAAGCATTGTTCGTAGTGAGCGATGAATCGCTCATAGCAAGGTTTAATCAGGACATTTAGAACAAAAGAAGATTACAGCACTTTGTGTAACGGTTTGGTACAGTAGTTGAGAAGATAAAAGTAAAAAATCAGATGAAACCCTACTCAGTAGACCTGCGGGAGAAAAT